>JAIXYK010000051.1 GCA_027490225.1 Bacteroidota bacterium | reverse complement strand
GGGAGGAAATGCAACTTTTACAGTAAATGCTACAAGTACCATAGGTTTAAGCAATGCTGTTTACACTTGGACATTACCCAACCTTACCACCCAAACTGGAAATAGCATCACAGCAACATCCGCAGGGAATTATAGCATTAGCGTAAAAGACAATGCACAATGTACCGTAACTTCTTCTGTAAATATTACAGTAACACCTCAGCCTACAGCCGCTTCAGCAGGACAAGACCAAACAATTTGTGCCGATACCACTACACTTCAAGGTAATGTGCCAAGTGTAGGAACAGGAACCTGGACCTTAATTTCAGGCACAGGAACTATTTCAAATGCAAGTTCACCAACCAGTAATGTTTCAGGAATTGGTATTGGAACAAGTATTTTCGAATGGTCAATTGTAAATGGTGGCGTTTGTATTTCGGCTGATACTGTCGCAATTACTCGTATTGAACAACCAACTATTTCAAATGCGGGAACCAACCAGCAGATTTGTGCTGACAATGCAACTTTGCAGGGAAATGTTCCATTAATTGGTACTGGAAACTGGACGCTTGTAAGTGGTTCAGGAACAATTACCAATCCGGCGGATGAAAATTCTACTGTAACAGGTTTAGGAAATGGCGCGAATGTTTTTCAATGGACCATTAGCAATGGAACTTGCATTCCTTCAACAAGTCAGATAACCATTACCCGAAACCCAGACCCAAGTATTGCTGATGCAGGAACAGACCAAACCATTTGTGCAGAAAATAGCAATCTAAATGCTGTGCAACCTCTTTCAGGAACAGGAACCTGGACTGTAGTAAGCGGAGGAGCAACATTATCAAACGCAGCTCTCAATAATTCAGGAGTAAGTGATTTGGCTATTGGTCCAAATGTTTTCCGATGGACCATCAGCAGCGGAAATTGTCCTACTAATTTTGCAGATGTTACAATAACCAGAAATGAAGTACCAACAACGGCTATCGCAGGAAACGACCAAACCATTTGCTTAGCAACAGCCACATTTTCAGGAAATACCCCAACAGTTGGAACTGGAGCCTGGGCTTTAGTAACAGGTACAGGAACGATTGCTAATGCTGCACTTCCAAATTCAACAATTTCAAATTTAGGTTTCGGTGAAAATATTTTTACCTGGACAATCACAAATGGTGTTTGTCCGATTTCAATTGACCAGGTTTCCATTACACGAGATACGCCTCCATCTATTGCTGATGCAGGAATAAATCAGACAATTTGTGCTGATAATGCAACATTAAACGCTGCAACACCAGCAGTTGGAACTGGAACTTGGACACTCATTTCAGGAACAGGAACTTTTATTGATGCAGCTCAGGAAAACACAGATGTTACAAGTCTTTCAACAGGAAGCAATGTTTTTGAATTTACAATAACCAATGGCGTTTGTCCTTCTACAACTGACCAAGTTACCATAAGTGTTGATGAACCAGTGGTGAATGTTAGCGCTGGAACCGACCAGCAAATTTGTGCCACATCCACTACTTTGCAAGGAAACAATCCAGCTGTAGGAACAGGAGTTTGGATATTGATTTCTGGTGGTGGCACAATATCAAACGCAAATGCATTCAATTCTGCAGTAACAGCCATTCCAATTGGAGCAAATGTTTTCAGATGGACCGTAACAAACGGAACATGTTCGGCTTTCGCGGAAGTTACCATTACTAGAAGTGCGGAACCTTCCCCAGCAATTGCAGGCATTGACCAAAGTCTCTGCGGAACAACAACTGTATTGGCTGCGACAACACCTTTAATTGGAACTGGTATTTGGACAGTAAATAGTGGAACAGCAACATTTACCGATGCTTCAAACCCATTGGACCAAATAAGTGGACTTTCTGTAGGCGCAAACAGTCTTATCTGGACGGTGAGCAATGGCTCTTGTCCAACAAATAGTGATACTGTAGTGATAAATGTTTCTGCAAATCCAATTATACCAAATGCAGGAGTTGACCAGCAAATCTGCGCAAATTCTGCTACTTTAAACGCCACACCAGCAAATGTTGGAACAGGAACCTGGACATTAATTAGTGGATCCGGAAATATCACTTCCATTAATTCACCAACTTCTCCAATTACAAATCTTGGTATTGGTGAAAATGTTTTCCGATGGACAATTGTGAATGGGCCGTGCACAGTATTCGATCAGGTTTCTATTACGCAAGATGCTTTGCCTTCAACTGCCGAAGCAGGTGCAGACCAAACAATTTGTGCAGATAATGCTTTACTTGCAGCAACACTGCCAGCCGTTGGAACAGGAACTTGGTCAGTTACTTCTGGAAGCGCAACTATTGCAGATACTTTAGATAACAATTCTGGTATTATCAACCTTTCTATAGGAATTACAACTTTAACCTGGACCGTTACAAGTGGTGTTTGTCCCGTTTCTACAGATGAGATTAATATCACAGTAAATGAAATTCCTTCTCCCGCAAATGCTGGAACAAACCAAACAATCTGTGCTGATACAGCTCAATTAAATGCAGTTGCTCCAATAATCGGATCAGGAGTTTGGAGTGTCGTAAGTGGTTCAGGCATTGTTGCCTCACCCAATACTGCTCAAAGCAATGTTTCTAGTTTAAGCAATGGCCCAAATGTTTTCCGCTGGAAAGTAAGCAATGGTGTTTGTCCATCTGATTCTGCAGATGTTACCATTTTTGTAGATGTCGCTCCAACTACCGCTGATGCGGGTGTTGACCAATCTATTTGTTCTGATACCGTTTCTTTAAATGCCAATGAACCAATTCTTGGAACAGGTTTCTGGACAATTGTAACAGGTTCCGCTACATTTATCGACCCTGGAAATCCTTCCACTTTAATTAGTTCTGTAGGTGTTGGCGTGAATGTTTTACAATGGAATATTGGTAATGGAACTTGCCCGCCATCAACAGACCAAGTAGTAATTACGAGAGATTCTCTGCCAGTTCAAGCAAATGCAGGAGCTGATTTATCAAGATGTAACAGCGATACTGTTACGCTTCAAGGAGAAGAAGCTTTTCCTGGAGCTGGAGTTTGGACCGTAATTTCCGGACAAGGAACTTTTGCGGATAACACCTTATTCAATACAGCTGTTTCTGGTTTAGGTTTGGGAACAAATGTTTTCAGATTTACCGTTACAACTGGGAATTGCCCTTCCACTTTTGATGAGGTTACTGTGATAAATAGTTTACCTCCTTCAAACGCAATTGCAGGTAACGACACTTCTATTTGTGGCACAGTTCTCACTTTAAATGCTGAAACGCCTGCTATTGGGAATGGTGCTTGGACGGTAGAAAGTGGAACAGGAATTTTCTCTGATGGAACGAACCCTTCTGCAAATGTTTCGAACTTGAGCCCTGGTGTGAATACATTGCGTTGGACTATTTCAAATGGAAGTTGTCCTGTAGTATTTGATGAAGTTCAGATTACTGTTGATAAATTACCTGTTATTCCAAACGCAGGAATTGATGCTACAATTTGTGCTGATACAGTAAGTCTTTCAGCAGCTTTACCAAACATTGGAACAGGTGCCTGGAGTTTAATTAGTGGAACAGGAACAATTACAGATGTTTCAAGTCCAACGAGCTTTGTTTCAGGAATTGCAGTAGGTACCTCTGTTTTCGAATGGACCATAACCAGCGGCTTATGTGTAATTAGTGATAGCGTTTCAATAACACGCGTAAATTCACCTTCAGCAGCAATTGCTGGACTTGATCAAACCGTTTGCGATTCAAGTGCAACATTAAATGCAACAGTTCCTGTTATTGGAAATGGAACATGGTCACTAGTAAATGGAAATGGAACATTTACTGATGCAAACAATGCTGGAACTTTAGTTAGTAATTTATCTATTGGAATTAACGAATTCCGTTGGACAGTTAGCAGCGGCAATTGCCCGGTAAACGAAGATGTAGTATTAGTTACTCGACAGGATCAAGCTACCATTGCAGATGCTGGAATTGATAGAAGTATCTGTGCTGATACAGCAACACTAAATGGAAATGTTGCATTAACAGGCACCGGAACTTGGACTTTAATTAGTGGCACCGGAACAATTACAAATGCGAACGATCCTGTTAATTTGGTAAGTGGAATAGGTTTAGGAGCAAATGTTTTCAGATGGACAATTGCTGCAAATGGCGCTTGTCCAGAATCGTTCGATGAAGTTACGATAACAAGAGACACACCTCCATCTGTAGCTTTTGCTGGCAATGATGATAGCACCTGTACCAACTCTTTCGCATTAAACGCCACTGTTCCTTCTATAGGAATTGGAAGTTGGAGTATAATTGCTGGAAACGCAATACTTACGGATACTTCATCAGCAAATACGAATGCAAACAACTTGAATATTGGCCCTAACGTTTTCGAGTGGAGAGTTACCAATGGTTCTTGTCCTGACCAAAATGATTTAATAACCATTACACGAGGCGATACTGCCAACGCAGGTTCTGACCAAGTGCTTTGCGATTCTACTACAACTTTAGATGCAATTCCAACCGTAGGCGGTTATTGGACAGTTGTGAGCGGAGCAGGAACTTTTGCTGATTCTTCTCTTGCAAATACAGCAGTAGCAGACTTAGGAGAAGGAATAAATATTTTCCAATGGAATATCCAAAATGCGGTGTGTCCAGATTCAACTGACCAAGTAACAATTGAAAAGCGCTGCAATATTCCTCCTGTTTTGGTGAATGAAAATATCACCATTGATGAAGATAGTGTATTAACTGGAGATTTATTGGCTAACGGCGATATTGACCCTGACGGAACTCCATTAACCGTTGATACAATTCCAGTAACACCTCCAACAAATGGAAGTGTTGTAATTAATGCTGACGGAACATTTACTTATACTCCAAATGAAAATTTCTATGGAAGCGATACCATCATTGTAAACATTTGCGATAACAGCACTCCTCTTCCTCCAATTTGCGGATTCGATACATTAATCATTACTATAAACCCAGTAAATGATGCGCCAATTATTGAGAATGAAACAGCTACAACTACAGTAGACAACCCTGTTACAGGTAATTTTTTAACCAATGATGTTGACCCAGATAGCACTACTATAACTATTGAAGAAATTCCTGTAACAGAGCCCAATAATGGAACAATCGTAATAAATCCAGATGGCTCATTTGAGTATACGCCAAATGCAGGTTTTGCAGGAACCGATACCGTGGTGGTTGAAATTTGTGATAGCGGATTTCCATTGCCAGAAATATGCGGCTTTGATACACTGGTAATATTTGTAAACGATACCATTAATGATCCTCCTGTTACTATAAGTGAGAACTTTGAAATCAATGAAGATGACATACTCGACGCATCTTATCTAAATGGAGATTTTGACCCAGATGGAACAGCACTCGTTTACGACACCGTTGCCACATCTGGCCCAGCTCATGGTGAAATAACTATTGGAAGCGATGGTTCATTCACCTACATTCCTAATGAAAATAATTATGGAAATGACACAGTAATTGTAAATGTTTGTGATAATGGAATTCCTCTCCCTGCAGAATGTGCGCTTGATACCATTTACATTGTAATTCTCCCTGTAAACGACGCTCCTGTTATTGAAAATGAAACCATTATTACCTCCATGGATTCAAGTATTACTGGAAATTTCCTTGATAACGATTTTGACCCCGATAGCACCGAGCTTCAAATAGAGGTTATTCCTATTACCGAACCTACAAATGGTACAATTGTAATAAATCCTGATGGTTCGTTTACTTATACTCCAAATGAAGGCTTCTCAGGTTCTGATACTGTAGTAGTAGAAATATGTGATAGCGGACTTCCTTTACCTGAACTTTGCGATTTTGATACGCTTATTATAATTGTGAATGATGCATTAAATGATCCTCCGGTTACAATTAGTGAGAATTTCGAAATTAATGAAGATGATATTTTGGAAGCTAATTTCATAAACGGAGATGCTGATCCAGATGGAACAGAACTTACAGTAGATACAATTCCATTGTTCGGTCCATTGAATGGAGAAATATTCATTTTCTCAGATGGATCATTTACTTACACGCCGAATGAAAACTATTACGGAACCGATACAATTATTGTAACAGTTTGTGATAATGGCATTCCTTTACCTGCAGAATGTGCCCAAGACACCATCTTTATAGTAATTCTTCCTGTAAATGATGCTCCTATTATAGTTGGTGAAGAATACGCCAGTGCAGGAGAAGAAGTTGTAGGAAATATTCTTGACAATGATTTCGATGCGGATAGCACAGCACTAACAGTTGATACAATTCCTGTAAGTGGACCAACTAACGGGACAATAGATATTAATCCTGATGGTTCATTTGTTTACACGCCAGATGAAGGTTTCACAGGAAGCGATACAATCGTTGTAACAGTATGTGATTCTGGTTTCCCTTTACCTGTTATTTGTGGTCTCGACACTATTATTATTGTGGTAGAAGGGCAACCTTTAGATGCCAATGCTGGTGAAGACCAAAACATTTGTTTCTTTACAACAACCTTAGATGGAAATGCAACTTTCCCTCCTCAAACTGGATTATGGACAGTAAGTTCCGGTAGTGGAACAGTTCAAGAACCTGATGTTGCAAACAGTTTAGTAACTAATCTTTCTATTGGTGTAAATCAGTTTATCTGGACCGTCACCTCTGGCAATCAAACTGTTTCCGACACGGTAGATATTGTAGTAAATGAACCTGCAACACCGGCATTTGCAGGAGAAGACTTTACTATTTGTGGTATTTCCTCACCACTGAGTGCTAATATTCCTACAAATGGAATAGGAACTTGGACACTTGCTAGCGGAAGTGGTAATATTAGCAATCCATCCTCAAACACTATTCAAGTAGTTGGCTTGCAAACAGGTGCAAACATATTTGTTTGGACAATTGTAAATGGAGCTTGTATTTCGGCTGATTCTGTGGTTGTAACCAGTTTCACTGAACCTATCTCAATTACCAGCAGCGATACAAGCTATTGCGAACAAGTGACTAGTATTCAATTAGTTGGAAACGCACCGCAACAAGGTATTGGAATATGGTCAGTTGTTTCAGGTACTGCAACAATTGATGATTCTACTGCAACAACTACAACAGCAACAGGGCTTTCCGTTGGAACTAACCAATTTATTTACACCGTAAGTAATGGACCTTGCAGCGTAATTGATACTTTTACAGTGAATTACATAAGTTCAGCTGAAGCGCCTTGTTTTAGTCCTTCAGTATTTATTCCTGAAGGATTCTCACCAGATCAGGATGGAGTAAATGATAGATTTGTAATTTATGGATTAAATGGACAAAAGGTAAGTTTAGAAATTTACAACAGATGGGGTAATTTGGTATATAAAAACGATAACTATGCGAACGACTGGGATGGAACTTCAAACAGCAATTGGATTGTTGCAGGAGATAACCTTCCAGAAGGAACCTATTATTATTTGGTTCAAATTAGTGGAGAAAGTGAAGTTAGAAAAGGTTACTTAACTTTATGGAGATAATAGCTATGAGCAACAACATATTCAACTCAATAAAAAGTATGAAAAAACTTTGTTTGATAATTCTTCTTGCCAGCTTTTTGGTAAATGCAAAAGCACAACAAGATCCCATGTATAGTATGTACATGTTCAACACTATGGCAATAAATCCGGCTTATGCAGGCTCTTTAGATCATGCACAAGTGGTTGGCTTGTTCCGTAGGCAATGGTTAAACTTTCCTGGTTCTCCAAAAACTGCAAATCTTACTTATCACACGCCACTTAAAAATGAAAATGTTGGTGTAGGATTTTCTTTCGTAAACGACCAGGTTGGAGACATGTCAACTAATGGTTTTATGGCAGCTTATTCTTACCATTTACGTTTCAAGAAAAGTAGATTGGCATTAGGCTTACAAGCAGGAGCTCGGAACTTTAGTTTAGCGCTTTCTGACATCAAGCTTTCTCCAACTCCAGGACAAAGTGATGATGCTTTTTCAGGGAATATTAGTCAATGGAGTTTAAACTTCGGTGCTGGTGCTTTTTGGTATTCACCAAACTGGTATTTGGGTCTGGGAATACCGAATCTAAGCAACAACATTCTAAGCGATAATCAAATTAATACAGCATTTGTTGCGCGTTACAGAACCCATGCTAATTTAACAGGAGGTTACGTTTTTAAAGTGTCGCCCACCATTCGCATTAAACCATCATTCATGGTGAAATATGTAGGAGGTGCGCCAATTCAAATTGACTTAAACGCAAATGTATATTGGCTCGATTTAATCGGTTTTGGTGTTTCTTATCGCTCAAAAGATGCATTGGTGCTCTTGGCAGAATTACAACTCAACAGAAACATTCGTTTAGGCTACGCTTACGACCAGACTGTAAGTTCTTTGGCTGGTTATACCGGAGGTTCTCATGAACTCATGCTGCGTTTCGACTTTGGATTTAACAAAAACAAAACCCTTACACCACGATTCTTTTAACAATTGATCTCGAACTCAATTATGAAGCTACTTATAACTAAATCAGCATTTTGTATTGCATTTTGCTTATTCATATGCTCTGTTCAGTCATTTGGACAAAGTGCAATGGAAAAAAGAGCAAACAAGCTGTATGAAAACTACGCATATAGCCAGGCAATTGAACTTTACGAATATGTAATTGCTAAAAAACCTGGAAACAATGCGGTGATTCGTAACCTTGCGGATGCTTATCGTAAAACCAATAACCCTGAAAAATCTGTAGAATGGTTTTCAAAAGTTATTGCAGCTGGAATTGCAAAGAATGAAGATTATCTTTTTTATGCGCAAGCCCTTGCAGGAATTGGGAAAAAAGATGAAGCAAAGATGCAATTTGAAAAATACGATAAGCTCATGGCCATTGATAAAAGAGGCGCAAGGTCTATCAAAGACATTCAAAACTTTCCCGATTTTTTTAATGAATCAGATGCGTACAAAATTCAAAACCTAAATTCTAATACTACAAAATCTGATTTCAGTCCCGCATTCAATGGTGACAATAGTTTAATTGTTGTTTCAAATGGATATCATAAATCTTTTGCAAAATCAATTTTTCCTTGGAACGACCAGCAATGGTTAGATTTATATGATGTAAGCCTGGTGAATGACTCTTCAACTGGTTCCTCTCAAAAACTTTCTAGAAATATTAACAGTAAATACCATGAAGGTCCTGTAAGTATTACAAAAGACAATAGTTTAATGGCTTTTACGCGGAATAGTTTTTATAATGGAAAAGTAAAAAGAAGCAGCGACCATATTAATAAACTAAAGCTATTCTTTGCACAAAAAGAAAATGGAGAATGGAAAAATGTAACGCCATTTCCATTTAATAGTGATGAATATTCTTGCGGACATCCATCATTTAGTAAAGACGGTAATACGCTTTACTTTTCAAGCGATATGCCTGGTGGTTTTGGGGCTTCAGATATTTACAAAAGTAAATTTGAAAATAATTCGTGGACAAAACCAGAAAATCTTGGCCCAGTCATAAATTCAGAAGGAAACGAGCTTTTCCCCTTTATTCAAAATGATAGCTTATTGCTATTTGCTTCTAACGGATGGGGAGGAATGGGTGGTTTAGATATTTTTAGGTCTGAAGTAATAAAAGGTGCTTACGCAAAAATTGAAAATATTGGAGCGCCTGTCAATAGTATTTCAGACGACTTTGGTATAATCGTTAAAAACAATGGGAAGTCGGGATATTTCAGCTCAAATAGAGAAGGTGGTAAAGGAGAAGATGATGTGTATCGTTTCACTTTTACCGCTCGCCCAACTCCATTAATCATTGTAGATCAAGATGAGGTAAAGCCTGTTGGTCTTGCAAAAGTAACCGTATTTCAAAATGACGTTTTGGTAGGTTCTCAAACTGCTGATGCAGAAGGGAAAACAAAGTTTATGTTAAAACCTTGCCTTACCTATAAAGTTGAAAGCTCTGCAGAAGGTTATCCAGATAGAAAACAAACCGTTACAACTGCTTGTCCAGCATCTAAATCGGAAGAAATTAGGGTGTTGATGAAGAAACCAAAGTTGTATGTAAATGTTTTCGATAAATATCTCAATAAAGACCTTGCAGGAGCAGAATTATTATTAGAAGATATCACCGCAAACGCAACTCCTACAAGCACAACTGGAGTAACTGATGAAAAAGGATTTTTCAAGTTTGTTTTAACTCCTTGTCATGAATATAAAATTACTGCAACCAAAAAAGGATTGCCATTGGTTAGTAAAACTGTAAAAGCTCCTTGCACCGAAAAAGAAGATGATGCTGCAGTGAAATTGGGAACTGGTATAGCACCCGTTAAAGGTGTTTTGGTAAAAATAAAAGTGGTTGATGAGCAGTCGGGCGAAATTGTGCCGAATGCTAAAATTAAATTATTCAACAAAGCTACCAAGGAGTTACAACAGTTAATTACTGACGAAAACGGAATTTACGAGACTGTATTAACTGAAAATACCAATGTAAATGCTTCTGCTAGTAGAATTGGTTATTTCTCCACTTCAAAAAGTAAATCAGATATTGAAGTGAAAAAAGGTGACAAGGAAATTACAAGAGAGTTAAAAGTTTTAAAACTAAGAGAAGGTGGCGTAATTGCCTTAGAGGGCATTTTTTATGATTTAGCGAAATGGAATATCAGACCAGACGCAGGAAAAGTGTTGGATTATGTTGTTCTTGTGATGCAGGAGAATCCATCAATGGTAATAGAACTAGGCTCTCATACAGATGCACAAGGAAAAGATGATGCTAACTTAAAACTAAGCGATGCCCGAGCAAAATCTGCTGCAGAATATATCATTGCCCATGGAATAGACGCTACTCGCATTACTGGAAAAGGCTATGGAGAGTCGCAAATAAAAAATAAATGTGGCAATGGGGTGAAATGTCCTGATAAATTACATCAAGAAAACCGCAGAACTGAGATTCGTATTGTAGATTTTGAGTAATTTCACGCCAAATTCAAGGTAGTTTTGGTAAAATGAAGTTATTCAGGTGGTTTGTTATATTTATTTTGATGCTCAATATTCAGTTGAGCGCAGAAGGAATAATTCCATCTGGAGGAGTTGCTGATGCTGGCTTAGACCAGAATATTTGTTCTAATAGTGCTACAGTTAATGGAAACGATCCATCAGGTTTTACTTCCCTTTGGATTGTTGTAAATGGAACGGCAACAATCAATGACCCTAATGCAACATCAACAACAATTTCAGATATTGTTGGCAGTTCTGTTACGTTAGCTTACCAGTTTTTTGATGGAATAGATTTGGTTTCTTCTGATGAAGTAATTATAACTATTGATGAAAATCCAACAATTGCAGATGCAGGAACTGACCAAACAATTTGTGCTACAAATGCAACACTTTCAGCAAATTCTCCAACAATAGGAACTGGACTTTGGACAGTTATTTTTGGAACAGCAACTTTCAGCAACGTAAATCTTGCCAACACAAGTGTATCAGGACTTTCCATTGGAAATATTGTTTTAAGATGGACGATTTCCAACGGAACTTGCACAGATTCTTTTGATGAAATCACGATTCAGGTAGATGAAAATCTAACAATTGCTGATGCAGGAGCAGACCAAATAATTTGTGCAACAAGCGCCTCACTTTCTGCAAATTCACCAACAATTGGAACTGGACTTTGGACTGTTATTTCAGGAACAGCAATTTTCGATAATTCAACTTCGCCCACGTCAGGCGTATCAGGACTTTCAGAAGGAAATAATGTTTTAAGATGGACAATTTCAAATGGAACATGCACCGATTCTTTTGATGAAATTACGATTCAATTAGATGAAAATCCAACAAATGCTGATGCAGGTGTCGACCAAACAATCTGCTCGACTAACGCCTCACTTTCTGCCAACTCACCAACAATCGGAACTGGACTTTGGACAGTAATTTCTGGATCGGCAATTTTCGATAATGCAACATCACCAACATCAGGCATATCAGGACTTTCAGTAGGAAATAATGTTTTAAGATGGACGATTTCGAATGGAACTTGTACCGATT
>JAIXYK010000060.1 GCA_027490225.1 Bacteroidota bacterium | reverse complement strand
TCGCGGGCTCTGGCGGAAACTGCCGAGTGGTCCGTAGGACAGCTCTTCGAAGCTTCTTGACTTTTTGCTTCCTTTTGTGTCAAGACAAAAGGAAGTCCTGCCGAAGGCAAAAATGCCTCTGGCGGCACGCTTTTCTTTTCAGGGGAAAAAGAAAAGGTGGAAAGAAAACCCTAAACCGCTATTCAATATCATCACCCATTAATGTGCATTTCGCGGAAATTGGAAAAACTTGTCCGGTAAGGAATGTAAATGTTTATTTCCGGACTTCGAACAGTTTCCAATTTCTCGCTCCATTGCACATAATGGGTCCCGATGATATTCAATAAGCGGTATTGCGCTTCGTAGGAGCAAGGCTTTTCAGTAAAAACTTAGCTTTATATTTTCAAAAATGCCCCGTAGCCTAACCGAAATGTTTGAAGCTTCGGCAAGCTGAACGAAGGCTTTTCCGAAGCGCATGCCTCGCGGGCTTTGGCGGAAACTGCCGAGTGGTCCGTTAAAAAAAACTAAACCCAACTTAAAATGTATGAAGTCTTTATAAAGGCTTTTTTGTACGTTTGTCCTACATGCATTTCCGCAAAATATTCTGCATTTTTTTACTGTTATTATTCAGCCCAATAAATTCTTATTCGGCGAGTAATGATACAACTGCATTTTCACCTAATACTAAAAAAAGAACGCCAGTGCGCGCCCCTGCCCCACTTGGTTATTTTAATAAGCTGGTTATTCCTATAAATCACGTTGAAAATTTATTACTAATTGAAGTAACCATTAATGGAATTGTTGGCAATTTTATTTTAGATACTGGTGCCCCCTGTTTGGTGTTGAATAAAACCTATTTCCGCGAAGGCTTTTCTCAATCTGCGCAGCTTGCAACAGGTATTACTGGTGAAGGTTCAGAAGTTTCAAGAACACGTGTAGAAAAACTCCAAATTCAAGATTTATATTATGAAAATCTAGAAGCAGAAATTACCAGTTTATCACAAATTGAAAATTCTAAAGGAGTAAAAATTTTGGGATTATTAGGTACCAATTTGTTTACAGAATTCGAATTAGAAATTGATGTAAGAGGCGATTTTGTAACCATTTACAAGCTCGACAAAGATGGTGAACGTATTGAAAAACAAACCGAAACAAAAACCGCCGACATTAAAATTCCGTTTAAATTAAACAACAACATTATTTTTGTGAAAGGCAAAATTAAAGACAAGGAATTAAATTTTTGTTTTGATACAGGTGCTGAAGTAAATGTGCTATCAACCAGCATAAACCGCAAATTGTTAAGCGAATTTGTTATCAAACGCAGGGCAATTTTAATGGGTGTTGGTGGACAAAAAGCTGAAGTTTTGAGCGGTTATGTTAAACAAATCACAATAGGTGAAATATCCCTGGAAAACATGCAAACGTATCTTTCAAGCATCAGCGAATTGCAAAATGTTTATGAAACTTTTTTTGATGGAATGTTTGGTTATCCTTTGCTGTTTAATGGAGTTGTGAATATAAATTTCAAGAAAAACGAATTTTTGATGTACCTTTATAAGAACTAAAATGAAACATCACATAAATATAATATTGTTGTTGCTTTTTCTTTTTGCAGGATTTCATCTTTCTGCTCAAAAAGAAGAGGTTTTTACAATTGAGGGTGAAAAAATGTTGTTGAGGCTGAATAAAAATTTAAGTAAAATAGAAGCAGATAGCATATTTGCACAATATGCACTTTCACCTATTTCAATAGATAGTTTATTCCAATTTAAAAACACTGGCAAACTCGGAAAGGAAGGTTGGAAAATAGAAAAAATTAATAATTCCCAAGCCACACTTTCAAGACCATTAGAAGACATGAATAACAATGTTGATTGGTCTGTAAGTCCAATTTTAATTGAAGAATTCTTATCGAATGTTTTTAAAATGGCCCCAAAAGGAATGCCCGGTTATCCAACCGACGTTGCTTACGGAGCAAATAAATTTAAAAAACTAACAAGTGTTCAACCAAGCAAAACTGATGAAGTAATATTTTGGCTTCCAGAATTTGACAAAGCCGAAAAGGTATTTTTAAGCGGCAATTTCAATGATTGGAGTCATCAAAATTTACCTATGATAAAAACAGATAGCGGTTGGGTTGCTTCTATAAAACTGGAACCAGGGAAATATTATTATAAATTTATTGTTGATGGTAAATGGATAGATGACCCTAACAACGAACTTAAAGAAGACGATGGGCATTATGGATTCAATTCAGTATTTTTTAAAAATAACTACACATTCAAACTAGAAGGCTATAGCGATGCTAAAAAAGTTTATTTAACTGGTAGTTTTAATAATTGGTCGGAAAATGAAATAAAAATGCAACGCAGCGCTGATGGTTGGTTTTCTAATGTTTATTTGCGCGATGGCTTGCATACCTATAAATACATTGTGGATGGAAATTGGATTTTAGATCCTAGAAACAAAAGAGTGCGGCCCGATGGTGAAGGGAATTTTAATTCCGAAATAGGAACTGGAGATACAATTCAATTTAATTTAAATGGCTTTATTGCTGCTAATCAGGTTATTTTAAGTGGAAGCTTCAATAACTGGCGCACGGCTGAATTAACAATGAATAAAACTAACACTGGTTGGAAACTAGATTACATGCTGCCGCAGGGAAACTACGAATATAAATTTATTGTGGATGGCAATTGGATAACCGATCCGGAAAATAAACTGATGGTTGGGGGAAATGAAAATAGAAATTCTTTTTTTACAGTTAAGCCCAATTATACATTCACTTTTAAAGCAGACTCAACAGTTAAAAGCGTAAAACTAAGTGGCACTTTTAATAACTGGGAAAAAGAAGGTTATACCATGCAAAAAACACCTACTGGAGAATGGATATTTCCATTATACTTAAAACCAGGTAAATACTTATATAAATTAATTGTTGATGGCAATTGGATTGTTGACCCTGGTAATAGTTTATGGGAAGAAAACGAATTTAACAATGGTAATTCTGTGCTTTGGATTGAAAACAAACCAGCTCAATAATTAACTTTAAAAAATTATTTAAAATCATTTTTATTGCGCATGGAATTTTTAGTCTATAAAGCATCAGCCGGTTCGGGTAAAACCTATACACTGGTAAAAGAATACCTCAAAATGGCCATGCAGGGCGAAGATCCCTTCTTATTTAAAAAAATACTGGCCATTACTTTTACCAACAAAGCTGCTTCTGAAATGAAAGAAAGGGTAATTATTGCCCTGCGTCAAATTAGAGATGGAAATGTTAAAGCCGAAGAATTAAAAAAGACATTAGCTGATGAATTAAATGTTTCTGAAAATGAAATCACCGAAAGAGCTTCCACCCTACTTTCTACTATTTTACACAACTATTCAGATTTTTCTATTAGCACAATAGATAGTTTTATGCACCGTGTTGTAAAAGCATTCGCGCACGATTTGCATTTACCCATTAATTTTTCGGTAGAATTAGATAATGAAACCATTCTCCAACAAGCCATTGCTCAAATTATTGAAAAAGTAGGAAACGACCCTGAAATAACAAAAGCGCTGGTAGGTTTCACCACTTTCAAAACTGATAATGAGAAAAGCTCCAATATCTACGAGGAATTATTCGTAGCTGCAAGCGATTTATTAAAAGAAGGTTATTCAGACGTTATTGCAAAATTGCATGTTTTAAGTATTTCCGATTTTTTAAAAATAAGAAGCGAAATTGAAGCATTTCAAACTAAAATTGACTCCCAATTTATTGATATTGGTAAAATTGCAGTAAAATTAATCCATGATTCAGGTTTAGAAATCAACAGCTTTTCTCAAAAAGACAGTGGAATTGGTGCATTTTTTTATAAGCTAATTAAATTCGATGATATAAAAGAATTCAGCACCAATTCTTACCATTATAAGGCAATAAATGAAGATATTTGGTATGCTAAAAAAACTTCAGCTGAGACAATTCAACAAATAGAATCCATAAAAGATGAATTAAGAAATCATTTTTTAAAAGCAGAAAATATCTGGAAATTAAATGGTGAGGAATATATATTAAATACCCTAATTAAAGATTCACTTTTTACCATTGCATTGCTCAACGAAATGAGCAAGATTATCGATAAAATGCGTGAAGAAGAGCACATTGTGCACATTTCTGAATTCAGTAAACGTGTAGCTGAAATTGTATACAACGAACCTGTTCCTTTTATTTATGAAAGATTAGGTGAAAAATTCGAGCATTTTTTAATTGACGAATTTCAAGATACATCCGTTTTGCAATGGCAGAATCTATTGCCTTTGGTTGAAAACGGATTGTCTCAAAATGCAGATTCATTAATTGTTGGAGATGGCAAACAAGCCATTTACCGCTTTCGTGGTGGAGACGTAGAGCAATTTGCACAATTACCTAAACATTATCCCGACGATTTACCACAAATACAAAAAGACCGGTATTTGTTGTTGCGTGAGCATTTTGCACCAAAAAACCTGGAAACAAATTTCAGAAGTAAGAAAGAAATAATTGAATTTAATAATTCATTTTATCAATATATTTCAGAAAATCACCTACCCGAAAATTTTTCTAATGTTTATTTAGCGCATCAGCAAAAAAGTATTGCTTCTAAGATTAACGGATTTGTTTCTATTCAATTTATTGATGGAAAAATAGATACAGAAGAAAAACAAAAATTAAATATTGAAGCTTGTGAGAAAATAATCAAGCAATTAATCCAAGAAAAAAAATACAATTACCAGGATATTGCAATCTTAACCAGAACAAATGTTAACGGAACCCTTATTGCGGCTTCGCTGCTCGAACTAGGAATTCCTGTTGTATCAAATGAAAGTTTATTGATTTGTAAAGCGCCACAGGTTCAATTTATTCTTTCTTGGTTAAAGCTGTTAATTCATGAAAATATTGCCATTCATTTATTAGCTATTTCTAATTATTTAATTGAAAGAAAACAATTGGAATTTAGCTCAATTGCTGATTTTCTTCATCAACAAAATTTAAAAGAAGAGGGCATTTTAAAATTGCTGCAAGTAAACAATTTCGATATAAATATCAATGATTTAAGAAGCCTTTCCTTATTTGAGGCCTGCAATAAGTTGTGCAATATTTTTAATCTCGAAGTAAATAAAAATCCATTTTTACAATTCTTTTTAGAAACAGTTTGGAATTTAGGAAAAAATAAATCCGTTGATATTCCAATATTTTTTGAGTGGTGGAATGAGAAAGGAATAAAACAAAGTATAGTATTGCCTCAAGATGCCGATGCAGTAAAAATAATGTCGGTGCATAAATCAAAAGGACTTCAGTTTCCAGTGGTTATTTTGCCTTTTGCTTATGGTGAAAAAACAAAGAAAAGTCATACTTGGGTAAGCAATGAAGATGCTTTACCGGAAAATCTTCCTGCTTCAAGAATTCCTATTAATGAGAAGCTTTTAAATACCAAATTTGCCAATCTCAAAATTGAAGATACTTACAAAACAGAGCTAGATATGATTAATCTTTTGTACGTGGCTACCACTCGTCCCGAAGATGCTCTTTACATCATTACTGGCAGAAATGGAGTTAAGGGTTCCTTGCAAAACGGCTGGGAAACCTACCTCGAAAAATATGCTGAAGTAAATAATCCTTCTATCTTAACAGATAAGCTAATTACCTGGGGAAATCCAGCTTTTGAAAACTTCCGTGAAGCTAAGAAAAAAGCAGAAAACAGTATTTACCAAAACCATGTTGCTGTAGGAAATTGGCAAGAGAGAATTATCATTTCTCGTGTTGCAAAAAAGATTTGGGACAATAAAGAAGAACCTAGCAAAGTTGAATATGGAAAAATGTTGCATTTAGGACTTTCATACGTTAAATATGCAGGAGATGAAACAAAAGCAACGCAGCGCCTGATTCAAGAAGGATTTGCTCAAAATGAGAAATCGGTTTATTACATTAATTATCTAAAGATAATTACTGCGCATCCATTATTAAAAAAATATTTTACAAACCTTTACAAAGTCTACAACGAAAAAGAGCTTTTAGTTACTGCCAACGAAGTATTGCGACCGGATAGAGTTGCTGAAAATGAAGAAGAATATGTTGTGATAGATTACAAAACAGGTAAGAAGAAATCTAAAGATCAAGAGCAAGTAAAAAATTACATAAAGTATTTAAGTGAATTAAAAGCAAAAAAGATAAAAGGTTTACTTGTTTATTTGTATGAAGAAATTGAAGTTGAAGAAGTGTAATATTAAATTATTGTAAAGAAATCGAAAAACTCAATTTTTGACAATTCAATTAGTTTATAACGAAGTATTTTTGCGTGCACTTTTTATGAAAGAAAACAATTTCATTTGAAGTGTGTTATTATTTTTTAATTCGATTTTTAATTTATGCCTCTTACAACCATCACATTGAGAAGAGTTAGTACATTTTTTTTATTCTTTGTCTTCCTCTTAAACACCTTTACATACGCCCAAAATCAAAATTCTCAATGGAGATTTGGTTACGGAGGAGGTTTAGATTTTACAAGTGGAAATCCTGTAAATGTTACTGGAGCAAGTATTCAAACGCCTGAAGGAGGTGCTAGCATTGCAGACAGAAATACCGGAGCACTGCTATTTTATACAGACGGTGTAACAGTTTGGGACGCAAATAACCAACAAATGCCAAACGGCTTTGGCTTACTTGGAGGTTCTATTCCTGATTTATCATCAACTTCTGCAGCAGTTATTGTTCCTATTCCTGGTTCTAATACGCAGTACTACATTATTACCATTGATCAACAATTTACAAACAATGGGGTAAATTATAGTGTTGTAGATATGTCTTTAAATGGTGGATTAGGAGATGTTATTCCTGCTCAAAAGAATATCTTCCTCGTCTCCACGACCTCTGAAAAACTTCAAGTAGTTCCCAGCTCAGATTTATTAGGTTATTGGTTAATTACACATGACAATCCAGGAAATGGATTTCTAGCATTTAAAATAACTGCAGCAGGTATTAATACAACTCCAATAATTAGCTTAATTGGTGGTTCTCAAGGAAATGGCGCGGGCCACTTTAAGGTTAACAAACAATTCAACAAAATTGCAATGGGAGATTTGTTTGGAAGCAATGTTGAATTATTTGATTTCAATAACACAACAGGCGTGGTTTCTAATGCAGTAATTTGGGATTTTGTTTCTAATACACTTATTTATGGAGTAGAATTTTCTCCTGATGGCAGTAAACTTTACGTTTCTAACATTGATCAAGTATATCAATACGATATTTCTTCAGGCAATGCTGCGACTATACAAGCTACAGCATATAATGTCAGTGCAGGATTAACATTTTATCAGGCAGCTTCTTTACAATTAGCCGTAAATGATAAAATCTACATTACAGCCGGTAGCATAGATGTTATAAATTGTCCAAACGCAGCCGGTGCTGCTTGCAACTTTCAAACGAATGCTATTGCAGGCCAAACTGGAGGCGGTGGTTACGGATTGCCACAATGGGTTTATTATCCTGATGAACTGCCATTCATTCTGGAGGAAGAAATTGTTGCCATAGATACTTGTTTAGATACTGGTGCCCAATTTACTGCTATTTCGAATGATGAAGTACAATCGGTAAGCTGGAACTTTGGTGACCCTGCATCAGGTGCAAACAATACTGCTAGTGGATTTAACGTGTCTCATTCCTTTTCACAAATAGGAACTTTTACTGTTACTGCAGTTTTGTTTAAAGAATGTGAAAATGATACTTTAACCACATCCATTACAATCATAAACTGCTGCATTCCTCCGCCTGCACCAACTATTACGGGAGACTTGAATTATTGTGAAGGTGAAATTCCGAGCCCCTTAACTGCCAATTCTACTCAAAATGGAAATTTTACTTGGTATAGTGAAGCTGGAACAATAAATGTTTTGGCCAACGGGCCTTCATTTACTCCAAATATTACAACTGGAAGTGTGAATTATTATGTAACAGTTAATGTAAATGATTGTGAAAGTCTACCTGCACTTGCAACAGTAAATTTTCAAGAAAATACGCCATTAACAATCACCAGCGACCAAGGATTAACTCCTTGTGAAGGACAATTGGTGCAACTTACATTTAGTCCTAATACAAATGTACAATGGTCAAACGGAAGTACAAATGCAAGTATAAGTGTTAGTAATTCTGGAACTTACAGCGTTAGTCCAACAACAAATGAAGGCTGTTTTACGCAAGGAAATATCACCATACAATTTACGCCAATTCCAGTTTTAACCATACTTGGTCCTGTGCTATCTTGTCCAAATTCTGAAATTCAATTGTCTGTAACAGGCGCCAATTCTTATGAATGGAGCAATGGTGAAACAACCGAATCTATTCTAATAAACACCAATGAAACAAGCGAAATTTCAGTTACAGGTTTTACAAATAATTGCTCAGCAACTGCTCAATATACAATAAATCTATTTCCAACTATTCCTGTATTTGCTGGTGAAGACAAAGAAATTCTACCTGAAGCAACTTTCACTTTATCAGCATCTGGCGGATATGGAAATTACGTTTGGAGCCCTGCTGAATTTTTAAATTGTGAAATTTGTCCTTCAACTTCAGGCACAGTTGTTAATGATACTGAATTTATTGTATCGTCGCAATCGCCTGATGATTGTCTAGTAAGCGATACTGTAAAAATAAGTATAGACAGCACTTGCGCAGGCGTATATATTCCATCAGCCTTTACCCCAAATGATTCTGAACCTAACAATACTTTTTGTGTGGTTAGCGAATGTATTCACCAAATGGACTTGAAAATTTATAACCGTTGGGGACAGGTAGTATTTATTTCAAAAGATATTTCGGTTTGCTGGGACGGCACAATCAATGGAAAACCTGCCCAAGAAGACGTTTACACATACAAATTCGCAGCAATGGCCAAAGACGGACAGATGTTTGAGCGCTTTGGTAAGGTGGTGTTGATAAGGTGAAAGGGGGAAGTTTAAAGTATAAAGTATAAAGTACAAAGTATAAAGCGCAAAGTATAAAGGGGGAAATCTGAAAATTTGAAAAGCATTTTAAGTATTAACACAAACAAATAAAAAACCACGAAGTGGTGAAATTATAATAGTATAAAGGGGAAAATTTGAAAAGCATTTTAAGTATTAACACAAACAAATAAAAACCACGAAGTGGTGAAATTATAATAGTATAAAGGGGAAAATTTGAAAAGCATATTAAGTATTAACACAAACAAATAAAAACCACGAAGTGGTGAAATTATAAAGATATAAAGGGGGCAAGGAGAAAGTGGGAAATTTGAAAAGCATTTTAAGTATTAACACAAACAAATAAAAACCACGAAGTGGTGAAATTATAAAAGTATAAAGGGAAAAGGGGAAGTGTCGATGTCTCAATAAAAAGATGCTTCACTAAACATTTGTAAATCATTCCAAAATTTTCTTTTCTTTGTCAGCTATGGAAAGATTTTCTGGATTACTTGGTATTGCATTTATCCTCGGACTTGCATTTTTACTTTCAAATAACAAAAAAGCAATTAGTTATAGACTGATAATTTCTGGTCTTGCATTGCAAATTGTTTTGGCATTTTTGGTGCTTAAAATTCCCGCTGTACGCAATTTCTTTCAATTGTTAGGTCGTGGAATGGGAAAAATTGAGGAATTTGGAAGAGAAGGTGCCAAGTTTGTTTTTGGGAATGTATTACCCAATCCTCCTGAATTAGGAAAAGCCTTTGGTTTCGAAAATGCTTTCATCTTTTTCTTTAATATTCCAGCTACAATCATTCTAGTTTGTGTAATAGTAGCAATCCTTTACCACGTCGGAATCATGCAAAGAATCATTGCTGTAATTTCAAAAGGTGTGTATTATTTATTGCGCACCAGTGGTTCTGAAACATTGAGTAACGTTGCAAGCGCATTCGTAGGTCAGGTAGAAGCGCAGGTTATGATTCGTCCTTACTTAAAAGGAATGACACGTAGCGAATTGTTAGCCAGTATGAGTGGAAGTATGGCTTGTATTGCCGGTGGAATTTTGATTGTGTATGTAAACATGGGTGTTCCTGCCGAATATTTATTGGCTGCAAGTATAATGGCTGCACCTGCCTCTTTGGTGATTTCGAAAATAGTATATCCAGAAACAGAAATCAGCGAAACAAAAGGAAATGTTAAATTAGAAGTAAAATCTTCTTATAGCAATGTTATCGATGCAATAAGTCATGGTGCTGCAGATGGAATGAAAATCTCATTAAACGTAGTCGCCATGTTAATTGGCTTTATTGGATTAATTACTTTGATTGATTACTTATTGCAACGCATTTCACCAGAATTGAGCTTGAATAATATTTTCGGTTGGGTATTTTATCCTTTTGCTTATACCATGGGCGTTCCGGCAGGTGATGTAAAAACTGTAGCTACTTTAATGGGCAAAAAAATATGTGTAAATGAGTTTGTTGCATATTCAGAATTGGTAAAAATTACCAGCACCCTGAGTCCTAAAGCACTCATTATTGCCAGTTTCGCACTTTGCGGTTTTGCGAACTTTTCAAGCGTTGGAATGCAGATTGGAGGCATTGGAGAACTGGCTCCCGAGCGCAGAGTCGACCTTGCACAACTGGGCTTAAAAGCCTTAGTATGTGGAACTTTAGCATCATATATGTCGGCAACTATTGCTGGAATAATTTTAGGTTGAAACGTATTAAAAAAAGCGTATTTTTGCGCCTCAAATTTTGAAATACCCAATGGCTCAAAACACCCCAAAAACAAAAGACCCGATTCAGAACGTAGAAGAAGCACTTACTAAAACGGAGTTATTCATAGAAAAAAATAGAACCATTTTACTTGGCTCGCTTGCCGGTGTAATAGTTATAATTGGAGGATTTCTTGCCTACAAACAATACATTGTTAAACCAGCAGAATTAGAAGCCCAATCTGCAAGTTTCAGAGCTGAAATTTATTTTGAAAAAGATTCTTTCAACTTAGCCCTAAACGGAGATAAAAAAGGAACACAAGGCTTCCTGGCAATAATGGACGAGTTTGGTTCAACCAAAACAGGAAATCTTGCGCATTACTATGCAGGAATCTGTTATTTGAATCTAGGTAAATTCCAAGAAGCAATCGATCAACTAGACCAATACGATGGTTCTGATATGATTACCAGCGCTATGGCAATGGGCGCAAAAGGCGATGCTTTAATGGAAATGAACAAAACACAGGAAGCTATTGACCAATATGTTAAAGCAGCAGGAAAAAGTGAAAACCAGTTTTCAACACCAATGTATTTAATGAAAGCAGCTTTGGGTTACGAAGATCTTGGTAACTATGCAAAGTCAATTGAAATTTATACCAACATTCGCGAGAAATTCTTTTCTACACAAGAAGGTCGTGAAGCAGAAAAATATATTGCAAGAGCGCAAGGTATGTTAGACCAAAAAGGCGGCAAATAATGTCATCAGCGCATCAAAATTTATCATCCATTAAAATGGTCAACATACCCAATGTTGACCATTTTAGTTTTACCATCATAACAGCACAGTGGAACAAAGAAGTTACTGGCGCGCTGGAAATAGGCTGTTTAGAAACCTTGCTAGCTAATGGTGTAAAACCCGAAAATATTCAGCAATTAGAAGTACCAGGCGCTTGGGAATTAATTAGCGCCGCTAAAATGGTATTAGATAGCAACAACACAAACGCTGTAATTTGCATTGGTGCTGTTATAAAAGGCGACACGCCACACTTCGAATATATTTGCGAAGGCGTAACGGTTGGCTTGGCTCAACTATGCGCCAATCAGTCAATTCCAGTTATTTACGGTGTCTTAACGGTAAACAACCTTCAACAAGCTTTAGACAGGTGCGGAGGCATACATGGCAACAAAGGCGATGAAGCTGCTGTAACAGCCCTGCAAATGGCCTCCTTGAGTCAGAAAATAAGAAAGTAATAGCTTTGATGTTAAATCTTGTATCTTTTTGCTGAGCGCCCTCGCTTATCTATTTTTCAAAGTTAAATCATTTCGTTCGGGGCGCCGCGTGTTTCGCTGCACATGGTGCACGCTTCACCCGCTCTCAGAGCCATAAGGTTATTGCCTTTTTTTTAAAATAGAACATTGAATTACCCTATAATTGTAAAATAAGT
Source organism: Bacteroidota bacterium (assembly GCA_027490225.1). GTDB lineage: Bacteria > Bacteroidota > Bacteroidia > M30B66 > M30B66 > JAIXYK01. Next base: position 17,887 of record JAIXYK010000060.1, on the reverse strand, counting down.
CATAGGTTGGTGATAAATTGTATTTTCTAATTCTAAGTAAAATCGCAAGTACTATTAGAACCTAATAATTTTATTAGACCCGATAAAAAAGGGGAAACTACATTTCCCACCCCGTGTTAAATTTACGAAATCTAAAATTGTTAGTCGTATGTTAAACGTTTATAAACGTTTAATTATTAACAGGTTGGTTCGTAAATTAATTTTTGACCACCGTTTATTTTTCGGAAATTAGACCTGGGAGGGGAATTGGTGTTTCCCTATTTTTGTATTGCTTTTAAAGGTATTATCTCTCTTTCGTTGCAAATCGCTGGGCAACAAAATCTTTAACCTAGAGATTTGATTAATTTTGAAATCCAATTATTGACCAATATTTTTTATGAAAAGACTTTTCCTTTCCATTTTATTAATGCAATTTAATTCAATTGTATTTACACAAAATATTGTCGATTCAGATGTCACAAGCATTCCAATTGAAATGCTCTTTCCTGAAGGTAAAAACAAAGCCCTAATACTGAGTTATGATGATGGAAACATTCAAGATAGGCAGCTCGTTGCTTTGATGAATAAATACAAATTAATTGGAACATTCCATTTAAATTCTAATAAACTCGGCAAAACCAATTACCTCACAAAAGAAGAAATAAAAGAACTATTTATTGGACATGAAGTTTCAGTGCATTCCGCCAACCATCCAAATTTAACTACCCTTTCAAAATTAGATGTTGTTTACGAAATTGCAGAAGACCGAAAAGAATTAGAAAGATTAATGGGTTACAATATCAGAGGCATGGCCTACCCTTTTGGGAATAATAACGATGTTGTAATTGACGCAATTACTGGGCTTGGAATTGAATATGCCAGAACCGTAGACGATACATATAACTATAAAATTCCTCTAATTTTTTTAAAATGGCATCCTACAATTCATCAATTTGCTAAAGCTTTTTGGGAACCCAACAATCCCGAAAACGATAAAAAAGAATTAGCCACATTTTATAAAATAATCAACGATTTTAATGCAACAAAAGAATTAGCAATTCTCGATGTTTGGGGACATTCTTGGGAAATGGGAAGTGATAAAATGAAATGGGAAGAGACAGAAAAATTCTTTCAATTAATTACCAATAATTCTTCTATTCATTACACCAAACAAATTGACTTGGTAGATTATATAAACGCTTTTAATAATCTCAAATTTTCAGTAGAAAAGAATTTGGTTTTAAATCTAAGCTCCATTTCACTTTTCTTTAAATACAATGGAAAAACATATAACGTTTTACCTGGAAAGTCATTAGATTTTTAACACAAAAAATAACTATTAATAATATTTTTTTTTGTGCTGAGCGCCCTCGCTAATCTATCTTCAAAGTTAAATCATTTCGTTCGGGGCGCCGCGTGTTTCGCTGCACACGGTGCACGCTTCACCCGCTCTCAGAGGCATAAGGTTTTTGGCTTCTTTTCAAAAGGAACCATGGATTACCCAATTAATTTCAAATAATTGAAACATTAAATAAGTCTTTGTTTAGCTATAATTATTCTATGCTATTTACACACCTACTTTCCAATGGAACCTAAAAAAAGGGGAAACTACATTTCCCACCCCGTCCTAAATGTACGAAATCTAAAACTGTTAATCGTATGTTAAACGTTTATAAACGTCTAGTTATAAACAAGTTTAACTATATTTTCATCTATTATCAGGTTTATTTTCCGATATTAGTCGTAAAAGGAAAATTGATGAACCTCACAGTTCATATTACAGTATTTGCTTCTTTATAGAAAGCCAAAATTTAAAACAATGGTTAAGTGATGTAGGAAGTTATTTTGTGCTGACTGATTGGGTTACATTGAATTCAACACTTAAAATGATATAATAAGTTAATTACTAAAATTATTTAACTCCTAAAGTCTTGATTTATACCTAGTAAAAACAATTATTTGTTTACACAAATTTATAAATCTACCGATTAATGAAAAAACACATTTACCTGAGTATTTTTACCTTATTACTTTCATTACACGCATGTCAGAAATACGAGCCTTTAGAAACGCAAACAAGTACTGAACACTCGCATGAAAGCTATTCCCTTCGCACTGCAGCTACTTTTCCGGAAGGATTTGAAAGTGGTAACAAATCGAGTTACACAACAGGCAATGTGAGTCTAGGTTCGGGACAGTGGACATTTTCAGATGCTTTAATTGGCACATCAAGCACTGACCGTAAAGCTGGTTCGAAAAGTGCGCGAATAAGAAATGCAGGTGCTATTCAACCAAATTTCACATTGAATTTTGGAGTTAATTTCATCACTATTAAGCATGCTAAGTATAGCACCACCGCTAATTCAACATGGCAATTATTTTATTCAACAAATAATGGAAGTACATGGATACAAGCAGGCAGTAACATTACTACAAGTTCTACTACTTTAAGTACAGCTACATTTACGTTAAACACTACACAGCCAACAATGATTCGCCTTAATAAGGTTAGTGGAAGTGGAATATTGAATATTGACGACATCTTGGTTGATGAACCAGGTGATGCACCAACACGCGATAGTCACTTGGCATTGGGTAATCCAAGCAACGCCATTACAAGCATTACAACTCCAAATAATTATTTACTCAGTAAAACTCAATACGCTTTAAGCTATAACAGCTCAAAGGGTTCTGCAAATTGGGTTTCATGGCATATGAGTAATGCATGGAAAGGTCCTGCAGCAAGATGCGATTGCTTTGCAACAGATACACAAATTCCATCAACTTTATACAGAGCAGGTTCTACAAGTTTTAGCGGAAGCGGTTTTGATCGTGGTCATATGTGTCCATCTGAAGACCGTGATGGTTCTAGTGCCGATAATGCTGCAACTTTTCTAATGTCGAATATGATTCCTCAAGCGCCCAACAACAACCAGATTACATGGAATGCATTTGAAGGATATTGCCGTAATTTATTGAATCAAGGAAATGAACTTTATATAGTTTCTGGAGGTTATGGCAGCGGAGGAACCGGAAGCAATGGAGGAATTACTTATACAATCTCAAATGGGGCAATTGCAGTACCATCAAATGTTTGGAAGGCCGTTGTAGTAATACCAATTGGTTCGAATGACTTAAATAGGATTTCAACAAGTACACGCATTATTGCAATTGATGTTCCCAACACACAAACAGCTAGCTCTCAACCATGGCAAGCATATCGTACAAGTGTAAACGCAATAGAATTACAAACTGGCCTGAACTTGTTTAATCTGATAGAATCAAGTGTGCAAAACACAATTGAATCACAGATTGATGTTGTAACAATTCAATAAAAAAAGGGGAAACTACATTTCCCACCCTGTGCTAAATGTACGAATTCTAAAACTGTTAGTCGTATGTTAAACGTTTATAAACGTTTAATTATAAACAGATTGGTTAGTAAGTTAATTTTTGACTTTTGTAAATCTTTCAGAAATTAGACACGGGAGGGGAAATGTAGTTTCCCTATCCGTCAGTTTTGAAATGCATTTTATGGAACCCAATAATCCCGAAAATGAACAAGAAGAATTAAACGCTTCTTATTCAATAATCAGTGAATTTATTGCAACAAAAGTTTTAGCAATCCTCAATGTTTGGGCAATATTCTTATGAAATGTAACATGATAAAATGAAAGTCTTAAATACTACATTTACGCAAAATAAAAACCCAAGAAATACAGCGAAACCTAGATGCTTCCAAACAAAAAAGAACATCCAAAAGAAAAAGAAGGTTTACATCGGCTAAATAAGCACCGTGCGCGCTATATTTTCAAAGAACTTATTGAAAGTTGTAATGAATTGGCTCCTTTTGTAAGTAAAAATAAGTATGATGATGAATCGATAGATTTTTCAAATCCTAAGGCAGTTTTGCAACTAAATAAGGCTTTGTTGAAGCATCATTACGGAATTCAGAATTGGGATATTCCTGAAAACTATTTATGTCCGCCTATTCCAGGAAGGGCAGATTACATTCATAACATAGCCCAATTATTAGGAAACGCTACGCATGGCATTATTCCCAAAGGAAAAAATATCAGGTGTTTGGATATTGGTGTTGGTGCAAGTTGTATTTATCCTATCATCGGTGTTAAAGAATACGAATGGTCTTTTGTAGGCGCCGATATTGATAACATTTCGCTGGCTTCAGCTACCCAGATTATTGAAACAAATGCTATCCTAAAAGAAAATGTTGAACTCAGATTACAAAGCAATTCAAATGATATTTTTAGAGGAATAATTCAAAACAATGAGGTTTTTGATGTAACAATTTGCAATCCTCCGTTTCATTCATCTTTAGAAGAAGCCAAAGCTGGAACACTCAGAAAACTGAGCAATTTGAACCACAAAAAAATTACCAAACCAACCTTAAACTTTGGTGGAAAAAGCAATGAATTGTGGTGTGATGGCGGTGAAGAAAAATTTGTAAAAAACATGATCATTCAAAGCAAAGAAATTCCTACTTCATGCTTTTGGTTTTCAAGTATTGTTTCAAAACAAGCTCATCTAAATGCAATTTATTGGGCCTTAAAAGAATCAGGTGCCACAGATGTAAAAACCATTGAAATGGCACATGGAAACAAAGTAAGCAGAATTGTTGCATGGACTTTTCTAAACCAACAACAACAAGCAGATTGGATTGAAAAAAGATGGAATCTTGATATTTAATCTTTAAGAATTAAATACCAATTTTACTCTTTTATAAATTTAATAAACTCTTCGCCCAATTTTATAAAGTAAATCCCCTTTGATAAATGTTGAATGTTTAAATCAATTATATTGATATCATTTGATTTTTCATATTCAACACGCGCCTGTTTTCCTAAAACATCAATAATTTTTAAATCATTTTCTAATTTCTTTTTTCCTGTAAACAAAGCAATATGTAAAACATCTTTTGCTGGATTTGGATAAACTAAAAATGCTTTTTCATTTTCAATTCCCTTCTGATTACCAACTGTTGTATAACAATCAGAAGTATGAACACCTAAATTTGAAAAGGTGTTAATTGCAGAACTAGTCCATTGTGTTTGTGATGCGGCCCAAGAAGCTGTTGGTTCTGATATAGAAGCATTTCTAACCAGCGTATTGTCTAATGTACTTCCTGAGCCAACAGTCCAAAATGTTCCAGGATTTACCCCAATTTCACCAATTACGTCAATTACATTTCCGTTGAAAGCCAGCGCCATTGCATCATTCCCATTAAATTGACAAATATTATTTGTGGCGTCAGCAATTGCAAGCACTTCGGCTGTTGCTGAACCATTGGCCACAACATACACATCATTTGATGCAATTTCACCAGTTAAATTATATGTTGCTGTAGCTGTTGCAGAACCATTAGCAAATGACAATATTGAATAACCCGACAAGTTTATGGTTGAAGTTGTTGGATTGTAAATCTCTATAGCTTTATTATTTCCAGAACCTTCTAAATATTCAGAAAAAAATAGTTGCTCGCAACCTGATGTTCCTGAACCAGAAACATTTATAAAACATGTTTGAGTTTCAGTATTGCTTCCAAAAGAATTTGTAGCAACTAACGTTACAGCATAACAACCAGCTGAATTATACACTATGTTACTCGGATTTTGTTGTGAAGAACTTGAGGGAGTTGCCCCAGCAAAAGTCCATTGCCAACCTGTCGGTGCATTGGTACTTTGGTCTAAAAAATTCACACTGCCTCCAATAGAAATGTTTGTTGAACTTGAACTGAAAGCAGCATTTGGTGGTGTTACCGCTCCGTTCGAAACTGTAACCAAATAATCTTCTGTCTCACCGCTCTCAAATGTGGTACAAGCATCTGAACCTGTAATGTTGTAGGAAGAATTTCGGCTGCGTATCCTCATTTTTGTTAAACCATTCACGGCAGTAAAAGGAACGTTAAGTCCTACGGCTCCGCCTATAGTTCCACCTTGAACTGTTCCGAAATTGAAAAACTCAGTTGTTTCAAAAGTATCATTGTGATTAAAATCGAACCATGCGCCAGCTTTTGCGGTGCTTTGATTAACATAAACATCAAAAATGTAACTACCTCCTGCATTTAATGTTGCTGTGGTACTGCCTGTTGCAGGATATGATGTATAATTAAAATTGGAACCATTACAGGTACTGGTATTATTTAATGTAGTGTTATAAATAAGCGCTTTGGTTATGTTGGTGCTCAAATTATTACAAAATGGATTAATGTCGGTTGTGCAATTAGATGGATTGTAACAATGGTAATTGGCTTGAAACCCAATATTGGTAACACTGCTATTACTTGTAAAAACAACATACATATAACCACTTGAAGCTGTAACAGATGGAGGTAAATTTGTTCCAGAAAATGAGCCGAGTAAGGTACCTGAAGTATTTTGCCCATCGTAAACTTTTACAAAATCAGCGTTTGCCTGCGTTCCAAAAAATTCAAAATTCAAGTCTATTTGGGAAGCTCCAGTAGGATGAATTAACCATACACAATTCTCATTATTACCATAGTTACTATTTTGAATATAATTTCCAATATTATTGTTCCAAGCTGATAATACAGTTCCTGCAGTGCAATCCCATCCCCCACTTGAAGGCTCTGCATAAAATAAATAATCTTCTGTTTCTCCATATTGGTAAGTGCCGCCAACCGTAATTGTTTCAGCAGAACTTGTACAAATAATTCTCATGCGGCAAAGTGTCCAAGCGGTAACATAAGAAGGAATTGTAAAATTTGCGATTAAATGCCCACTGGCATTAGAAAGTGTAGCTGGCATAATGGTTTCGCCTGCATCTGTTAATATTCCATTGGCATTAAAATCTATAAAAACAGCATACTTCGCAAATCCTGTATTGGTGCCAGTTGTAATATCTACTGAATAGTTTGAATTCGTTTGCAGATTAAAACCGCTATTATTTGAAAATGAAGCATAATAAGGAAAAGATGATGCCCCTGTAATATTATTTGGAAAGAATGGAGGTAACCAAACTGCATTTATAAAATTTCCTAATCCACTACCTTGCTCATAAGTTTCTGAAGGATAAGTATAACTCTGTGCAATGCTCTCAAAACTAATGAACACGAATACTAAAATTGGGAAAATAAATTTCTTCATTTTACTTTTTTTGAATTGAAATTAAAGAGCAAACTTACTAAATTGCAGCTGAAATCTTTAAATTACTAAATTTCAGAAAAGCAATTAGCTATTTAATAAAAATTCAATTTTAATTAGACATCAGATTTTCAAATGAAAACTAAAATACTGCTCCTAATTTTTTTAACATGTTTTGGAAAGCTATTAAATTCCCAAACCTATTATCCAATGTCGACAAATAGTCCAACCTGGACAGTTGTAGAATATGGAAATGGGACTTTTCCTCCAACTACTGGAGTCACACATTACGGATTAGCGGCCGACACTAACATTAATGGATTTGATTATAACAAGCTCTATGTTAATCCAGGAGGTTTGGGATTTACAAATCCTGAAGATTCTTTTAATATTCAAACTGCAATATTATATGGAGTATTCAGAGAAGATGCAAGCCATAAAGTATGGTTCAGACCAATGCCATCAGGAACAACTGATTTTCTTTTGTTTGATTTTGCTTTAAATGTAAATGATACATTCTGTTTCCAAGATGCGCAATGTGGCGTATCTTGTCTTCCTGTTACACAAGTAGACAGCATTTTAGTAAATGGAAATTACCGGCGCCAAATACATTTTTCTTTTAATGGAATTGAGGAAAAATGGATTGAAGGCATCGGCAGCAGTTCAGGCAATTGGGAAGGAGATTGGTGTTTTATTGGTAACATTTCTTTTGAATTGAATTGTTATAAAGAAAAGGGAACATTTAGTTTTGGCCCTTGCAATTATCCAATTGGAATTAACGAAATAAATAGGGAAAGTAATGCTCCACGAATATTTCCAAATCCCGCCTCAAATAACCTTTACATTGAAAACTTAAAAACAGGAACTGCTATAAATGTAATAAATGCTTTGGGTCAAATTGTTTCTTCTCAAAAAACTATTATTACAAGCAATACTATTGATATTGCAAATTTGGAAAAGGGAATCTACTTCATACAATGCGTAGGACTTAAAAATGAATATATGTTGAAGTTTATTAAACAATAATTATTTAAATAATTAATTGAATCTTGCTTTGAATATTAATAGGAAATTATTGTTTGATAAATTTAAAAGTAAATAAAATAAAATGCTAAATATTAGGTTCCTACTTGTATTAATTTCTCCAATATTCTTAAGTATTTCAGGTTGCTCGCATAAACAAAGCACTGAAGTGAGAAATGACTTTAAAAAGTATTATGAGCAATTCAATTTAGAAGGTTCTTTTGTTTTGTATGACCAACAAAAAGATAAATACATTTTCTATAACCAACAACAGTTTAAGCAGCCCTTCTCCCCAGCTTCTACATTTAAAATTTGCAATACATTAATAGGATTAGAAACTGGAATAATTAAAGATGAGAATTTTGTAATTCCATGGGACAGTGTGGTTCGACAAAACCCAAAATGGAATGGTGACCATGATTTAAAAAATGCATTTAAAAACTCTACAGTTTGGTATTATCAGGAGTTGGCCAGAAGAGTTGGAGCCGAAAAAATGAAATACTGGATAGATAAAGCAAACTATGGAAATAAAGATACAGCTGGCGGTATTGACAAATTCTGGCTAAGCGGAAGTTTGAGAATTACACCTGAACAACAAATAGATTTTTTGAGAAAATTACATGATAATCAACTTCCTTTTTCTCAACGTTCTGTAGATATTCTCAAAAAAATAATGATTGTAAAAGACACATCAAACTATGTTTTAAGAGGAAAAACTGGTTGGGCAGGTAACGATAAAGAAGATATGGGCTGGTACGTTGGTTACCTAGAAAAAGAAAATAATACCTATTATTTTTCAAATTGTGTGCAGTCAAAAGACCTTGATAACAAAGATTTTGCAAGGGCCAGAATTGAAATTACAACTTCAATTTTGAAGGAATTGAATCTAATTGAAGAATAGAAAACCGATGATAATAAGATTTTAATTTTGCATGAGTATTTAATCTTTTGAAAATATTTATTAAACAATAGTAAATCAGATAATTATATCCCTACTTTTGACATTGAAACTAAAAACAAATGAATAAATTAATTGCATTTATTTCTTTTATTCTCATCATTTCAAATGCTAAAGGACAAACATGTGGTGAGGCTCAATCGCTTAGTAATTCACAACAAATTCAATTAAATACTATTGGAACGCAATTAGAACAAGCGCTATTTCAAGAAAATCTTTCAGCAATTGATAGTTTGAGTAATGTGGCAAAATCTATTTTTGGCAACGAGGCAGGAAAACCAGATAGTGAAGGGGCCTATTTTAATTTAACAAATAATACGGCCTGGCTAAGCCTTAATAATTCCATAGTATTATCTCGTCAGTTAATTGGCGCTGATAGTGCAGTGTATGCCGATTTGTGGAAAGTTGCAAAAGGCATGGCGCCTCCCTCCTATTTACCACATTCAATTCCACTGAGAACTGCTGCTGAAGTAGCGGTTGGACTTTTAAGAATAGCAGATAAGGAAACAGACTTTTCAAGAAAACAACTTTACCAAAATTGGGCAAATAAATCGCTCGACAGTTTAGCAACTATGCAACTTCCTAGTGGAGCATTTCCATTTCCCGATTTAAGACCTTATGGAGATCCTGTGTTTACACCGATTATTCAAAATTATTTAAATTCATTGGGAGCGGATAGTTCTACTGTATTGGTTAACGGTTGGATAATTGACGATAATAATTTGGGTGAATTTAAATTTGATGCCGGAGTAATTTGCAATGCATATTATGAAGCATTTATTTATACTGGAAATATCAATTATAAAAACACTGCATTATTAATTGCTGATTATTTATTGCCACTGAAATTAAATTCAAATTACAATTATAACACTTTTGTTTCTCTTGGATTGACAAGGGCTTTTCAGTTAACAAATGATACTGTTTATTTAAACAGGGCCTTGTTTAATTTACGATATGGTGTATTTCCCGGGCAAATTGAAAATGGCAGATGGATGGACGGACACAATGCCAATTCGCGTTATCACAATTTAATTATCTATAATTTATTTCCAACTATTAATTCAATTCCGGAAACATATTCTTATAAATCTGAATTAGAATTAATGCAAAATAAGGCTGTGGAGAATTTGATTAATTATACTGATAACTGTGGTTCCGCAACAGGATTTAGGTGGCTAATTTCAGTTTATAAGACTGATAGCACTATTTATTCGTCAGCATTAAGAATTCAAATAAAAGATATGATTGGAAGATACATCAATCAAGCTGCTTTAAATGGGAAGTATTTAGATGTACAATCATTGGGTTTATACATAGAATTATTGGGCGAATTGCCTGTAAATATTGATGCTTTAAACCAAACTAATTTCAAATTGAAAGTTTTTCCAAATCCATATTTACAAGAAGCAACTTTAGTATTTGAAATACCAGTAACAGAAGAAATTCAGCTTTCGCTGCATGACATAACTGGAAAGTTAATCAAGGTAATTGATGCTGGAATTAAAATTAAAGGAACATACAGTTACAACATTGCTAATGAATTTGCTCCAGGCATTTACACCGTAACTTTTGTATCTTCAAGTGGTAAAATGAGTACTAAATTAATTAAGCAATAAATTTTTCCTGTATTTTATTATTGTCTCATATTTTACAAAAATGCCCGCGTGAAGGATAGTAGCGGAAATACTTGGCATGAGGAACGAATGACAAGATTGTAGCGAATAGCCTGACCCGTAGCTTGCGGAGGGGCACGCCCAAAAACTCATCTTATTTTGAATGCATCACTAAGTTTTTGTTGATGTGCTTTTTTTGCAATCTTTGTGTACAATTATTTTATGAAATCCATCTCTACCAACTTTCAATATTTATTTTTTGCCTTGTTTATTGGCTTTCTTGCAAATAATGCAACAGCACAAACTGCTTCTCAACAGTGTAAAAACGCGCGTGCGGTACCCGATGCCACGGCTTTGGATCCTAGAAGCGACACAATTGACATTTTAGATTATAATATTTACATAGATTTTAGTCTCTTGCCTGCGACTACAATACAAGCCAGTTGCGGCGTTCAATACAAAGCTAAGTTGCCAAACGTAAGTCAAATAACGTTAGATTTATTGGCGTTAACAGTCGATTCTATTCTACAAAATGGAAATCAACTTACGTTTACACAAGTGGGGGAAAAAGTGGCTGTGATCTTGCCTAATACATTGATAGAAAACGTTGTAGATAGCTTTAGAGTTTATTATAAAGGAACACCTGTAGAAGATGCATCGGGCTTTGGTGGTTTTAGTTTTTCTGGTGGATTTGCATACAATATTGGCGTTGGATTTTTAGCTGATCCGCACAATTTTGGCCGTGTTTGGTTCCCTTGTTTCGATAATTTTGTTGAACGCAGCACTTACACAGTGAGCGTAAAATGTCCTGAAAATTTAAGCACATATGCTGGTGGTGTTAAAACCGGAGAAACAGTTTCTGGCGGGTTTAAAACCACTACCTGGCGCTGTGCACAAGAGATTCCATCTTATTTGGCTTCGGTGGCTGTGGCTGATTTTGAAGAGCTCAATTACACCTACCAAAGTATTCTTAACGACAGTTTGAATGTAAAACTGGCTGCAATTGCTGCAGATACAACGGCTTTGAAAAATGCTTTTGTGGATTTAGAACCTATTTTCCATGAATTTGAAACACATTTTGGTCCTTACAAATGGGACAGAATTGGATACGTATGTGTGCCGTTTGGCGCCGGAGCAATGGAGCACGCGATGAATATTGCATACCCAAGAGGCTTGTTACCTGGCGGAGCTGCTGCAAACAAGCATATAATGGCGCATGAACTTTCGCATATGTGGTTTGGAGATTTGGCTACTTGCCGCACTGCATCGCAAATGTATTTGAATGAGGGGTTTGCAAAGTATTGTGAATTTTTGTTTGATGAATGGCTGGTTTCACCGGAGGCTTACATGGCCGAATATATTGCTAATCACCAGTTGATGGTTGGGTATTGTCATGTTATAGATGGAGGTTTTTGGCCGCTTTCCAATGTTCCGCATGAGTACACTTATTCAAACTCTACTTACGAGCGCCCGGCAGACATTATACATACTTTGCGCACTTACATGGGCGATACAGCGTTTTATGCAGGTTTGCGCAATTACATGAGCGTGTATTCTTTTAAAGATGCATCATCTGACGATTTAAAAAATGCCTTGGAAGAAAGCTCAGGGCAGTCGCTAGACGATTGCTTTGCAGATTGGATGGATACGCCTGGTTACCCGGCATTTGTGGTAGATTCGTTTAAAATAGTGAACTTAATAACCAATGAAACAAGAATTTATTTTAGACAAAAATCTCATGGCAATACACACAATTACAGGAATGTACCTTTTGAATTGAGTGCGCGCAACGCAGGTGGTGATTTGTTTACTGCACAAATTAGCATTTCTGGTCCAGTTGATTCTGTTGATATAGAATTGCCTTTTTTGCCAACTTGGGTTTATTTGAACAGAGATTTTAAAATTTCTCAGGCAGTAACTACAGAAGAAAAATACATTAAAAATATTGGCAGTAACAACCTTCCAAATGCTTTGATAGATGTTATGCTTGAAAACGTGCAAGATTCCACTTATATTCGTGTGGAGCACAATTGGGTTGCGCCAGATAGTATTAAGCAACGTTATGCGCCTTACAGGATTTCTCCGAACAGGTATTGGACGGTTTACACGCAAAATCCTGCATCGTTTTATGCAAAAGCGAAGTTTGTATTTAACGGTCGCACAAATTCTAACAGCAGCGGTTGGCTGGACAATAATCTGGTTACAGACGACAGCAAAGTGGTATTGCTTTACAGAAAGAATGCAGCCGATGACTGGAAACCAACCTCAGGATTTCTGACCACATTTGCAAATACTTCCGACAAATTTGGAAACATTGTAGTTGACACTTTAAAAGCAGGACAATATGCTTTTGCGCAGATTGACAGCAGTTTAAGTATTAATGACGTTGTTTCGATTTCTACGGCAACACTGGAAGTATTTCCAAATCCTGCAAATGAAGAACTAAGTTTAAAATGGAGTTCAAACTTTGAGGCGCTTCAGGCAGAGTTGCATGATTTACAGGGAAAAGCAGTTGGAACGTTGTTAATAAATGGTAACATTTCAACTTTAAAAATTCCTGTTGCCCACCTCAAAACAGGAATTTACCTGATAACGCTCAGAAATAAAAGCGGTAAAACACTGACAGAGAAAGTATTGATAGAAAGACCATAAAGTTTTTTTGAAAAAGGAGGTATAAAATTTCACCAATCGAAAAATCTCCTATATTTGCCGCCCAATTCGGCGAGGTAGCTCAGATGGTTAGAGCGCAGGATTCATAACCCTGAGGTCACGGGTTCAACTCCCGTCCTCGCTACAAGAAATAAAGAAGCCCTGATAATTTCGGGGCTTTTTTAGTTTTGTTTATTATCTGTTAGCGTTGGTTTTTTATAAAAATTAAATGCAGTATTCAATTATAGAACATATAAAGTTTTTTTGCTTAACTAAATTTTTCGGAATTAATTTTTTAATTAAATGTTAAAATAGCTGTCTTTAAAAAAGGGAGTGATGAAATTAAATTTATTCGGTTTTATTTAAATATTAAAAACCAATGAATAATGTAATTATTTTTAAAAATTAAGTAATCTGTAGACCATATTTCTTTTTCAATTTTATAAAAAAATAACAACCAATTATTATGAAATCGACAAAGCCAATTCTTCCACAACAAGCTACACAATTTGAAAAAATTAAAGTACGACTTGATGCCAAAACAGTAGTAACTATTAACAGAATATCATCTCTTGAAAAATGGAAGATGATATATCCAGAAGCGGAGATTATTCATTAAAATAACAGCATAATATACAATCAATATAATGTAAAAATTTATGTTAATAAAAATATAATTCAATTTTTCCTTCGTTATTTATTTTACAAAATATCAAAATCAACTTAATTTAAATTGATAAATATGTGAATTGTGTAACTTATATCTAAAGTTGTACAACAGTTTATAGTTCAAAGAATCCACTCTTTGTATGTAACAATATAAAGGCAATTTTTCTTGAAATTACATATCAAAAACATGGTAAGTCCGCGTTGCAAAATTGCGGTAAAAGAAGAGTTGATAAAATTCGGATTGCATTTCGTTATTCTCGATTTAGGAGAAGTTGATGTAATGGAAGATATTACTTTAGAGCAACGAGAACAACTGAAAGCCAGCTTATTACTTTCCGGATTTGAGTTAATGGACAATAAGAAAGCTGTACTTATTGAAAAAATAAAATCGATTATTATAGAAATGATACACCATACAAGCGATGTGTTAAAGATAAATTTCTCTGATTTTTTAAGTGAAAAGCTAAATTACAATTATACCTATCTCGCAAATTTATTTTCGGAAACACAAGGTAGTACAATTGAACATTTCATAATTGAACATAAAGTAGAGCGCATAAAAGAATTAATTATTTATGGAGAGCTAAATATGACAGAAATTGCTTGGAAGATGAACTACAGCAGTGTGGCCCATTTATCAAATCAGTTTAAGAAAGTAACGGGCCTTCCTCCTTCTCATTTTAAACAGCTAAAAGACAAGAAAAGAAAACCAATTGAAGAAATCGGAATCTCTGAATTGATAGACTTAAATGTAACAAGCTGAATAAAATGAAAAAATATATCTTATCCTCACAAAATGGCTGAAAGCACTAAACCTGTCGAAGAAAATTTGCAATTACTGGAAAAAGAAATTGCAATTCTAAAAGCTGAGAATGAGGAGGTAAAGTCTGCGCTAAATCTTGCACTCAAAAAACTAGCTTTTCAAGCAGAAGAAAAAGGCAAACGTACCTTTGAATTAATGATTGCAAGCAATGAATTTAAATTTCAAAATGAAGAAAAAATAAAGCGTGAAACAGCAAACATTGCGCTTGAAGCTTTAAGTCAAACTGAGAAATTAACATCTCAGTATTCCCGAAGTTTAATAGAATCTAGTTTAGACCCATTGGTTACAATATCAATTGATGGAAAAATAACAGATGTGAATGAAGCTCTAATAAAAGTTACGGGTGTAAAACGTGAAAAATTAATAGGCACTAGTTTCTCTAATTATTTTACAGAGCCTGAAAAAGCAAAAGAAGGCTATCTTCAAGTTTTTGAAAAAAGCTTTGTTGCCGATTATCCTTTAACAATTAAACATAAAAATGGGAACTTAACGGATGTGCTCTACAATGCATCTGTTTACAAAAACGATTTAGGTAATGTGCTGGGAGTTTTTGCAGCAGCCAGAGATGTTACTGCTCAAAAATTACTTTCTAATTATTCACGTAGTCTTATTGAAGCCAGTCGTGACCCGTTATTTACAATTAGTACAGAAGGTAAAATTACTGATATGAACCAGGCAACCGTAAGAGTTACAGGAAAATCGCGTGAAAATCTAATTGGGACAGATTTTTACAATTACTTCACAGAGCCAGATAAAGCGCGCAAAAGCTATCAACAGGTTTTTTCTAAAGGGTTCGTTGCTGATTATCCACTTACAATTACTGATGGGGTGCTTACTCCCGTTTTGTTTAATGGTGCTGTTTACAAAGATAACAGGGGAAATGTTTTGGGCGCTGTAGTTGTGGCAAGAGACATCACAGAACAAAAAAAAATTGAAAATGAGTTAACAGAATCGAAAGTAGCTGCAGAACTTGCTACAGCAATTGCAGAAGAAGCTAAAAGCAAAGCAGAAAAAGCCACGCAAATAGCAAATGATGCTGTAAAAGCTAAACAGCAATTTTTGTCTAATATGAGTCATGAAATCCGCACACCCATGAACGCCATTATAGGATTTACTAAAGTGCTGCTTAAAACAGATTTAACGGCAAAGCAGAAAGAATATTTAACGGCAATTAAAATGAGTGGTGATGCTTTAATTGTGCTGATTAATGACATTCTTGACTTGGCAAAAGTTGATGCCGGAAAAATGACATTTGAACAAACGCCTTTCAAAATGTCGTTGTCTATTTCAAGTATGCTTCATCTATTTGAAACTAAAATTCAGGAAAAGAATTTAGTTCTTGTGAAAGAATATGATAACAACATTCCTGAAGTATTGGTAGGCGATGCGGTGAGATTACATCAAATTATTTTAAACTTAATAAGCAATGCTGTAAAGTTCACTACAAAAGGGCAAATTACAGTTGCAGCAAATTTAATTTATGAAGACGAAGAAAAAGTATCTATTCAGTTTTCAGTGAAAGATACTGGTATTGGAATTCCGCCTAATAAAATGGAAAGAATATTTGAAAATTTCCAGCAAGCATCGAGCGGTACATCGAGGTTATATGGAGGAACAGGCCTAGGGCTCGCTATTGTTAAGCAATTAGTGGAAACCCAAAATGGAAGTATTGAGGTGAAGAGCAAAATGGATGAAGGTTCTGTTTTTAGTTTCATTCTAGATTTTCAAAAAACAAAAGACGATGCTGAAGACCAAATTGAAATCATAGAATTAGATAATGAATTAAAGAGCATAAAGGTATTAGTGGTAGAAGATATTGCGCTCAACCAACTACTCATGAAAACGTTGTTAGATGATTTTGGATTTGAACGCGATATTGCTGGAAACGGAAAAATTGCCATAGAAAAATTGCAGTTAAAATCGTATGATGTTGTTTTAATGGACTTGCAAATGCCTGAGATGAATGGTTTTGAAGCTACTGAGTATATTCGCAATACGTTGAATTCTAAAATTCCTATTATTGCATTAACAGCCGATGTTACAACCGTAGATTTAGCAAAATGCAAAGCGGTAGGCATGAATGATTATATTGCTAAACCAGTTGACGAAAAATTATTGTACAGTAAAATAGTTGGATTAGTTAAGAAGCCTCCTGTTCCTAAAATTAAAGAGCGTTTAACAAGTTTAAACCAAGAAATAATTCCTGTAAAATGCATTGATCTTGGATATTTAATGCAGCGTACAAAATCTGACCCTCAATTAATGATGGAAATAATTTCGCTTTATCTAGATCAAACTCCGTCTTTAGTAAATTCTATGAAGCAAGGGCTAATTGAAAAAAACTGGCAATTGCTTTATGCTTCGGTACATAAAATGATTCCATCTTTTTCTATCGTGGGCATTAATAAAGATTTTGAAAACATGGCAAAAAAATTACAAGAATTTGCAAGTTCACAAAAATATGTAGATGAAATTCATGATTTAGCTGCACAACTTGAAAATATTTGCAATCAGGCATGTATAGAATTAAATGAAGAGATTTTAAATATTAAAAAAAACATTAAATGAACAAAGAAAAAATAAAGATATTTTTAGTAGACGATGACGCCATATTTTTAAAATCGTTGGAAATTGAATTTCTTCAAAATGCCGATTTTATAATTGAAACATTTTCAACAGGTGAGCTTTGCTTAAAAAAATTAATGCAAAATCCTGATGTAATTATTTTAGATTACCATTTAAACGGTATAGATAAAAACGCCATGAACGGATTAAGTGTTTTAGATCATATAAAAACATTCAATCAAGATATCCCAGTTGTTATGCTGTCGTCACAAGATAGTATAGATGTGGCAATAAACTGCATGCACCACCGTGCTTTTGATTATGTTGTGAAAAGTGAAACTGCTTTTATGCGTTTACAAAAAATAATAACCAGAATTTAAAAAAAAAAAAAAATGGAAAAAACATTGAATTGGTATATGGAAAGAATGTAATAATGAATAATGAATAATGAATAATGAATAATGAATAATGAATAATGAATAAT
>JAIXYK010000032.1 GCA_027490225.1 Bacteroidota bacterium | reverse complement strand
GACAAATAGTTGCATTTGGAGGAGTAATACCCGTAATAGTTAAATCGCCAGAAGGGCAACAATCAACTCCAGTTAAAGAAGCAACGTCATCTGTAAAATCGCACTCAGGTAAACTGCTTTGTGGGTAACTAAACGGAGCTATTCCATTCCCGTCATCATTTAACAAAACGAATAAATTAAATGGCTTAGGAAGCGTAGTGATATCAATACTAAGATTGATGGTTTCGCTTGCTGCTGGCGCTAAAGCTACACCTGTTTGCACTATTGCAGGAGTTGAAACCAATCTGATTGCAGACGCATTGGTTAGAGGGTTTCCTGCATAAAATTGTATTGGATAATTGGGATCTGATGGCGCATTACCAACGTTAGTAACCTGAATACTCAAGTTGAGTTGGCCCGAACCTGTGCAAGAAGAATTAAGAATTGCAAGTGCAACATCAGAAGCGGGGTAAATTGGACAACCTTCTTGCGTTAAAAATGTACTTTGTGCAAGGAAGGAGTTAAATGGTCTGTTTTGATTACAAGTGTAAAAAGGACAAGTTACCGTACTTAATAGCACTTGGTGCTGCTGCTGTTGCAGAGGAATTCTAAGATTATTAGAAATGTTTACATTGAAATAATTGTATTGATTCCAAATGGGCCTGGTTGGAGCCCAAGGAGAAGTTGAAGATTCGAAAACATTCACTCTACCAATATGAACTCCTTGCGTAGCGCAGGTTACACAGATTTCTGCCTGTCCGTCGCCATCCACATCGGCTACCACTGGCATGTCAGAACCCGTTCCTGAACTACAAGGAGTTGTTCCAATAACTGTTGGAGTTGCCCCGCTACCATCAATAATTCTTAAGGTTGTTTCATCGCGGTAAACTAATTCTTGTGTTCCATCTTGGTTAAAATCGAACATGGTAATTCCAGTAAAACCAGATGCATCAGAAGTGGTTAAAGTCCATTTGGTTTGGAGCGTAGCTGTATTATTATATTCTAGTGCATAAACTATTCTTGAACGTACCACACCAATTTCTGGCTGGCAGTCTTTGTCCATATCGCCAATAAATGGTACACCAATCCAATTCCCACCTGAGCCACTTAAGTTTATCGAAGCAATTACAGCAGGTGTTCCATTTCCTGGGTTCCAAACGTAAATTCTTCCTGGATTACCACCAACTGCAACAACAATATCTAAACTTCCATCCAAATTAATATCTGCTAGAGAAGTATAACCATCGTTTTCGCTAGGAACACTAATTGGTGTCATAGAGTTTCCTGTAGTTCCTGTTGTATTGGTAATTACCACATTGTAAACAGTTCTACCAGCGGCTAATTCTAATCCAGGACTTGTTGTTAAATTGGCCGCAACGGGATTAGATAAATCACCAAATGCCTGAACGGTCATGATGCCCATTCCATTTGCTACACCGCCCTCTGCCAATTTTACTCCTGTAAGTGCATTAAAAATCTGGTTGTAAACATATACCTCTGGAGTTCCGTCGCTGTTAAAATCAGCTAAGCCCAAAGCAGAACCATATTTTCCTAAGGTTGGGTAACCAAATTGTGAATCAGATTTCCATTTTAGTGTCCCATCGTGTTCGTAACAATACAAGAATCTTCTATCGGCTGCATCATTACTACTGTGATCCATAGCAGCGATAATAACTTCCCCAAAACCATCTCCATCAATATCTGCAACAGCCACAGGATCAGGGCCAACCCAAGCCATGAACGGTGTTGTAATGGTAGTAATTGTAGCGCCCGTCGCACCATTAATGATTAAAATATCTTTTGCCCTTCTTGGGTCAGATTCTACCACACCATTTGTGCTCATAATGATGACATCTGGAACCCCATCGTTGTTCATATCTGCAACTAATGGCGTTTGATAAACAGGTACAAGTGCATTACTCGCCCATTGACTGGAATAATTTAGCGCACCACCGCCAATTGCGAATTCACATGATGGCTGACACAATAGCGTCTGGTCATCGCAAGGACAATCAGGGTCAAATACATCAACAAGTTCATCGCCATCGTCATCTATTCCGTTATTGCAAATTTCTTGAGCATTTAGCTGTCCTGCAGAAATGAACAAGAAAAATAGAAAGCAAGCGGTAATTTTCGAAATATGGCTAAAATTGAAAGGCATACTCGGGTAAGGGGTTCCAATCATAAGCACGAAATAAGTAATCTTAAATTCTAATTTAACTTTAACCTTTGTGAATGTGGTTAATAAAGCAAAGTTGAGGTACTAAATCCAATTTAATTAACAAAAAGAGTTAAATTGTTAATAAGCTGGTGTTGAAAACCAAATCTTAATAATTAGATCTTAATTATCAATGTTCAATACTACTATGTAATGGTTGATTTTATTGAGACACATAATAAAATTAAAGGAAATTATATCAAACATTACAGTAAGAATCAGAGGCAATTAGTAAAACTGGGTTTTTAAAAACTAATGTTGGCTTAACATACCTTCAATTAGTCTTAACATAGTTTAAACAAATATGTTAATGAATATTTATTATTGAAAACCTTTGTAATAGCCTATTTTTGAAGGGTAAACGAGCAGAATAGTTTCTAAAAAAAAACGAATAAACAATGACTCAATTTAATATAATACTCAATTCACTTTTTACCTCATTTCTACTTTGGTCAAGTTTATGTCATGCTCAGGAATCAATAAATGCCTTAGGAGGTCGTGATATTGGAAGTGGCGGTTCTGTTTCTTTTAGTGTAGGACAGTTGGTATTTACTACAGACTCGCAAAGCACAGGCTCAATAATTCAAGGCATTCAGCGTCCTTTCAAAATTTTTGCAAGCGATATCATACAATCTGAAAGTAATGTATCATTTAAAGCTTACCCAAATCCCACAACTGATAATTTGTATCTGGAAATTAACGAATGCATTAACGAAAAATTAATCTATAAGCTAATTGATATTCAAGGGAAGATATTGCTACAAAATCTGATTTTGTTGCCTATTACACAAATTAATATGAATAGTTTTTCAGCTGGAACTTACCTTATTCAGATTTATAATTCACAGAACAAACATTACCAGACCATCCAAATAATTAAAAAGGAAATACAATGAAACACATTGTTACAATTATAGCAATCGTGCTAGGATCAGTTAATACATTCGCGCAAGCTCCCAATAGAATTTCTTACCAAGCAGAAGTGCGCAATACCAGTAATAGTCTTGTTGTAAACCAACTTGTTGGAATGCGCATAAGCATTTTACAAGGTTCAACAACAAGTCCAGCAGTTTATTTTGAAACCCATACTCCTACAACCAATGCCAACGGATTGATTAGCATTCAAATAGGAGGTGGAATAACTTCTGGAAATTTTGCATCTATAAATTGGGGCAATGGTCCTTATTTCTTAAAAACAGAAACAGATCCTACAGGAGGAACAAACTATTCAATTACAGGTACAAATCAACTTTTGAGTGTACCGTACGCATTGTTTTCTAATTCTTCTAATAATGGAGTGCCAGCTGGAGGAGCTAATGGTCAAATCCTTACCTATTGCAATGAAATTCCCACTTGGACAACAGGAGGAATCTGTCCTGGGAGTATTTCAGCCTTAAATTGCGCTACATCTTCAAATACAGGCAACCTTACATCAGGTGTTGCTGCAACAAATGTCAGTAGCAGTGTTCCATATTCTGGTGGTAATGGTGGGCCTCACAATGGACAAACAGTCACATCTACAGGAGTTACCGGCTTAACTGCAACATTAACTGCAGGTATTTTTGCCAATGGAACAGGTAGTTTAACTTATACCATCACAGGTACTCCAGCAAGCAGTGGCACAGCAAGTTTCGCATTGAATATAGGAGGAAAAACCTGTAATTTAAATAGAACTGTAAATTTACCTATTGGAACAATTACTACCTTAAACTGCGCATCAGCAACTAATACAGGTTCTCTTACTCAAAGTACTATTGCTTCAGGTGTGAGTAGCAGTATTCCTTATACTGGAGGCAATGGTGGTACTCACAATGGGCAAACTGTAACATCTACAGGAGTTACCGGCTTAACTGCAACATTAACTGCTGGTGTTTTTGCTAATGGTGCTGGCAGTTTATCCTATACTATCAGTGGCACGCCCACCAGCAGCGGAACAGCTAATTTTGCTTTAAATATTGGAGGAAAAACTTGTACCCTAACAAGAATTGTTAATTTACCAATAGGAACAATTTCATCTCTTAGCTGCGCAAATGCTTCAAATAATGGTACACTAACTCAGGGAAGTATTGCTATAAGTGTTAATAGCAGTATTCCTTATACAGGTGGTAATGGTGGAACTTATAATGGGCAAACTGTTTCATCATCAGGAGTTACAGGTCTAACCGCAACTTTAAGTTCTGGTATTTTTTCCAACGGTACTGGTAATCTAATTTATACTATATCAGGTACACCTTTAGCCGGAGGTACTGCCAGTTTTGCATTGAATATTGGAGGAAAGTCTTGCACACTAACAAGAACAGTATTGCTTTTAGGCACAATTTCTTCTTTAAATTGCGCAACTGCAGTTAACTCTGGATTACTTGTTCAAGGTACTATTGCTTCTAATGCAAGCAGCAATATACCTTATACAGGTGGAAATGGAGGAGTTTATAGTGCGCAAACAATCCAATCAACAGGTGTAACAGGACTTACAGCCACAATTTCTGCAGGCTCATTTGCCCTTGGCACAGGTAGTTTAAATTATTCTATAACAGGTACACCTTCAAGTGGTGGTGCTGCAAGTTTTACATTGAACATTGGAGGAAAAACATGTACCTTAACAAGGATGGTGAATGCAACAGATATTGAAGGTAATAGCTACCAAACTCAATCAATTGGAAACCAGATTTGGATGTCAGAGAACCTAAAAGTAAGCAAGTACCGAAATGGTGAATCAATTTCAACAGGCTTATCAGATGTAAATTGGTCTTCAACTACTACGGGAGCTTATGCAGTTTACAACAATGATGCTGCCAACAATATCTCTTACGGAAAACTTTACAATTGGTATGCTATTGCAGATCCACGAAATGTTTGTCCTACAGGCTGGCATGTTCCAAGTGATGCAGAATGGACAGCGCTTACTACATTTTTAGGCGGCGAATCCGTTGCCGGGGGAAAAATGAAAAGTACGGGCACGCAGTTTTGGGTTAGTCCAAATGTAGGGGCCACTAACGAAAGTAATTTCACAGGTCTTCCTGGTGGGTACCGTTACGACTCAGGTACATATGGATATAGCGGAGGTCTTGGTGCATGGTGGAGTTCTACTCCGCAAGATTCAAATAACGCATGGTACCGTTACCTTTTCTACTATTATGGAGTAGCTTACCGCTTCGATTCCAATAAGCATTATGGGTATTCGGTACGTTGTATAAAAGATTAAACCAATTGCTGACATTAGTTTTCAAGATGAAATTTTAAAGTTTAAAAACCTTAAATTTCCGAATCATCTAAGTGCTTTTTAGTTCTTTTATATGTTTTCTTAGATGGCTCCACCTTTTTTGGCGGAACTGGCCCCATTTTTTCGCGGGTAATTTTTTTGAGGTGTTTTAAGATTTCCTTTTTCATAACATGAATGCTAGAAATTCCACCAAGGTTCTAATGGTTGTTCGGTTAAAAGATTCGACATTGCTCCAATTTTAGGAACAATAACCTTGAAAGGCTTGTCTTTAGCTGCTGCAATAAATCGGTTGATGGGTTCATTCCAAGAATGCATAGAAAGGGCAAATTTTCCCCAGTGCACAGGCAATACGTTTTTAGCTTTTAAGTCGATGGCTGCCTGCACTGTTTCTTCGGGCAACATGTGAATTTGTGGCCAGTATTTGCCGTATTGTCCACATTCTAACCATGCAAAATCGAATGGACCTAATTCTTCGCCTATTGTTTTAAAATGGGCATCATAGCCCGAATCTGCTCCAATATAAAGGTTGAGGTCAAACCAATTTACCACAAATGATGACCATAAAGTTTTTGCACGAACCAAACCTCTGCCTGAAAAATGTCGCGCAGGTGTGGAAGTAATTTTTAAATCCTTATTGATTTGCGCAGTTTGCCACCAGTTGAGTTCTGTAATTTTATCGGAAGGAATTCCCCAATAGTTTAAATGACTCCCAACTCCCAACGAGGTAAGTATGTGCTTTATTTTAGGTGCGAGTGCAACAATTGTTTTATAATCAAGATGATCGTAATGGTCGTGGGTGAGAATGAGCAAGTCGATTGCGTCGAAATGCGCCGCTTTTGTGTGGTCGGCGCCATTAAATGCTTTAGCAAAACCGCCAACAGGTGATGCAGCTCCACTAAAAACAGGGTCAACTAAAATTCTAAATCCATTGTATTCCAGGAAATAAGAGGAATGCCCAAACCATGAATAGTTTAGCCCTTTCTCAATGGTATTTTGAAGCGAAAATTCCTCAAAAGGCAAGTTGCGTAAAGGACTGGTATCTTTTGGTTTATTAATGTTATCTCTTATCGTTTTTAGCATGGCTCCCCGCTCTGTCATTACACTCGTTGGCGAGAGATTTTGAAACTGACCATTTTTATAATTGGCAGATTTTTCAATATGGGCTAAAGAATTACCCGAAGGATTTTTACCGAATATTTTGGGAAGCATTTGCCAAATGTAAAGCTAAGTTGTGAAATGAGATTTAGGGTTATGTTAAGAGAGCGTTTTGATATAATTAAGGCTTGGCAACTTAACCTTGTAAATCGGGTAGTTCTCAGATTAGATTATAAATCTTATTTCGAGGTGCTAACTTCTTTACTAAAGTGTTTAAATAAAACGCGATTTCAATTTTTCCTATTCAGCCGCGTGAGGTGCTGAGCGAATACCTTGTATAAGCGAAGAACCGACCCAAAGGGGCACGCCCAAAGATCTTTTGTTATTACCTAACCATTCCAAATAATAGAAGCTGCTCCCAACACTGCAGCATCGCTCTCGTGCAGCGCTGATGGGTGAATGTGAATATGGCCTTTGTAATTGTTAAGCAATTGTTTTTCGAAAGATTCGCGGGTTGGTTTAAAAAGAATTTCACCTGCACGGATTAATCCTCCAAAAAGGAAAATGGCTTCAGGACTGGTATACGCCACACTATTTGCCAAGGCAAAACCTAACATTTCACCTGTAAGGCGATAAGCTTCGATGGCTGTTTTGTCGCCTTCTTGCGCCATTTCGGCAATTTTGCGCGCATCGTGCGTATCGGTGGCTTTGGGGTTTAACTCTTTGAAAGTGCTTACTAAACCTGTGGCACTTACATAAGTTTCTAGGCAACCGTGTCTTCCACAGCCGCAAAGTCTTCCATTTGGAACAACAATTACGTGACCTAACTCACCTGCAAAACCATCGAAACCATAAATTAAAGAGCCGTTGGCAACTATACCACTGCCGAGGCCGGTTCCAAGGGTAATGACTAAGAAATCTTTCATTCCTTTTGCTGCACCAAACTGCTGTTCGCCAAGTGCTGCAGCTTTTGCATCGTTGGTAAGTTTACAAGGAACTTTTAGGCTTTTGTGCAATAAATCGGCAAGAGGCACAATTCCTTTCCAACTTAAATTGGGCGCATTTTGTATGGTTCCGGTATAAGGATTTCCATTAGGTGCGCCTACTCCAATTCCTTTTAAGGTAAGATTCGGAATATCATGTCTAATATTCGTAATCTGTTGATTGATAATATTTGTTGCAGCTGTTATAAAATCTGCTATTTCGGGAAATTGTTTTGTACGAAGTCCGTCTTTAGCTAAAACACGACCTGCTTTACTTACTATTCCTATTGTTGTGTTTGTACCTCCTATATCGATACCTACAACTACTTCTTCCATCATGCGGCAAATTTAGTGTGCAATTACCTTATTATCGTAACTTATACCTTGTTTTTTTAAAATACTGCTTGCTTTATAGCCATAGAAAGCCAAATAGACAAAGCAAGCAACTCCAATAATATAACTGTACTGAATTCCTAAAATATTTTCATCGGCTACAACACCTTGGAGCAAACTTATAAATCCGCCGCCCATAATCATCATAATAAGAAAGCCCGAACCTTGGTTGGTATTTTTTCCTAAACCAGCAATGGCAAGTGTAAAAATGCACGGCCAAAGTGTGGAACAAAATAAACCAACACTTATAAATGCGTAAACGCTTACCATTCCATCGGCCAGCATGCCGATAATTAAAGCTACAATTCCGATACTTGAGAAGAGTAAAAGTTGGCGGGCAGGGTTTCCGCTAGTGAAATAATCGGCTCCAATCAGCACCAATATTACAAATACATAATAATACAAGGAAGATGTATCGTGCTGGGCAATGCCATTGGCAAGAAGAAAAATTCCAAATGCAGCGTAAGGCAGCACAAAGCGGAAGAGATTTTTATAACTATCTTTCACGTTTAAGGCTCCTACAGCTCCTGTCCATCGGCCAATCATTAAACTTGCCCAAAAAAGTGAAACATAGGTAGCAATTTCATTGGTTGGTGTTTTTAAGTGAATGCGCATAAATTCTGGTAAATTAGAAGCGGTAGACACTTCCACGCCTACGTACAAGAAAATGGCAATCATTCCCATCCACAATTGCGGATAGTGAATGGCTGAATTGTGCTGAAAAGTGGATGGGTGTTCGGCATCAATAACAGGTTCTTCAGCCTCTATTTTATTGGGTAGCGAAGAGAATTTGAAAAACAAAGCAACAATGATAAATGCAACACCCAGAATTAAGTAAGGCGTTTTAACGGCATCGAGCGAATCTAATGTTGATGGTGCTGCAACAGAACCAAAAATGGCAAAACTTACCACCAAAGGGCCAATGGTGGTTCCGAAATTGTTGATGCCGCCTGCCAAACTAAGTCGTTGCGAACCTTTGGTGGGGTCGCCAATGGTAATGACTAATGGATTGGCGGCTGTTTGTTGCAAAGAAAATCCAAGTCCAACAATGAATAATCCTGAAATCATTAAAGCGAAGGAAGACATTTCTGCTGCTGGGTAAAACAACATGGTGCCAATGGCAGAAATTACAAGACCTAAGGCAATTCCGTTTTTATATCCAATTCTATTTAAAAGATCGCCGCCAGTAGCTTTAGAAAGGCCAAAATAAATAACTGAGCCAACGGTATATGCAACGTAAAATGCAAATGAAATCATTTGACTTTGCCATTGTTCCAGGTTCAGCTTTTCTTTAAAAACGGGAATCAATATATCATTACTGGCGGCTACAAAGCCCCAGAAAAAGAAGACAGAGATAAGTACAAGAAATGCATTGTTGTTTTTCATCCGAAAATATGAATATGCGGCAAAATAGATAAAGTGATTGAATTAGCAATAAAAAAGATGGGTATAAAACCAAAAACGCCTCTGAAACTCAAAGGCGTTTTTTATTCCAGCGGAGACTGAGGGATTCGAACCCTCGATACAGTTACCCGTATACAAACTTTCCAGGCTTGCTCGTTCGACCACTCTGACAAGTCTCCAAAAATTTAAGGTCGCAAAAGTAATGTTTTTTCTTTGATTTTATGCCCACTCGTTGATGGTCATTTCTTCCTTTAATGGAATAGGAAATTTTTGGCGAACTGTATCTAAATCTGGACTATTTGCCAATAAAAACATCAACTTAACCAATGCAGCTTCAGAGGTAATATCTTGCCCGCTCAACACTCCAATTTCTCCTAAAGCAGAACTTGTATTGTATTTTCCTTGCATAACCGAACCGCTCGGACATTGGGTTACATTCACAATTATGATATCTCTTGCAATTGCTTCTTTCAAAGCAGAAATAAACCAATCGCTTGTTGGCGCATTTCCAGAACCAAAAGTTTCTAAAACAATTGCCTTTATACCTTCAATCTGCAAAACTCCCCGAACGTAATTTTCTGTCATTCCTGGGAAAATCTTCAAAATGGCAATGTTCGGGTCTAACTTTTTGTAAAATTTTGTGGGCAATCCATTGTGCTTGCGTAAAATATTGTCGTTAAACAAGATTTGAACACCAGCCTCTGCCAATGGTGGGTAATTGGTACTTGTAAAGGCATTGAAATGTGAGGAGCTGAACTTAGTTGTACGATTCCCTTTTAACAAGTGATATTCAAAATAAACACAAACTTCGGTAACTTTTGGAAGATCATTTTCTTTCATCACCGCAATTTCAAGCGCAGTAATAAAATTCTCTTTTGCATCTGTTCTTAAAACCCCGATTGGTAATTGAGAGCCTGTAAAAATTACAGGTTTAGAAAGATTTTCAATCATAAAACTAACGGCCGAAGCGGAGTGTGCCATGGTATCAGAACCATGCAGAATTACAAAACCATCATATCTGTCGTAATTTTTTTCGATGGTTTCTACCATTTGAATCCAATGTTCTGGAAGTACATTAGAAGAATCTAAGGTTTGTTCGAAAGTATGAATGTCTAATTCAATGTCTAGCTTTACAATTTCTGGAATGTTGGCCAATAAACGTTCAAAGTTTACGGGCATTAAAGCTCCTGTATAAGAATCTTTTACCATTCCGATGGTTCCACCGGTGTATATAATTAGTGCCTTAGGTTTCCTTTTCATTTTTTACTAAAAAGCTTTCTTGCATTATCTGTTGTAATAACCGCCAATTTCTCCTCGCTTATATTTCTATATTGAGCCAAGGTACTTAAAACATATGGAATATAAGAAGGCTCATTTCTTTTTCCTCTAAATGGTACCGGACTTAAATAAGGTGCATCTGTTTCTAATACCAAATATTCATTCGGAATGTCAGCAATAGTAAGGTGTAAATCGCTTTTTTTATAAGTAACCACACCGCCAATGCCCAACATAAAATCCATCGCAACTATTCTTTTTGCTTCTTCTGCTGTTCCTGAAAAGCAATGAAAAACGCCTTTCAATCCTTTTTTAGCAAAAGGTTCAATTACTTCAATTGCTTCTAATGTTGAGGAACGGCTGTGAATTACTACGGGCAGGCCTAATGTTAAAGCCCATTCGCATTGGGTTTGCAGGGCTTCTACCTGAATGGCCAAGGTACTTTTATCCCAATATAAATCCAATCCAATTTCTCCTACAGCGGCGTAAGCTCTTTCTTTCAAAAGTCTTTCTACAATTGCTAATTCTGAATGAATTGTTTCTGGTTTTACCGAACATGGATGCAATCCCATCATAGGAATGCAATTTTCTGGAAACTCAGCAACTAATTGATGCAAAGCTTCTATGGTTTCGCTATCAACATTTGGAAGGTAGATTTTCTGAACACCAGCGGCCAAAGCGCGCTTTACAGTTTCATTTCTGTCGGCATCAAACTCTGGTAAATAAATATGCGAATGGGTATCTATGGTTGGAAACATGCGCAAAGGTCATATAAATTTCACAATTCTCTTTTCAAAATATCAAATTAGAAAGGTATTCCAATACTTTTGCACCATGGCCAAGTTTCTCATTATACGTTTTAGTTCTATAGGAGACATCGTGCTTACTACGCCCGTTGTGAGGTGCCTCAAACAGCAAGTACCAGAAGCGGAAGTTCATTATCTCACAAAATCAACATTCAAGGGAATCTTAGAAAACAATCCTTTTATTGATAAGCTTTGGTTATGGGAAAATGAAAAGGATATTGTTTCCTTTTTGAAGAAAGAAAAATTCGATTTCGTTATCGACCTGCACAACAACCTCAGAACTTCTCTTTTAAAGTGGAAGTTAAATGTTCCTGCATTTTCATTTAAAAAGTTAAATATTGAGAAATATCTATTTGTTAGGTTTCGGATGAAAGTGCTGCCGCCCATTCATATTGTAGACAGGTATCTGCAAACTTTAGATTTTTTTAAAGTGATGAATGATAATAAAGGGCTCGATTATTTTCTTTCAGATGATGAGGGAAAATATGGATTGAAAATTAGGGATAAAATTGGAAATCAATACATTGCCTTGGTTGTGGGTGCATTAAAAGGAACCAAAAAACTGCCCTTAGAAAAGCAAATTGAATTGTGTAATAAGCTAAACAAACCCATTGTGCTGTTAGGCGGAAAAGCTGAAATAGAAGATGGAAAAGCCATCGCGGCAGCAACTAAAAATGTCGTATTAAATTTATGCGGTGAAATTACATTAGGCGAATCGGCCGCAATAGTTAAAAACGCACAAGCAGTAATTACGCACGACACTGGTTTGATGCACATTGCTGCAGCATTCAATAAACCCATCATCTCTATTTGGGGAAATACCGTTCCTGAATTTGGAATGTCGCCTTACATGCCGAATTCTTCAAATCTCAACTATTTTAGTGAGGTAAAAGATTTGAAATGCAGGCCCTGCTCAAAAATTGGATATCAGGAATGTCCTCAAAAACACTTCAGCTGCATGCAAGGACAAGACCTCAATAAAATTGAAGAGTTAATTAAAGAAATCTAAGAAGGCTCTTTTAAAATCTTCAACTGATCGTGTAAAGTGGCAATTTCTTCTTTGGCTTTGCTAATTTTCTTTTCAATATCTCTGCGCATTTCATCAGCTGCTTTAGATTTCGCATTAGCAAAGAAACCAATGTTATTTTCCAGTGTTTGCACTTCGGTTTGCAGCCTTTTAATTTTTTCCTGAACGGTAGTTTTCTGGTGATTTAACTTGTCTTTTCCGCCCGGAGCTGAAGTAAAATGCGATACTTGCGCTCTGAAATTCTGTCTTTTCCCTTCTGCATTTGTAGCTTTTAAGGTATCAAACTGCTTATCTATAGCTGTGCGGTAAGTTTTCTGGATTTTTTCTTTTTCTTTAATTGGAACGTGACCAATTTCCATCCATTCATTTTGAAAAGCTTTTAAAGCATCAAAATTTGCATTTCCATCTTCTCCGTGAACAAACGCTTCAATTCTGGCAATTAAATCTCTCTTTTTCTCCAGATTCGTGCCTTGTTCATCATTCATTCCTGCGAAATGCTTGTTACGGTTTTCAAAAAACACATCACAAGCTGATCTAAAACGAATCCACAATTTATCGCTGTGTTTTTTTGCTACAGGACCAGAATTTTTCCATTGTTCTTGAAGTTCACGAATTTTGTCGCCAGTTTTTTTCCAATCATCACTTTCGCGCAAAGCTTCAGCTTCCATGCACAAATCCACTTTCAATTTGTAGTTGTGGTTTTGTGTTTCTCTTAATGACTTATAAAATTCCTCTTTCGATTCATAAAATTTATCGCGTGCTGCTTTAAATCTTTTCCAGATATCTTCATTGTCTTTGCGAGAAGCGAATCCAACTTTTTTCCAATCTTCAAGCATTACAGCCAATTTATCAGAAGCTTCTTGCCAATGTTGGTGCGCTTTTAATGGAAGTTCATTCACCAAAACGTCTGCTCTTTCACAAATCGCAATCTTCTTAGCCAGATTTTCGCTGTGTTCAGCTTCCTGTCCTTGAATGTATTCTCTTCTTCTATCAAAAAGTTTATCTCCAGCAGCTCTGAATCTTTCCCAGATTGTTTCACTTACTTCTCTTGCTACCTGACCAATATCTTTCCATTGGTCTTGTAAGCCTTTATATTCTTCTAAAGAGCGTGTAATTGAGTCATTCATTAACAACTCTTCTGCCCGCACACATAATTGAGTTTTGAGTTCAATATTTTTCTTGTGGTCGAGCTCTCTTAATTCTTTATTAATTTTAATAACCTCGTAAAAGTTATTAATGTGGTGATGATAAATTTTCCAAAGTTCATCCACATTTGCAGAAGGGACCAAACCTATGGTTCTCCATTCTGCTTGTAATTCATGTAAGCGATCGAATGATGCAGAAATATTATCTGTTTTCTCCATCAAATGTTTTAACTCATTTAATATCGCTTCTTTTTTCTTTAGGTTTTGTAGGAGTTCTTTTTCTTTGTTTTTTCTGATTTCTGATCTTTTCTCTTGAAATTGTTTCACATAAGCTTCAAAACTGCTGTCTGTGTCATCTTTCATCACCTCAAACTCCTCCGGAAGACCACCGTTTTCTACAAATTTCAAACGTTTAGAGGAAACTTCTTCATCTTTTACTTTGTAATAAGCTTCTCTAATAGACTGAACGCGGATTTTCTGACTATCTAAGGATTCTTCTTCAACTGCAGATTTTAACAAGTCAACCAATTCGGCTCTTGAAAGCTCATTAAAAGCAATTTGAGGCACTAACTCATCGTGATGCTCAATTTCTTCAGCTAAAATTTCATCTTTTTCTAAAACAGTATCCTCAGTTTTTTCTTCTAAGGCAGGAATTTCAACAACAGCCTCAATAACTTCTGGTTTTGTTTCGATTTTTTCTTCTTCGAGAACTTCAATTTCTACCGAATCTTCAATTTCTGTTGTACCATTTTCTGAAGCAGATTCAACAGGATTATTTTCAAAAATAATTTCTGGAATCTCAACTATTGGTTCCTCAATTACTGGAACTTCTGGCAGAACAACCTCATTATGAGGCTCCAAGTTATCACCTACACTATTTATTTCATCTGAAATATTTGTAGAAAAATTGTTTGCTGTGTTTTCATTCGGTTCAGCATCCGGCGAAAGGAAAGGAAATAATCGAAAAGTCATGGTGCAAAAATAGCCTTTTAAATAGAAAGGTGAAATAGTAGATAAAAGTAATTAAGATTTGTAAAACTGCAAGCAGAGCAAACGGAAATAAAAATTATAAGTTTCTAATGTTTAAGCAATTCTTTATTTTGTGATGTTTAGAAAAAGAAACAATGAAATAACTTTGCACCCAATTCGTTGTATATTTCGCTAAATTAAAATTGCGCATGCGCTTATTCATACAAAACACATTAATCGGTTTCTTTCTTTTTGCTACACACGTAATGGGGCAAGGTGTTGCTTTAGGGCAATGGAGCGACTATCTGCCAAGTACTAAAGGAATAAGAGTTACAGAACTTAAAGGAAAAATCTATTGTGCAACCCAATTTGGTGTTGTTGTTTTAAATAAAGAAGACAATTCAATTGAGCGTCTTTCTCGTTCTAATGGACTTTCTGACATAAATATCTCTGCAATTGCAGCAAATAGTAATACAGTAATTGTTGGTTATAAAGATGGAAACATCGATTTAATCAAAAATGGAGGAATAACTAATTTTTCTGAAATTAAGAGAAGCAGCGCGGTTCAAGGGGCAAAAAAGATTTATAACATCAGGGTAAAAGAAAATTTCGCTTATATATCATGCAATTTCGGAATTGTTGTATATGATTTCAATAGAAATGAAATTAAATCTACCCTCTATCCTTCTATTGATAATGTTGAAGTATATCAAGTTTGTTTTGACGATTCTCTCATATATTCAGCCACCAGCAAAGGAATTTATTTCGCAAATTTGAATAATAACTTATTGCCTTATTATGTTGCTTGGACAAAAATTGATGTGGCCGGAAACAGGCCTTCAAACAACATTGTAAAATTTGAGAATGCACTTTATTTTTCCCGTTTTACTGAAGGAGCATTTGGCGCCGACACTGTTTTTAAAGTGGAGAACAATGCTTTAAGCGTTTTTAGAGGAGCTGATAATTATTTCTCATTAGATGTTCAAAACAACAAATTCTTTATCGCTTCCAATTATAATCTCACCGTAATTAAACCGAATGGTGCAGGAGAAGATGTTATTTATGAATACAATAATGGCACTGTTCCTCAGCCAAGAGATGTAATGGTAGATTTACAAAATCCACTAGTTTTTTGGATAGCCGATAACCAGCAATGTTTAGCTAAGATTACAAATATTTTTATTGCTGAAATATTTAAACCAGCAGGTCCTCTCAATCAAAAAGTGTTTTCAATGACACAAAATCAAGGAAATGTATGGGTTTCTACTGGAGCATTCGACCCTTCTTTTTCTCCTTTATACAATATTGATGGTGTTTATAAATATGATGGAATTGATTGGACAACTTATCAATTTCCATATTCAAACGATTATATCAGAGATATTGTCCATGTAAATGTGGATCCTTCTGATGCAACACATACCTGGATTGCCAGTTGGGGAAATGGTTTGGTAGAAATGAAGGATGGGAATGTTTTAAATGTATATGATAGAAACAATAGTGAACTTCAGGCATTACCTGAAGATATTAATCAATTAAGAATTGCAGGTTCAGTTAGAGACCGCGATGGATTACTTTGGGTAAGCAACGCAGGTGTTCCAAAACCAATTTGCATGAAGAATGCTGCCAACGAATGGTTTTCGTACAATTTAACAAGCGCCATCAATAACCGACCAACTGGAACTATCATAGCCGATAGCTCCAACCAAAAATGGATGATTATTCCCGAAGTAGGTGTGTTGGTTTTTAAGAATGATGGAAATCAGATTACCGATTTTAAATTGATAAATGACCAAGCAGGTTCTGGTAGCATGACCTCTTCAAACGTATTAAGCATGGCCCAAGACCGGGAAGGCCAGATGTGGGTGGGCACATCAAAAGGAATCAATGTATTTTACAGTCCCGAAGCAATTCTGCAAGAAGGCAGCACAAACTGGGAAGCCCAACTTATCACTGTAAATCAAGGTGGTTTTAATCAGTATTTATTGAATTCAGAAGAGGTTACTGCCATTGCAATTGATGGTGGAAACAGAAAATGGTTGGGAACTAAAAAAGCAGGTGTTTTTTTAGTTTCTCCCGATGGAACATCTGTTATTCAGCAATTTACAAGTGAAAACAGTCCATTGTTAAGCAATACGATTAATTCAATAGTTATTAATGACAATACTGGTGAGGTTTTCTTTGGAACAGACCAAGGCATTTGCAGTTATAGAAGCGATGCTACAAAAGGGAATGATGTGTTTGGTAAAATATACGCTTTCCCAAATCCTGTAAGACCAGACTACACTGGTCCTATTGCAATAACTGGTTTGGTTACCGATGCGGATGTTAGAATTACAGATGTTCAAGGTAACTTAGTATTTAATACACGTGCAAATGGTGGCACCGCGGTTTGGAATGGTTTAAATTTTTCAGGTAAAAGAGCAGCTTCTGGTGTTTATCTTGTTTTTTGCGCCAATACGGATGGTACCCAAACCAAAGTCACCAAGATTTTAATGGTGAATTAAAAAATGCTCATTTCCACAAAAGCCATTGTCCTAAACACTTTAAAATATGCTGACAATGCAGTTATTGCTAAGTTGTATACACAGCAATCTGGTATGGTTTCATTTATGGTGAATGGTGTTTTTGGTAAAAAAGGCGGAAACAAATCTTCTTTTCTACAGCCATTGTCACTACTAGAAGTGGAAATGCAAATTAGAAATAACAAATCACTACAAACCCTCAAAGAAATTAAAGTAGAAATCCCGTTTTCTTCTATCTATCAGTCACCGGTAAAAATTGCACAATCATTATTTTTAGCCGAAGTCCTTTATCATACAATTAAAGAAGAAGAAGCAAACCCCAATTTGTTCGACTTTATTCATACCAATATTCAGTATTTTGATGCGCATACAAGAAACATTCCAAATTTTCATTTAAAGTTCCTGATAGACTTTTCAAGGTTCTTAGGCTTTTATCCAACCAATAACTTCACAGAAGAAACACCCTATTTTCAATTTACCGATGGTGTATTTCTCGACCACCATGCCGATACCTGTCTCGATATTAATATAAGTGATGTAATTGGAAAACTTATCAATTCTAGAATTGATGAACTCCATTTAATTCGATTAAATAGAACCCAACGACAAATCATCGTAAAACACTTGGTTGATTATTACCGATGGCATATTCCATCTTTGGCAACATTTAAAACCACCGATGTGCTCGAAGCGGTTTTTATGGATTAGTTCTTAAAAACTCAAGCAAAAGTTCAGGTTTCTTTTCCAAAGCATTTCCAACCACAATTAAATCAGCACCTGCATTCAAAGCTTGCTTATATTTCTCAGCTGAGTCAATGCCTCCTCCAACAATTAATGGAATGTTTAGTACTTCTTTAACTTCCTTTATCATTTCAGCAGGAACTGGTTGTTCAGCTCCGCTGCCAGCTTCCAAGTAAATCAATTTCATTCCCAAAAGTTCTCCTGCCAATGCTGTTGCGCTTGCTATATCGTTTTTATCTCTCGGAATCGGTAAAGTATGACTCATGTAAGCAACCGATGTAAGCCTTCCGCTTTCTATCAACATGTAACCTGTAGGAATCACTTCTAACTTGCTCTTTTTCAATTGCAGTGCGGCATTTACATGCTTTCCAATCAATAAATCAGGGTTTCTGCCCGAAATCAACGACAACAATAAAATGGCATTTGCCTGAGGATGAATCTGAACTTCATTGCCCGGAAAAATAACAATGGGCGCCGTCTGGTAATCCTTTAAAATTTGAATACACTGGTCCAATTGATGCGCACTCGCCAAACTTCCACCAATAAAAATAAAATCAACAGGACGTTTTTCTATTGCTTTTAACAGCTTGTTTAATTGTGAAACATCGCTCTTACCGGGGTCAACTAAAACGGCGAAGAGTGCTCTTTTCGCTCTCTTCGCCGCAATTATAGTTTCGTAAACGTTCACAACAATTATTTTACTCGCTCCATGTACTCTCCAGTACGCGTATCCACTTTAATTTTTTCGCCAATGTTTATAAAAAGCGGAATATTGATATTTGCCCCAGTTTCTAACGTTGCTGGTTTTAATGTTTTAGTTGCAGTATCTCCTTTTACGCCAGGCTCAGTGTAAGTTACTTCTAATTCTACTGAACGCGGAGGTTCAGCATAAATCACAGAATCGCCCTCAAATGCAGCATTCACTATCATTTCTTCCTTCATAAACTTCACCCCATCACCAAACAAAATCTCGTCAATATAAATCTGCTCATAGGTTTCGCTATCCATACAAATCAAAGAAGAGTTTTCTTTGTACAAATACTGTAAAGGTTTCATTTCCACACGTACCACTTCTATTTCTTCACCCGATCTAAAACGATTTTCGGCAGCCTTACCATTTTTAATATTACGCATTTTTGCTTGATAAAAAGCGCGTAAATTTCCCGGTGTACGGTGTTGCCATTCAGTTATAACGCACAAATCACCATTGTATCTAATAAACGTACCTACGTTAACGTCTTGTGTAGTTGCCATGTAAAAAACCTATTTTAGAATTTGCGCGAAGGTAAATAAATTGTTTTAAATATTGGCTTACAACAGCCATTCTCTCATTTTTAAAACCAGCGCCTACGCATAAATATTACCAGTATTATTCCGCTCAAAGCCAATGAAACACTCAATATTATGGCGAAAGCAGAACCAGAATCTTGTCCCGGAATCGGCACATTCATTCCAAATAAACTGGCAATTAAGGTAGGCACGTACAACACAATCGTAATCAGCGTAAGCGTTTTAATAATCTTGTTCATGTTGTTGTTAATGATACTGGCATAAGCAGAAGTCATTTGTAACAAGATGTTGTGCGCAATATTCGTCATTTCTATGGCCTGTTGAAACTCAGTTACAACATCCTGAAACAATTCCTCGTCTTCCTCATACGTACGTATCAATTGCAACCTGTTCAAACGCGCCATCATTAACTCGTTCGATTTCAATGCAGTAGTATAGTAAATCAATACTTTTTGATACTTCAGCAAATCAAAAATATCCTGATTTCTCATGCTCACCTGCAAGTCGTCTTCTATCTGGTCTACCGTTTTATTAATTTCCCTCAAATGAGATAAAAACTTGGTAGCCGTTTTTAACAAAATCAACAATAAAAACTGATAATGCTTAGAAGTGTTGAGGTTTTTTACCCGGTTATTCTCAAATTCCTGCACAATTATATTGTCTTCCTTGGTAATGGTAACAATGTAATCGTTATTCATAATCACTCCCAGCGGAATTGTAATAAACGGAGCCTCATCTTTTTTCCCCTGAAAATGCGGAATTCTAATCAACGTAAACAGCACATCTTCGTCCCTTTCGGCACGTGCTTTTTCGTCAATATCTAATGGGTCTTGCAGGTATTCCTCCGTAAACGGGAATGTTTCTAAAAGCCAGTTCAGCTCAGCTTCGGTAGGGTCAACTACATTTACCCAGCAACCAGGTTCCGGCTTCTGAATTTCTTCGAGCTTGCGTTGTGTTGTGCGAAAGATCGTTATCATCGTCCATGGCGGTGGGTTAAGGGTTCAACAAAATGCTTTTTTTCGAAAGCGCTGCAAAAGTAAGGTTTTAAATTCAGAATAGAAACCCCAATTCAACCCGTTCATTTTTTATTTGGGCGGCTTTTCCCGCTATCCGTTCTAGTCCTCGCTCCAGTGTCGCTCCGGGCTATCACTGCTATCGGGGCCGCGGGGCATCTTAGGAACATTTTTAATTGCAAGTAATTTAAGAATTCTAAATTACCTGAAATTAAAGATTTAAAAGTTCTTTTAAAATAAATCTAAACATACAATCTGTCTTAAAAAACTAATAATTCCTCTAATTTAATTCAATAACAAGTGTTTATAACCGTTTATTTAATTTCAAATTATACAAAAACGAATTCTCAAAAATAAAGCCTTCACCAAGTTATCTTGATGAAGGCTTTATTTTTGAGAATCTTAATCCCCTAATCCTACCAATCTTATTCCCGCTGAAAAAGGCATTAAATTTGGTCCTTTATCTTTTTGAAAGAAATCAGTTACAGAGTAATTTGCAAATAGTACAAAACTGCCGTATGCCAATCTTAAGGAAGCATTCACCCTAAATGGATTAATATTAAAATCGTCGCGGGTTCTAATTTTGTTGCGGTCGCCATTGTTTTCTACAACACGTTTGTTGTATGTTGTAAATCTCCAGCCAGCAGTAATTCCAGGAGAAATGCTCAATCTTTTTCCATTTTTAAATGGATTGGTAGCAAAAGATAAATATAATGGTGCATTTAAATAAGCCGTTGTTAATTTGCTTTTATCGTAATATAAATTGCTTTCTATTTCTGCTGTAGTTGGATTTGAATTGGAAATTAATTTCGTATTATTCTCAAAGCGATAATTATTTATTTCGCTTCCTAGACCAGTAGTTACTGTAATATTATCCTTTAATATTCTACCTTTTAATTCATAAAAATTAATGTTTACCACAAGACTTTTTCCATAATTTAAAGAATATGCCTGATTCACACTGTCCATATTTAAAGTATTGTCAGCATTTAAATAACCATTAATTCCCATTTCAAAACCTGACCAGATACTTTGTGGTTTTCTTTTTTTCTTTTCTTTTTCTCCTTTTATTTCTCCATCAACCATCACATCATCACCTATTTCAATTTTGTTTTTTCCGTCTTTATCTAAAATAATTATTTGTTTATTTCCTAACTGTATGCGTGTTGTATCTGATGCCCCAGCTTCAGTATTAGATTTTTTCACTTCTCCAGAGCCTGAAACATTCACATCCATTTCTTTGGGCTCGCCAGCGTGATATAATGTACCCGCTCCTGCAACACTCGCCTTTAATTTAACAGCCACATTTACTTGTGCATCTCCGCTTCCCGAAATCAATAAATCAGCATTTTGTACAATTAATTTATATGCTTTTAAATCACCTGCTCCAGAAACTATTCCTTTTAAGTTATTAGCAGAACCTGCCAACTTCGCATCAGAAGTTCCGCTTATTAATGCTTCAATTTCGTTATACTTAAAAAGTAAATTGGCATCACCAGCTCCGGAACAAATTAATTTAAAATTATTCCCTTTTAATGTATCAGAACTATATACATCCGAAGAACCCGATATAATTAATGAATTTAATTCTTTTAATTTAATGTAAACTTTTCCTTCTGTAGCGCCGCTTAACAATAATACATTTTTATCATTTGATATTTGCATTGTTTTAAAATCTTCAGCATTGGCACTAATACTTTCTTCATTAGATTGACTTATAAATACGTCTAAATTTCCTGCAATATTTATTTCTTGAAATGCGGCTAATTCTCGTTTTTCAAGTCCAGTTTGTGCAATTAATGAAATGCAAGAAATTAACATTATTGCAACAGTTAAAATTGAATTTTTCATAATTATATTATTTGTGGGTTATTTTGGAG
Organism: Bacteroidota bacterium; assembly: GCA_027490225.1. Lineage (GTDB taxonomy): Bacteria > Bacteroidota > Bacteroidia > M30B66 > M30B66 > JAIXYK01. The sequence goes on along the minus strand of JAIXYK010000032.1, from coordinate 90,541 downwards.
GTAAGAGATGCAATTAAATTAAAAGTTACACGAGGCATTAAATTATTTTGAATTTGAGCGGCTGTAGCTCAATGAACCAATGCTAAAACCCTTGTATCTTTTGCCATTTTCGGTATTTTCTCTTTGTACACTTATGGCTCCATTGGTAATTAATTCTAATCCTTTAATGCTAGATTCTGCCAAACCATTTTCTTTAATACTTTCAATTGGTGTATCTAAATCTATATTTTCTTTTTTAAGAATTTTCTTTATCTTTTTAATAAATAAATTCCGTGAAGATATTTCGTTATTATTTGTCAATTCTGCTGTCTCATTTAACACAAGGTCAGGAAGTGAAATATTTGCCAGATATTCTGTTTCTAAAACAAATGGCTCTTCTATTTCAATGCTAGCTTTATGCCTCAAAGTAAACAGTGGCTCAGGAGTTATTTTATTTTCTTGAATTGTTGACTTTTGAATATCTAGCTTTTTATTAGGAATAATTAATTGTTTTTCGAAAGTAGTATCTATTTCCAGCACATTATTCTTTACGGGTCTAATGTAATTTGTTGTATCAGGTTGAATACTTGCAATTCCTTGGTTTTTAATTGAATCCTTATTCACAAAATAAATTCCGGCACTAATAAAAATTGCAGCGGCAGCCGCATAACGCATCCAAATCGGAACAATTCCTTTTTTATTTTCTGTTTTATATAATTTATTTTTGTGTTCGAATATAATATCTACATCAACTAGTTTAGTTATTTTATATTTATTTAATTCGATTTTTAATCCTTCATTTTCGGCAACTTCTTTTTCAAATGTTTCTTTTTCAGAGCTGCTCAATTCATTTTCAAGGTATTGAATAGCTTTATATTCAAAGCTGTTCGCAGGAATAAATGATTTTTGTAATACTGATTTATTTTGAAAAAATACATCTAAATCAGGTTTTAAATAAGTAATTCCGAAATATTTAAATTCAATTTCTAAAGTGGGAAATTCTTTTGTAATTGCATCTAATGCTATTTTATTTTCGGCAGTAATTGTTTTATTATAAAATTCAATACATAATTCATTAAATCTATCTTTTACATCATCAGCCGATTTTTTTAAATTGAATTTGAAATCTGCAGAAATCTTGCTATTATCTAGTGGTTCAAAATTCGGTAAATCATTTAATTCTATATTTAATGCTGGATTATTATTAATAAATAAGATTAATTCTGCAATATCTTCAGCAGGCAAATTTCCTTCCCAATAATCTAATAAAAAGGCCTCGTAATTATATGTAGTAATTTTGCTCATATTAAATTCTCAGCTGCTACAATATAATTTTTTAAAAACACACGTGCTCTGTAAATATAGACTTTCACCTGGCTTTCATTTAATCCAGTAATTTGCCCGATTTCATCATAATGATAACCTTCATAATCACGTAACAACAAAACCGAACGCTGATCTTCTGGTAATCGGGAAATTCCTTCGTTCAATATTTTTATTACATCAAAATCGGGTTGCTCATCTACAGAAACCACTCTAAGTGAATGATCAATTGAAGTGGTGCGCCTGCTTTTGCGAATTCTCTCCAACATTAGCCTGTAAGCTGTAGTAAACAAATACGACTTTGCTTTTTCAAACGAAACTTCGGCCGCTTTGAGCCAAACTTTTTCGAAAGTATCTTGTACAATATCTCTTGCCTCATCTTCGCTTCGCATGTTTTTTAACACGAAACGATAGATGTTATCTGAGAATAAGTCTACACTTTTATTGAATTCTGCTACAGTCACAATTGGGAGAATTTGAGCCCTAAGAGCAATTCAAAAAATAAAAGTTACAGTTTGCTTAAATTATTTTCTAATCGAGCTTCAACACCGCCATGAATGCGGTTTGTGGAATTTCTACAGAACCAACTTGGCGCATGCGTTTCTTACCTTCTTTCTGCTTATCCAACAATTTACGCTTTCTGGAGATATCTCCTCCGTAACATTTTGCAGTTACATCTTTACGCATCGCTTTCACAGTTTCACGTGCAATAATTTTTGCACCAATTGAGGCTTGAATCGCAATTTCAAATTGTTGACGCGGCAGTAATTCCTTTAGTTTCTCGCAAATCTTTTTACCAAAATCATACGCATTGTCTCTGTGTATCAAAGAAGACAAAGCATCCACAGGTTCTCCATTCAACATTAAATCTAGCTTCACCAGTTTTGATTCCCGGTAATTAATTGGATGATAATCAAATGAGGCATAACCTCTTGATAATGACTTCAATTTATCATAGAAATCGAAAACAATTTCACCCATCGGCATTTCAAATACCAATTCAACACGGTCTGTAGTTAAGTAATTTTGATTTACAAGGAATCCTCTTTTTTGAATACACAATGTCATAATGGCACCGGTGTATTCTGATTTTGTAATTACTTGTGCACGAATGTAAGGCTCCTCAATTCTATCTAATTTGCTAGGATCGGGTAAGTCAGTTGGATTATTTACAATTAACTCTTCTCCATTTGTTTTATAAGCTTTATAAGAAACGTTTGGAACTGTAGTGATTACTGTCATGTTAAATTCGCGTTCCAGTCTTTCCTGAATAATCTCCATGTGGAGCATTCCTAGGAAACCACAACGGAAACCAAATCCTAAAGCCGCAGATGATTCTGGCTCGAAAGTAAGCGATGCATCATTTAACTGAAGTTTTTCCATAGAATACCTCAGTTCTTCGTAATCTTCAGTATCAACTGGGAAAATTCCCGCAAATACCATTGGTTTCACATCTTCAAAACCTTTGATTTGTTCTTTGCAAGGTTTGTCAACATGTGTAATGGTGTCGCCCACTTTTACTTCTTTGGCTTCTTTGATTCCGGAAATTAAATAACCAACGTCACCTGCATTTACTTCATTTCTTGGTTCTGGTTTTAATCGCAAGGAGCCAATTTCATCAGCAAAATATTCACTTCCAGTTGACATGAATTTTACCTTGTCGCCTTTTTTAATTGAACCATTAATTACACGAAAATACGCATAAATACCACGGAAAGAGTTAAATACAGAATCAAAAATCAATGCCTGCAATTCTCCATTTGGGTCACCTTTTGGAGCAGGCACGCGGCTAACAATCGCTTCTAAAATATCGTGAACGCCCATGCCTGTTTTACCAGATGCAGCGAGAATATCTTCGCGTTTGCATCCAATTAATTCCACAATTTGATCTTTTACCTCTTCTGGCATTGCGCCCGGCAAGTCCATTTTATTAAGAATAGGAATAATTTCTAAATCGTGCTCTAAAGCCAGATATAAATTACTAATGGTTTGTGCTTGAATACCTTGTGCAGCATCTACTATGAGCAAAGCTCCTTCGCATGCTGCAATAGAACGTGAAACTTCATAAGAGAAGTCAACGTGTCCCGGAGTATCAATTAGGTTCAAAATGTATTTTTCTCCATTTAAAAGATATTCCATTTTAATGGCTTTACTTTTAATGGTAATACCGCGCTCACGCTCTAAATCCATGTCGTCGAGGACCTGAGCTTGCGATTCGCGCTTAGTAATTGTATTGGTAAATTCAAGGAGACGATCGGCCAAGGTTGATTTACCATGGTCTATGTGTGCAATGATGCAAAAGTTACGAATGTTTTTCATCGGCTGCAAAAGTAACGCAATTTGGCGAATGATGTTTGCAAGAAGGTAATTATTAAATTAACCATTTTCTCAATTGAAAATATTTTCAACTTACTAAGAATTTGCTTCACGCGCTCCAAGAAATTCTGTAAAGTAATTTTCAACAGTCTTCATTTCCATATTATTCGACAGTTGCATATTTTTATTTGTTTCACCACTCACTAAAACCCTTGATGCACTTGAAAAATTCTGATGAAGCACTTTAGAAACCTTGCTCAAGTTGCTAATTCCTCCAAGTTTGATTTCAATTGTACATTTTATGTTCATACCTTCAACAAGCATTAAATCTATTTCTCCGCCACTGTGTTCAGAATAGAAATATCCATGCAAGTTTAAATTCGGGTTCGCAAGTGTTTTTTCAATTATAAATCCTTCAAAAGAGGCTCCACAAGCAGGATGTATTAAAACATCTTGTTCCTTATAAATACCCAGTAAAAAATGAAGAATACCAGTATCTCTAAAATATAGTTTTGGGTTTTTAACCAATCGTTTAGACGAATTTACAAACCATGGCTGCAGAAGTCTTATTAATCCTGCATTCTCGAGAAAAAACAAATACGTTTTTATCGTATTTACACTAAGTCCTAAGTTTCGCGCAAGGGTGCTCATATTTAATACCTGCCCATTTAAATGCGCTAACATGTATAAAAGCCTAATGGTAACTCCTGGCTCTGATGGCATTCCTAATAGAGGGAGATCTCTTTGAACATAAGTATTTATATAGTTTTCAAACCAATCTCTTCTTAGTTCATTATCGTCTTGTATAAATGCAGTAGGATATCCGCCTCTAAACCAGAGTTTTCTCCAGGATTCAATTCCTGTTTCCAACGGTAGAAATCCGCTTAGCTCTGCAAAAGCAATTCTTCCCGCTAAAGATTCAGCACTATTTTTAATTAACTCTGGTGAAGCAGAACCCAAAAGCAAGAAGCGTAGCGGAATTCTATGCTCATCTACTAAATACCTCATTATTGGGAAAAGCGCCTTTTGTCTTTGTACCTCGTCAATTATTACAAGATTATCCCTGTGACTTTCTAGTACCTGCGTTGTTTGTTCTTCTAAAGCAAGCTGGTCAGAAGGTTTTTCTAAGTCGAAAAGGATAAATTTTTTGCCAGCTACCTCTGCAAACATCTTAGCTAAGGTGCTTTTTCCAACTTGTCTTGGTCCTGTTATGGCCAAAACCGGGAACTGAATTGCCAACCGGTTTAGCTTCGTAATTAGTTGTCTGTGAAACATTTCACAAATATATATGAAATTTTGCAAATTAATTGCAAAATTTCATATATATATTTTATGACACTAAATATCAGTTATATATGATTATTATTACAGTTTCATACTTATCACATCAAACTCTCTGAGGAATAGGTAGTTTTCAAATAAAAAAAACTAAACTTTATCCACATAAAACTGTTAATTTTGCAAATTATTTAGAATGATTTTAAACAAGCACAAAATTCAAGCACATGTTAAGTATACGTAACCTCTTCGCGAGGGTAGAAGAAAAAGAGATTTTGAAAGGGTTTAGTCTGGAAGTGAAGCCTGGTGAGGTGCATGCTATAATGGGACCCAACGGTTCCGGAAAAAGTACTTTGGCTTCTGTTCTTGCGGGAAGAGAAGATTACGAAGTAACAGCTGGTGAAATAATTTTTGATGGAAAAGATTTACTTGAACTTGCGCCTGAAGATCGCGCTCGTGAGGGAATTTTTCTTGCGTTTCAGTATCCAGTAGAAATTCCAGGAGTAAGTATTACTAACTTCTTAAAGACCGCTATCAACGAGCAAAGGGCTTACAGAGGGTTACCTCCAATGGAACCAAAGGAATTTCTTCAACTAATGAAAGATAAAAAAGCTGTAGTGGAAATGGATACCAATCTTACAAACCGCTCAGTAAACGAAGGTTTTTCGGGTGGGGAGAAAAAAAGAAATGAGATATTTCAAATGGCCATGTTACAACCTAAACTTGCTGTTTTAGATGAAACAGATTCAGGTTTAGACATTGACGCTTTGCGTGTTGTAGCAAACGGTGTAACACGTTTAAAATCGAAGGAAAACGCAACTATTGTAATTACGCATTATCAGCGTTTATTGGATTATATAGTTCCTGATTTTGTACATGTTTTATTTGATGGAAAAATTGTGAAATCAGGCGGAAAAGAACTGGCTTTGGAGCTGGAAGAAAAAGGATACGATTGGATTAAAAAAGAAGTGGCATTATCATAAATAATAGGAAAAGATGAGTGCTATAGTAGACGGAGTTACGTTAAAAGATAAATTACTTGCAGATTTTGAATTGCAGAAAACTGCATTTTTCCCTGACAATCCTGTTCTGTCTGGATTTAGGAATAAAGCAGCAGAAGCTTTCAAGCATTTAGGTTTCCCAACAAAAAAATGGGAAGAATACAAGTACCTTTCTTTCGAAGCGTTTGTAAAATCAGAATTAAATCACTCATTGACCCGAAATTCTACTGGTAATGTTGTGCAAAACGAATTAATGGTAGATGATGCAAACAATTTGTTTTTGATTGATGGATTTTATGATGAAAAACTGAATCAAAAAAAGGAATGGCCGCAAGGTGTAATTGTAAGTAGTCTTGCAGACGCAATTGCCAGCAAAAATGTGCATGCATTAATGCACTTGGGCATGCACACAAAAACAGATACTGATTCATTTATTGCATTGAATACTGCATTATTTCAAGATGGATTATTTGTATATGTCCCTGAAAATGTTCATATTGAAAAGACTTTTCAAATTATTCAGTCAAGTACTGAAAATGAGCCTAAATTAATTCAGCCAAGAATATTAATAGTGGCAGAAAATGGCTCATCGGTAAATTTTATCCATCTTCAAGTTTCTTCCAATAACAATGAAACTACATTAATTAACGGATTTACAGAAATAGTTGTTGGAGAGAAAGCAAGTGTAAGTTGGTATAATGTTCAAGAAGTTGGTAAGAAAATGGGTATAGTTCAAACTACAGAAGCTTACTTACAAAATAACGCTAAGTTTGAAACTGTTACTGTTACTTTGGCTGGAAAGCTTGTTAGAAATAACTTAACAATTGTTTTAAAAGGAACCCATTGCGAAACCCATTTGGATGGATTTTATTTTCCAAAATCTGGAGAAACGTTCGACAATCATACATTAGTTGACCATAGTATGCCACATTGCGAAAGTAATGAGTTGTATAAAGGTGCTGTTGCCGGAGATGGAACTGCTGTTTTTAATGGAAAAGTGTTTGTGAGGCAAGACGCACAAAAAACAAATGCTTACCAAAGCAATAAGAATATTTTACTAAGCGAAGATGCAACGGTTAACACCAAGCCTCAATTGGAAATTTATGCAGATGATGTAAAATGCTCTCATGGCTCTTCAACAGGTTTTATTGATAGTGAGCAATTGTTTTATTTACGTTCAAGAGGGATTTCAGAAAGTATTGCAAAAGCCTTACTGCTAGATGCTTATGCTGCTGAAGTTATCAATAAAATTAAGCATGATTCTTTACGCACAAAACTTTCAGAAGTTATTTCTGGAATGATTCAACAAATAAAATAATACCCATGGAAACGATAGAGGAGAAGGCAAAACAAATTTTTGATGTGCATGCAATTCGTGCAGATTTTCCAATTTTATCTGCAACGGTAAATGGAAAACCGCTCGTTTATTTTGACAATGGTGCCACATCACAAAAACCAAAATTGGTAATAGATTCAATTGTAAACTATTACTCAAATACGAATTCTAATATTCACCGCGGTGTACATCACCTGAGTCAATTGGCTACTGATGCTTATGAGGTTGCTAGGTCAAAAGTGAGTCATTTTATAAATGCTAAATCCAGCAGTGAAATTGTATTTACAAAAGGCACAACCGAAGCAATAAATTTAGTAGCTCAAACCTGGGGAAGAAATTATCTGAAACCAGGTGATGAGATTGTAGTTACAGCAATGGAACATCATGCTAATATAGTTCCATGGCAAATGGTATGCGAGCAAACAGGGGCTGTTTTGAAAGTAATTCCTATGGATTTAAATGGGGAATTAATTTTAGAAGAAGCCGAAAAGATTATTGGCCTAAGAACGCGAATGTTAGCAATGATGCACGTTTCGAATGCATTAGGAACCATTAATCCAGTTGAAAAGGTAATGGAAATGGCAAGGAAAGTAGGAGCTTTAATTTTATTGGATGGCGCACAAGCTGTGCCTCACTTTAAAGTTGATGTTCAAGCGTTGGATTGTGATTTCTATGTTTTTTCTTCACATAAAATGTTTGGCCCGTCTGGTGTTGGAATTTTATACGGGAAAGAAAGAATACTTGCTGAAATTCCACCATATCAAGGCGGCGGTGATATGATTAAGACCGTAACTTTCGAGAAAACGACTTATAATGATGCTCCGTTTAAATTTGAGGCAGGAACTCCTAATATTGAAGGAGGAATTGCTTTAGGTGCTGCAATAGATTATATAAATGAAATGAACCATGATGAAGTGCTGAATTATGAAAACAGTCTGCTTCATTACGGAACAGAAGCTTTACTGAATATTGATGGAGTTAGAATAATTGGCCAAGCGGTTCAAAAAGTACCTGTGATTTCTTTTAGCATTGATGGTTTGCATCCGTATGATGTTGGTTTTATTCTCGATAAACAAGGAATTGCTGTTAGAACAGGTCACCATTGTGCACAACCGGTAATGGACTTTTTTAAGGTTCCGGGAACAATTAGAGCTTCATTCGCATTTTACAATACGATTGAAGAAATAGATAGCATGATATCAGCCATTCACTTAGCAAAAAAAATGTTAAAATGAGCATAGCAGCTAAAGAAGCCGAGATAGTAGAGGAATTTGAAATGTTCGAAGACTGGACAGAAAAATACGAATACCTAATTGATCTTGGCAGAGCTTTGCCACTAATTGATGAAGGATTAAAAACAGAAGAATATTTAATAAAAGGTTGCCAGAGTCAGGTTTGGTTAAATGCAGAACTCAAAGAAGGCAAGGTATTTTACAAAGCCGACAGCGATGCTCAGATTCCAAAAGGAATTGTGAGTTTGCTTGTTCGAGTTTTGAGCGATGAATCTCCCAATGAAATTGTAAAAACAGAACTTTCTTTCATTGACCAAATTGGCTTGAAAGAGCACTTATCACCTACAAGAAGCAATGGTTTGGTTTCGATGGTTAAACAAATGAAATTATACGCATTGGCTTTTCAATCATAAAATAGAAGATGGAAAAAACGCTGGAGCAAATAGAAAAAGATGTATTGGATATGATTAGGACATGCTATGATCCTGAAATTCCTGTTAATATTTATGAATTAGGATTGATTTATGAAGTTAACATTAACGAAGATTTTGATGTGCATGTATTGATGACATTAACTTCACCATCTTGTCCGGTAGCAGAAACATTACCACCAGATGTTGAAGAAAAGATAAGAAGTGTAGATGGAGTGAAATCGGCCAAAGTTGAAATTACTTTTGAACCTACATGGGACCAAAGCATGATGAGCGAAGAAGCTAAACTTGAATTAGGATTTTTATAAATCAGCAATGGAAGATTTAATTGTAAATAAAGTTGCAAATAGCGGGTTAGTTAATATTGATTTAGAAGATTATTACCCAAAAGGAAAAAGAATTCAGATTGATATTAAATCACAACTTTTTCAAGAATTGATTTTAAGAGAAAAGGATTTTCGTATTTGGATTCAATCGCATGACTGGAATCAATATAAAGATGCATATGTTGCAGTTTTTTGCAGCGCTGACGCGATAGTGCCAGTTTGGGCTTACATGTTAATTTCGGCTCAATTGGAGCCATTAGCAAAACGAGTTGTATTTGGCGATTTAGAAACTTTAGAAGCAGAACTATATAAAGAAATAGTCGACAATTTGGATGTTTCCGAATTCGCAGATAAACGGCTTATCATTAAAGGATGTGGAAATTTACCTGTTCCAAGAGCCGCTTTTTTAATGTTGACTAATAAACTTCGCCCAATTGCAAAAAGCATAATGTATGGAGAAGCTTGCAGTACTGTTCCTATATATAAATCAGTGAATTAATTTATTCAATACAGCCCATTTTATTAATGCTGCAACATTGGGTTGTTCAAACTTAGCTAAAAGATTTTTTCGATACCATTTCACTGTATCTTCACTCAATAGAATTCTATCGGCTATTTCTTTAGTAGTAAGTCCGTTACTGAGATGAATTAATATAGCCTGTTCTCTGTCTGTAAGTTTGATTGAATCGGGCAATTCCCCATCTTTTTGCTTGTCTAGAATTTCCTTGATTTCTCTTGAAATAAAAGTTCTTCCTTCTTGTACTTTGAAAATGGCCTCGCAAAGTTCCTCTAAAGAAGTGTTTTTTAGCAAATAACCTGAGGCTCCTGCATTTCTCATTTCGGTAATACTTGTAAAGTCATTTTGCATAGTAAGTGCAATAACTTTAACCTTTGGAAATTGCTGAAGGATGATAGCTGTAGCGTCAATTCCATTTTCTTTGCCTAAGCCAATATCCATTAAAACGATATCTACTTTTTCTTTTTTGAGTAAGGCAATCAATTCATTGGTATTATGGGCTTCTCCCACAACAGAAATTTCTGTTTTATTTCGAAGCAGAGACTTAATTCCATCAGCTACTATGCGATGGTCATCACAAATGGCGATTTGTATCATTTCAATACAATTATACAATTAAATCAATAATTACCCGCGTTCCTCTTCCTGGGAATGAGTCCCAACTAATTTTACCTTTTATAAGGCCAACGCGATTCGAAATGTTCTGTAAGCCAAAACCTTGACTTTTTTCTGAAAGATTAAATCCCTTGCCATCATCTTCGTAAAAAATGCTTAATTCTGATTTATTGAAAGTAATATTGATGGTAATTTTACTACAAGAAGCATGTTTAATTGAATTATTAATTAACTCTTGTGTAATTCGATAAATGGTTAATTCTTTTTCTTTTTCAAATCTAAATTCCTTGCCTGTTTTAATAATTTCAACTTGTAAAGCATTCATATTATTAATTCGTATGGCTAAATCTTCTATCGCTTTGTAATATCCAAAATTACTTACAGTATCTGGGCTTAAGTTATTCAAAAGCGCTCTTAAATCCTTAATAGATTCATCTAATAACTTTTCAGCATTTGATTTTATAGATTTTCCTTCTTCACTCGATATTAAATGGGAGCTTAAACTACCAATAAATAGTTTTAGCGCCGACATTCTTGTTCCTAGGTCATCGTGTAAATCTTGGGCAAGTCGCTTTCTTTCTTTTTCCTGTGCAGAAAATTCGGCATTTAAAACTATAACCTGTTCACGTTTAATTTGATTTATCCTAAGTCTAATTATTATAAAAACAATAAAAATAAACAGAAAAATCAGCATTATATAAAACCAAGTTGTTTTAAAAAAAGGGGGTATTATTTTAATTTTTATTGTGGCTATTTTAGAGTTTACTCCTATGCTATTCGTAGCTTTAACTTGAAAAATATAATCGCCAGCATCTAAATTTGTATAACTCGCAGTATTTCTTTTTCCGGCTAACACCCATCGTTTGTCTAAGCCTATTAATTGATAGGAAAATTGAATATTTTCATTGCTTGTTGTATTGAAAGAAGTAAATTGAAAAGTAAAATAGTTTTGATTATAATTTAGTTTAATTTCCTGCTCAGTTAGTAATGAATCTGAATTATTTTCGAAAATATTTAAATGGGTTATTTTAATTAGTGGTTGTTTATCATTAAATTGATATTTATTTGGATTAAATTGAATATACGAGCCAAAACTGCCAACCATCCAAGTAGAATCATTGGCCGATGTAATATAACCATGTATTCCTTTTTCGGGCAAACCTGCTTGTTGAGGTATTCTTTGCCATGTGTTTTTATTTGGAAAATAAACATCAAAACCACCGTTTGTAACAATCCAAATTCTGCCTAATTTATCTTGCTTTATTCCTTCAAGCGCAGTATGATTTGATGTAATTTTTGTGAATATCGATTTTCTCTCATTAAAATGAACCAATCCCTGATCAGTGGTAGAAAGTAAGTATTCCTCATCATTTAGCTGGAGCATATCTGCAACAGCATTTGGTTTGTTTAATGAAGCATAATCTTTTTTAGCCCCAAAATATGACCAGCCCCTTGCATCGCCTATGTCTTTGTAATTTGCTTCCCCGTTAAGTATTTCATTCAATAGTTTGGGATTTCTAAAATTAAAGCCTTTTAATATGCCATGCACATTTCCTAAAACAAACAACTCTCCTTTTTTATTTTTGAAGAATTTCTGCATAAAGTTTTCAAAAGCGTTTCTGTTTTCTAGTAGAAATAAAGAGCCAGATAACTTTTTCTGAGAAAAAATTCCTGTTCCATAACCATATATTGACATGATATAAACGGGAATTCCATTAATCGTGTCTTCCTCAATTGCAATAATTCTGGTTGCATCTAAAGAGTAAAAATCAAAGCCTAATTTACTTTTGGGGTTTATTTTATAAAAAGTATTAAACTTATTAAAGCTGCTATATGGGGGCCTGGCAATAAAAGCTGTTTTATTTGTTCCTATAATTAAATCACCAGATTTATTAATAAATGCAGCATAATAAATAGGATTTTCAGGTATAAAATGTTCTTTTAATTCACCGTCTTTATCTGATATATATAGATGTTTATTTGTGCAAATTACAAGGGTGTTGTTTTTTGAATAAATAGCATTCACCTTATCATTGAAATCTTCATTTGAAGATTTATTTGAAAGTTGTTTTAATTCGAATTGATTATTAAATGGGTCATAAATACTGATTCCATTATCTGTTCCAATCCAAATGTTATTATTCCTGTCTTTATAACTGCACAAAATATTGTTAGAAGAAATACTGGATTTATTGATAAAATTATGTGGTAGATTTTTTAATTCTTTATTTTCAATATCAAATAAATAACATCCGTTTTTTTTAGTTCCAAGTAGCAGTTTGTTTTCAATAGAAATTATAGTTGAGATTTCATTTTCTGAAGGAGAAAGTTCCTTATTTCCTAGAACAATGACCAATTTTAATTCTTTTGTTAAGATATCAAAACTGTATAAACCATTGTCCCAAGCCCCCAGCCAAATGGTTCTTTTTCCATCATAAAACATACAATTAAAAGTATGCCCAGGAAAAATACTGTTTCTTACATCTAGCTGATAATGAGCCGATTTTCCACTTTCGTTTTCAATTATTCCATTGCCCAGTGGAGCAGAATAAGTCGTATTCCCTATTTTAATTATTGAATAGTATTGATTAATTTTTCTAAATCCCAATTGAGGTTGAGATATGAATCTTTCAAGATTTTTATTAAACTTAAAAATTCCAAATTTTTCACAACTAACATAAAGCTCATTTCCATCATCAATTAATAGTGAAACAATTTGATTGGTACCTAATCCTTTTACATAATTTGTAAAGTTACCCTGAAGCGGATTGTACTTAAATACGCCTGCATTTGAGGTTCCAATCCACATTTCTCCGTTTTTTCCAGCGGCTAATGAAGTAATATGATTAGATAATAACCCATTTGATTTCTCAGTATCAACTCTGTAATAAACCCATTCTTTGCCATCGAATTTGTTTAAACCATCGTTGGTTCCAAACCACATGTAACCGTAAGAATCTTGGGTTATGCAGTTTACATTTTTATTAGAGAGCCCGTCAGAAGTGCTTATGTTTTTAAAAAACAATGAAGTTTGGCCATTGGTTTCTAAAGGATTTAAAAACAATAACAATAAAATCAGTAGAAATAATTTGTTTTTTGTGAGCACAGTAAACAAAAATAGGAAATTCAAATCATTGACCTAAGCCTATAAAAGTATATTTGCAGTAAAGTTTTAAATGTATGATGGCAATTAAGCATGTTTTTATTTGGAGTATCAAAATAAAGTCGATTTTATTTTTGGCTGGATTTTTAATTTTTCAACAAATTGCATCAGCTCAAAAAAGTGAGACGTTAACCATCAAAGAGTTTTTCCCACTTCCGGGAAAACCTAAATCAATGGAATCTGACATTTCGGCTTCTTCAACAATTAACGTAAGTCCCGATTCTATTTATTTTGAAATTGATGTAAAAGATAGTCAAGTAATTTTCTCAAAAGGAACCGATTCTGGTGATCAGGTACAAATTTCTTTTGCCTTACCAGATGTTGAGTTTAACGATTTTATTATTGGCGAAAAGGGTGGCAAAGAATTTATTTTCAGGAATTCGATTGAAGCGGGTGACAATGCAGATTTGGAAAGATTTATTAAAAATGGAGATTATCCTTCTGGGAAATTAAAAAATGTTGAAACAGGAGCAACAGCCGCTTCAAATGTTCCTTTGATTAAGTCTTTAAGTAAACAACAAGTGAATTTCGGAATTTCAAAATTTGGACTGTTTGCAGATGGAAAAACTGCTATACAATTAGAAAAAGAAAAATATAAAGCATTTGAGAACCAGATTGGAGAAAAGCTCGACGATTTATCAAAAGCTATTAAATACAAAAGTTCCAGAAATTCAAGTGGATATCATTTAAGCGTGGCTATGAGTAATGTAGCTTTAGGTTTCGGCAAAGTTGCGCTTATGAATAATCTTAAGTTCGTAATCGATGTGTTAGATATAGATAGTATTCCAGGAGAAATTGAAACGATTTCATCAACATCAAACAGATTTTTCGGACGTCAGGGTTATTTTAATAAAATGGAATTACCTTTTGCCTTCAATATTTCGTTAACAGATATTCCTAAAGAGATTATAAGTAATTCCAATATTAGGATTGATGTATACAGATCGGGAAACTCATGGAAACCATTTACTTATAATAACGGACCTATCATTTATGCTGAAAATTTTCTTTCAGAAGCTGGATTAATAGAATACGTTTTTTTTCCTCAAAAAACTATTTATTCAAAATCTGAAAATCCAAAATCTGAAACTTTCCAAATCATTTACGATGATCTGGCAGTTTACATGCAGCATGAGTATTACTTTGTTGTGAACGATAAAGTCTTCTCTTCTAAAAACTACCGATTTAACAACATCAATACAAATGATTTTGTAAATAGTGTTGTAACCCTTCCAGATGGAAGTATTGGAATAGTTTTATACGATTTTGAAATGGTAGACCCTTTAGGTTGGGGAGAATTCGGAAATACAGCCGACGAATATGTATTTATTCAAAAGCTAGAAGAGGAAAACAGTGCAACAATTTTTAGTATGGGAATGCGGATTGATGCAGCAGAAAATATCACAATAGGAGAGAAAAATCCAATTTCTTTTAAAAATGTAAAAGACGTAAATTTTAAATGGATAGAAAGAGGTAAAACTTTTTCAGTTTTAATTAAAAGAGTTCCTTCAACTTTTGATGAAGAAGTAAAATTTGAAATAAAACCTAATTTAGAGGTTAAAAGGATAAACTAGCCTCTTGAAAAGACAATATAATCTGTTGATGGAGGTTTAATTCCAACATTCCTTAATTCATCTGCAATTTGTGCTCTGTGGTATGTAGCATGATTGCAAATATGAATCAGAATGTCATTAAAAGAGGAAGTGTGTTGGGTTCCATCAAGGCTCTTATAATCAATCTTTAAAGCGCCTTCTGCATCTGTTAATGCAAGAAGCTTTTGAAGCCACTTTTCAGAGAATTCTTTATTTAAATCTTTTAACTCTTCAATTTTTTTAGGAGAAAATGCTGAAGGAGTAATTGGTTCATTGTTTATTCTTTGGAACCAAATAATTTCGGCACCGATGATGTGACTCATCAGTTGAATGCATCTTTCTGGAAGAATAGACGCTTGGCTTGAAAAAGTTGCTATGTATTGCTCATTAGCCCAATGGTTGAAGGCCAATAATTTCTCAAAAACGGTAGGATTCATTTTTCAAAAATAAAGCAAACAAATTAGAGTTTAATCTCTTCGTCTATCTTATTTAAGAAATGATATTCAAGAAAATGGTAAGAAGAATTGGCTTTTATAGGTACCCAAACTTTAAATTTCAACCACCATTTCATTTGAATTGATGGAAATCCTTTAGTAAGGTAAGCTTCAACAAACGGATTCACCCACAATTTAATATTACGCTCGTTTTGTTCTTTAAGAATGTATCTGATGTTGTTTTCTATTTCATCAGAAATTAAAATAGAAGGCTGAATTTCACCTGTGCCATTGCAAGTTGGGCATTTTTCGAGCGTTTCAATGATTAATTCAGGCCTCACACGTTGACGAGTGATTTGTATCAATCCGAATTTACTTGGTGGAAGAATGGTGTGTTTGGCACGGTCCATTTCCATCGCTTCGCGTAACTTGTCGAAAAGCACCTTTCTATTTTCAGAAGAGTGCATATCTATGAAGTCGACAACAATTATTCCTCCCATATCACGAAGTCTTAATTGACGTGCAATTTCTCCCGCTGCTTCTAAATTACAATCGAAGGCATTTGTTTCCTGGTCATTATCAGAACGAGATCTATGACCACTATTTACATCAATCACGTGCATAGCTTCTGTATGCTGTATGATTAAATAAGCACCACTTTTGAGGCTTACATTTTGTCCGAAAGCAGCTTTAATTTGCCTGTCGATACCAAATTCCTCAAAAATCCCTTCTTTTCCTTTGTAAAGTTTTACAATTTTTTCTTTATCAGGAGCTATATGTTGAATATAGTTCTTAATCTCGTTGTAAATAGTTTGGTCATCAACTGTAATACTGCTGAATGTATCATTCAGAACATCTCTTAATAGTGCAGAAGTTCTTTTAATTTCACCCAATACTTTTTCTTTTGGCTGAGCTGTGGGTAAAGTAACAACGAGACTATTCCAGCGCTCAATAAGTTCGTTAAGGTCTTGATCAAGCTCTGCAACTTTTTTATTTGTAGCAACCGTTCTTATTATTACCCCAAACCCTTTTGGTCTAATACTTTGAATAAGTCTTTTTAATCTATTTCTTTCCTCTGCTTCTTTGATTTTTTGAGAAACCGAGATTTTGTCAGAAAAAGGGACAAGTACAAGATATCTGCCTGCTAAAGAAATTTCAGAGCTAATTCGAGGTCCTTTAGTTGAAATAGGTTCTTTTGCTATTTGAACTAAAATTTGGTTTCCTGTTTGGAGCACATCACCAATCTTACCGTCCTTTTTAATGTCCGGCTCCATTTTAAAATCCCCAATAGCATCAGGTGCAAGCTTACCTGCCAAACCTAATTTAGCAAATTTATTAAAAGACTGAACTTGTGGACCTAGGTCTAGATAATGCAAAAAGGCATCTTTCTCGTACCCAACATCTACAAAAGCAGCATTAAGTCCGGGCATCACCTTTTTAACCTTACCCAAATAAATATCCCCAACAGCGAAATTGTTGTTACTTTTTTCGCGATTGAGTTCTATAAGTTTACGGTCTTCGAGCTGTGCTATTACCACTTCACTTCCAGTGGTATTAATAACAAGTTCTTTATTCAAAATTAATGAATTGAACGCAAAGCAGTAACTGAACCTGAGTTAAACTAAAAGGTTAACTCACATCAGCTATAAACTTCAGCAATGTGAAAATAAAGGAATTACCAACTGTTAAATTTATTTACAGGTGGTAATTCCATATGAATTATTTCTTCTTATGACGGTTTTTGCGAAGGCGCTTTTTCCGTTTGTGGGTTGCCATTTTATGACGTTTTCTTTTTTTACCGCTCGGCATGATTGATATTTTTTAAATTATTAATTCTATTTAATTTGTTTTAAACGACTATTAGCTTCGTTTAATAACGTTGTGTCTTTGGTTAACTGTTTTATTTTAAGCAATTCAGTTTTTGCTTCCTCTTGTTTTCCTTCTCCTAGCAAAGCATCGCAAAGATACAATCTCGCTTCGACTAAATCGGGTTTTAATTTAATCACCTTTTTAAAGCGAATTACTGCTTTATCATATTGAGCGCTTTGCATAGAAAAGAATCCAAGGTTTAATTGTGCATCAATATTGGTTGAATCTTGCGCAACAGCCTCTCTCAACAACATTATTCCTTTCATTGGTTCTTGACTAGTTTCAACATATGCAACTCCCAATTGAGTTTTAATATTGATATCATCAGCGTTCAACTTTTTAGCATTTTCTAGTGCTTCAATAGCTCGTAGGCCGATGGTTGAGTTGTCTTCTCCTTGAAAAAATCTTGAAAGACCAAGAAATCTTTCTCCTGCTTCTTTCCAGCTTTCAGCAGTATTGATGATAGCTGCCTTTTGAAAAACATATTCTGCTGCAATTCCTGGCCTCATTTGTTTGTCCCAATTATTACTGAGAGAATCAAGCCATACAACTTTTGCAGCACCAACAGATGCTTTTAGTTTACTTTCAAAGAACTCTATCGTTGCTAAGGCTGAGGGAGTGATTTCTTTTTTTACGCTAGAAACCTGACTTTCAAAGGCCTTATCAGTCGATTCTGTATTTTTATCAGCAGCTTCTTCTTTTTTAATAGGAGATGTTCTAGGAGCTAAAAAAATTATTACTCCAATAAGTAGACATCCTGCTATTACTAAAAGCTGCTTTTTATTCATTTAAAATTATGCCTTCACAGACTTTTTAACTTTTTCGCTGAATGTTTTTGCAGGCTTAAAAGATGGAATGAAATGCTCAGGAATGATGATGGTAGTATTTTTTGAAATGTTACGACCTTTTTTAGTAGCACGTTTTTTAACTATGAAACTACCAAATCCGCGTAAGTAAACATTTTTACCTTGAGACAAATTTGTTTTTACTGATTTCATGAACGCTTCTACAGAAGCTTGAACTGTTATTTTTTCAATTCCGGTCTTTTCCGCGATTTCTGCTACAATTTCAGCTTTAGTCATTGTTATTGGTTGTTATTGGTTTGGATTTAGTTTTTTGTTAATGTGTAAGTTAGCGTTTCTTAAAAACGGGCTGCAAAGATACTTGTTTTAATTAATTATGAAAAAGTTTTTTTTAAAATTTTATTCTCCTAATCTTGTTCCCTAATCTAGCATGATTCACCCCATAATTCACCCACTATTAACTTGGTATAATCTCAATAAACGAGATTTACCCTGGAGGAATACTTCTAATCCATATCATATTTGGTTGTCTGAAATAATACTACAGCAAACCAGGGTTGATCAGGGTATGGAGTATTATTTAAAATTTGTAACACTGTTTCCTGATGTGCAGTCTTTAGCAGCAGCTCCCGAAGATTTAGTAATGCGCACCTGGCAAGGTTTGGGCTATTACTCAAGAGCCAGGAATTTGCATTTCGCAGCCAAACAAATAGTACAACAATTTGATGGCAAATTCCCAGATAATTATAATGAAATACTGCTATTAAAAGGCGTTGGAACCTATACTGCTGCAGCTATTGCTAGCTTTGCATTTAACGAGCCCAAAGCGGTTGTTGATGGCAATGTTTATCGTTTCATTTCCAGATATTTTGGCATTAAAACTCCAATAGATTCAACAATCGGAAAGAAAGAATTTCAAAAAATTGCAGATGAAATTTTAGATAAAAAAAATCCAGGAACATTCAATCAGGCAATGATGGAATTTGGAGCAATGGTATGCAAACCTCAAAACCCCTTTTGTGATGCTTGCATATTTAATGAAACATGTTTTGCCATCAAAAATAAACTGGTAAAGGAACTTCCAATTAAAGAGAAGAAAGTTAAAGTCGGTATTAGAAACTTACATTATTTATTGGTGTTTGATATCAATGCAAATTTTTTAATTAGAAAGCGCGATAAGAACGATATTTGGGAAAGCCTTTATGAGTTTGTTTTAATTAAAGACGATTTTAATGTGGTTAGCGGAGAATTGAATTTGGAATCATTTCATTTTCTGATTAAAAGGGAATTTGAACCAACAAAACACATACTAACTCACCAGCATATTTATGCAACTTTTACAATTGGTTTGGTGAATGAATTTTCAAATAAAGTTCTACATTCATTTGAAAAAGAACCTTGGTTAAATGCAAATACCAAAGCCTTTCCAAGATTGATTTCTAGATTTTTAGAGAAGAATGAAGTTCAAAAATTTATTGACGGGGTAACAAAAAATGAAATTTAAATAGGCATTGAACAAAATTTATTTTTAAGCGTTTACTGTTTTCATTATTAACTATTGTGGTTAGTAAGGTCTATAAAGTTTTGTACTATGGCAGGTGTGAATAAGGTAATTCTTATAGGGAATGTTGGTAAGGATCCTGAGATTAAGGTTTTAGAGAATGGAGTGAGAGTTGCAAATTTTCCATTGGCAACTACAGAAATTTATAAGAAAGACGGAAACAGGTTTGAACAAACAGAATGGCACAACATTGTTTTATGGCGAGGTTTGGCAGAGGTTTCAGAAAAAATTGTTCGAAAAGGCGCGCTTGTATATATTGAAGGGAAACTTCGTTCCAGAACTTGGGAAGATAAAGATAAAATAAAGAGATACTCCGTTGAAATTGTGGCAGATACCTTAACTGTTCTTACAGGAAGAAGAGATGATGCAAGCAATCAACATAATAATGAAGAAGAGGAAATGTTTGATGATAATTATTAGCATTTCATAAGCACTTTCCAAAAGTATGCTTAATATTGACCTAATATTTATTTTAAATGATTAGGTCTTTTTTTTACATTTTATTTTTTGTTTCATGCATTTCCTGTGGAGAAGAAACAACAGAAATTCCCAAGCCACGCGGGTACTATAGGATTGATTTCCCTCAAAAAAATTACCAACAACTCAACATTGAATGTCCTTACACATTCGAATTTCCAACTTATTCTAAAATTGAGTTACCTACCGGAAGAAACAATGAGAAATGTTATATAAATATTGATTTTGGTAAGCTTAAAGCTAAAATACATATCAGCTTTAAGGAATTGAATAATAATGCAGCCGAGTATTTAGAAGAATCTCGCAAAATGGCATACAAGCATTCTGTAAAGGCAAGTGGAATAGGAGAATATCCCATTGAAAACAAATCGGAAAAAGTTTACGGGATGCTTTATGAGATTGGCGGGGAAGCAGCATCTTCCTTACAATTTCATGTTACAGATAGTACTCGCTATTTTTTAAGAGGCTCACTTTATTTTTATGCAGAACCAAATTCTGATTCTCTGGCGCCTTCTTTAGATTTTGTAAGAAAAGACATCAATCACTTAATCGAAACATTTAAATGGAAATGAAACGGACTGTTTTAATAGTTTTTTTTGTAATAAGTTGCGCAACAATCTTAACAGCTCAGGTTGAAAAGTATCACAGAGCTGAGATATTTCTGAAACAAGAACCAATTCAAAAACTTGCAGCTTTAGGTATAGAAACTGACCATGGAATGTTGCGTCAAGGTCATTCTTTTATCTCAGATTTTTCGGAAAATGAATTGCTTAAAATAGCAAATGCTGGTTTTGAAACTTCTATTTTAATTGAAGATGTAAGCAGCTATTACAGGTCGTTGTATAAAAAAGGAGATTTTGAGAAAAGCAGGGCAATTCAAGACGAATGTGGATTAAAAAAGGTAAAAACACCAGTAAATTTTCAAGAAGGAAGTCAATCAGGTTTTTACAGTTATCAGGAAATTCTCGATAATTTTAATGCAATGCATCAGCAATATCCGCAATTGATTTCGGAATTAAGCCCAATTTCAGATACATTGTTAACCTTAGAAAATAGAACTGTAAATTGGGTTCGCGTTTCTGATAATCCGAATTCAGATGAGCCGAATGAACCAAAAGTCTTGATGAGTTCTTTGCACCATTCTCGTGAGCCATTATCTGTTTCTCAATTGATATTTTTTACTTGGTATCTTCTTGAAAACTACGAGAAT
The DNA here is from genome assembly GCA_027490225.1 of Bacteroidota bacterium. GTDB lineage: Bacteria > Bacteroidota > Bacteroidia > M30B66 > M30B66 > JAIXYK01. Next base: position 69,078 of record JAIXYK010000032.1, on the reverse strand, counting down.
GATTTAGAAATCAAACAAATTTTAGATCAAACAGAGTTATACATCGTACCCTGTGTAAATCCTGATGGTTATGTATATAACGAAGTATCAGAACCAGGCGGAGGTGGCTTGTGGAGAAAAAACAGAAGAAATAATGGTGACGGCTCTTTTGGAGTTGACTTGAATAGGAATTATGGAAAATTCTGGGGTTTTGATGATTTTGGTTCTTCTCCATTTGCAGATCAACAAACATATAGAGGTACTGCTCCTTTTTCTGAACCAGAAACAAGGTTGATGAAATTATTTACAGAACAACACCAATTTATCTATGCTATTAATAACCACTCATTTAGTAATGTTTTAATATATCCTTATGGGAATTTAGAGAATGCTCAATGCCCAGACTCTGTTACATTTCGAAATCTTTCAGAAGCAATGTGCGCAGAAAACCACTTTTATTATGGCACTGTTCCCGAAACAATCTATTATACCGGAAATGGCGGTTCAGATGATTGGATGTATGGAGACACAACTACAAAGCCTGCAGTTTTTGCTTTTACACCTGAGTTCGGAGAACCGTTTTATGGTTTTTGGCCTCCAGCCGAAGTAATAATTCCAGCCAGTGCAAATGAAGTTTTTATGAATCTAAAAACATTAAAACTTGCGCTTAGTTATGCTGAAATTATAGATGACGCTCCTTACTATATTCCACCTGGAACAAATGGGACTTTGCCATTTAGATTTGTTTCCCTTGGAAATACATCAGGAAACTTTACAGTTGAAGCAATTGGAATTAGCAACATCTCATTTACAGATTTTTCTCCTGTAATTATAAATTCTCCTACGAGATTTGACACTTCGGGCCATTCTGTTTCTTATGCATTACCTCCAAGTTTACAAGCTGGAGACACCATTAAATACGTTTGGTTGGTGCAGGTTAATGGGAATTTCTGGAGAGATACAATTACCCATATTTTTGGGCAACCTATTTACTTAATTAATGATAGTATTGAAAATGGAAATAATTGGGTGAGCGAAGCCAATACTCAGTTATGGAGCACAACATCAGAAAGATATCATTCTGCACCATTTTCATTAACAGATTCGCCTTTTTCGCCTTACCTTTCTAATGAAGAAAGTTCGATGGAATTTGAAAATGAGATTGATTTAACTGATTTTATAGATGCTCGATTAGATTACTGGGTTTGGTGGTTCACTGAGCAATACTATGATATTGCATCCGTTCAAATTAAAAGAGAAAACGGAGTCTGGGAGAAATTGTGCGCAGAATACACTTCAATCCACGAGAATTTTGATGGAGTTGATGCTGAGCCAAATTATGAAGACAGAACCCGGTTATGGAGAAACGAAAGTATATCTTTGAAACAATATGCTGGAGAAAAGATAAGAATAAGGTATCATTTTGTTTCAGATCAATTTTCAGAATTGGATGGTATTTATATCGATGATGTTCAATTGTATGGTATAAAAAATACACCCGAGAGTTTAGAAGAAATGAATGAAACTGGTTTTGACATTTTTCCAAATCCGAGTAATAGCGTGTTTCAAGTTTCTTGTAAATCGGGCGAGTTTAAAGGGAAAATATTAGATGTTTCAGGGAAATTAATTTTATTATTTAACTCAAGCAATGGTTCTGTAAATGTTGAAACTTCAGATTTGTCCAATGGAATTTATTTTGTTCAACTTCTGAATAAGGAAGGATTTGCTGAAACACAAAAACTAATTATCCAGCATTAATTCATTCAGAAATAAATTTCAGGCACTAATACTTCGCTTAAGCGAGCTTCGTTTTGTGTAAATGAAAGTTTATGTGACCATTTTGCTTCTTTATGTTTATCAATTAAATCATGCGCAAGATTTCTCAGCAGAGCAGTATAAAGAGGCAAACACCGCGCAATCTGTACCATATCTAACTGAAACAGAGAAGGAAGCCATATTGTATGTTAATCTTGCAAGGCTTTATCCAAAGTTATTTTTACTTTTCGTTGTAGAAAATTATAGCGGACCTGCTGGTTATGCAAAAATTGAAAAAAGCAATACTTATTTAAAGTCACTCAAGAAGAAGCTCGGAACGCTAGAAAGCATGAAGGCACTTAACTTTGACAGCGATTTATACGAGAATGCAAAATGTTTTTCTGAAGAAACTGGCAAAAGTGGAGGTGTAGGTCACCAACGAAAGCTTTGCCCCAAAAAGAATTTTGCCGAATGTATTTCTTATGGAATGCAAAGCGGAAAAGATGTTGCTATGCAATGGTTATTAGATGACGGCGTTCCAAGTCTTGGGCACAGAAACATTGTTTTAGACCCAACTTATAATAAAATTGGATTGAGTGTTCATGCTCATAAAAAGTGGGAAACCTGTGCTGTTGCTGAAATTATCTGGTAATTATTACGGTTTGTTTAAGCTTTTGTAAATTGGAATTCTGTAAAGAAATTGCAAATAAATAATTGGGTAAAACAACAAAGTTAAGAACCAATTATGGCTGTAAAACTGAATTGAATCAACAATTACTACATCATTTTCATCTTGTTTAATAAGATGGTGATGTTGCCATTTACTTATAAAAAAAGGAAGTTTTGTGCCTTTATCTATAAACCAAATACTTTGTTTTTCTGAGCCGTTGTCAATGATTTCAGATTCCCAGGTTTGCTTAAATAATGGGAAATTTAGTTGAAGCTTCACAAAATCTCCTTTGATGCAACCATCAAATTGAAGCAATGTAACTTTAGGAAAAGGAGGAGCTAATTTTAAAAAAAGTGCCTTATCAAATTTAGCATAAACAATATTGTAATTGGCATTAAGTATTCTGGTGCTAATATTAATCTTAGCCATCATTAATAACTCAAAAGCGCCTTCTGAACATCTTGCATTAACCAAAGAGGCGTGCTTGTAGCTCCACAAATACCAACTGTTTCATTCTTTTGAAACCATTCTTTTTGAACCTCATTTAAATTACTTACGAAAAAGGAATTCGGATTCTGCTCTTTACAAACGTTATACAAAACACGTCCGTTGGAAGATTTTGTTCCTCCGACAAATAATATTTTATCATAAGAACGTGCAAAAGTCCTGAGCTCAATGTCGCGGTCGCTTACTTGACTGCAAATTGTATCATGGGCATTTACCTTGATACCTTTAGCTTGAAGTGCTTCTTTGGTTTCTTTGAACTTCTGTTTACTCTTAGTAGTTTGTGTATACAAAGTAATTTCTTCAGGTAGTTCAGTATCGTTTAGTTCTTCAATATCCGAAAACACAATTCCTTCATTGTTTATTTGCCCCATTAGTCCAGTTACTTCGGCATGTCCTTTCTTCCCCATAAGAAAGATTGTTTCTTTTTTATCGTAAGAGCCTCTGATTCTATTTTGCAATTTTAATACAACAGGACAAGTTGCATCTATCAGGTTGATATTATTTTTAATGGCTGTTTCGTATGTGGAGGGCGGTTCTCCATGTGCACGGATTAAAACATGCTCATTGTTGAGTGTTGCAAAAGTTTCATGGTCTATAATTCTTAAACCTTTTGCTTTTAGCCTATTTACTTCTTCATCATTGTGAACAATATCTCCTAAACAGTACAAATAACCTCTTTCATCTAATACATCTTCTGCCATTTCTATGGCATAAACTACTCCAAAGCAAAATCCCGAGTTGTTATCAATTGTAACCGATAAGTTTAAAGTATCCATAATTATCTATACTAAACTGATTTACAATTAAATTGTTTATATAAGGTTCAAAGAATGTTTAAACAATGAACGAAGAATTAGAAAATACTTGTAAAAGTTCGGAATTCTGACTCTTTCATTCAAGACAATTTGTGGGGAGGTTCTTTTAATTTTCTTGAAAAGTGCGTAATAGTAAACGTAAGCTACATATACACCCAGCCTTGCGCCTTTTGGTAAAGACTTAATACCTAAATAACCATCTTTAAAATCGGTTTCTATGTCTTTTTCTATGTCAGACTTTGATTTATCGTTAAACTCGCTCATTTCTAAACCTGGAAAATATGTTCTTCCAAGTTCGTTGTAATCATCTTTTAGGTCTCTAAGAAAATTGATTTTTTGAAATGCGGAACCCAAACGCATAGCAGGAAACTTTAGGCTTTCAAATTGTTCTTTGTTGCCATTACAAAAAACCCTTAAGCACATTAAGCCAACCACTTCTGCTGAGCCCAGAATATATTTTTCGTATAAAGATTGGGAATAGCCTTTTTCATTTAAATCCATTTCCATGCTTTGTAGAAATGTTTCAATTAGTTCATTTTCAATGTGATATTTATTCACCACTTCTTGAAAACTATGTAAGATTGGATTTAAACTAATTTTTTTCTCAATTGCTTCGTAGGTGTCTGCTTTGAATTTCGAGAGTAATTCAGATTTATCAGTTCTATCGAAAGTGTCAACAATTTCATCTGCGAATCTCACAAAACCATAAATTGCATAGATAGGATTGTGGTATTCTTTAGCTAGAGAACGTATTCCGAGAGTAAATGAGGTGCTATACTGTTGAGTTGTTAGCTTGCTGCATTTTGAACATACTAAATTGTACCTGTCTAGCGAATTTGAAGATGACATAGAATATTGTAACAGCAAAAATAAGCATAAAGTTCAATCTTACTGCTAAGCCGCCGAATATCCTTTTAACATGGTCATCAATTGCTTTCTAGCAAGAAATATTCTGCTTTTTACTGTACCGATTGGTAAATCTAAATAATCCGCAATTTCTTTGTATTTATACCCATCGAAATACATTGTAAACGGTATTTTGTATTCATTTTCAAGACTATCTACTTTCTTTAATATTTCACGTTCAGAATATTTAGATTCTGGGGCAAATGAACTTGATTGTTGAGGTATATTAAGAAAATATAAATCTTTAGTATTATCTACTATTGTATTTGCTTTTACTGTTCTGCGGTAGTTATTTATGAAGATATTCTTCATTATGGTGTAGCACCAAGCTTTTAAGTTTGTTTTTTCGATAAACCTATGTCGGTTACTTATTGCTTTAAACAATGTTTCTTGCAACAAGTCTTTTGCATCTTCATCATTTGAAGTCAAATTAAGTGCAAAATACTTTAGTGGTTTACTAAGACTAATTACTTCCGTTTGAAAATCTTGAGCTGACATAGGTGTGATGTTTAATGTTTCGACAAATGTATTAAACAAAAATTTGTTTAACAAATATATTTTAACATTAAACAAAAATTATTTTCATAATTTCAATAATAAAAATGGCGCCACTTGGAAAGTAGCGCCAATACTGTATTTATTAAGAAAAAATTTATTTTAGATAAGTAAAGTGCAGATAATTTATTTTTCTAACACAGCAATAAGATCCTGAGGGGAGGTTAAAGATATTACTCTATCCATTTCAAGCACCGGTCGTTCTTTTATTTGATTTCCTGCAATTAATAAAGTTGTTTCATTTGTGTTCTTTAATAAATCTAAAATGTAGTTTTCGATGGTTTCTGCACTGTATGCTGCAGTAAAAAAGGTAAGTAAATATTTTGGATTGAATTGCTCGCAAAACTTAATTACATCATCAAACGGAACGGTTTGTCCTAAGTAAATAATTCTTTTGCCCTTGCTTTTTATAAGGTAATTTGAAAACAGAAGTCCTAATTCATGCAATTCACCTTCTGGTAAAAAGAGCAAGTAAAGGTCGTCGGATGTGTTTTGTAAATTGCTCACTTCATCTATAGCCACAATCATTTTTCTACGAATGAGATTGCTAATGAAATGTTCCTGAATTACGCCAACTTCGCCTGTTCTCCACATAATTCCAACTTTGCTTAAAAAAGGAATGATTACATGAATCATGGTTTTCTCAAAGCCGAATTTTTTGCTTGCATTGCTAATGGTCGATTCAAAAAGTTGGTCATTCAAATCCACCATAGCGATAACTAAATTATCTGCTTGAGAATTTAAATAAACATCTTCATTTGTCGGCTTCTCGTGCGTTAGATTTATTTTTTCGGCTATTTCGGCATTGGTTAATTTACTAAGATGCGAAATTTTACCACCAACTTTTATCAAAGAAGCAATGTTTAATAGTTGCTTCAATTCAACATCAGTATAAAGTCTAATGTTAGTATCAGTTCTTACGGGAGAAAGCAGGTTATAGCGTTGTTCCCAAATCCTTATTGTATGAGCTTTTATGCCCGAAAGTCTCTCTAAATCTTTTATTGAGTACTTGGCTTTATTGAAAGTTGCGTTTGCTCCTGAAACCGAATCTTTAGCTAATAGATAATCCACGTCGATACTAATTTAAACATTTAACGACTAAACTTTTTCTTTGTTTAAAAAAAGCTAAATGATTTGAAAATAGAAATTTTATTTTACATTTTGTAAGCTTGTAATTCGAGCTACATATTTTCCTAAGATATCGAATTCTAGGTTTACCTTTTCATTTACTTTAAGAAATCTAAATGTTGTGTTTTCCCAGGTATAAGGAATAATTGCTACTTCAAATGAATTGATAGAAGAGTTAACAACTGTTAGGCTTACTCCATTTACACATATTGAACCTTTTTCTACAGTTATATGATTTGTATTTGAAGCATATTCAAAACCTATTCTCCAACTTCCCTGCTCATCATTTATATGCGTTACTTTTGCTGTGGTATCAACATGGCCTTGTACTAAATGCCCATCAATCCGGCCATTAAAAACCATACATCTCTCAAGATTCACAAAATCGTTTATTTGAAGATTTCCCAAATTTGATTTTTGTAATGTCTCATCTATTGCAGTTACTTTATAAGAACCGCCATCAATTTCAACAACTGTTAGGCAAACTCCATTATGAGCGAGACTTTGGTCCACTTTTAATTCATTCGAAAATGGGGCACTGATCCAAAAATCTACATTTTGCAGGTTTTTATTTATTGATAAAACTTGCCCCAAACTCTCTATTATACCTGTAAACATTTATTATTGGTTTTGTGAGGCTCTGCTGTCTAAAATTGTTACAGTTCCTTTTATATTCCTAGGAACAATGCCTTCCAGCCTTTGTTCATTTACAGTGCAAATATAAAAATAGATTCCATCTGTAACTAGTTTACCAGTTTGAGCATCTATTCCCGACCAGTTTACATCTTTATTGTTTGTAGAAAAAACTTTGGTTCCCCATCTATTAAATATTGTTAAGGATATATCTTCTATAAATTTATATGGATAAGGTTTAAAAAAGTCATTAAGCCCGTCACCGTTTGGAGAGAAGACATTAGACAATTCATACTGAGGACAATTATCAACGCAAACGCTATCAAAAGTGCTTTCATTTAAAAATGAATCTATTGCAGTTACTGAATAACAGCCAGCTACACCAAAAGCAGGTTGGTGGGGAAAAGTAAAGACATTGTTTCCTGTTATACTTTCTAATAATTGCAGTGGCGAATTTAAAGAAGTTGTATAGTAAATATTAACTTTTGAAATGTCCTTCGAACAAGTATCAAAAGGAAATGTCCAGTTTAGAATATTTAAAAGAGAATCGCAGGAAGACTGTATTGTTAATATTGGTTTGCATGGCGGTATTTTATCTACCGGAGTAGCGCAACTTATTTGAGATAAGTTGATTATAGGGGAAATCGTTCCGCTTCCAGAATAAGCACCTTTTGATTTTACTTTATAGCAAACAGGTATTCCATTAGCAAGGTTAAGGTCTTTAAATTTTTTGAATTTTGTGATGCCAATACTATCAAATTCGACGGCTCCGTTCAACCTTCTATAAACAATAAAAGAGTCGTTTTGCCAAGGAACAGTATAGTTCCAAGAAAGTTCTACTCCATTAGAGACTCCAAAGGTGCTTAAGAATACAGATGTGGCTTCTTGGCTGTTTCCTAGCAGTATGGGAACATTGTTTTCAATGGCTTTTAATGCAATTCTGTACCTGTAATTCTGATTTTGGGTATTAAGAAATATTGAAGAATCTATGTAGGTAGTATCATTCAAAGAATTTAATGAATCAACAGCAACGAAGTTATTGTTTTGTTTTCTTTCGATAATGTATCTAAATGGACCAGGCCACTGAATTGTATCGAGTTGGGTAGGTTTTGACCATGCCACGAAAATTGACCCATTTTCAGTTGCGGTTTCCCTTACACTAACATTTGTGATAATGGGAAGTGTGTTTTTTAATTCAGTACAAGCTTCGTTAGTAGCATAACTCTCGGCCCCATTGCCAAAAAGTGCAGTCACCATATAGCAATAGTTATTTCCAGGAAGCAAACCCAATCCATTATTATTATCAAAATAAGAAAGCGTATTAATACCAAGAATTGTGTCTATTAAAGAATAGCCTGTATATGCTGGAACACCTGTTTCACATGCATTTGGAACAAAACCGAAGAAATCACTTTTCCTATAGATGGCATATCCTAAAGCCTGTGGGCAAGGGCTTAAAGTCCAATTTAATAATATACCATTGGTTTGAGAACTTACAATTAATGGCGCAGGAGCCTGAGCAACAACCTTAATCTGCACAGTTTCATAATCAGACAGATTTGGGTTTCCATTATCTACAACTCGAAAACTAAATAAGTGTGGTTCTTTTTTTACGTGTGAGCAATCTGTTGCCCAAGTAAATGTTTGACTAACGTTACTATTTCCAGTTTCAGCGGCAAATTCTGCATTAAATGGTGCATCGAATTGGAAAGGGCCACCAGTTGCACTCAAAGTAATTTGTTGAACAGGAAAATCAGCATCAGTTGCAGTTACATCAAATTGAATCACTGTTCCTGCATCAACACATAAATCAGGAAGTTCTAGAAAAGCAGGCGGTTGATTTGTGCATGGAGAAACAGTTATCTGCATATCACGGGTAACAAAACCAATTAAAATTCCATTTCTCCATTCCTCAACAACAAATGCAACGTTGTATTCACCAATACTTCCATTATTTGGTGTATCCCAAATTAAGTCTCCTGTAATTGGATTTAATGAAAATGAATTACTGCCAACAGGCTGTGCGAAACCAGGAATAGAAAGTCCATCTTCACCTAAACATTGGGTAAGTCGATATGATATACTATCTCCATCAGGATCAAAAGCTCCAGGGTTATGGATAAATATTTGCCCGGGGCAGGCTTGGTCAATCGGTGGATTTAATAGTAAAGCGGAATTGTTTATACCGAGAAATGGGTTGATAATGAGCTGTGTAGAAACAAAGAAAGGAATGTTTATTGAGTTTGGAATATTGACTACACCTCCATTTCTATTCGCATCCTCAAAACTAAGGGTATATATTGCTGGAGCAGGATAAGTGTGAACTCCAACATAAATGTTTTTCTTTATGTCGGGGGCTACGATTTCTCCATTTCCATTCCCGTTAATTCTAGGAATTGTATCTGTAACACCATCGCCCCAAGAAATGCCAAGAGCATTTCTGTCTGCTGGACTATCAGCTTTTGTGTAAGTAATTATTGTTGCTTCATATTGAAATCCACCTAAATGCCTGTAAGTAATTTCACCTGCACGATTATGAGTGGCATTCGCTTTTCCGAAGCTCAAGAGCGCAATAAGTATCCAGAAAATTCGAAATCTATTCATACAAATAGTAAGGGCTGAAAGATAGGCAGAAAATCTACTATATCTTTCAGCCCTTATGTAAAGCTATGATAGATTAATTTCCGTATTCAGAGATGAACTTTAAACGCATTAATCTTACTTCTGTTTCTCCTATTTCTGCATCTTCTAATTCTTTTACAGCTTCTGCAATAGAATCGGTTTCTGCTGACTTGAAATAATCGATTATTTCTTCCTGAATCTCTTCATCTATTGTATTGTTGATATAGTAACTGATATCCAGTTTCGTTCCTGAGTATACAATACTTTCCATTTCTTCAACAAGAACAGCCATTGTTAAGCCTTTTGCATCAGCAATATCTTCCAAAGGAATTTTGCGGTCAACATTCTGAATGATATGTACTTTCTGCGTAGATTTATTTACAACAGATTTTACAATCATATTCATAGGTCGCTCAATTTCGTTTTCTTTTACGTAATTGGCAATTACAGGAACAAACTCTTTTCCGTATTTTTCAGCTTTTCCAGAACCAACACCTGCAATCTGTTTCAATTCATCCATTGTAATTGGATATTGAATGGTCATATCAACCAACGATTGTTCCTGGAAAATTACATAAGGAGGCATATTGTGCTTCTTCGCAATTTTTTTGGTGAGGTCTTTTAAGATTCCGAAAAGTACGTCATCACCGGCTCCTGCACCACCAGCTCCCGCAGTTACTATGTCATCGTCTTCATCCGTATCAGTGTAGTCATGATCTTCAGTAATCATTATAGAATATGGATTTTCTAAATACTCATATCCTTTTTTAGTTACTCTTAAAGTTCCGTAGTTTTCTACTTCTTTTTCAAGGAAACCTTGCACAACAGCCTGGCGAATTACACTATTCCAATGCAAAACAGAGTGTTCATCACCTTTTCCGAATAATTCAAGTGTGTCGTGTTTGTATGACTTCACCATTGAATTAATCACGCCGGTTAAAATTTGTACAATATGCTTATCCTTAAATTTCTCTTTAACAGCTAAAACAGTATCGATAACCATACAGATTTCTTCCTGCCCATCGAACTTTCTTTTTGGATTGCTGCAATTGTCGCACATGTTATTGCAACCCGCTTCATCATATTCTTCTCCGAAATAATGCAATAAGAATTTACGACGACATATAGAAGTTTCGCAATATCCAACTGTTTCTGCCAATAATTGCTGACCTATTTCCTGTTCAGCTACATGCTTATTCTTAAGGAATTTTTCTAATTTAAGAATATCATCATAACTGTAAAAAGCCAAGCAGATTCCTTCACCACCATCTCTACCAGCACGTCCTGTTTCCTGATAATATCCTTCAAGACTTTTAGGGATTTCATGGTGAATAACATATCTCACATCTGGTTTGTCGATGCCCATTCCGAAAGCAATAGTTGCAACAATCACGTCGGCTTCTTCCATCAAGAATTTATCTTGGTGACTTGCTCTGGTGGATGCATCAAGTCCTGCATGGTAAGGCAGAGCTTTAATTCCATTTACTTGCAATGTCTCCGCAATTTCTTCTACTTTCTTTCTGCTTAAACAATATATAATTCCTGATTTACCTTGATGTTGCTTAATAAAGCGAATGATTTCTTTTACAACATTTTTCTTAGGTCTAACTTCGTACATCAGATTTGCACGATTGAAAGACGATTTATACAAAGTAGCCTCATTCATGTTGAGGTTCTTCATAATATCTATTTGAACTTTCGGAGTAGCTGTAGCCGTAAGCGCCATAATAGGAACAGTGCCAATAGCTTCTATAATTGAACGTAGTCTTCTGTATTCGGGTCTAAAATCGTGTCCCCACTCTGAAATACAATGTGCCTCATCAATTGCAAAGAAGGAAATGTTAATTTCTCTGAGGAATTCTACATTTTCATCTTTAGTTAATGACTCAGGGGCTACATAAAGCAATTTTGTAATTCCTCTTGTAATGTCGTTTTTAACATTTGCTATTTCTGACTTGTTAAGGGAAGAATTCATGAAGTGCGCAATGCCATCTTCTGCGCCATAATTTCTAATAGCATCAACTTGATTCTTCATTAAAGCAATTAATGGGGAAACAATAATTGCAACACCTTCGCTCATAAGTGCGGGCAATTGGTAGCAAAGTGATTTTCCGCCACCTGTTGGCATTATTACAAAAGTGTCATTTCTGTTAAGGATATTGCGAATTATGGCTTCTTGTTCGCCTTTAAATTTGCTGAAGCCAAAGAAATATTGAAGCTTTTCGTGGAGTTCGGTAGTTGTCTCAACGGTCTCAATCATACTGAAAAATTATATTTTAATTAAAAAAAACGTGTTAATGTGATGCAATGTTTAAGCTTTTGTTTAAAAAGGTGCTAAATCAAAAATTATTGCCCTTAAATATTCTCAATCATGCAATTTAATGATTAAAGATACATTTAAAAATTGATTTACAAACAATTGAAAGAAAAATATAAAAAAATTATAAATGTCTGAATTTTAAATGTTTGCACTTATATCTTTCGTTTTGCCAAACAGAATAGACGATTGTTTGAATTTTCATCGTCGTAAATTTAGTACTCCTTTTGAAAGAGATGCATAGTATTCCATTCTTTTCGAAATTATATTTGGAGAAGAAAATTGAATAGCATTTAATTCAAAATATTATTTGGCGAAAATTCGAACAGAATGAGTAAAAAAGCCGTCATATTGCAACAAATTTTTAAGGCGCTAATTTTAGCAATCTACACCATATGAATCTTGATAAAGCACTGCATACAAGTAAGCAATTAGATAGCGAGGATGAACTTTCAGAATATTGTAAATCTTTCCTTTTTCCAAAGATTAATGATAAAAAGGCAATTTATCTTTGTGGAAATTCTTTGGGTTTACAGCCAGTAAGAACAAAAGAATCTGTATTGCAAGAATTAGAAGACTGGTCCAATTTAGGTGTAGAAGGTCATGTTCACGCTCGTTCTCCCTGGCTTACATACCATGAACAATTTTCTGAAACATTAGCCCATATTACAGGTGCAAAAACTTCTGAAGTAGTTGCAATGAATGCCCTTACTGTGAATTTGCACATTTTAATGGCAACTTTTTACAAGCCAACATTAACAAGACATCGGATAATTTGTGAAGCAAAGGCTTTCCCATCAGACATTTACGCTTTACAAAGTCAAACAGTTTTTCATAACAGTACGCCTGAAAAATCATTGAGAATAATCGCTCCCAGAGAAGGAAGTGAAATAATTGATGAGGAAGATGTTTTGAAAGCAATTTCAGAAGAAGGGGAAGCATTGGCCTTGGTGATGATTGGAGGAGTAAATTACTACAGCGGTCAAGTGTTCGATATGGAAAAAATAACCAAAGCTGCACATGCTGTAGGCGCAATTGCAGGTTTTGATCTGGCTCATGCCATTGGGAATATTGAGTTAAAACTAAATGAATGGAAGGTAGATTTTGCAGCATGGTGTTCTTATAAATATTTAAATTCAGGTCCAGGTGGCGTGGCTGGAATCTTTATACACGAGAAACACTCTTCAAATCCCGATACATTTAAATTAGCTGGCTGGTGGGGACATCAACTCAACACAAGATTTAAAATGGGAGATACATTTTTACCAACTCCAACTGCAGAAAGCTGGCAAATGAGCAATGCTCCTGTTTTATCTATGGCAGCACACAGGGCATCCTTGGAAATATTTGCTTCTGCTACAATGCCTGCAATTGTTAGTAAAAGCAAAAAATTAACTGGTTTTTTATTTAGTTTACTTGAGGAATTACAGCAAGAGCAATATTTTAAAGATTTGTTTACTGTTATAACACCTGAACAAAGAGGTTGTCAGTTATCACTATTGTTTCACAAAAATGGGAAAGAAGTTTTTGAACATTTATCTCTTAATGGAGTTATTGCTGATTGGAGAGAGCCAAATGTTATAAGGATAGCTCCTGTACCTTTGTACAATTCATTTAATGATGTTTACACATTTGTAAGTATCATTCATTCATTTAAAAAATAATATAATGACAGAAAAATCTTTGATAACAGTGGTTGGAGCCGGACTTGTTGGTTCTTTGTATGCTATTTATATGGCAAAAAGAGGCTATAAAGTGGAGGTTTTTGAGCGCAGGAATGATATGCGCAAGGCAACAATTAGCGCAGGAAGGTCGATTAACCTGGCACTTTCTGACAGAGGTTTCAAAGGCTTAATGGGAGTTGGAATTGATGATGAAATTAGAAAAATAGGAATTCCAATGCATGGACGTATCATGCATGATGTTGCAGGAAATCTAACTTTTCAGCAATATGGAAATGATGGCCAATCTATTTATTCGGTTTCAAGAGGAGATTTGAATTGCAAATTGATGGATTTGGCCGAAAAAGAAGGTGTTAAAATACATTTCGAACACAAATGCACAGGAGTTAACTTAGATGAAGCAAGTGCCAATTTCCAATTTGGGAATGAAAAAATTTCTGTAAAAGGAGATTTATTAGTGGGAACCGATGGGGCTTATTCTGAGGTGAGAGATGCGATGCAAAAAACACCTTGGTTTAATTATTCTCAGTATTACATTGATTACGCTTATAAAGAATTGAGCATTCCTCCTAATGAAGATGGAAGCCATAGGCTGGAAGTAAATGCATTACATATTTGGCCCCGTAAAGATTTTATGCTCATAGCCCTTCCAAATATTGATGGAAGTTTTACTTGTACTTTGTTTTTTCCAAAATCAGGTGCACTGTCGTTTGATAGTTTAGATACAATTGAGAAGGCAGAAACCTTCTTTGGAGAGCATTTTTCAGATGCCTTGGCAATGATGCCTCATTTTAGAGAAGAGTATAAAACTAATCCTGCTGCAGGAATGGTAATCGTAAAATGTTTCCCTTGGACTTGGAAAAGTAGTGCTATGTTGATTGGAGATGCCGCCCACGCAATCGTTCCATTTTACGGGCAAGGAATGAATTGCGGTTTTGAGGATTGTAGTATTTTTAGTGAACTTCATGATGCACAACATGAAGACTGGGATTTACTTTTGCGCAATTATGAAAAAAGCAGGAAAGAAAATGCAGACGCTATTGCAGAATTGGCTTTAAGAAATTTTATTGAAATGCGCGACAGAGTTGCGGAACCATCCTTTTTATTGCAAAAGAAAATAGAAGCCAAGTTTAGCAAAGCATATCCACAATTTTGGACACCTTTATATTCGATGGTAACTTTTAGCCATATTCCTTATAATGATGCACTGGTTGCTGGCGATAAGCAAGAACGAATCATGCAATCGATTATGAAGAAACCCAACATTGAAGAAATTTGGGATTCTCAGGAAGTTGAAAATGAAATTCTAGCCAACTTTATTTAGTTACTTCGGGATTTAAAGCCGCTTCTTTTTGCATATCCAACACGTGTTGTTCAGCCGTTTTTATTCTTCCGGCTGCCCAAATGCTTCCTATGCATGCAATGATGGCAATGTAACCAATAACCTCGTAATTAATGAGTTCTCCTGCTGCACTTTGGGTAATGATGGCACCTGAAATAAATGAAGCTAATCCCGCAGAAAGTTGCTGAACAGAGGAGTTGAAACTCATAAAACTACCTCTGGTTTGAGGTAATGTAGTTCCTGTAATTAGTGCGATAGCTGGAACCACCCTTCCATTAACAGCAATAAAGAAAAAGGAAGTAACAATTAGGACAATCCAAATTGGCAATACAGGCATGTTTGTAATGAGAAAAATGGGTATAATTGCGAATATTGCAAAAACTCTAAAAACCTTGTGTTTCCCAATTTTGTCAGCCAATCGGCCAATCAAAGGAGCAGTAAATACCGTGCAAAGTCCACCAAAAAGATAAATGTAAGTAACCTGCATTTGTGTAAAACCAACATTTTTTTCCATGTATGGAGCAATAAATGGAATGATGGTAAATTGAGATAACATCAATAAACACATTAATAAAAGCGCTTTTCGCTGATTATTGTTTTCCCAAAGATTTTTTAATACTTGCAGAGGATCTGGGCGTTTAGATTTATTCCTGATGTGTTCATCCATTTTTGGAATAAATATGAGAATTGCGATAATTATCAATGTTCCAATGCCAGCAATAAATTGAAATGGGGCATGCCAGCTAAAAGCATGCGCTAAATAATTACCAAATGGAACCCCAAATACAGCGGCCAATGAAAAACCGGCCGTTACAATTCCCATGGCCGTTGCACGGCGTTCTCCGGGAATAGCATCTCCAACTATTGATAATACTAGGGTTCCTAAAATCCCTCCAAAAATTCCGGTTAAAATCCTTGCTAGTAGCATTGTAATATAACTTGGAGCAAAACCACAAGCCAAAGTGCCAATTAAAAACCCGACATAACAGGTCAACAATAATTTCCTTCTATCGAAATTGTCTATAAAAAATGCACCGGCAAAGCCAACAATTCCAGCTGTAACAGTATAAGCACCAACAATATATCCAAATTGTCTTGGTTCAATTTGAAACAATTTCATTAATTGATTTCCCAAAGGCATAATGATCATAAAATCCATTATGTTGGTGAATTGAATCAATGCAAGTGTTAATAATAGGAGCAGCTCTTTGCGTTTCATTTTTGTAACTTCCTTATTTTAGTAAATTATATGCAATAAATGCTGCTAGCCAAGCTAAGGCTGTCATATATATAAATTGAATCACAGGCCATTTCCATGAACCTGTTTCTCTGTAAACAACCGCAATGGTGCTCATACATTGCATAGCAAACGCGTAGAATAGGATAAGTGAAATGACTGTTGCCAAAGTAAATAATGGTTTTCCAGTGCTTTCGTTTATATCTTTTTGCAATGAAGCTTTTAGGGAAACTGAATTTTCATCACTGTCGCTGCCTGCACTATACATAGTGGCCATTGTTCCCACAAAAACCTCTCTTGCCGCGAATGATGTAACGAGGGCAATTCCAATTTTCCAATCAAAACCCAAAGGAGCGATTGCAGGTTCAATGGTTCTTCCCATTATTCCTGCATATGAGTTTCTGAGTTTTTCAGAAGCTAATTTGTTTTCTGCTTGTTCTTTTCCTACTTGTTCAAAATATGCGGTGTTGTTGTATTTGAGTTCTATTTCTTCAAATTTATGAGTAGGCCCATAAGAGGAAAGTAACCATAGAATTACTGATATTGCTACAATTATTTTTCCCGCATTCATTACAAAAACCTTTACTTTATCATACATTGTAAATGCAACAACTCCCCATTGTGGTTTTCTGTAAACGGGCAGTTCCATAATGAAATAGCTTTTTTCTTTACTTTTTATTATCCATTTTAAGATGAGGGCAGTACCTATTGCAGCTAGAAAACCAATAAGATAAAGGGCCATCAGTAAGACTCCTTTTATGTTGAAAGGTCCCAAATTTTGATCAGGAACTGCTGCAGAAATTAACAGTGTATAAACCGGTAAACGTGCAGAACAGCTCATTAATGGTGTTACAAAAATGGTAATGAGCCTTTCTTTTTGGTTCTTAATTGTTCGGGCCGACATGATAGCGGGAACAGCACAGGCAACTCCACTTATTAATGGAATGATAGATTTTCCATTAATACCAAATCCTCTCATTAAGCGATCCATAATATAGCTTACCCTGGCCATATACCCTGTATCTTCGAGTACTGCAATAAAGGCAAATAGGATGGCAATTTGAGGGATAAACATCATAATGCCGCCTAAACCGGGAATAATCCCTTTGCTTAACAAATCATTAAATGCACCATCAGGAAGTGAGCTGTTTATCCAATCTGAGGTTAGAGAAAAAAGCAAATCAATCCATTCCATTGGTTTTTCTGACCAAGAAAATATTGATTGAAAGATAAAAAACAGTATTCCAAGAAAAATGATGAAGCCCCAAAATGGGTGGGTAAAAAACTTATCTAAACGAAGAGACAAGTTCAATGCATTTGTTTGCTTTGCTTGAATTAGCGCCCCACTCAAAACATCGTCTATTAAGGAATACAAACGCAACATTTCTTTTTCTTGAATTAAGTTGGCTTGTTTCTCTTCATCGATTTGCGGATTTTGAGAATATTTATTGATAGAATTTAGGAAAGCATTGTACTCAGTTCCGTTTATCTCAGATTTGATAGGTTCAAATAATTGTTTCTTCAATTGGCTAATTCCCTTTTTATCCCTCGCATTCATTTCGATTATCGGAATTTGCAGGGCCTTAGAAAGTTTAACTATATCTATGCTTAAATTGCTTCTTTCTAATAAATCAATCATGTTAAGCACCAGCACTGCTGGGAGTCCTAATTCTTTTACTTGTAAGCAAAGCAGCAAGGACCTTTTTAGGTTTGAGGCATCTGCAACAGTAACAACAATGTCAGGAAAATCAGGATTATTAGGCTCTGTTAAAACTTTTAGGGTTTCGGCTTCATCTAACGATTTTGGAAATAGGCTATAAGTACCAGGAAGGTCAATGAAATTAAATGTTTGTTTTCTTTGAAGCTGTTGATCATGAATTCTTACTTTTCCATTTTTCTTTTCAACAGTTACGCCAGGGAAATTTCCTGTTTTTTGGTTAAGACCTGTGATAGCGTTAAATAATGTTGATTTACCACAATTTGGATTTCCAACTAAGGCTACAGAAATAATTTCTTTTGTTTCCAAAATACTATTTTGATTGAATCATAACGGTAGCAGCTTCCTTCTTCCTCATCGTAATTATTGAACCATCTATTAGATATGCAAAAGGATCTCCCATCGGAGCTTTATGCAATAGTTGAATGTTTGCACCGGGCAAACAGCCCAATTCCAACAATTTTAAAGCAATTTCTGAATCAGAAAAATTTAAAATTATAGCAGTTTCGTTTACTGCCAACTCAATCAATGCGCGCAAAACACTCTTATTTAGATTAATTCTAAGTTTGCGAATTTAGCGATTTATCTATTATAGTTGCAACACGTTTTGCTCTTCTATGGTCAGGACAATCACATTTCTTTTTAAAAAGACTGCATGCGCTTAACAATAAACTTAATGCTATAAAAGCAAATAACACACGAAGTTGAAGTGAGAGTTTCATTATGCAAAAAAAGGGAAAATTTAAACGCAAAGCACTACAGAAAATTTTACGGTAAAGTGCACACTTTGTTTAATTTTGTGCCATGAAGCAAATAATCATATCATTCCTATTGGTTTTACCTCAACTTTTATTCGGTCAAATTGAAAACGTTGGAATTGGGACCAATAATCCAGATGCAAGTGCACGTTTGCATGTTTCATCTTCGACTCAAGGATTTCTTATGCCTCGCCTTTCTACAACAGAAAGAAATGCAATAAATCTTCCTGCCGAAGGCTTAATGGTTTATGACACAAACACAGTATCTTTTTGGTATTTTAACGGAGAAAGTTGGCAAGAATTGGTTCAAGCCGCACCAAGTGTTCCATCTTCCATATTGTTTAGTTCGATGGATCAGGCAGGAATAGCCGTTACCAATGAAACTGTAATAGGTTCATATGCAATGGCGGCGAATACTTTAGGAAATAATAATGAAATAATAGAAATCAATGCATTTGGACAAATTACAGCTGATACTTGTATTTTGAGGTTCAAATTTGGCCCAAACGTAATTTCGTTTCCAATTGGGACTCCAGGAAATTGGACAGCACAAGTAAGGGTTTACCGCAAAACGGCTACTGAAATTAAAATGTCAGGAACGCTATCAGTAAACAATTTGGCTGTTGCTGATATATTTACAGGAATTCAAGATTTATCAGCAATTGTTCCTATACAAATTACGGCTGCTCAAGGAACTGCTTTGGTTAATGGAGTGAGTATAGAGGGTTTTTCTATAGAAAAGGTAAGATAATTATTTGCCAAATACCTCAACTTCTACCCAACCTTTTCCCCAGTTTTCTATTTCATCTGCTGTCCAAAGAGATGGATAGAAGATTCTTTTTTGAAAACGTGGAGGTAAATATTTTTGCCAGTTAGTTCCACCTGTTGCTTTTATGTCTTCGGGGTCTTTTTGTAAATACCTCACAGCACTTTTGTAATGAGATAATGGCCAGTTAATATTGACCAGCACATCTAATTTTTTAAGTGAATTTTTAATTTCAGTCATATCTTC
This sequence comes from Bacteroidota bacterium, assembly GCA_027490225.1. Classification (GTDB taxonomy): domain Bacteria; phylum Bacteroidota; class Bacteroidia; order M30B66; family M30B66; genus JAIXYK01. The sequence continues at coordinate 49,443 of JAIXYK010000032.1, read as the reverse complement.
ACCTTTAGCTGCCAGTTTTCTGTAACAAGCAAATAGGTTTGTAAGGATATTTTTTTCTGATAACTCAATTAAAACCTTTGAGTATTTCTTCTCAAACTGCTCTAAAGTAAGCGTCTTTTTTCCACTTTTTAATTCGGTTGCACCAGCTTTCCAATAGATGTATTCGAATTGAGATTTAATGTCGGTATTACTTTCATTAAATTTATCTCTGTGGTCTTTATCTATTAAATTAAAAAAATCAGTTGAACAGATTTCAATCATTCTGTACTGTGCACTTTGAAAACCACTTGCAGGTAAAAGAGACATTCTATATTTGAGAAATTGCTCTTTGTCCATCCCATCAACCATAATCAAAAAAGAATGGGTAAGGTTTTCGAAATACCTGTTTATTCGGCTTACACGTTCATTCATAAAATTAGCGGTAAGTTCAGCGTGATTGCCTATTTGTTCGAATTCATGCAAACACAGTTTAAAATAAAGTTCTGTAATTTGATGATATATAATGAAAATAGTTTCGTCGGGGAATGAAGTTCTTGGAGACTGTAAACTTAACAAAGTGTCTAAGTGAACATAATCCCAATAAGTTAAATAATCTGCATACAACAGACCGTCTAAATAAGAACTTAAATCCTGCCCCATTACAGCGTACTTTTCTTGCAGCTGCTGCAATCTTTCTTGAATATCGTTTGCTATTTCCATTGATTAATTTTTTATTTCAAATGATAATAAATCTTGGCCAATGTCTTTTCTAAAATAAATCCCATCGTAACAAATTTTCGAAATGGATTTATAGGAGTTAGTTCGACAAGCCTCAATTGAATCTCCTAAAGATGTGAAAGCCAATACGCGACCACCACAAGTTAAAACACTGTCATTTGTAGTTTTCGTTCCAGCGTGAAAAACAAGTTCATTTTTAAGTAATTCAAGACCTTCAATTTTTTTATTTTTTTCAAAATGTTCCGGATAGCCGCCAGATACGCACATTACTGTAAGTGCCGTTTGATGGTCAATCTCTATTTGTTGACTTTCGAGGGTTCCTGAAGCTACATGCTTAAACAATTCGATTAAATCATTTTTAATTCTAGGCAACACCACTTCAGTTTCTGGGTCACCAAGCCTGCAGTTATATTCTATTACATAAGGTTCTTGATTTACAATCATTAAACCAATGAAAAGAAAACCAACGTAAGGAATTCCTTCTTGGTTTAATCCAGAAAGCGTTGGTGTTACTATTCGGTCAATTACTTTTTGTTTCAATAAATCATCAAAAAACGGAACTGGAGAAACAGCTCCCATACCTCCGGTATTCAAACCCGAATCATTTTCTCCAATACGCTTGTAGTCTTTTGCTTCTGGCAGTAAGAGGAAATTTTTTCCATCACAAAGTGCGAAAACAGAACATTCTATTCCATCTAAGAATTCTTCAATTACAACTGTTTCTCCCGCATTTCCGAATTTTCCAGAAAACATTTCTTCAATTGCAGATTTTGCTTTATCGATTTCGTTTTCAATAATAACACCCTTTCCTGCAGCGAGACCAGAAGCTTTTATGACATAAGGAGCTTTTAAGGTTTGCAGGAATTCGAAAGATTGTGGTAACTCATTTTTTGTAAAACTTTTATATGCAGCAGTGGGAATATTATGTCTGCCCATGAAAGCCTTAGAAAAGTCTTTGCTTCCTTCCAATTGAGCTGCTGTTTTTGAAGGTCCAATGAGTGCAACGTGTTGAAGCAATTTATTACTGCTGAAATAATCTGAAATGCCGGCTACCAAAGGATCTTCTGGTCCAACAATTACCATGGTAATGTTGTTTTCCAACACAAGATTTGCGATTCCTTCAAAATCTGTAGTTTTTAAATCTACATTTTCTCCAAATTCTTCTGTTCCCGCATTGCCGGGAACAATAAAAAGCGCATCTAGTTGGGCGCTTTGACTGATTTTCCAGGCAATTGTGTGCTCTCTTCCACCGGAGCCAATTATTAATATATTCATTGGGCAAAGGGAATCATTTCAATTATTATAACCAAATTACATTATCAATCTTTGTATGAAATTGACAAAAGTCATCGACAATTTTTAATCAAACTGAGTGCGAATACATTCAGCAATCTTTAAATCCAAAGGAGTAGTAATTTTAATGTTTTCAATATTCCCTTCACTTAAAAAAATAGGAAAACCCGCTTTCTGGACAACACTTGCACAATCTGTAAACTCCTGATTAAATTCTTGCTGCATTGCTTGTTTAAGAATGCTGGTATCAAAACATTGAGGAGTTTGTACATTTCTTAACAAAGACCTTGTGAGGGGAACCGAACCATTGTCTGACAGTATTCTTACCGAATCAGTGCTTTCAATTACAGGAATTGCTGCCCCGTGGATAAATGCAGCTTCAAGTGTATTTAAAATTGTATTGCTTGTAACCAATGGGCGTACGGCATCATGAACCGCAACAAATCCATCATTTACTAATGCTAATCCATTTTTTACTGAATGGAAACGCGTATTTCCTCCTTTCACTAATTGATGAGGAATGGTACAATTAAATTGCTGAATAATCTCTTCCCAAGCGCCGAAATGCGATTCAGGTAGTACAAGAATTAAATTGTATGCTGCATTTGTAGCATAAAACTTTTCAATGGTATGCAACAAAATTGGTTTCCCAGCGAAATGCAGAAATTGTTTAGGGATTTCTGCACCCATTCTGCTTCCGCTTCCTCCTGCTACAATTATAACATGAGTTTTTTGCATTTAAATCACCAACATAGCATCACCATAGGTGAAGAATCTATATTTTTCTTTAACAGCTTCTTTATATGCTTCCATTAAAAAATCATGACCAGCAAAAGCAGAAACCATTATAAGTAAAGTACTCATTGGCATGTGGAAATTTGTAACCAATGCATTAGCAACTCTGAAATCGTATGGTGGATAGATAAACTTGTTTGTCCAACCTGAATATTCCTTTAATAAGCCTTCTGTAGAAACCGAACTTTCAATAGCTCTCATTGTAGTAGTTCCTACAGCGATAATTTTTTTGCGCTCTAGTTTTGCTTTGTTCACAATAATGGTGGCAGCTTCATCAATATACATCTCTTCGCTGTCCATTTTGTGTTTGCTAAGATCTTCAACTTCCACATTTCTAAAACTACCAAGGCCTACGTGAAGCGTAACTTCTGCAAAGTTAATACCCTTAAGTTCAAGGCGTTTCATTAGTTCTTTACTAAAATGCAAACCTGCAGTTGGAGCTGCAACTGCACCTTCATGTCGCGCATAAACAGTTTGAAAACGTTCAGTATCGTCTTCATCCGGTTTACGGTTAATGTATTTTGGAATAGGTGTTTCACCTAAAGAATAAAGCACTTTTTTAAATTCTTCATGTGGACCGTCAAAAAGAAAACGAAGCGTTCTTCCGCGAGAAGTGGTATTATCAATAACTTCTGCAACAAGAGAGTCATCGTCGCCAAAGTACAATTTGTTACCTATTCTAATTTTTCTTGCAGGATCAACTAATACGTCCCAAAGTCTGCTTTCTGCATTTAACTCGCGCAATAAAAAAACTTCAATTTTAGCGCCTGTTTTTTCCTTATTTCCGTACATACGGGCAGGAAAAACTTTTGTATTATTTATGATAAAAGTATCTCCATCGTCTACATAATCCATAATGTCACGAAACATTTTATGTTGAATGGTTTGGGTTTTACGGTCAAGTACCATTAATCTGGATTCATCACGATTGTCAGAAGGACGCTCTGCAATGAGTTCTGGAGGCAACTTGAACTTAAACTGAGATAATTTCATAGAATGACTTTTTTTGGGGCTGCAAAGGTATAAAAATGAATGTGTGTAATTACGTTAAAAAATGAATTCTTAAACGTATTGAAAATTTGACGAATGTGTTTTTCTTTGTTTTATGGTTAGAATAGTAACTTTTATTTTATTTATTTCTACAGGAATAGTGCATTCTCAGGCGAAATACACTCCGAAAAATTATGTTGATTTATATAAGGATATTGCAATTACAGAGATGGAAAAATATGGAATTCCGGCTTCCATTAAGTTAGGGCAAGGCATATTAGAATCTTCTGCGGGTAACAGTATTTTGGCTAAAACGGCAAATAATCATTTTGGAATTAAATGTAAAAAGGAGTGGACAGGTGAGACATTTTATCAGGATGATGATGAAAAGAATGAGTGTTTTAGAAAGTATAAGGACGTATTAGCTTCATATGAAGACCATTCTAAGTTTTTAAAGAACGGTGCGAGATACTCATCTCTTTTTGAGTTAAGCAAAGACGATTATAAAGGTTGGGCTAAAGGATTAAAAGCGGCAGGTTATGCAACTAATCCTCAGTATGCCCAATTACTTATAAAAACAATCGAAGAAAATGAGTTATATGTTTATGACAAGTTGAATACAAAACCAGCCATCATAAAAAAGGAAACAAAAGTTATTACAAAATCAAATAAAAACAAATCAGATAAAAGTGAATTTTCGGATTTTGAAATTTCAAAAAAAACTGGGAGAAAAATTGAATTAAATAATAATGTTAAATTTGTTTTGGCTAAGAAAGGTGATAGTTATTTAACATTAACTCAGGAATTAGATTTGATGCATTGGCAATTGAAAAAGTACAATGATTTAGAAGAGAATCATGAATTTAGGGAAGGTGAAATCGTTTATATTCAGCCAAAACGAAGAAAAGCGGTGCAAGAAAGTTACCGCCTCGGAGAGAATGAAAATTTAAAAGATGTTTCACAGAAATTTGCAATAAAATTAAATAGGTTATATATTTTAAATAATCTTGAAAAGGGCGCAATCTCAGCTGCCGGGACAATCCTAAAATTGAGGTAATCATTATTTTTTCTTTTTCCGAATATTGTCGATTTAGATATAAATTTATCAACAATCTCAGTGTTTATAATAGTTTGAGTAGTTAATTCTTTCTGTAAGGTTAACTTAATAAATGGCTATTATTACTTTTTAAAGGCTTTAACTTTGTCGCATAAATAGAAACATAAAAAAATAGCCCATGAAAAGTGCGTTGTATTCAACCCTATTAAGTATTGCTTTAATTTTTAACGGATGTCAAAGTGCAGATGAACCTAATCCGGAATTAGAAAAATTAAAAGCTGAAAAAGAAGCCATTGCAAAAGAAGCAGCTTCAAAAGATTCCACAATAAATTCTTTTATGGAATCATTGAATGAAATAGAAGATAATTTAAGAGAAGTAAAACAAAAAGAAGGCTCAATTAAAACGTCAGCTACTGGTGGAGCTGAACTTCAGGGCACAGCAAAAGATAGAATCAATCAAGATATCAATGATATCAATGAGATAATGGAAGAAAATAAGCAGAAGCTTATTAATCTTCAATCAAAACTGAAGAAATCAAATATTAAAATTTCACAGTTTGAAAAAACAATTGAACGAATGACCGAGCAATTGGCTGAGAAAGACAAAGAAATTGGAACTTTAAAAGAGCAATTAGCTGCGCAAAACATTCAGATTACAGAGTTAAATACAAATGTATCTAACTTGAAAACCGAAAGTGCTAGTAAAACACAGGTTATAGAACAACAGGTAGTTAAGATGAACACAGCTTTTTATGCTGTAGGAACATATAAAGAATTAAGAGATAATAAAGTAGTAAACAAAGAAGGTGGATTTTTAGGATTAGGAAAAAAGAAAATTCTTAAATCCGACTTTAATCAAGATTATTTTACTCAAATAGATGTATCGAAAATAACATCTATTCCAATTAATGCGAAATCTGCTAAGGTAATTACTACGCATCCAACATCTTCTTACAAAATTGAAATGGATGGTAAAAAGAAAGCAAAAAGTTTAACAATTACAAACTCCGAATCTTTCTGGAAATCTTCTAAATATTTGGTTATTACGGTTGAAAAGTAATATTTAAAAATGCAAAAAAAGGCGGATGTATTTAATTACATCCGCCTTTTTTATTTTTACATCAATTGCAAATTAGCAATTTTATCTCTTGTCAGTGGCTTGGGAATAAATGCTAAAACAAAAGGATTGGCATTTGCTTTTTCTAAATCAATTGTATCTATGGTTGAAGAAAGCATTACAATTCTAATTTTTTGTTTTATTTTTTCAGGAAGTGCTTGAAAACTTTCGAGAAATTCAAAACCATCCATTTTAGGCATTCTGATGTCAAGGAATATTAAATAAGATTTATTGAATGTTTTTTGCGTATTGCTGAGGTATTCTAGCGCAGCTTCTCCGGAAGGCAGGGAAACTACACGATCTGTTATTTGCATCAATTCGATAACTTTTGTATTTATGAAAACATCTATTTCACTATCTTCAATGAGAATTATTTCTTCAAAAGTGTTTTCCATAATAATTAATTAGCTAATGGAAAAGAAACTATGAAAGTAGTTCCTTCATTAATTGTAGAGTTTACCTGAATACTTCCACCTAATTTGTTTATAGTTTCTTTCACAATATATAATCCAAGACCAGAGCCAGTGCTGCTATCATTTGTACGATAGAACATATCAAAAATTCTATCTATATGTTGTTCTTTAATTCCTATTCCATTGTCTTCGACAGATAATATAACCTTGTCATCGGTGACTTCTGTTTTTATTTGAATTTTTAATTGACGAGATGTTTGCCTGTATCTAATGCTATTTGAGATTAAATTATTTAAAATAGTTTGAAGCCTGTTTTTGTCAGCATTGAGAATATTAATTCCTTTAAAAACAATAGATTCATTTAATGATGTTCCAGTTGGTTCTAAATATTTTAAATTATCGACTAAATCTTTTATGAGTGATTTTACTTTAATCTTTTCTCTGATAATATCCGTCCTATTATTTCTGGAATATGTTACTATATCTTTAATTGTATTATCTAATTTAAGAATGCTTTCTTCCATTAAATTTGTATATTTAATAGATTCAGCGTCAATTAATTGTGTTCTTAACAAATACAATAACCCAAGCACAGAGGTTAAGGGTGATCGTAAATCGTGAGATGCAGAATAAACAAATCGATCTAATTCAAAATTAATTTTTTCGAGTTCTTTATTTTTGGATTGAATTTCCGCTAAAGATTTTTCAAGCCTTTGATTTTCTAATATTTGATTTTCGTTGTTTAAGTGTTTTGAAGTAACAATTTGCCATAAAAATTGACTACCAAGTTTATCTTCTGAGTGCAGTACAAACTGGCAACCTGTTGCATAAGCTTGAATGCTAGAGATATCATCTGAATATATTCCTAAAACGAAATGAGGAAACTTTGATTTTAATAAATTTACTTCATTTTGCCATTCTATTTTACTATCGCTAATTACACAGATAATAAATGGAACAAAATTACCAAAGTCGTATAGATACAATTCTGAAACACTCAGCCAAACAGTGTTCACATCATCACTCAATTCTTCCCGTAAAGCTTCTGCTTTTAAATGCAGCCTTTTGTCGTCTCCTATATGAATAAGGCAAAGTAAACCTTGTTTCATTCTATCTTATTAATCCGTCTAAAATATGATTTTTATAATTCATTTCAATCATTTCTAGGCACACTCCTGTGTTTTTTTGTTTTATGGCATAAAAAGTAAGTTTATTCTAATTTCTTACATGATTAATTTGAGACTTATTTCGATTGAATGTCAGTAAAATCGACAATTTCACGTTAAATGATTTGTTAAAAGAAGAATTTATTACAAATGTAATTTATGCACAACTCATTTCACTCCAATAGGTAACGTAAAATCAATAATTGCAGTAATACACTAAGCTTAAAGAAGATTTGAAAGTGTATTTATGAAATTATCATTCAATTATTGGTCATTTACTTTATTAATCGCTAGTTTAATAGTGTTTTCAAATGAAGATTTGAAGTCTCAATCTAATAATGGTGAGAATAAAACATATCGCGTTACAGCTTATAAAATTGGAGGTTCTGGAATTTCCAGTCTTTCAAATACTGCTGAGGCAATTCCGAAACCACTACTTTACATTCCAAGCGCATTTACTCCTAATGGAGATGGACTTAATGATTCTTTTGGGGTAAAAGCAGAAGGAATTAAATCTTTTAATCTTCAAATATATAATCGCATTGGAGAATTGGTTTTTGAGAGCGATGACATTCAGAATTATTGGGATGGTTCTTACAAAGGCAAAAAGATAACAAGTACAGATGTTTATGTATATCAAGTAAAAGCTATTGGAAAAAACAATTCGGTTTTACCAGAGCAAACAGGCAGAGTTACATTGGTTGCAGACGGTACCATAGAATAAATATTGGGATGGATAAAATTATACATATAAAGAAAAACCGCATATTATTAGTCTATTTCTGTCTGTTATTTCTAAGCAGCCAGTTATGGGCCCAAATTCCTACTGCAGGTTTTAACGCATCGCAACAACAAGGTTGCGCGCCATTTAGTGTTAATTTTACTAATACTTCGACAGGTGCAACTTCATTCCAATGGAATTTCGGGAATGGCAATTTTTCAACTTTACAAAATCCCCAAAACGTTTATGTAGCTCCTGGTAATTATACAGTAAGCTTAATCGCCATTGCTTCTAATGGAAGCAGAGATACAGCAATATTTAATAATTACATTACTGCTTTACCTGGGCCAATTGCATCCTTTACTAGTGCTGTGCAAAGTGGATGTATGAATCAAACTAACTTTACATTCACAAACACTACTCCTGGCAATAACACTTATTTCTGGGATTTTGGAGATGGAACTTATTCATTACTAAGTAATCCTAGCAAAATATATAATAACGCCGGTAATTACACAGTCTCGATGTTAGCTACAAATTCAGGTGGTTGTGTTGGGTCTTTTCAATTACCTGAAAACTTAAGTGTTCATCCAATTACTTCTGCGGAATTTTCTGCAACTCCAACTGTAACTTGCAATCCAAACCAAGTTTTTCAATTTAGTCCTCAAAATACAAATGCAGGAAGTTATACTTGGGATTTTGGAGATGGAACAACTTCTACGCAACAATCTCCCAATAAAATTTATTCTGCTCCCGGAACTTATAATGTAAAATTGAAAATTGTAAACACTTTTGGATGTTTAGATAGTGTAGTAAAAAGTCAGTATATAAAAATACATACTCCGATAATCCCACAAATTGTTTCTAATACTGTAAGCGGATGTAAGCCTCTTGTGGTTAATTTTTCTACAAATATCGATAGTGCATCTTTTTACAGCTGGAGTTTTGGAAATGGGCAAACATCTTCTAATGAGGCTCAGTCTGTAACATACCAAAATGAAGGAAGTTATACTGTTGGATTAACCGTTACAATGCCAAATGGATGTAGTTATCCAGTTCAGAATAATAATTTTATTCAGGTAAACCCATTACCAATACCTTCTTTTACTTTAAGTAATTCAACTGGCTGCGCGCCTTTAACTGTAAGTTTTGCAAATCAAAGTAGTGGTGCTGTTAGTTATTTATGGGATTTTGGAAATGGTCAAAGTTCTACAGTTTCAAACCCAACATTTACTTATCTAAACCCAGGTACATATAATGTAAAACTCACAGCAACGAATCAATTTGGCTGCACGGCTTTCAATTTAATAAATGCGGCAGTAACTGTTGTTGCTCCAATAGCCTCATTTACAGCTTCAGACACTTCAGGTTGTCCACCATTTCAGGTTAGTTTTACAAATACTAGTGTTGGAGCTGCGTCTTATCTTTGGTTATTTGGAGATGGGTCTGTTTCTACCTCAGCAAATCCTAATAAGAATTATCCAAATTTAGGTTCTTACAATGTTACGTTAATTGCAACAAACCCGGCTGGATGTCGAGATACATTAATAATCAATAACTTTATAGATGTAAATTACGAAAATGCTATTTATAATCCTCCGCCACCAATAACAGCTTGCGTTCCGTTTACTGCTTCTTTTGGAATTCAAGATAATTCCGCCATAAGTTATCTGTGGAATTTTGGAGACGGGAACACTTCAACATTATCTAATCCAAACCATACCTACGAAGAAGCAGGTGTTTATACGGTTTCACTACTTATAAACAATGGCAGCGTTTGTTCAATAAATTATCCCAACTTTCAAACTGTAATTGTTGAAGGAGGCATACCTAGGTTTAATGTAACAATAGATCCTTGTCCGCCTTTTCCTGTTACTTTTCAAGACACTAATTCTGTGAGTGTAGTTTCGTGGTTGTGGAATTTTGGAGATGGAACAACATCTACTTCAGAAACACCAACCCATGTGTACGATAATAATAATACACATCATGCAAGTTTAACAGTTACCACAAATCTGGGATGTACTTATACGTACATAGGTTTTAATTCGGTTAATTTTTCATCGTTTAATGCAGGGTTTACTTCTTCGGCTGTAGAAGGTTCAAATCCTATTGCAATAAATTTTACAAGTACTAATCAGTCTGCTACTTCTTGGTTATGGAACTTTGGCGATGGATTTACCTCGACTGAAGAAAACCCAACTCATGTTTATCAAACTGATGGTGAATATCAAGTTACCCTCCAAATTGAAAATAACAATTGTGATACTACTGAATTTAGTGGCTCATTTGAATCAACTATACCGATTATCGTTATTGGAGATAGTTCCTCAGGAGGCAGTACAGGTAGTGTAAGTGAAAATTTGCTTTTCCCTTTAATTGGATGTGCACCAATTAATATTTCATTTTATCCTCAGGATGAAGAGGAAGATGTGGTTTTATGGAATTTTGGAGACGGCGCGACCTCCACAGAACAAAACCCATCGCACAATTATGCAGCTTCTGGTATTTACAATGTTTCCTATGTGATTCAAACTCAACTAGGTTATGATACAATTCAATACCCACAATCTATTCAAATTGGGGGAGGATTAATTGATTTTACCTTAGAGGAAACTGTTTATTGTTCTTATACAAATATTCAAGTAACTTATCCCGATTCTAATGTAGTTCAAAGTCTTGTTTGGAATTTTGGAAATGGAATAACAAGTAATTCTTTCACAGCAAGCAATGATTTCCCTCTTTCTGCTTCTGCATATAATGTTGTATTAACGTTAATTGACACTCTTGGTTGTCAGTCTTCTAGGTTAAAGTCATTTTTCTCTAACCCACCATTACCTGTCGTTACTTATCCTCATTCTGTTTGTAAAGATACAGTAGAATTTGCCCATGATTTTCCTGAAAATTACACATATTTATGGGATTTTGGAGACAGTACAACTTCAACAGAAGCATTTCCTTCTCATTTTTATACTCATGCTGGAGAGTTTAATGTCACTTTACAATATACTGATCCAGATGGCTGTAGTAATACTTTTAACCTACCTGTGCCAGTTACAGTTTATTTTCCTGTTGCAAGAATTGAAAGTGTAGGTCCTGTTAGCGGATGTGCGCCCTTTACAGCAAATTTTACAAATCTTTCCACAGGTGCGAATAACGGTGCATATGGCTGGTATTTATGGCAATGGCAGGATGGAACATACGACCATGATTGGAGTACCACAGGGTCTAATGTTTTCCAAAATCCAGGTGTTTACTATGTTACTTTAAAAGCAATGAATTATCATGCAGGAGGGTGTGAATCTATTGATGTTATTGACATTCCAATAACAGTTTATGGTGCAAATGCGGATTTCGATTTTACCCAAACTTCTAATTGTTTACCATTAAATGTTCAATTTACAGATTTAAGCCAGGATGCAGTATCGTGGTTATGGGACTTTGGAAATGGAGATACTTCAACATTAAGTAACCCTTTCATTTCTGTTACATCAGAACCAGCAGATTCTATTTCGTTAACAATAACAACATCACATGGATGCATAGATTCAACTACTAAAGCTGGGATTACTTTATTTTCTCCTCAAATTGAAGCTTCATTTACAGGTAACTGTAATCCATTGCCAGTAAATTTTACGGCTTCTCAAGATGGAATTGTAAGTTGGCAATGGGACTTCGGTGATGGGACCACTGGCAGTGGCCCAACGCCAAGTCACTTATACACAAGCAATGGAAATTTCACAGCAAGAGCTATTATAACATCTTTAGAAAATTGCATTGATACTGTATTTTTACAAGTACCAATATCTGTAACAGGACCAATTGCAGCTTTCAATTCACCTACACCTGCAAGTTGCGCCCCATCTATTGTAGAATTTTTTGATCAGTCTGTAGAGGCCGTAACTTGGTTATGGGATTTTGGAGATGGCTCTAGTTCAACAGTTCAGAATCCTGTTAAATTATACAGCGCCCCAGGACAATATGATGTTAGTTTAATTATTACTGCATCTAACGGTTGTTCAGATACTTTACTATATGTAGATTATGTTACAGTTCTAGGTCCAGGCACACAATTTCAAGTGTCTGACAATCAATTATGTATTGGAGATACCGTTCAGTTTACAGATTTATCAATGGGTGCTGTTGAATGGGAATGGAATTTTGGAGAAGGAACAATAAGTGCAGTTCAACATCCAGTATTTAGTTTTGAACAAGCAGGTGAATATATAATTACTTTATTCTCTCAAGACACCTTAGGTTGTAGCGCATTTTTTACTATTCCTTTTCCAATTACAGTTTTTCCTTTTCCAAGAGCTGAATTTGCAGTGAATGATACCAGCAATTGCGCACCTTTGCTTATAAATGCAGTCAATAATTCAGTTGGTGCTGTTAGCTATTTCTGGGATTTTGGCAATGGGCAAACTTCAACTGAAGAGAATCCAACTGTGAATTACAATGAAGCAGGTGAATTTAACATTCAATTAATTGCTACTAACGAAGGAGGCTGCACAGATACAGCCATGTTTAATGGACTTGAAGCTCATTTAATACCTATTGCAGGATTCACATTAACAGAAACAGAAGGGTGCACTCCTTTAAATGTTACCTTCAATAATACTTCTTACAACCTGGAAAATCCAACATATTCATGGGATTTCGGAAATGCAGCAACTTCAACTTTGCAAAACCCTTCTGCTGTTTATTTTGAGCCAGGTTTTTACACCATTCAACTTCAAGTACACAATGAAAATGGTTGCAGTGATACATTAATACTTCCGAGTATTGTGAATGTTTTTGATACACTTCCTGCGCCAGTTACGCCAATCCTTCGTGTGAGCGTTTTAAGCCAAACAGAAGTTATTGTAGAATGGGAAGAGTCTCTAGCACCCGATTTCGGCGCTTATATGATTTATAAAAAGAATCAAGAAACGCTGCAATTTGAATTAATTCAGACGATTTCAGATCCGCACACCATATCGTTAACAGATGGAAATTTAAATACATTTGAAAATGTTTATTGTTATAAAATTATAACATCCGACAGATGTGGTTATTCTATTGAAAGTGATAGTATTATTGAACATTGTACAATCAATATTGAAGCATTTACAAGAGAAGATAATAAAATTGACCTCACATGGTCACCTTACGTAGGAAAAATTCCAACTCAATACAGAATTTTTAGAACAGAAGAAAATTCTGCAATTACAGAAGATTTGGGAATTGTGCCAGGAAGTGTTACCGCTTACAGAGACTCTTCGGTTTTTTGTCCAGTGAAATATAGATATTCTGTAAAAGGAGAAGGCTTAAATGGTCAATGGCATGTGGAATCTGATTCTGATTACGACTTAAGCAATCCAATTGATAATTTATTTGCAGACCAAAAAGTAAATGCAGCAAGGTCTACTGTAGTAAATAATGAATCTGTACTAACCGAATGGCCCGTTCCTGCTGTTATGGGCGATAAAGTTACAGCTTATAAAATTTACCGCTCTACCGATAACCTTAACTTTATATACTTAGGAACAGTTCCGAGCGAACAAAGGTCATATTTAGATGAAAATGTAAATGTAAATAATACAAAGTATTTTTACAGGATTATGGCAACGAACCAATGCGGAATAGAAGGAAAACAAGGGGGTTTTAGTGATAATGTGGTATTAAAAGCTGAAGCAACAGACGCATTTAGTATTGAATTAAATTGGACACCTTATAATGGCTGGGGAGACCAAGGTGTTGGATTTTACATAATTGAGAGACAGCGCGCTGACGGGACTTGGGAAATAATAGATCAATTGCCAGGAGCGGTTACAACAACTGTTGATGAAAATTAAATAAGTTCTTGTCTTATTTTATAATTTTCAAGTATATTGCCCTCAAAAAGCCAGCATGATTAAGTTTAAGAGTATAGTTCTGCAGCTCAAGGAAGATGAGTACAACGATTTGTGTCAACAATTTATTGATACCAAAGCAGACAAATACCTTAGGTTGTTGAAGTTGTATAGAGAGAACAAATATACCGACGAGGATATTCAGGAAATGTTAGCTGTTAATACGAGTGCTTATTACACCTTAAAATCAAGGTTGTTTGATAAGATTCAAGACTTCCTCACCAACAATATGTCGACTCCAATTATCGATTTATTGAGAAAAGTTGCAAACATTCCCACATTAATCTACGATACGCACAGAGATACTGCCATTGCCATTCTTTCAAAATTAGAGTCAGAATTGCAAAACTACGACATGCCATATGAAATGTCGAGTGTGTACAGTGCTCTAAAGAAATTGCACATTCATTCACCGAAATATTACGAATACACCCAGCTTTATAATAAGCACCTTGCTTACACCATAGCTTTAGATAAAGCAGAAGACTTATTGAATTCTTTTATGAATTCTCTAGGTGAATATTTTGCATCCAGAAATAAATCGCAAATTGAATACCTCGCCTTAATTAAAAAGGAAATGGGGCATATTTGTACGCTTTATTTATCTCACCATTTAACAGTTTACAAAAGCATTGTAGATATTTCTTTTGCACTTTTTGTACCCAATACAGATGCTATAAAAGATGATGAGCCAATTGAAGATATCTTATTGAAACTTGAAAAAGTTTTTACAACCTTCTCAAAAGATACCAATTATCAATACCTGCAATTAGTATATAATTTTCTAGCCTTCGAATATTACCATAAATTGAATCTTCCTAAAAAGGAAACTAGATTTTTCGAAGAGGTAGATAAAAAATTGCAATCATTTCTGTTATTCAACCATTGCGCGTTCACTACGAAGTTTTTATTGTCTAAAATTGAAAGGCATATTGAATTGGGCACAGAAACAGAGTTATACGAACAAAACAAAACGCTCATTCCTAATTACGAGCCTGACAAGAACGATGTTCCTAACTACATCAATTTCGTAAAATACGTTTCTACTTGTGCATTTTACGCAAAAAAATACCAAGAGGCAGTTCAGCAATTAAATGGGTTAATTAATGATATCAGCTTTAAAAATTATCCACATTCTGAGATTGAAGTAAAATTGTTACTGGCATTGAATTATTCAATGATTAATAAATATGATCCAGCAACAAGTTTATTACGCTCTGTTACTAGGAAAATAAGGGAACTAGATGATGAAATTGGTTATGAAAATGCACTCATTTTCTACAAGATACTTTCATTGCAAATGAGTTCAAGTGCAAGACAAGTTGACCAAAAAATAGCTCAGTTATTCTCGAAATTTGAATTGTTAAATCAAAAATCAAATAGAATGCTCGAGTATATAAAAATTGATGATGCATTTATTAAAGCGCTGAGTCAGGTTGTGAAGCGCTAGTTTCTTCAGCCTTCTCAAATCCAGTTTTCTTCTTTATCCAAGTAAATATCTTTTGGAAAACGTTTTCTAAAAGTTCTTTACCCGAATCAGCCACTTTTCCCATAAAAAGACTGCTTACTATTACCAATGTGTTTGCAATCATTTCCTTTTTTTTATCTTCAAAAGGCAGAATCTGGTGCAACAATATGATAGGATACTTTCTTCTTAAATAACCAAATCGTTCATTAATTTCTATTTCACTAGATTTTAAGGTTTTGCGAAGTCTTTTTTGCTCTGCTAGAAGACTTTCAATATCTTCAATCTTCTTGGATTTCATCTTCATCTGATTGACTGCGTTCATACAAAATCTTTATAATTGAATTAATGATAACAGGGGCAATTAATTTATTTCTTAGGCTTAGAATGACCATAAATACCAACAAATAAATAAGTGCAATAATTCCAAATCCTATTAAGGTGCTACCCAGCAAATCACTTAAAAAGATACCTAAAACTACACTTGCAAACAGTAATCCGAAGAAAAACAAAAGCGCTAGAATTACACCAATAACCAAATAAGCTACAATCTTTGAAATTTTTTCAAAAGCAACAAGCTGGGTCAGTTCAAGTCTGGTTTTAACATAATCTACCACTAAGCGTTGTAAGTCTATAAAAAAGGTCGATTTGTCGGGTTCGTTCATCATTATACAAACCTAATCTAATTTGTTGATGTTATTACAAACCAAACAATTCCAAATATTTGTTTGTTAGTTCATTTGCTGCGTAATTTGCACTTTATACTTAATTAGATATGCGTAACCGAATTCAGCGGTTTTTTAGAATATTTTCATTTTTAACTTTTGTATTTACATTTTTGGTAATTCTTGCTGGTAGTGTTGTGCGTGTAACACAATCTGGAATGGGTTGCCCCGATTGGCCTAAGTGTTTTGGTTATTATATACCTCCAACATCTCCTGAGCAGGTAAATTTTCATCCTTCATTTGAATACCAAAAAGGAATGATGGTAATAGAGAATGATACCCTTTGGAGAGCTACCTCAAACTTTGTTTCAAAAGAAACTTTTGCACGTGAGAATTGGGAAAAATATCCAAAACATAATTATGCAGAGTTCTACGTATTACAAACTTGGATTGAATACATTAACCGTTTATTAGGAGCCGTATTAGGTCTTTTTGTGGTTGGAATGCTCGTTTGTTCTTTCTCCTATTGGACAACCAATAAAAAACTTGTGGGCTTGAGTTTTTTGATGCTCTTTTTAACGGGATTTCAAGGCTGGTTGGGTGCTTTGGTCGTAGCCTCAAATTTAGCACCTTTAAAAATTACCATTCACATGGTAGGAGCACTCATGTTGCTTGGTATCGTGGTGATAATCCAATATTACTTAAAGAAGAAAAGCGACAATTTACCTAATGGAAATTTTAAAACGATTAAAGCGCTTTCGTTGATAACACTGTTGCTCACATTTGCGCAAATAATGATGGGAACGCAAGTGAGAGAAGTGGTAGATGTGGTTGCAAAATCGATGAATTTTGAAAGCAGAGAATTATGGATTGATCAATTGTCGGTAATTTTTCCTGTTCACCGTTCTTTTTCAATAATCGTATTGGCTGTCAATGGATATTTGTTTTACAGAATCTTTAAGTCTACTGCCGATTCAGCACTTCGTTATGCTTTTTTATTAATGGCTATTTTACTTGCTGAAATTGTGTTGGGAATTGTATTGGCTTATTTCAGTATGCCGGCTTTCGCACAACCTCTGCATTTGCTTTTAGGCTCAATGCTTTTTGCAGCACAATTAATGCTTTTTCTGGCCATTCCCAAATCAAACACGCATACTGGTCTTTATTGAAATGTTAAGTAAGTATTACATTTAACGAATACTTTCTGAGGACATATTCTATTGCATTTTTTGCCCTTTTACTTTATATATTTGCAGCCCTTTAAGAAATAGATGCAATATCCTGAGTACAAACATTTAAACCTCCCCGAAATATCTAAGGAAATCTTAGATTGGTGGGAGAAAAACCAAGTTTTCGAAAAATCCGTTGAGTCGCGTCCGGAAAGTAATTCATTTACTTTCTACGAAGGTCCACCGTCTGCAAATGGTCTTCCCGGAATTCACCATGTAATGGGAAGAGCCATTAAAGATATATTCTGCAGGTACAAAACTTTAAAAGGATTTCAGGTAAAACGAAAAGCAGGTTGGGACACGCACGGTTTGCCAGTTGAACTTGGAGTTGAAAAAGCTTTGGGAATTACCAAAGAAGATATAGGCAAGACCATTAGCATTGAAGAATATAACGATGCTTGCCGAAAAGATGTGATGAAGTATACTGGTATTTGGAACGATATTACCAGAAAAATGGGTTATTGGGTAGATATGGCCGATCCATATGTTACTTATGAAAATACGTATATAGAGTCTGTTTGGCATTTGTTGTCGATATTATACACCAAAGGCTTGCTCTATAAGGGATACACCATTCAACCTTATTCTCCTGCGGCAGGAACTGGCTTAAGTTCGCACGAACTAAATATGCCGGGAACTTACAAGGATGTAAAAGACAGTACCATCGTTGCGCAGTTTAAGGTGCAAATGGATGAAAAAGCAAATGGACTTTTTGGGGATTTTTCAAAGGAGGATATTTATTTGCTGGCATGGACTACTACGCCTTGGACTTTACCATCTAATACCGCATTGTCGGTTGGTAAAAATATTGATTATGTGGCCGTTAGGACATTTAATCAATATGCGCATGCGCCAATAGTTGTAATTCTCGCTAAGGACCTTATGGGTAAATACTTTAGCGCAAACAATGCTGACTTAGATTTCAATAGCTACCAACCGGGAAACAAAGAAATTCCTTATCAGGTTGTAGGGAATTTTAAAGGTTCTGAATTGATGGGAGTTCGCTATGAACAATTGTTTCCATACGCTCAACCAGAAGATGGCGACTCATTTAAAGTGATTACCGGAGATTTCGTAACTACAGAGGATGGAACGGGTATCGTACATACAGCTCCTAGTTTTGGGGCCGACGATTTTAAAGTTGCCCGTCAACATGGCATTGGCTCTTTAACTTTAGTCGATTTACAGGGAAAATTTAAATCAGAGGTGAGCGATCCAGTTTTTGGTTTCTCTCGTGAGTTTGTAAAAGAGCAATATTTAAGCGATGAGGAAAAGCACCATGAATTGCAGAAGCAAAAAGACATGTTAAAGTCTATTATTCCTAATCTGGATAAGTATTTAAGTGTTGATGAAAGGATTGGTTTAAAATTAAAGATAGAAGGAAAAGCATTTAAAATAGAGAAGTACGAGCATACCTATCCGCATTGCTGGAGGACTGATAAGCCCATTTTATATTATCCTTTAGATAGTTGGTTTATAAAAAGCACTGCTGCAAAAGACAGGCTCATTGAATTAAACAAAACCATTAACTGGCACCCAGAAAGCACTGGTACCGGACGTTTCGGCAATTGGTTAGAAAATTTGCAGGATTGGAACTTGAGCCGTTCTAGGTATTGGGGAATTCCAATTCCTATCTGGACAAGTAAAGATAAAACCGAGCAAATTTGTATTGGTTCTGCTGAACAATTGAAAATTGAAGTTGAAAAATCAATTGCTGCTGGAATGATGACACAAAATCCGCTGGCTCAATTTGAACCCGGCAATTTTAGCAAAGAGAATTATCAAACTTTTGATTTGCACAGACCTTATGCAGACGATATTGTTTTGGTATCATCAACAGGACAAGCGCTTTACAGAGAAGCCGATTTAATTGATGTTTGGTTTGACTCAGGAGCAATGCCTTACGCACAACTGCATTATCCATTCGAGAATAAAGCGTTAATTGATAACAACATAACATTTCCAGCAGATTTTATTGCAGAAGGTGTTGACCAAACGAGAGGCTGGTTCTTTACATTGCATGCTATTGCTACCATGTGCTTTGATAGTGTGGCATTTAAGAATGTAATATCTAATGGATTGGTATTAGATAAAAATGGAAATAAGATGTCTAAAAGATTAGGCAATGCGGTAGATCCATTTGCAACCTTAGATAAGTACGGTGCAGATGCCACACGCTGGTACATGATTGGAAATGCACAACCTTGGGATAATTTAAAGTTTAATGAAGAGGGAATTGCTGAGATTCAACGTAAATTTTTCGGAACGCTTTACAATACCTATAATTTCTTCGCGCTTTATGCCAATATCGATGGTTTCAAATACGACAAAGCAACAGAAATTCCTTTAGCTGAACGGGCAGAATTAGACCGTTGGATTTTATCTCGTTTAAATACATTGAAAAAAACTGTGGGCGAATTGTTAGATGATTACGATCCAACTCCCGCAGTGCGTGCTATTGAGGATTTTGTAGGTGAACAGCTCAGCAATTGGTATGTGAGATTGGGCCGTCGTCGTTTTTGGAAAAGCGAAAGCAGTGCAGATAAGCAAGCGGCATACGAAACGTTGTTTGAATGTTTAACAACCATAGCCCAATTAATGAGTCCAGTTGCTCCATTTTTTGGGGAATGGCTACACCGAAATTTATTGAATGCTGAAAATTTAGGTGAACAATCTGTTCATTTAACGCATTGGAGAAATGTTAATGTGGATTACATCAATCCTGATTTGGAAGAGCAAATGGAAATTGCCCAGCGTATCACTTCTTTGGTGTTAGGCTTAAGAAAGAAAGTAAATATCCGTGTGAGGCAGCCATTATCCAAAATAATGATTCCTGCGCTGGATGCGCACATTAAGCAACAACTTGAACATGTTAAGAATCTAATTCTCACTGAAACCAACGTAAAGGAATTAGAATTCATTAATGAAGATGCGGGAGTAATCGTTAAGAAAATAAAAGCAGATTTTAAAGCGTTAGGTCCGAAACATGGAAAATTAATGAAGAATATTGCAGCCGCAATTGCTCAGTTTGATGGTGCTCAGATAAATACACTTCAAAAAGATGGAAGCATTGCCGTTGATGTAGATGGACAATTAATTACCATTGAGATTTCTGACGTAGAAATCAGCACCGAAGATATTCCGGGCTGGTTAGTTGCCAATGAAGGATTGTATACTGTTGCGCTAGACATTTCTATTTCGAATGAATTGCTGGAAGAAGGACTTTCTCGTGAACTTGTGAACAAAATTCAAACAATTCGTAAGACAAGTGGTTTAGAAGTTACTGATAGAATATCTATAATTGTTAAAAACCATCCACTACTAACCGCTGCAATTGAAAAAAATATAAATTATATTTGCGCCGAAACGCTGGGCGATTCCCTGACAATTTCAAATGATGCTAGCATTCCAAACGGAATAGCTATTGAAATTACAGATGAAATCAACACGGATATCGCAATTACTAAATCAAACAAGTCATGAATCAAGAAAAAACAAGATATTCTCCTGAAGAGCTTTTAGAGTTTAAGGAAATCATAGAAAATAAATTAGAAGAAGCAAAAAAGGATTACGATTTGTTGAAAAGCGCTTTTTCGAATAAAGACGACCATGGAACTGATGATACATCACCAACTTTTAAATTATTAGAAGAAGGTTCTGATGTTTTGTCAAAAGAAGAAACCGGTCAATTGGCTGCACGTCAAAAGAAGTTTATTGAGAATTTAGAAGCAGCGCTCATCC
This sequence comes from Bacteroidota bacterium, assembly GCA_027490225.1. Taxonomy (GTDB): domain Bacteria; phylum Bacteroidota; class Bacteroidia; order M30B66; family M30B66; genus JAIXYK01. The sequence goes on along the minus strand of JAIXYK010000032.1, from coordinate 28,183 downwards.
GTATTCAAAACAATACTTATGGCGTTTGTCGTGTTACAGGTAAACTAATTCCTAAGGAACGTTTACGCGTAGTTCCTCATGCTACTTTAAGCATTGAAGCTAAAAACCAACAGTAATAAATATACGCCCCATGCGAAAGTGTGGGGTTTTTTGTGCTTATTCCAATCGTGAAAAAACCACTTATCATTATTTTTCTGGTCTTACTGGCTGACCAAATTTTAAAATTCTGGATTAAAACCCATATGTTTTTGGGAGAATCGATTCGTATTTCAGGAGATTGGTTCTATATTACTTTCGTAGAAAACTATGGAATGGCTTTCGGAATGGAGTTTGGCGGCGAATATGGTAAGCTTTTTTTGAGTTTATTTAGAATTGTTGTGGTTGGTACAATGCTTTATCTTCTAATTAAAGCGGCCAAAAAGAACTCACTTCATCAGGGATTGGTGGTGTCTTTTTCCTTGATAATAGCTGGCGCAATTGGGAACATCATAGATAGTGCAGTTTATGGCTTATTGTTTAATGATAGCTTCGGTCAGGTTGCGAGTTTTATGCCTGCAGAAGGCGGTTATGCAACGTTTTTGCACGGTCGTGTGGTAGACATGTTCTATTTCCCAATAATTGAATCTCAGTTTCCAACATGGTTTCCATTGTGGGGAGGCGAGGAGTTTACTTTTTTCAGCCCAGTATTTAATTTAGCTGATATGTCAATTTCAATTGGCGTTGGTATATTTATTATTTACCAAAAGCATTTCTTTAAAGAAGAGAAGAAAGAAGAAATTGCTGCAGAAGAAGTCAAAGAAGAGGAATAAACTACTGAGCTATTTTCTTTAGTTTTATTAAAGCAAAATTTTAGCAATTTCTGCCCAGGTTTCAGCCCTTGTATGTAGTTTGGCATCTTTCCCAAAATTGTGCGGTTGATTGAATAATATTGTTTGGCCATTAAAAGAATCCAAGTTCTTAAAGTGATCATCAATCATAATATCACCACAAACAACGCTTTTGCTTCCACAAAAAACAATTTGTTTCCAATTTATAAAAGGAAAATGTTTCGCCAACCAATCTAACTTTTCCTGCAAACTATTGGGGTATTGAATAGCAGCAGATACAATAAACAAGTCATATTTATCATTTAACTGCCTTACTACATTTATACTTTCTAAGATTGGGGGTGCATTAAAAAAGAAACCTTTAGAAGTCACATAATTATCATGGTTTCTAAATGCTTCATTTTCAAGTTTCCCGTTGAGGCTTGCGGCAGTTTGGGTAATTCCTAAATCCTCTTGCTCATATTTAATAAACTGAGTGTAGATATCAGAGATAACTCCATCCATGTCGATGAGCAATTTCTTCATAAAATGATATAAGTTAAATGAATATCAGCTATGATGTACTCATTTATCAATTGATGCGAAGCTAAAACGCTAACTAACCTGGTAAATTTCTCAAAATGTCAGGAAAAATTCCAAGTAGCAGGCTTAAAACAATTCCTGCCATCAAAACAAAATTGAATGCAAAATTGGTTTCAATTTTTTCAAGTGAACCACCTTCATTATTGAAAGCGTATATAAGAGGTTTGAAATAGTAGTAAATTCCAATTAAGGAACCAATTATCGCAATCACTACCACGTAAATTAAACCGCTTTGCATGGCGGTGAGGAAAACAAAGTACTTACCAAAAAAGCCGGCTAGTGGTGGAATTCCTGCCAATGAAAACATAGATACAACTAAGGCAGTAGTCATTATTGGGTTGTTCTTTGCCAAGCCCTTATACTGGTCTAAAGGCAAATCATTTTGAAATTTACTCAATCCAATTAAAACTGCAAATGCTGTTATGGAAGCAATACTATATGCTGCAGAGTAGTAGAAAATTGCGCTAGAAGAAAGTTCATTCAAAGCCAATATTGGAATCAATAAATAACCTGCATGTGAAACACTTGACCATGCCAGCATGCGCTTCGATTCGTTTTGCATTACTGCTGTAATGTTTCCTAATAAAATAGTGGCAACACAGATAATCCAAAGTATTTTAAACCAAGTGCCATCTATTCCGCTGAAACAAGAATCAAACAATCTGTAAAAAGCAGCAATACCAGCAGTTTTAACAACTGTAGCCATAAAGGCTGTAATAAAAGTTGGAGCACCTTGGTATACATCAGGCGTCCAAAAATGAAATGGAACAGCACCGATTTTAAATGCAAATCCAATTAAAATCAACATTACACCAGTACTGAATAAAGTTGGAAGTTCTTCGGTATCAGCTACAAAATCAGAAATTTCAGCTAAGTTAAAACTATTCGTTACTCCAAAAATTAAGGTGATTCCAAACAGGAGGAATCCAGAAGCAAAAGCTCCCATTAAGAAATACTTCAAAGAAGCTTCGTTGGAAGCAATATTTAACCTTCTGCTTCCCGCTAAAATATAAAGCGCTATCGAAAGAATTTCAATTCCAATAAACAACATTACTAAATTGCTAAAGGAAGTCATCAGAAGTCCTCCAATGAGCGTAAAAATCATCAATGCGTAAATGTCTGCAATGTGACTTCCTTCATTTCTAAAATGATAACTTGCTACGAGCATGAGCAGCAAAACAGAAACAATCATTAATCCTGTAAAAGAAACTGCGTAATGGTTGTAGTCTATCATTCCATAAAATGATGTAGCGGTTAATTCCCAATCCATCGCATTTAAGAAAAAAGCGACAATCAAACCAATTATAACAGTTGGAAGAATAAGTTTCTTGTAATCGAATGCTCCTATAAAAAGCACCAAAAATCCAAGCAAAGACAAAAATATAAGTGTAGTCATGGTTATAGTCCTGTTGCGAGGTGTTGGTTAATTTCTGTGATAAGATATTTTACTGATTCGTCAGTTAAATTGAAAATAAACTGAGGAAACACCCCTAAAAAAATGATGAGACCTACTATTGGAAAAAATACCAATTTTTCGGTAAAGCTGAGGTCTTGAAAAACACTTCCTTCTTCAGCAGCTCCTAACATGCTGAATTTGAAAGCACGAAGCATGTAAACAGCTCCTAAAATAATTGTTAATCCTGCGAAAGTTGCATACCAGAAATTGTATTCATAAAGGGAATTCAATAATAAGAATTCACCAATAAATCCGCTTGTTAAAGGCAAAGCAGCACTTCCAAAAGTAATTACAAGAAAAACAGAAGCGAAAACTGGTGCTTTCTCGCGAATACCTCCCAATTTATCAAAAGCATAAGTGCCTCTTCTTCTCAGAATAATTTCAGCCACGAAAAACATACCTACTGCACAAACACCGTGAGATAACATTTGAATCAATGCACCCTGAAAACCTGTTCTGCTTAGTGTAAATACGCCTGCGGTGATTAATGCAACGTGAGCGATAGATGACCAAGCAAAAAGCCTTTTAATTTCTTTTTGACCAATAGCAATCCAAGAAGCATAGATAATTCCAATGATACAAAGTATAATTACCAAATCAGCATAAGCCATTACAGCTCCTGGTGCTATAGGTAATAACCAACGCATCACGCTGTAAATACCCATTTTCAACATAATTGCCGAAAGGAGCATTGTACCTGCATTGGGTGCAGTATTGTATGTGTCTGGTTGCCAGCTATGGAAAGGAAGCAATGGGATTTTAATGGCATAAGCCAGAAAGAAAGCCCAGAATATCCAGCGCTGCTGCACCATATCGAGGTTTAGGTTGTAAAATGCATCAACTCCAAAAGAATGCAAATCTCCGGTTTGCAAATACAACCAAATAATTGCAGCTAACATGAATAAACTACCTAATAAGGTGTAAATGAAAAACTTAAAGGTAATTTTCACACGGTTTTCTCCACCCCACAATAGGACAATAAAGTAGATTGGGATTAAGGCTAATTCCCAGAAAATGTAATACAAGAAACCATCTAAGGAAACAAAAACACCTACAAGCGCGCCTTGCATTAGGAGTACTAAGAAGTAGAAGAGTTTCGAATTGTTAATCGGTCTATCCCAAGTGGAAAGAACAATTAATGGAAGCAAGAAATTGGTTAAAATCAGCATCAACATGCTAATGCCATCTATTGCGGCAAAAAATCTAATTCCAATGCTGCTTATCCAAGGTTGGTCAATAATGAATTGTGCATTAGATAACAAACTATTGTGTTCATTGATATTAAAAATAACGATGACATAAGCTGTGAATGCCGCTTGAATAATTGTGGCTGTAAGTGCTGCCCATTTTGATAAATTGCCCGGCAACAAAAGCAACAAAATAGCTGCAATAAAAGGAAGGGCAATGAGTGAAGCTGTAATCATACTTAATGTAGAAAAGTGTTAGCAGCTAAAATAACCAGCGCGCCGATTACCATAGCAAAAATGTAAAAACCAACGTTTCCTGTTTGCATGAAACGTGCTGTTCGCGAACTCAACACCACAAGCTGTCCAACTCCATTCACAATTCTATCTATAAAATTAACTTCAATATAATTGTAAAGTAAGCCAGCTCCCTTTACTACAGGATTGGAAACAATACTATCATATAATTCATCAACATAATATTTTTTGCTTAACAAACGCTCCAAAAAAGACATTGGTTCCGAGTCCTCCGCAGGAACATGTCCATTGTTCTTATAGCGAATGCGTGCGTAAAATATCACAGCTAAAACAGCTAAGACCGAACTTCCCATTAAAATGTACTCTACAGTATGAGAAAGGTGCGCATGAACGTTTTCTTCGAGAATTAAAGTTGTTCCGGCTAAAAGTGGTGTAAAGAAATTATCTAACCAATGTCCTCCGCCTAAAACTTCAGGAACATTCACAAATCCTGCAATAACTGACATTACAGCAAGAATTACCAAAGGAAACGTCATTGTTTTTGGAGATTCGTGCAAATGGTGCTCTTGTTCATGCGTACCTCTGAAGCTTCCATGAAACGCGAGGTAATACAAACGGAACATATAAAATGCTGTCATCAATGCACCCAGCACTCCCATAATCCATAAAACTGGATGATGCGCAAACGCTGAAGCAAGAATCTGGTCTTTAGAAAAGAAACCAGCTAAAGGAGGAAGTCCAGCAATTGCAATGGTTCCGATTAAGAAAGTTGCATGAGTTATTGGCAATGCTTTTTTCAAGCCTCCCATTTTTCTTAAATCTTGTTCTCCACTCATAGCGTGAATTACCGAACCTGAGCCTAAGAATAACAATGCTTTGAAGAATGCATGTGTAAATAAATGGAAATAAGCAGCGGTGTAAGCGCCTAATCCAAGTGCAAAAAACATGTAACCCAATTGGGAAACAGTAGAATAAGCAAGTACTTTCTTTATGTCATTCTGTTTAAGGCCGATTGTAGCTGCAAATAATGCAGTTGCAAGGCCAACAAACATGATTATTTCTTGAGTAAATGGTGCAAGGGTAAAAAGAATATTGGTTCTAATGATTAAATAAACCCCTGCAGTTACCATTGTAGCAGCATGAATCAATGCTGAAACTGGCGTTGGGCCAGCCATTGCATCTGGAAGCCAGGTGAATAATGGCAACTGTGCACTTTTTCCAATTGCACCAATAAAAAGTAATATGGTAATGGTTGTAATGATTGGGTCACCAATAGCAATATCTATTGCTTCATAAGCGATGCGGCTGTATTCGAAAGATGAAAACCTTAAATAGATTAAGAATATACCTAATAACAAACCTAAATCTCCTATACGATTCATAATAAAGGCTTTGTTCGCAGCCTTATTATAATCCATGTTTTTGTACCAGAATCCGATTAATAAGTAAGAACACAATCCAACACCTTCCCAGCCAATGAAGAGCATTAGGAAATTACTTCCCATTACCAACACCAACATGAAAAAGATGAAAAGATTCAGGTAAGCAAAAAAGCGATGAAAGCCATCATCATCGTGCATATAACCAGCAGAATATACATGAATTAAGAATCCAACACCAGTAATAACTAACATCATCATTAAAGACAATTGGTCCAATTGAATGCTATAATTTACTGTGAGCTTTCCAATATTAATCCACTCCAACAAAGGAATGCGAATAGCTTCTGCTTCTGCAACAGAAATAAAAGGAATGAAGATGGCAACGGTAAGTATAAAAGGAATCAAAACAAAAATAGAAGCAACAGAAGCAACTACTGTTTTAGAGACCTTTTTACCAAAAAAGATGCTGAATAAAAAACCAATCAGCGGAAGAGCGGGAATGAGCCAGGCGAATTTTTCCATAATTTATTAAACTGTTTGGCTTACCACTTAAGGTTTTTTAATGCGTTAATATCTGTTGTTCTAATATTTCGAAATATCATTACTAAAATTGCCAGCCCCACTGCGACTTCTGCAGCTGCAACCACCATAATGAAAAATACGAAAACCTGACCTGATTGATTGCCGTTGTACCTTGAAAATGCCGCCAATAATATGTTTACTGCATTTAACATCAACTCAACACACATAAAGATGATGATAAAGTTGCGTCTAAGTAAAACGCCCATCACACCTATTGAAAACAATACTGAACTTAAAAACAGGTAATGGTTAATTGTTAGTGCTCCGGTAAATTGTGTAATATTCTCCATACTAATCGTTTACGTGTTTTTTAGCCAAAATAACTGCACCAACCATTGCAGTTATAAATAAGATGGAAGCCACTTCAAATGGCATTAGAAACTCTGTAAAGAGCACTTTACCAACTCCTTTTGCGGTTCCAAAATCTTCTGTAATTGCAGCCGGAGGAAGTTCGCTGTAGCCCTTTAAAGCACCTGCAAGCACTATCATTAATAAGCATCCTGTAATAACTGAAGCAAATTTTAGCCACACAGGTTTTTGAGGTTCTGATTCTTTATTGAGGTTCATCAACATAATTACATAAAGAAATAGCACCATAATAGCACCTGCATAAACTATAAGGTTTACAATTGCTAAAAAGTGAGCATCCAATAATATATAATGTCCTGTGATTGAGAAAAAGCAGATAACCAACCACAACACACTGTAAATAGGGCTTTTTGAGAAAAGCACCATCAATGCGGAGGAAATAGTTAGCGCGGAAAGTATGTAAAAAGCTATAGTTAACATTAATTTTTCAGGGCGCGAATTTGCGGATTTTTATGTAAAAAAGAAAGGTATTTATCGGTCTTGTCTTGCAGTTATGTCAATTCGTTTTGTGGACTCCACACCTTCAACCAATCTATCTTTTCCCCAAATAAAATCTTCGCGTTCGTAACTTGCTGGTGCTATTTCTGTAGTTAAGAAAATTGCTTGTTTCGGACAAGCCTCTTCGCACAATCCACAGAAAATGCAGCGCAACATGTTTATCTCATATATCGCAGCATATTTTTCTTCGCGATACAAATTTTCTTCACCCTTTTTGCGTTCATCTGCCACCATTGTAATGGCTTCTGCGGGACAAGAAACAGCGCAAAGTCCACATGCAGTGCATCTTTCAGCTCCATTCTCATCACGCTTTAAAACATGTCGACCGCGGTAAACAGCCGTAAATTCACGTTTCTGTTCTGGGTATTTTAAGGTGGCAGGCTTTCTAAAAAAGTGCTTTAAAGTAATTCCAAGACCAGTAAATACAGCTGGCAAATAAGCTGCTTCAGCCATTGTCATGCTTTTGTCTGATACTACTTTTGATCTATTAGTTAATTGTTTCATTCCTGTTGATTCAAATAAAGATTGTTGAAATCAATGTTGGTTAAATAAAATTACTGCTCCTGTAGCGAAAATATGAAGCAAGGCCGCTGGCATCATTACTTGCCAACCTAAACGCATCAATTGGTCGTAACGGAAACGTGGAATTGTCCATCTGATCCACATAAAGAAAAAGATGAAAGCAAATATTTTCAAGAAGAATACGATTACTCCAATTATGGTAATCCAGTTTTGCGAAAGACCTAAGTCATCCATAAAAGGGAAGTTATATCCACCGAAATAAAGACTTGCCATGAATGCAGAAGAAATAAACATGTTGATATATTCCGCAAACATGTAAAACCCAAGTTTCATGGAGCTATATTCTGTATGATAACCACCAACTAATTCAGCTTCACATTCAGCTAAGTCAAATGGAGTTCTATTGCATTCTGCAAAGGCACAAACTATAAAAATCAAAAAGCCAATTGGTTGCTTAAAGAAATACCAAGAAAAGTAACCATCTGCCCAAAAACCATGTTGTTGCTCTACAATTTCGCTCATGCTTAATGTACCGGTCAGCATTATTAAGGAAATTAGCGACAAGCCCATTCCTAATTCATAACTAATCATTTGTGAAGAAGCGCGAATAGCACCTAACAATGAAAATTTATTGTTGGAAGCCCATCCACCTATCATAATTCCGTAAACGCCCAATGAAACAACACCGAAAACATACAGCACCCCAATATTCAAATCAGACACTTGCAAGGAAACCAAACGGTCACCAATTTCTAATGTACCGCCCCATGGTATTACAACACTTGTCATCAATGCGGTAGTCATTGCGATGCCTGGCCCAATAATGAAAAGAAACTTATTAGAAGTGGCAGGTATAATTTCTTCTTTGAAAAAGAATTTTCCGGCATCTGCTAATGGTTGAAACATTCCGAAAGGTCCAGCTCTGTCTGGCCCAACTCTGTCTTGTAAAAATGCAGCAATTTTTCTTTCAGCGTATGTGCTGTAAGTAGCAATCAGCAAAGTAATTGAAAAAGCAATAAAAGCAATTATCGTTTTATCTAAGAGAAAAATCCATTCCATATTAGCTCAATTGTTTTACTGGTAAAGTTTCGGGTGAAGCTACGAATTTAGTTCCCGCTTCGTAATGATTCTGAGAAATAACAGATGTTTTCTCAATTTTTCTTGGACCTTCAACTGTCCAGTCTTTCGCATCTTTTTTATCGTATCTGCAAGTGTTGCAAATCCATTCGTCTACCTCGCCCCATTGGTCCTTGCGACCTGTTACACGGTAAATATCATTTCCATATTTCCAAACTACCGCTTTACCAGAGCATTTGTCACAATCGCGGTGCGCATCCATAGGTTTTAAAAACCAAACACGACTTTTAAAACGGAAAGTTCTGTCGGTAAGTGCTCCTACAGGACAAACATCAATCATGTTTCCAGAAAATTCATTGTCCACAGCATGTTCAATGTAGGTACTGATCTCAGAAACATCTCCTCGATTTATCACACCATGGCCGCGACCTGGCGTAAGTTGATCAGCCACTTTTACACAACGGTAGCAAAGGATGCAGCGTGTCATGTGTAATTTTATTTTGTCGCCAATGTCAATCTTATCAAATGTGCGACGCTCAAATTCGTAACGACTATAGCTTCTGCCATTTTCGTAAGATAAATCTTGCAAATGACATTCTCCAGCTTGGTCACACACAGGGCAATCTAATGGGTGATTGATTAATAAAAATTCCACCACACCTTTTCTAGCTTCAATAACTTCAGGAGATGTGAAATTCTGCACTTCCATACCATCCATTACTGTTGTGCGGCAAGAAGCCACCAATTTCGGCATTGGGCGAGGATCTTTTTCTGAGCCTTTGCTCACTTTCACCAAGCATGTGCGGCAATATCCACCAGAAGTTGCCAGTTTTGTGTAATAACACATGGCGGGCGGAGCTACTTCTTTACCAATTAAACGTGCTGCTTGCAGAATGGTAGTTCCAGCAGGCACTTCAATGGTGTGATTATCAATAGTTACTTTTAATAAACTCATAGCGTTTGTTCGTTATGCCATTACTGGCGCTGGTTTTACAGGCATAATGGGTTCTTTGTGTCCATGTTTAGAATCCTTCACTTTTTCTGGATATAAGACATGGTATTCAAATTCGTGTCTAAAATGTTTGATGGCAGCAGCAACTGGCCAAGCAGCAGCATCTCCTAAAGGACAAATCGTATTACCTTCAATTTTCTTCGCCAATTCCACCAAAAGGTCAATGTCATTCATATTTCCCATTCCTTTTTCAAGGCGGTGCAGCACGCGTTCCATCCAACCTGTACCTTCGCGGCAAGGGCTGCATTGTCCGCAACTTTCATGGTGGTAAAAACGACTAAAGTTCCAGGTGTTTCTTACCACACATTGGTGCTCATCGTAAACAATGAAACCTCCAGAACCTAGCATAGAACCTGTTGCAAAACCTCCGTCTGAAAGGGATTCGTAAGTCATTAACCTATCTTCACCAGTTGCAGTTTTGCAAACTAAATAATCTGGTAAAATAGGAACCGATGAGCCACCAGGCACGCAAGCTTTCATGCGTTTTCCATTAGCAATTCCTCCGCAGTATTGGTCAGAGAAAATAAATTCTTCCACAGGCACACCCATTTCAATTTCATATACTCCCGGTTTGTTGATATTTCCAGATGCTGAAATTAATTTGGTTCCAGTAGATCTTCCAATTCCAATTTTTGCGTATTCGTCTCCACCATCATTTACAATAGGAACGACTGCAGCAATGGTTTCCACATTATTTACAACAGTTGGGCAACCATATAATCCTGCAATTGCTGGAAATGGTGGTTTGATGCGAGGATTTCCTCTTTTCCCTTCTAATGATTCTAAAAGCGCTGTTTCTTCTCCGCAGATATAAGCACCAGCGCCCACTTGCACGTAAAGGTCTAGATTATAACCAGTTCCAAGAATATTTTTACCCAACCAACCTTTTGCATAAGCTTCGGCAATGGCGGTTTCTAAGATTCTTGAAACGTAAAAATACTCACCTCTTATATAAATGTAAGATGTATTAGCACCAAGCGCAAAGCTGGAAGTAATCATTCCCTCGATTAATAAATGAGGGTTTCTTTCCATTAAATAGCGGTCTTTGAAAGTTCCTGGCTCAGATTCATCTGCGTTACAAACCAAATAGCGCGGAACGCCTTCTGGTTTCGCCAAAAAGCTCCATTTCATTCCAGTAGGAAAACCAGCTCCTCCACGACCTCTTAAGCCAGATTTCTTCACTTCCTCCACAATTTCCTCCGGAGTCATTTTTTTTAATGCCTTTTCTACAGAAGCATAGCCACCTTTTGAGCGGTATACATCAATGGTGTGCAGATTAGGTACATTATCGTGTGTTAACAGCAACTTTCTACTCATACTACTTTACTTACTGTTTGTGTAATTTAAATCTGTGTAATTTTTTCTGGTGCCTTCGCTTCTGTAGCGGTCAATTAAAGCATCTATTTTGGCTTCCGTTAAATTTTCATGGTATTCTGCGCCACATTGTAACATGGGTGCTGAGCCACATGAGCCTAAGCATTCAACTGTTTTAAGTGTAAACATGCCGTCGGTTGTAGTTTCTCCTTCTTTGATGTTTAATTTTTTACTGATGTAATCAACCACGTCTTCTGCACCTCGCGCCCAGCAAGATGAAGTACGGCAAACTTCCAATTGACATTTTCCAATTGGTCTAAGGTTGTACATGGAGTAAAATGAAGCTACTTCAAACACTTCAATGGATTGAATTCCCATTAACTCAGCCACATAATCCATTACTTCTGCACTTAGCCAACCTTCAGATTCTGCTTGTGCCACGTGTAATACAGGTAATAATGCAGATTTTGACTTTCCTTCGGGATACCTTTTCATGAGGTTCTCAATGGTTGTAAGTGCTTCTGCGCTGAACTTTATGTTAGCGCGTTTTGTTTCATCAAAATGTTGTGTTCCGTGTGCGTGTGCCGACATATTTAAATCTTTAAGCGTCTAATTCTCCTGCAATTACATTCATACTCGACATGGTCATAATCGCATCTGAGAGCATTTGTCCTTTAATCATTTCTGCATAAGCCTGATAATAAATAAAACAAGGTCTGCGGAAATGTAAGCGATATGGCTGACGTCCACCATCTGAAATCAGGTAATATCCTAATTCTCCGTTGGCCCCTTCCACAGCGTGATAAATCTCACCTGCTGGCATATCTACTTCGCCCATTACAATTTTGAAATGCCAGATTAAGGCTTCCATAGAATTGTACACATCTTGTTTTTTAGGAAGATAAAATTCCGGGCAGTCTGCAAAGAAATTTCCTTCCGGCAAATTACTATACGCCTGATTGATAATCTTTAAACTTTCACGAATTTCACTTTGACGCACCGCAAAACGGTCGAAAGTATCGCCAGCAGTTCCAATTGGAACCATGAAATCAAAATCTTGGTAAGAGCTATAAGGATTCATTACTCTAACATCATAGTCAACACCTGCAGCACGCAAATTTGGTCCTGCAAAACTGTAGCTAATTGCACGCTCAGCTGATATTGGTCCAACACCTTTTATCCTGTCCATAAAAATACGGTTACGGGTTAAAAGTCTGTCGAACTCATCAAATCTTTTTGGGAAACCTGCAAGGAATTCTTCCAGTTTTTTGCGGAATCCTGGAGTGAAATCTCTTTCAAAACCACCAATTCGTCCAATATTCGTAGTTAAACGAGCGCCGCATAACTCCTCGTACATATCATAAATGCGTTCGCGTTCCTGGAACATGTAGGTAAATCCTGTTAACGCTCCTGAATCCACACCCAACACCATGTTACACACCAAATGGTCGGCAATTCTTGCCAATTCCATAATGATAACACGCATGTAATCCACACGTTTCGGCGTCTCAACTTGTAATAGTTTCTCTACTGTCATGTGCCAACCGATGTTGTTGATAGGTGATGAGCAATAGTTTAAACGGTCGGTGATTGGCGTAACTTGGTAATAAGGACGGCGTTCGGCCAGTTTTTCGAATGCACGGTGAATGTAGCCAATGGTTGGTTCCGAACTCACAATGATTTCGCCATCCATTTGCAATACATTTTGGAACACACCATGCGTTGATGGATGTGTTGGGCCGAGATTCAAGGTATTGAGCTGACGCTCATCTTGCATTACGTGTTCTTCACCAAATATTGATTGTTCCTGCATATCTTTCAACTATTATCTTCCAAAGAAGCGGTCGTCTTTATCTTCTCTTGTTGTATCTTCTAATGGGAATTCCTTGCGTAAAGGGAAAACTTCCATGTGGTCAACATTTAAAATTCGTTTCAGATTCGGGTGATTTTTAAAGTTGATACCAAAAAAATCAAACGTTTCTCTTTCCATCCAATTGGCGCCATCCCAAATATTGGAAACAGTTTCAATGCTAGGATCTTGAATCGGTAGCCAGGCTTTTAAACGGAATCTGTAATTTTCTTCTAAATTATGGAAGTGGTAAACCACACCTAATTCTTTACCAGTTTGGTCGGGCATGTGCACACCGCAAAGGTCGGTGAGGTACATGAAATTTAATTCTGCATCAGACCTTAAGAATTTGGCGATATCTGCCATTTTAGAAGCATCAACTTCAACATTTAAGTAATCTCTAACCTGTTGTGACCCTAAAATTGCCTCACCAAATTGGCTTTGCAGTTTTTCTAATAAAAATTCGTTCGATAATGCCATTAGTCAATATTATAAGAAGCTAAAAGCTGTTTGTACTCTTCTGAACTTCTACGGCGCAAGCTTTCTGACCTTGCTAAATCTTGAATGCGCATTACACCATCAATAATTTGTTCTGGTCTTGGAGGACAACCTGGCACATACACATCCACAGGAATAATTTTATCAATTCCTTGTAACACGCTGTATGTGTCAAAAATTCCACCGCTAGATGCACAAGCACCTACAGCAATTACCCATTTCGGTTCAGCCATTTGCTCGTAAACCTGACGAAGAATCGGTCCCATTTTTTTAGCGATGGTTCCCATTACCATAAGCAAATCTGCTTGACGTGGAGAAAAACTCATACGCTCTGCTCCAAAACGTGCTAAATCGTAATTAGAACCCATGGTAGCCATGAACTCAATTCCGCAGCAAGAAGTTGCAAAAGGCAAGGGCCATAATGAATTGGCGCGGGCCATTCCAATTACTGTATCTAAACTTGTAGCAAAAAAGCCTTGTCCTTCAATTCCATCGGGGGCTTCCACCATTTTTACATTGCTCATATTATATATATAGAATGTTCCAATTAAAACTTATTATTCCCATTTAAATGCTTGTTTTTTACGGAGATAAAGGAATCCCAATAAAAATAAGGCTACAAATAATGCCATGCTTAACAAGCCATCCATTCCAAATTCTTTAAAATTTGTTGCCCAAGGATAGAAGAATATTACTTCCACATCAAACAACACAAATAAAATTGCAGTTAAAAAATACTTTACTGAAAAAGGTAAACGCGCATTGCCTTTAGCTTCCACTCCGCACTCAAAATTTTCTAATTTTTTTGCAGATTTTCGAGATGGCCCAATTAAGTGCGTAATAATCAGCACCATTGCAACAAAACCCAGTGCAAATACTGACTGAATGAGCATTGGTAAATATTCGCTTGTACTTCCGTTCATGCTAACAATTCTTTAATTAAAGCTTAAACTTAACAAGCATTTTACCTGAAAGTTTTCAACTTGATTTGAAATCGGGTGCGAATGTACAAAATCTTCCTTTTATACCATCTTCAAAACTTGTTCACATCTTTTTTTAAACACAATTCTTATAGAAATCAGAACGTTTAGTTTCGCATATACACTTTTATCAATGGCCACTAAGAAAGTTAAACAGAAAAAAATATTTGTACTCGATACATCAGTTATTCTTTACAACCATAACTCCATTTATAGTTTTGACGATAATGATGTAGCGATACCAATTACCGTTTTAGAAGAACTCGATAATTTCAAAAAAGGTAACGATACCAAAAATTTTGAAGCCCGCGAATTTATTAGAGAAATGGACCGGTTGTCGGGTAATTTTAATCTTACAGAATGGTTGCCATTAGGTGGAAAGCTGGGCAGATTTATAGTTTCCATGAATGGTCGTGGTAAACACGATGCTATTAAGATTTTAGGAGAAGATAAAGCCGACCATAGAATTATCAATACAGCATTGCACCTTGCCGATCTGCATCCAGATTTAAAAGTGGTGCTAGTTACCAAAGACATCAACCTTCGGTTAAAAGCAAAGTCGTTGAATTTGCATTCCGAAGATTTTGAAACTGGCAAAATTAAGGATGTAGATTCCTTGTATACCGGCCACACAACTTTGCATGGAGTAAATGTGGCGATCATAGACCAAATTTATTCAGACGGTCATTGCAAGGCTCCCGATTTTATGGACGATGAGCCCATTCACAACCATTATTACATTTTAAAAAATGGGAAACATTCCGTGTTGGCTTGGTACAATCCCAATTCTGGATTGGTAGAAAGGGTGGAAAAGACTTCAGCTTATGGCATCAGACCAAGAAACGCAGAACAAATTTTCGCCTTGCATGCTTTAATGAATCCAGACATAAAACTGGTAACCTTGCAAGGAGTGGCGGGAACGGGAAAAACGCTTTTGGCCTTGAGTGGTGCATTGGAACAAAAACGCGAGTTTCGTCAGGTGTACTTGGCAAGGCCAATTGTACCCTTGAGTAACAAAGACATTGGTTATTTGCCAGGAGATATAAAAAGCAAGCTCAATCCTTATATGGAGCCACTTTGGGACAATTTAAAAATGATTCAAAACCAATGGGAAGAGAGCGATAAGGAATACAAGAAAATTACCGAAATGGTTGACAGCGAGAAGTTAATGATAACGCCATTGGCTTACATCCGCGGCCGCTCTTTGAGTAATATTTACTTTATTGTAGATGAAGCGCAGAACCTCACACCGCACGAAGTAAAAACCATTATTACCCGTGCAGGCGAAAACACCAAAATTGTATTTACAGGCGATATTTTCCAAATAGATACACCATACTTGGACACCTCTTCCAACGGTTTGTCATATTTAATTGACAAGATTAAAAACAACAAGTTGTACGCACATATTACCTTAGAAAAAGGCGAAAGGTCTGAATTGGCGAATTTGGCGAATGAGTTATTGTAAAACTGGCTTCGAGTGCCTCAGCCAGCGATAGTTCTAGGGCGTTCCCCTTCGGGTCGGGTATTCCGCTCTTATCTTTTTTGTGAAGGCAAAAAAGGATAACCGCTTCATCCCCTAACGCGGGGCATTAAGGTTCTGAATGGATTGCTGGTTTCGAGGGTTTCTTTGTTCAGTGGCTGAGGCACTCGAAGCCCCGTTACTCCGCAGCCACCACCACCTTCTCCACTTTCAACCTTTGCTGTTGCTCGTTTATAATCTCTACAAAGTACAAACCTGCGCTTACATTTTTGGATTGTAAGTTTATAGTTGTAGTGCCCTTGCCAATAGCACTTTGTGTCATTACTTGACCAACAGAATTATATATTTTCAAATGGTAATTACCTTGTTGGTGAATGTTTATGTTTAAAATTCCAGTAATCGGGTTGATTATATATTAGTTGTAAAGTTATTTTTTAATTTTTCACTAGTATTAATAATGAATTCAGCTCTGCAGTTAGAGTAGGTGTTCCAAAAGAGTTTATTGGCAATTAGAAACCCTATTGCTCAAAACAACTTAAATAATTAAACTCTTCAACAGTTAAATCAAGTTCATTTTTATTAAAAAGCCCGACATTTTATCGGGCTTTTTAACTAGGTTTTCAAAATGTAGCTATTATTTAAGTACTATTCCTTAATTAATTTCCCATTTCTAACCTGTATATTATTTTTAGACAGTGTATAAAAATAAATTCCAGGTTTCAAATCTTTAATATCTAGATCAATATTGTGAGTAAAACTATCAGTTATTAATTCTCGACCTAATGCATCAACTATATTTATTTTTAAAAGACCTTCAAAATTTGTATTTAAAGTCACTAATTCGTTGGCAGGATTTGGGAAAATATTAAATTGAACATCAGTAAAATTTAAAATAGAAGTTTCACTAATAGTACTTGTATCACTATTAGTATTGGAAATACGGTAAGAAACAGGTGTGCAATTTTGCATGGCAACTTCTACATCGTTTGGAGAAAGTATACCCTCTAAAACATCGTGTTCAATTTGAGTTAAGCAACGAATTCGGGTTACATAATTATATTCATCCAAATTTACCCAGCTTGATATTTCATCAAGAAGGTTTAATGATGATACTATTTTACCTGATACTCGATATGTTTGAGCTTTATCTAAACTTACATATAACTTTATATCATAATTACCTTTTACAATAGCTTGTTGTATGATTTTATCTTGAACATCAAGCAACATTTGCGTATATTGGTCAATTGGTGCTGGATTTTTATCTGGCATAAGTTGGCTTTTTGCCAAAGCATCTGTAAAAGATTCTTTCATGATTTGATAATCATAATTCAAAATATAATCTTCTTTAATATCAATATTTGCTAAAGGCTCCATTAATATTTGATTATATCTATTTAGCGCAATTTTTTCATTTTCTATAAGATTATCATCTTCAGCAATTAATTTTGCATCTAAGCTTGCATCATTCAATTTTACATTAACATAATCTAAGGTACTGATTTGGTCGCATGTAGGACAATTTGCAATCGGATCCATCATGGCCATGTCACAAGGAGGATTGCTACAAGGAAGTGCTTGACCACACTGTAACTCGGCAATAGAAGAAGGATCTGTAAAAACAACATTAGTAGCCAAACTACAAGAAGTTACTATATTATACTCAGCATTCGTTAAAGCAATTCCAACTGTACCTTTCCAATTATTCTGATTTGCGGGCTGAGAACCATAAGTCTGGCATAAAAAAGTTCCATTTAGTGTTTTTTGTTGTCCAACATACAATGGACGCAGGCTGTTTCGGCCCAAATTCAGGTAAATATTATTCGCTTTTAAGCATTTTATTGTTGTACCATTATTTATAGCTGTAGTTGGATCGTGAGGGAGACTAGAAGTACCATTCATAAACAATGTAGCGCTATTTTTAACATATATACCATATTGCGTATTGTTGCTTACACTTCCGCATTTTACATTTATTGTTGCCTGCTCGCCAGTTAATCCTGTAAGATTGTTATTAATAGACGGGTCTGTCACATTAAGTATTGAAACTCCTTGAAAGTAAATTCCATTTTGAGTATTATATATTGCATCAGAAGTTATATAATTAGAAGTTGATGCCATTTGTTCGGCATTCCAACCCACAGTGCAATATTTATTGGAACAATTTGTTGCATTTACATTTTTATCATAAGTATACAAGCCATATTCGCAGTCACTAAAATTACAGCCTGTCATTGTTAATCCGTTTCCAAGGGTTGTGTTAAAAGCATACAATCCGTAAGATCCTTTATTAAAATCTGAATTTGTTAATGTAACGAGTGATTGTCCGTTTAATCTCAAACCTCGGTGACTATTTCTTACATTATTTGTAGTTGTTAGGCTCGCATTTATGAATTTAATTTGGCACGTATTACTTATTGGCGCTTGAATTCTAGCATTAGGAGCCATTATTGCAGTTCCATTTTGAAGAGTAAATTCAATAAGGTTATTGGGACCATATAATGTTTCTTGATTTATGTATAAAATTTTATTCCCTTTGGCGCTGCTTTGCATTATAAATTTACATCCTGTACCTGCTAAAACGTTCTGGCTTGGGTTGTCGGTGCTGCTAAATTTCACACTTCCTAAAGTTGAATTTATATTTGCTGATGAAGAGGTTGTAAATGTTGCATTGTCCTGAATATCCAAGAATCCAGCTATTTCTAATTGAGCGTTAGCTCCATTAAGATTAATTCTAGCATTTGGAAAATAAACTAGCCAGCCATCATTATTGGTAGCCGCTTCTTCATCAATAATTATTTTCCCACCATCTGCTACATTTATCACGCTACCAGATTGCAGTTCTAGTTTACCTCCTCTTTTTATGCGAAGTGTGGCTCCATTTGCAATGTCTAATCTTGAGCCAGCTTCCAATCTTAATACACTATTATTATCTACAGTAAAACTAGTAGCTGTCTCCATATTTATAAATGCATTGGCAGTTACTCTGAAAAGTGTGTTAGACACAAATATTTTTTTCCCATTAAATATTTGTGGATTATCCATTCGAGTTGCAGTTGTGCCTTGGTCGAGTAGCAATCCGCTGTAACTTTTAATATTCATAGAGTAACCAGAAGGAGAAGCAATTGGATTCAAAACAATTTCATCTCCACACCAACGTATGCTATTTCTTAAATCTACATCATTAAATTTTATCTGTACTGTAATTGTACCTGCAGTTTGGCTTAAAATTTCTATGGAGATTCCATTAAGATAATTTTTGCGAACATTTTTTGCAGAAAGAACTCCTGGTGAGTCCCAACTTACTAAATTTACCATACTTGCTGTTGAAGGATTTGTACCCATACCTATCTTTTTATTTCCATTTAGAGTAAATGCATGACGCGAGTTACCAAGTGTATAAAGATTAACATTGTAATTAGTACCAACTTTTTCTGTGTGATTGTCATTATTCTCATTATTATTTAAAACATTGTCATTAATAAAATTTTGTGTATTTAATTCCTGATCTCCTCCACCCGTGAGTGGGTTTGCGCTAATCAATTTAAAAGGCTTTGTATTAGCGCCTTGCACACAAGAATTTAATACGAGTGAACTTTCATACTCTCTATCAAAAAATCCATTCGCTGTAATCGGTCTCAAATAATCAGCATATCCATAGTAAACTTCGCCTTCTGATGATCCCTCCTTGATTTCTTTATCTATTTGCATGTAGGCATAAATGCCAGGTACCAGTGGTTGAACACACGAATTGCCGACTTCATGCTGCCATTTGTCAAATTCAACACCATTTAAGTTTCTCCCTTGGTGGTTTTCAATCCATAAATATTCTGGGAACTCCGTAGAAGAATTTAAGAATGGCAATTTTATCCTTATTGCATCTCCAAACAATGTAAAATCTCTTAAGGTGTATGTTCCTGCTTGTGCAGGTATAGTTGCATCTAAATCACCATTTACAAAGGCAGTATTGTTTGCGTTACGCGCAGTAATTTCAAAATTACTGCCAAGTGTCTTCCAGTCTAAACGAAGTCTATCCCAAGCGTTCCAACTATTTAAGGAGCCTCCGTATAAACTCATATTGCTCCAACCGCCTAAAAGCGGAATCCAATAGTTCGTACCAGGTGGGTTGCCTGTTCCTCCCCCTCCGCAATGAAAATTATTGCCCCCATAAATCATATGAGAAAATTCATGCCTTATACAATCAAATGGTAAATTGTCGTAAGCTCCAAAACTAGTAAACGTATTTGCTTGATAGCCAAGCATATTAGTCTGTGGAAAATATTGACTTCCATAACCAGTGCCATTGTTAGGTGTACCATCGCTATTCCTGCTGTTTCGGCAAATAAACATAACATGGTCATATTTCCTTGGATTTTCTGCACTAGGAGTTGTTTTAGGCAACCCCGGGCCTGTAGAAGCTGAATTGGTTGTCCATTTGTCAAAATCGTTAATAGAATTTAATCCTTGACCAGTTACTATATTAGTTCCTAAAGCTGCGTTGATTGAAGTAATTACTTGAGTAAGTAATGTTGAATTATTATATCCTGTTGAACTATTTACAGTAAAAATACCTCCATTTGGCGCTTGTAAATAATCGCCCAATACTGTATAGTTTCCAGAAGAGGCTAATTGGAAATAACGGGTTAATGGTTTAGTTGAAATACTAGCCGGCGCATTAGCATCCGCAATTTGACTAGCCCAAACTGGAAGTTGGTGTGCAAGCCATCCAGGATTTCCATTAGGAGGTGTTGGATCAACTCCTCCTGTATAGTTTATTTCAAAATACACGAAAAGGATTCTAATCTCTCCCGATGCTGGCAAATACCATCCATTTTTGCTCTCATAAAGTGCAGACATCATCATAGAACTGTTAGCCTGTTGCGAAGAAAATGGAGGGTCAATAATACAATTTTGCGAATTTGCTGCTTTTTGTACCATCACAATAAGTAACAATACATTAATGAATAATGATAATTTTTTCATAATTAATTTGATTTTTGAAATTGTTAGTTTTTAAGGTATAAAGACCTGGTTCTAAATCTGTAATTGAAATTATTATGATTGATTGTTGAGTATCTGAAACGAAATTCTTGCGTACTACCTTCCCATCATTACTAATTAGGTAATATTCTTTAATTTTAACTGTGGATTTTAGGCTAATAATATCTGAACAAGGGTTAGGAAAAGCAGATATTTCATTCGTTTTAATTTTAGCATTGCTTATACCAATTGTCTCTTCTTCTCTTGATACGCCGATGTATAAGGGAAATTGACTTTGAGAACCCCAATTAAATGCTGGGGCTGTAACAGAATTATCTAATAACATATTAAAACTTTGCGACATCGGGTTATTATTTACAAGAAAAAAATAGTCGTTGCCAAAGGCAGCAATAAAAAAGCTTCCCTCGGAAGGAGGTAAAAGCGAAGCATTGAATAATGAAGTATCCCATGAAATAGTAATAGGATATTCATAGTTGAATGCTTTAACCTCAACCGATATTGTTTTAAAGTAAAAAGGATATGCCCAAGTTTTAGTGGAGTCAGAATTTTCACTCGTTATGAAAACATTAAAAGTATTATAATTAAATGCAAATGGGCCTTCATTTAGTAATGTGTCATATTGTCCTAAAGCAAGAGTACCACCAGTTGCAGTTGTATCCCAAATAAGCCAAATAGTATCTCTAGCGCCAGTAGCATCTTCGAAAGCAATGTGAAATTTCCATTGCGGTTGTGTAAAACTGTTTAAAGATAAAAGGACTATTGAGATGAATAATAATATTTTTTTTTTCATTGCTAAGTGTTTTTAGTGTTCATTATTCTTCTTTTAAATGGTTTACCTTCAAAATAAATTACCAATAAAATCAATATTGTGTTCTTTTTGCTAATTAATTATTTTTTTAGAAGCCCTAGTAAGTTGCTTGTAATTATTTTCATAAAGTTTAAAATCGGTACTGCCCATTACAAAAATTTAAAAGTTAAACTTATTACGTATGTTGAAATCGGATATACCTGTAATCGCAAACTTAAACTTTACCCATTGATTTAAGTTTGTTGCTAAAGTAGAATATTATTTAATATGTGCAAATTATTTTAATGTTAAATTTTACAAAAAGTGTATATTTTTATTTTATGAATTGTTTTTTAGGTGAATTATCACAAAAAGATGTTTATATCTAAGAAATGTTTATTAATCGACTACCAAACTTAAATTTTCTATAATTTATAATTCGAAAAGGTTTTGTAAATGTTACTAAGAAGCTTCGCGGCCCCGATAGCAGTGATAGCCCGCAGCGACGCAGGAGCGAGGACTAGAACGGATAGCGGGAAATGCCGCCCAAATAAATATTTATATTCTTAAGGGTTACTTAACCTCAATTTACTGTGCTTTACACCATATAAAAAGTAAATAATTAGTCCACCAGCCAACCAGAAAAAGAAAAACATCCAGTTGCTGATGCCTAATTCTGTCATTAAGTAAAAATTGGCTAAAAGGCCTAAAACGGGCAGTAAAGATAAATTCTTGCGGAAAGATTCAATACCAATGAGCGTGGCTAAAAGGATGAAGGCAAACATGGGTATGCGTTGCGAAAAATCATCGAAAGAATGAATCGCCAAGAAGTTTGAAAGTCCTTCGGGATTAAAATATTGCAGAGCGGCAACAATAGCGATAAGTAAACCCGGTACAATGAATTTGGAATTGTAATAAGGCACTTTGAACTGACCTTTTACATAATGTTTTTCATCATCGAGCTTTAGAATTCCGCCACAAACGAGCACAAACGCGAATAAGGTTCCGATACTGGAAAGGTCGGTAACTTCTTTGAGGTTCATAAACAGGGCAGGAATTGCGACCAGCAGACCTGTGATGATGGTTGCAAATGCTGGTGTTTTGAACTTTGGATGTACTTTAGAAAATCTTTTGGGCAGCAATCCATCGCGGCTCATGCTCATCCAAATGCGGGGCTGGCCCAATTGAAAAACCAATAACACGCTGGCAATTGCAACTACAGCTGATGCAGCAACGATTCCGGAAATCCAGTGTACACCAACTTGCTCAAACACAAATGAAAGTGGATCGCCAACGGCTAATTCGCGGTAATCTATCATTCCTGTGAGCACCAAAGTGATGAGAATGTATAGAACTGTGCAAATTACCAATGAAAGCATCATGGATTTTGGCAAGTCTTTTTGTGGGTCTTTGCATTCTTCTGCAGTGGTAGAAAGGGCATCGAACCCAATGTAGGCGAAGAAAACAGAAGAAACGCCTTTTAAAACACCCGATAATCCATTGGGCGCAAAAGGACTCCAGTTTCCGGGATCAACGTAAAATGCGCCTGCAATGATAACGAGGAGAATTACGCCCAATTTGAGGTAAACAAAAAGGTTGGTGGCTTTTTTAGACTCGTGAATTCCTCTGTAAACGAGGGTAGTAATGAAAAATACAATTCCTAAAGCTGGAATATCTAGAATTAACTTTAAGCTACCAATACTCGGTGCTGTTAGCCATGCTGCATGCGCTTCTTGCTGGTAGCTTGGCAGTTTTTCTAATATTTCACCTTTGGCTAAAAGCTCTTGCACTTCAGCGTAACCGCGTGAGGCAGATAAATAGTCCATGGTGAGGTATTCGGGAATGTGAAAACCTGTGATACCATGCACTAGACCAGTAAAATAATCTGACCAGGAAATGGCAACGGCAATGTTACCAATGGCGTATTCTACAATTAATGTCCAACCGATAATCCAAGCAATGAGTTCTCCAAATGCTACATACGCGTAAGTATAAGCGCTTCCGCTCACTGGAACTGTTGAAGCAAATTGTGCGTAACACATGGCCGAAAAGGCGCAGGCTATGGCGGTAAAAACGAACAAAAGACTCACGGCCGGTCCTCCGCTTGCAGAAGCATTTCCAATGGTTGAAAATATACCAGCGCCAATAATGGCGGCAATGCCCATGAATGTTAAATCTTTCAGTTTGAGGTTGCGCACCAATTGGTGTTCTCCTTCTTTGTGTTCGGCATCTTTTAAAATGCCTTTGATGGTTTTTTTGCGAAAAAGTTCTTTCCAATTCATGAAGCCGAACCTACATAATTTTTTAATGCAATGTAAAATATGAAGTAAACTAAAATATTTTTGGGTTTAAATAGTTTGAGCTATTGCTTATCAGAAACTGAATGTTAAAACAGATTTTCCTTTTCTCTTTGTTTGTTTTTGCTGTTGGTATCATTTCCTTTTGTCTGCTGCAACTGGATGAAAAAGTGCATGTTAAGCAGATTGCTCAATTTAAAGAAAATGTGCGCACATCGGCTAAAATGGAAAATGCTAGTGAGAGAGCCGAGAATCTAGTATTCTCTAAAGAAACACTTAAAAGAATGGAAAGTAACTATGCTGATTATTTGGCATTTAGAGGTAATCTGTTTTGGGTTTTCATAGTTTCTTTGATTTTTGCAATTACTTTAGGAACTCCGGTTAAATTTAAATTTCCTGAGAATTGGGATATTTTATTAGGAGCATTTACCTTGTTAACTGGATTTTTACCAGTATATATTTACTCTAAATTGGTTGAATACACTTACGATGCAGGAGGATTTATGTTTTTGATTCCTTTTGTTGCTTTGTGGTTATTGGAGATAATTTACATTGCAAAAGCATTTCTCTACTCCAATAAAAAAGGAAATGGAAAATACACTGTAGCTGCGGTTGTTTTTGGAGGTCTTTTGCTGATTAGTGTATTGTACGTTTTGTTGATGGTGAGTGTTTTGGGAAATATGGATTTGGGATAATTTATTACTGAGTTTTTCTCACTTAGGGTAACGAGTTTTTATTTTAATTTCTATAGCTTCGCTTCGCTCAATATTTTGCACGGAGTACACAGAGGTTGTGGCTCTGAGATCTCAGCGGTCACTGAACTTGTCGAAGTGAGGTTTTTTCTGTTAAATGCTGATAGCTTCGCTTCGCTTAATGTTTTTTAGCACGGAATGCACAGAGGTTGTTGCACTGAGCCCACGGAGTTTTTTTGTAAATCTTGTTATTTTCTCCGGGAGCTAGATATGTTTTTGTATTTCTTTCAACAATCTATTGATTTACAATAATTATCACATTGCCAGTTTTTTGTCCGGTTTCAACATACCGATATGCCTCAACTACTTCCTCGAGCTGGTATGTTCTATCTATAACAGGTTTAAAATGTTTTTCTGCTGTAAGCTTTTTTAAAAATTCAATGTCTGCTTTTGATGTAACAGGAATTGGAAACAGAACTTTTTTTCCACTTAAAAATGGAGTAATCATTGCCAAAAAAGGATTTTGCGACATGTAACCCAATTCTGTTGACAAATAAATTCCACCTTTTTTAAGCAATGGTTTACATTTTCCAAAAGAACTTTTCCCTACAGCATCAAATACCAAATCAAAAGTTTCTTTGATTTGGGTAAAATCTTCTTTTTTATAATCAATAACCGCATCAGCGCCCAAAGATTTAACCAATTCAACATTTTTAGTATCGCACACTGCGGTAACTTTTGCTCCTAAGTATTTTACCAACTGCACAGCCGAAGATCCGATTGCTCCAGTGGCGCCATTAATCAAAATATTTTGTCCTTTTTGAATTTTTGCTGCTTTAATATCTACCCATGCGTAGTGAGCACCTTCTCCAATTGCTGCAGCAATTTCAAATGACAAACCTTCTGGAATAGTTGTAACTGCTTTGTCTTCAGCTATTACTTTATATTCAGCATGACCACCAAATTTGGCGTCATCAAGACCAAATACTTTATCGCCTATTTTAAACTCTCTAACTTCAGGTCCAATTGCTTCTACAACACCAGCAAATTCGCAACCCAATATTTGTTGATTTGGGCGAAACAAACCACTAAAAAAACGGGAGATGAAATATTCTGCGCTTCTAATTCCACAATCAGTTCTATTTACTGTTGTTGCATAAATTTTAATTAAAATCTCGTTTTTTGTTGGTTTTGGCTTTTCAACTTCTTTAAGTTGCGCTACTTCTGGTGGGCCATATTTGGTGTGGACAATTGCTTTCATTTAATTTATTTTTTTCGAAATGACAAAGATTTAACTTAACCCCTTTCTATCTTATATCTCAGAATTATTTGAAGTAAAGGTGCATTAAATAAAGTTAGTTTGAAAAAAATTGGAGATAGTTTTATTCAAGAGAATAAGTTTTGCCTGTAACAAATTCCTTCAGCAGTTACCAAAGGAGATTAGAACATGCTTATCAACTCAAACCATAAAGATTTTGCAAAAATTAAAATAACCGCAACAGAAAAATTCCCATTCGATAGAAGAATATTTCGATAATGCTTTACCCGTGCGTGGCTCCGAATTCCATTAAGTAGGCTTTGATAAATGGGTCTAAATTCCCATCCATTACTCCTTGAACATCTGATGTCTCTAAATCAGAACGTAGGTCTTTTACCAATTTATAAGGATGAAAAACATAGTTCCTGATTTGAGAACCCCATTCTATCTTTTTCTTAGAACCTTCAATAGCAGCGGTGCTTTCTTGTCGCTTGCGCAATTCCATTTCGTACAACTGAGATTTCAACAATTGTAAAGCCTTGTCTTTGTTCTGCAGCTGAGAACGACTTTCCTGATTTTTAATAATGATTCCAGTTGGTTTGTGTGTTAAACGTACCGCTGTTTCTACCTTGTTTACATTCTGACCTCCGGCGCCGCCAGCTCTAAATGTGTCCCATTCAATATCACCCATATTGATTTGAATATCAATAGTGTCATCAATCAATGGATAGGCGTAAACAGATGAAAATGAGGTATGTCTGCGCGCATTGCTATCAAAGGGTGAAATTCTCACCAAGCGGTGAACGCCACTTTCTCCTTTCAAATAACCATAAGCAAATTCCCCATCAATCTGAATGGTAGCCGATTTTATACCAGCAACTTCTCCATCTTGAATATCAACATCGGTAACTTTAAACTTATTCTTATCGGCCCACATGCGGTACATGCGCAACAACATATTGGCCCAATCTTGACTTTCGGTACCTCCTGCTCCAGAATTAATGGTAAGCACGCAACTAAGGCTATCTTCTTTTCCACTTAACATGTTACGGAATTCCAAATCTTCCATATCCGCAGAAACCAGCGCATATTGCTCATCTAATTCCGATTCTGTTGCACCGCCTTCTTTTGCAAAATCAAGCAATACTTTCAAATCTTCTATTCCTGAAAATACTTTTTGATAAGCATCCGTCCAGACTTTAATATCTCGAATAGATTTTAACTTTTTTTCTGCGGCTGAAGGGTCATCCCAAAATCCAGGGGCTGTGGTTTGTCTTTCTTCGAACTCTAGTTCTGTTAATTTACGGTCAACGTCAAAGATGCCTCCTTAACGCTTCCAGGCGATCATCCAAAGATGTTACGTGTTCTTGGTTTATCATAATGCGGGCAAAAGTAGCCATTTGAAAATAGATTCCGACAGAAAATAAAAATTTGCCGTCTAATTTTTTAATGAGAACATTACCTTTGCGGCAAATTCTGATAATTTATGTTGCAAGTTCAATTTTTAAGAGATAATAAAGCCGATGCAATTGCGGGTTTAGCAAAAAGAAACAACCTCGATGCTACTAGCCGCATTGAAGAAGTAATTCAATTAGATGAAAATAGAAGAAAAACACAGGTAGAGTTAGATGCTTTGTTATCTCGCGCTAATATTTTGGCCAAAGAAATTGGAGAATTGTTTAAGTCTGGAAAAGCAGCAGAAGCAAATGATTTAAAGGCTGAAACAGCTGCTATTAAGGATAAAAGCAAAGCATTAGAAACGCAACTTGCAGAAATTGAAGAAGCTATTAAACAAGTGTTGTACACTTTACCAAATATTCCCGCTGCGCCCATTCCGTTTGGAAGAGGTCCTGAAGAAAACGAAGTGGTAGAAGAACATGGAACTATTCCTGTCTTGCATGAAGGCGCTACACCACATTGGGATTTGGCGAAGAAGTATGATATTATTGATTTTGAATTAGGTGTAAAAGTAACTGGGGCGGGTTTTCCATTTTACAAGGGAAAAGGAGCCAAGTTACAACGTGCGTTAATCAATTTCTTTTTAGAACGCGCCACTGCAGCAGGTTACACAGAATATCAGGCTCCGTTAATGGTAAATGCAGATTCTGGTTTTGGAACTGGTCAATTGCCAGATAAGGAAGGCCAAATGTATTACATGCAGGAAGATCAGTACTATATGATTCCAACTGCTGAAGTTCCAATCACCAACATTTTTAGGGACACCATTCAAAAAGCAGAAGATTTACCAATAAAATCTTGTGGCTATACGCCATGT
>JAIXYK010000021.1 GCA_027490225.1 Bacteroidota bacterium | reverse complement strand
GTGCACCCATGGAATTGAATCCTGCTATTACCGAAGGAGTAATGGGTGCTTCAGAACCGCCAACTATTGCAAAATCGCACAAACCTGCATTTATATATACTTGAGCGGTTTGCAAAGCTACAATTGAACTTGAGCAAGCTGCTGTTATTGACATGTTTACGCCTTTAATTTTAAAGTACTGTGCAATCCATCCAACTGGAGCGTCATTTAATATTTTTATTTGCTGAAATACTGGATATTTATTAGGAATTGCAGCAAGTTTGGCTCCTTGTTCGGTGCTTTCAATTCCCCCATTTCCAGACGACCAAAAAAGTCCGATTCTATCGGCCGATACATTTGAAAAATTTAATCTTGATTGTTTTACAGCTTCATCAACTGCAGCAATTGCATACCATGAAATTCTGTCCATCTTATGAACATCTTTTTTATTGATAATTTCATTGTGCTTAAAATCTTTAATTTCAGCTGCAATTTTAGTTTTAAAATTACTGGTGTCAAACCTTGATATTGGCTGAATTCCAGACTTTTTTAATTTAAGATTTGCCCATATTTCATCAACGGAATAACCCAAAGAAGAAACAGCACCAATTCCCGATACTAAAATAGATTCCAAGAGAAACTAAATTTTCTTGCCGTAAGCCAAATCACCCGCATCGCCCAAACCAGGAACAATATATGATTTTACAGTTAACTCATCATCTACTGCACCAAGCCAGAAAGTGGTATTTTCAGGAAAATGACTTTTAACATAATTTAATCCTTCTAAAGAACCTATCAATCCAATAATATGTACATGTTTGGGTTTTCCCATTTTTAATAGTGCTTTGTATGCCAGTAACATAGATTGTCCAGTTGCAAGCATTGGGTCGCACAAAATCAATACTTTATCATCTAACGAAGGACTACTTAAATATTCAACTTTAATTTCGAATGTTGAATCTTTATGATGTTTTCTGTACGCAGAAATAAAGGCATTTTCGGACCTATCAAAATAATTAAGTAAACCTTGATGAAGAGGCAATCCAGCCCTTAAAATTGTAGCTATAACAGGTTGGTCTTTGATTACATTACTTGGCGATATTCCTAAAGGTGTTACCACATCTTTTACTTCATATTCTAAAGTTTTACTGATTTCATAGGCAAATATTTCTCCTAACCTTTCTAAGTTTCTTCTGAACCTCATGCTGTCTTTTTGAATTTCAATATCACGGAGTTCTGAAATAAAAACACTTACTAATGAATTGTTATTGCCTATAATGTTTGCCATTGCTTATTATTTTTTAAAAATTCGTACGTAGAAAGGTAAGTTATTTTTCTTCAAATGTAAGTAGTTAAATTCTTTAGCTCCAAATCCTGAATAAAACTGATACAATCCTTCATTATCGCTGCCTTCAAAATCGAAATAGGAAATATGCTTAGGTGCATGCTCAATATAATTACTAATTAAAAAAGTCAAAGCACCTTTTTCTATTCCTTCTTCTGAATTTCCTGAAAAAAGTAATGTAGATGTGTTTTTATATTCTAGAATAACAGCAGCACTGAGCAAAATTCCTTCAGGGTTATACACGCCAATGCAAATTCCTATTTTACGCAAGCTACTCATATGGTAAAGCTCCTCTAAAATAGAGTAATTTTTGAAATCCCAATCTTTAATATTTGATTCATTATAATCTTGAAACAACTTAATAAGAGACCTTATGGATGCAGTATTTACTTTGAGATTAGCCTTTATTGCTTTATTAATTTTTCTTTTTATGCCCTCACTATATTCTAATTTAACATTTTCATTTTCAGGAGCAATTTCAAGTATTAAATTCTTTCTTTCAGTTAATTCATAAATTGAAGAATTTATTGAAGAATTTGCATAATTTAACTGAAATTCAATTAAATCATAGTTTGATTCTAAATGCTTTAGAAAATGATTGCAGATTTCTTCTGTAAATGGCCCTGGACCATATATTCCTAATTGTTGAATAAAAACAGGAGTTGGTAAATACTTAAAACCGAATTTTTTTTTCGAAGGCAGAGGCATTAACCATTTATAGTCCGCACTAATTATCGCGTCCCATTTATTCTTTGTGACAACGTCTAAATACCAAAAGTTGGCGTAAACATTTCCATTAATAGATTTTAAAATGTTCTCGTTCCATAAAACCTGATTGATATCATCGTGTTTTACAAAACTTAAAACGGGTAATTCATTCATAATTAATTCAAAGATAATTTAATTAAATCCTCATAAACTTTTCTCCATCCTTTCCATCTTTCATTTTCAGCAAAAGATTCATTATGCCAAACAGTAATAAATTCGCCATTTACATTTTTTACATTTTCAATTAAAGGCTTTATCAAAGCGATACATTCAGCTGGCTCCAACTTTAAATAATCTTTTAATGTCCCATCCATCACTGCAAACGGATGTAGTTTTAAATGAGTTTCAATTTCCAGATCCAAATCGTAGAAAAAATATGGTGTTGCCAAACTTGCTCTGAAACCAATAAATTGTGCATATCCCATCGTATAATCGTCTGTAATATCAGATTCTAATAATCTCTGATATGTTTCAGGTAAATTCATTTTTAAAAAATGCTGCCTGCTGTAATGAATTTCCTGGTGTAATATAAATCCTAACCGTGCAATTTCATTCTTCAGTTTTTTTTCATCTTCATTTGATGCATATGATGGATGAATTCCAACCTCTCCATAATCTTCTACTAATTTAATTAAACTCTGCATGTATTTGTTTTGATGGGGCACGTTTTTATCATACAATGCATAGTTGCCTAAAAGGAAGAAAAAAATACAGTTTAAATCGTATTTTTCTATTAAATTAATTTGATATTGATAGGTGTCGTAAGGGTCAGGAATAAGTCGGAATAGAACTTTTATTCTTTCAGTGAATCGCTTAAAATTGAAATTAACAAAGTCCGCTAATATTCCCGAGCCAACTCTTATAAAGCCTTTATGTTTGTATGCCCAAGCATTGTCAATATCTATTGTAGGAATGAATTTATATTTTCTTTCTTTTGCTTTTAAATCACCGTATTTATCTGTTAATAATTTTTTTATCTCCTTAGCCCATTCGTTAATAACTGGACGTTCTAAGAATCCATGCACGTAAGCTAAACTCTGGGAGGCATCAAAACGGCCATGTTCGTCTTTGATATGAGGTAAATATTCTTCATATCTGCTTGCAAGAAAAAAGCCTGCAGCAAATGGATCAAATGGGAAAGCGGAATTTTTTAAAGTTGGATAAAATACTTTTGTATTATTCCAGAATAAAAAATCTGGTTCCTGAACAATAATTCCTGTTTCAAATAGTAAATCAGTAGCATAAAAAAAGATCTCGTCTTCAACTTTATATTTGCTATAATTAATTTTTATGCCAACAAACTTTTTAAATATATCTAAGTCTGTTGTTAATTCGAAATCAATTCCAATAATCTCTTTAAAATATAGTTTAAAAGTATATTTGCTCCTGGATGTTATTTTATGCGTGTAAATTAATACCATTCAGGTTATTTTTTATTTTTCCAAAGCGTTTCTAAAATAAATTGTGCAGCATAACCATCTCCAAAAATAGGCAAGAATTTAAGCTCACTTTTATTTTTAAAATAATAATTAAATGCGTCATTTATTTTATCAGGGTTAGCATCGCAAATTTTCGCGGCACCATTTTCAACCAATTCAACCCATTCGGTTTCTGGCCTTAGAATTATACATGGTTTTTTAAAGAAATATGCTTCTTTTTGAACGCCTCCCGAATCAGTAATTACCATCATCGATTTTTTTTCTAAAACTATCATTTCAAAAAATGAAGCAGGTGGAATTATTTCAATGACATTATTTTTTAAATGTTCTTTATTTTTAGTATTTAGCAATTGGTCAATCATTTTTTGGGTGCGAGGATGCACTGGCAAAATAATTCGTATTTTATTTTCTATTGCTATTTTTGACAATGATTCAAACAGTTGATTAATCCTAGTTTCATCGTCTGTATTATTGTTTCTATGAATTGTAGCCAATATGAAAGGCGCCTCATCCAGTTTCAATCTATCCGAAATATCAGTTTGATTATCTGCAATATCTGCAAAATACAAACTATTGTCATACATCAAATCACCACATTGAAAAATACCAGGATTATCAGCAGTAAAAGGTGCTTTGTTTTCTTTAAAACCTTCTTTCAAAAGATTATTATACCCAGTAGGAGTAGGTGAGAAAAGTAAAGTAGAAACATGATCGCACAAAATTCTGTTTACCTCTTCCGGCATTGATTTATTAAAAGACCTTAAACCAGCTTCTATATGTGCAATCGGAACATGAATTTTTGAAGCTGCAATTGCTCCAGCCAACGTAGAATTCGTATCGCCATAGACCACCAACCAGTCTGGTTTTTCAGATTCAAGCAAATTTTCTATTCCAGAAATCATGTTTGCTGTTTGTTTTCCATGACTTCCAGAACCTACTGCAAGGTTAAAATTGGGTTGGGGAATGCCCATTTCTTTAAAAAAAACATCAGACATATTAGGGTCGTAATGTTGTCCAGTGTGCACAATTATCTCATTTATTGAGTGTTGAGACTCTTTGATAGCTCTGCTAAGTGCTGCAGCTTTTATTATTTGAGGTCTGGCCCCAATGATGGTAATTAATTTCATTGCTGGTAAAAGTAGGAAAAATGCTATTTTCGAAGAAAAATTTCAGATGAAAAATTTCTTTTTCCGGATTTTAATTTCAGCGTTTTCAATTATTATCGTTGCTTATTTAATTCCAGGTGTCCATTTAATAGGCTTCTCAGCTGCATTTATGGTAGCTTTAGTGCTTACTTTTTTAAATGCTTTTTTAAAACCTATTCTATTAATACTTACCATTCCAATAACACTTTTATCTTTTGGCCTCTTTTTGTTTGTCCTAAATGCTATTATTATTCAAATTGCTGATTATATTTTAGATGGATTTAGAATAGATAATTTTTGGTATGCCTTACTTTTTAGTATTATATTGTCCATCGTAAATTCCTTGCTCGAAGGTATATTTGGAACTAAACCTAAAACAGAAGAGAATGATTGAGAATTCTGCTATTTTTCAAATGTTTAAAATGCTGGCTGATGCATCGCATGAAGTAGTTTTTATTACTTCATTTTCAATAGAGAAAAAGGATTTAGCACAAATTAATTATTGCAATAAAGCATTTGGAGTTTTTTTTAGAAAAGATGCACTTGAAACAAATGGGAAAGATGTTTTTGATATCCTCAATATTCAAAATGAAAGAATAAAAACCAAATTAGAAGATTTATTAGTTAAAGGAGAATCAGCCAAGCAATTCGACTTATTTGTTGGACTCGATCCCAATGAAAAAATGTGGATCAATTTTGATATTCAAACATTTATTGAAAATAATATTCAATTTAATATTTGGAAACAAAATGACTATAATACTGATGCTGGTTTTAATTATGAATTAATTTCAGTTGAAAATACTTTAAACAACGTTAAACTAAAAATTGAAGATGGGTTAGATCCTATTTGTTTTGTTGATTTTAAAGGTAAATTGTTATTTGCAAATAGTATTTTATTAAGAGCGCTTGAATATGAAGCCCATGAATTATTTTCTGTTGGTATACTAAATGTTCATAAGCAAACTTTTAGAGATCTTGCTATAGACTACTTTTATTCTACCCGAGAAGGAATTCATCAAAACTATAACGTAACGCTGGAAACAAAAACAGGCTGCCAATTGAATTATTTAGTTTCCACTTTTCCTTTTTTTGTTGACGGTAAAATTGCTGGAGTTTATTATCATGGAAAAGAAACAACTTCAATTGAGATTTTAATGACTTCTGAGCGATTGTCTACAGAAATCAACACTATTCTCGCTAAGAATAACAGTTTTTCCAAGAATATGAATGCTGTGGCTAAACTTTTAAGTGAAGCTACAGCATATGATTGTGTTGAAGTTTGGCTACCTGATAAGTCATTCTCTAAGAGCAGTTTATTTGCACATAGCTATCCTGATGAACCGCAGTTTAAAGAATTTTATTCAATAACATCTACTTTACAACTAAATTTGAATGAAGATGATGTTTTAATTACCAGAAAAGGAAATGAAATTTCAAGGAAAGTAACCAATCTTTTTTTTGAAGATAATTTTCCAAGGAAAAATTGGGCACAAAAAGCTGGATTAAAAGAAGGTATTTCTCTTCCAATATATTGGGATGATAAATTAGTGGCACATTTTACATTTTTTTCAAAGCAAAGCCTGTTAAATTTCCATTCAGTTTTTCAATTAATTAAATTAGTAACTAGTAAAATCGCATTAAATATTCAATATATAAAACAAAAAAATGAGCTGTATCAGATATTTAACTTATCCCCTGACTTTCTCTGTATTATTGATATTTCTGGAAAATTTATAAATGCAAATAATACATTTTGTAATCAATTTAAAATTAGTAGCAATGACTTGTTTGGAAAGTCATTTGTTTCTTTCGTTGATGAAGAAATGTATGATTTTATTAATGATAAATTAATCGAATTAAAAATAACTAAATTAGTAAGATTTGAATGTGAGTTTAAAAATCCGGCTCATTTAGACAAAGTAATTTCTTTAGAATGGTCACTATCATTAGATTCAGATGAAGCAATAGTTTATTGCGCGGCAAAGGATATTACACAAAAGAAAGAATATGAAAAGAAATTAAAAGTAAGCAATGATAGATATATTTTATTGTCTAAAGCTACAAACGATGTAATTTACGAATGGGATATTGAAAGCAATATCATTCAATGGAATGAAAGTTTTTCAAAAGTTTTTGGTCATCATTTAACTGATTTAACTTCAGATTATTCTTACTGGTCTTCTTTTTTGCATCCTGCAGATGAAAATAGGGTGAAAGGTAATTTTAATTCGGCTAAAATGAATTTGGATACTAAGCTTGTTAGTGAATATAAGTTTAGAGCGTTTGATGGTAACTACAGAAATATTCTCGACAGAGGTATTTTAATTTATGATGAAAATAATCAATTGATTAAAATGGTTGGGAGCATGCAGGATATTACTTTATTAAAAGAAAGTGAGATAACACTTGAGCATTTAAACAACGCCTTACAACATAGGGCCAGACAATTACAAGACTTAAACAAAGAACTTGAACAGTTTGCATACATTGTTTCACACGATTTGCAAGAGCCTTTGCGCATGATTTCGAGTTTTATGAAACTTTTATTAACCGAAAATGAAACTACAAAAACCGAGAAATCAGACTTATACATAAATTTTGCAATTGATGGTGCTAATAGAATGAAAAGACTCATTCAAGATTTATTAACGTATTCAAGGGTGGGAGCTACTGAAGAAGATTTTGTAGAAATAGATTGCAATCAAGTTTTAACAGAAACATTGCAAGTATATAATCAAAGAATTAATGACCTAAAGGCCGAAGTAATATCTACAGAACTGCCTAAAATTAAAGCTAT
>JAIXYK010000049.1 GCA_027490225.1 Bacteroidota bacterium | reverse complement strand
CTTGGTTCCAGCATTAAAATTTTCTTTCCTTCCAGCCAAGGTTCTTCCAGCAATGTAAGCGGCAATAAAGTGCTTTTTCCAGCTCCGGGTGGCGCACAAATGATAAGTGTTGATTGATGTTGTAGCTGAACTTTAACCTTGTCGATAATATCAACAACAGGCAAATCGGATTCGAATGGATGAAAAGGCAAAGAAGAATATTTAGAAGCGCAAATTTAGCCCAATTTGCCATTTAATTAAAACTTTAAGTTACTGGAGAAATAAAGTGATTTGGGCGTTTCCCCGATTGCAGTGCACAAGGCCAGCGCACATCGGGGCCGGGCTGTCGCGCCCACAAGGTGGTTGCGCTCCATCCCTAACGCGGCATTCCATTTCACAATTAAAAACTTATAAAACATGAATCTTTAGTTTGTAAATAGGTCAATTCATTTTTCTAAGTTGCCGTTTGTCTATGCCTAAAAAACGTTGACCGCTTTTTACATATTTAAATGACAGATAAACTTAGATTCTTGCACGAAAACTTGAAATGATTATTCTACGTTTGATTTTTATTTGCAATTAAACATGTTTTCAAAAATTAAATTATTACTCAGTTTCTTGCTTTGTGGATTTGCAACGTTTGCTCAAAACCCCATGTTGATAGGTTACTGGCAAAACTGGAATGATGCAAATGCTCCTTATATTTCTTTAGACCTTACTGATACAAGGTATAATGTGGTTTGTGTTTCATTTGCAGTGCCAACATCCCCATCTGATATGAACATGCAGTTTGTACCAGAAGGTGCTACACAAAACGAATTTATCGCCCAAATTCAGACTTTAAAAAATCAAGGAAGGAAAGTGGTACTGAGTATTGGAGGTGCAAATACAAGTATTTCTTTGCCCGATGTTGCAAGCAAAAATGCGTTTATAAATTCAATGAATCTTCTCTTAGAGACTTATCCATTCGATGGAATTGATATTGACATAGAACATGGAAATACGATTCTTGCCAGCGGTACTATTCAAAATCCAACATCAACAGATTGCACAAATTTAATTGAAGCCATTCAAGAGATTAAAGCTCATTATGCTACAGTTTATAACCAAACTATGATGCTCACTTTTGCTCCAGAAACAGCCTATGTTCAAGGAGGAATGTCTGCTTACGGAGGAATTTGGGGTGGATATTTACCACTTTTAAATGCTTTGAGAAATGACATTAATTATTTGCATGTGCAGCTTTACAACAGCGGAACTGTTTATGGTATTGATGGGAACATTTATACACAAGGTACCGCAGATTTTATTGTGGCACTCACAGAAGCTGTAATACAGGGTTTCAATACAGCTGGCGGACAGTTTAGCGGATTTCCAGCCAATAAAATTGTAGTTGGCTTACCAGCTTGCCCAAGTGCGGCTGGGGGCGGATTTACCAGTCCCGAAATAGTAGCAGCTGCCATTGATTATTTACGCGGAAATGGCGTTCAACCTGGAAACTACATATTGCAAAATACAAGCGGATATCCAGATTTAGGGGGCATGATGACCTGGTCTGTCAATTGGGACAATGCCGAAAATTGCAATGCAACAACTGGCGAATATGCTAATAATTTTCAGGAGTTATTTGATGCTGCCCTGGAAATCGAAATGCATCCAAATGAAGAAACTAATCTTGAAATATTCCCAAATCCGGTTTCAAACTCTTTGACAATTTCAAATGGCGAAGCAGAAACAATCATCATTACAAATACAACAGGACAAATTGTTTATGTGGGCAAAAACGAAAAAAATGAAATAAACACTGCTTTTTTAAAAAGCGGCATTTATTTCATTTTCCAGGGGGGTAAAAAGGGGAAATTTATTAGGGTGTGATTTGTGAATTCAATTAGTGTTGCACTACGAATTTAGAATTTGAAGTGCCATTTACAGTAATAAAATAAATTCCATTGCTGTAATTCGAAACTGGAATATCTAAAATATTCTGTCCATTTCCATTTAAATTAGCTACAACTTTTCCTGAAATATCAGTAATTAATACTGAATTCAATGTTTGGTCGGAAGTAATTCTCACCAAATTATTTGCAGGATTAGGATATAGTTGAAGTTTATTTTCAACTTCATTTTTAATGGAAAGAGGCGAGCTCAAACGTTTTGCAAAAGCAGTTTTGCAGTTTTGGAAGTTACGCATCAAATCGAAATACATTCCATTTTCGAAAGTGAGTGGAGTGTTAGATACTGTTAAACCCGTATTTACATCAACACCAATTAAATTATCACCATTGTTGAAGTAATAGGTCATTGTTTCTGGGTCAATAGTAGCACCTGCATTCAAGGAATATCCTCCACCTATCACTGCATATGGTGAAATTATGGTTACAACACCTGTATTTGGGTTTATCTTTCCTAATCGCACTGTCGCAGAATCTAATACCTGAAAACTGTCAAGTGGAAATGTTGGGTCATATACGTAAGAGAAATAATTTTTGCGAACAAGTCCATAAATAGTAGTATCGGCACAGCTGTATGCAAAATTGTCAAAAGCAATTCCGTCAGGATTTACAATTTCTGGATTTGAATAAACTTCACCATTGTAAATATCCAATCCAATTAAATTTGAACCAGTAGAAAAGTAATACACCATCTGATATGGGTCAATTGCGCTACCAGCCAAAGCGTATCCTTGAGCTACAGAATTTTGTGAAATTTCAGTAATCAAACCAGTATTTGTATTCGCCTTTGCTAATAAAACTTCTCCAAAAAACTGTCCTGTAATTGGGTTAACACCATTTCTTCTAGCCAAACCATACATGGTGCTATCAGAATTGTTAAATCTGAAATTATCGAAATAGCTGGCTTCAACTGGATTATTGAGTGCAACACGATTTATTACTTCTCCAGATGTTAAGCTTAAAGTTAACATATCAGAAGCGCCAATAAAAATGTAAGTACTGTCGTAAGGATTTAAAGCAGCGCCTGTTAGGTTGATAGATTCATTGTAATTTTCACCACCGATAGATGTTACATAACCTGTTGCTGGATTTACCGTTCCTATGCCAATGCTTGACGAATCAAATTGCTCATAAAGAATGGTGGAATCTATTGGAGAGTAAACGGTGCTGTAGTAATTTTTCCTAACTATACCGTAGGTTGTGGATGCCACTTGGGCATAAATTCCAGAAAAACTAAACAAAAAGAGAATAAAAGTGATGGCTTTTTTCATGATTAAAAATTGATGGTTTTTGCGAATTAACATAAAATAAATCAATATTGTTTAAACCATAAATTTTTTCCGTTCAAAACCTTATTAAAATGGCTTTATACTTTTGCTGAAAACCTCTTCACTGCTTCGAGTAATTCATCTTTCCTTCTTCTGGCAACAGGAATAATTGAGCCATTTCGCATCACCACTTCACCGCCTTCTCCTTTTCTGTATTCACTTAAATAAGTTAGTTGAATTAAGTAAGAATGGTGCACCCTAAAAAAATCATTTTCGGGTAGAATATCTTCAAATTCACGAAGGGTTTTTGAAGAAAGGATTTTTTGTGTGGTTGCATATATAAAAGTATAATTTCCACTTGCTTCCAAATACAAGATATCTTGTAAATTCAAAAAAATAAGCCCGTTAGCAGTTGTTATGGCTAAGG
Source organism: Bacteroidota bacterium (assembly GCA_027490225.1). Lineage (GTDB taxonomy): Bacteria > Bacteroidota > Bacteroidia > M30B66 > M30B66 > JAIXYK01. The sequence goes on along the minus strand of JAIXYK010000049.1, from coordinate 110,744 downwards.
ATTTTAGCTGTGTTGCTGGCTTTAAATTAAGTAACAAATTCTCAAATCTTGCAGCATTCTCTTCTATATCAATTTTGGGTTTTAACTTTACAACTGCTGCTTTTAATTCATCAACATCTATAGGTTTCACCAAATAATCTATCGCGCTAAATCTTATAGCTTGTATCGCGTAATGGTCATAAGCTGTTGTAAATATCACTTGAAAATTACAATCTTTTAATTGTTCAAGCATTCCAAATCCATTTACTAGTGGCATTTCAATATCAAGAAAAACTACATCAGGTTCGTATTTTCTAATTGCATCATTACCTTCTTTCGCATCAGAACACATTTTCAAAACCACAATATTCTCGCAATGCATACTAAGTTTTTTATACAAAGCTTCTCTGCTGTGCCTTTCATCGTCAATAATAATTGCTTTAAGCATAATTTAAGTTTGAAGGTTAACGATTACTTTAGTTCCGCACGCAGCACCAGTTTCTGATTTCAAATCTATAATTTCTATAGTACCTTTTCCTTGCAAAGCATCGTAAAGTGTAATTCGTTGCGCGCTAAGTTGCATACCAAGAGAGGGTCTTGATTTAAATTGACTAGCTTTTATTTTACCAGCAGCTTCCCTTCCAATGCCATTATCTTCGATCCAGTAAACCAGCATTTCGTTCGACAAATAAGCAGATACAAACAATCGTTTTTCACCTTCAATTTTATGTAATAAACCGTGATGAAGGGCATTTTCAATGTATGGCTGAATTAGCAATGGAGGAACTCTGTAATCGCCGCTTATCAATTCCTGAGACGCTTCAAAGCGTAAATTGATTTTTCCGTCCTGACGCAGTTGTTCTAATTCAAGGTAGATTTTTAAAGTTTCCCAATCTTTTCGAAATGGAATTTCTTTTGACCGCGAATGTTCTAAAACATCCCGAATCATTTTGGCAAATCTCTGAAGGTATTTAGCGGCATTTTGGGTATCATTTTGCTGAATTAAATTATCAATGGAATTTAGACAATTAAAAATAAAATGAGGACTCATTTGTGCTCTTAATGCAGCCATTTCAGTTTCCGCAATGCGCTGTTTTAGCTGAGCTTTGGCTTTTTCGGCATGCAGTTTATTTCTTACAATCAACAAAATAATAAACGCCACAATCGATATAATTAAAACAATAAACCATGCTTTTTCCCAAAAAGGAGCAAGCACTTCAAAAGAATACACCACAGGATTGCTCCAATTTTCATTTCCATTAGAAGCACGAAGTTTTATGGTATAATTCCCTGGTTTTAATTCAGCAAAACTCAATAAGTTGCCCGTTGTTTCTTTCCATAATGTATCAGGGGAAATACTGTATTGAAAACGCAATCTGTTTGGAACTGTATAATCTATTGCTCCATAAGAAATGCTAATGTTATTGCTCGGATATTGAAGTTTAATTTTTAGGGTATTTGAAAATAAACTATCGCCCTGAAATACTTGATGGATATAGAGTTTGGGAGCTATAGTTTTTTGATGAAATGGACTATTTAATAGTGTATAATATCCGTTTTTAGTTCCAAAGAAAAGTTCACCATTCTTCATTCTTGCGGGCTTAAACATTTCCTGATTTGGCCAGCCTTGTTCTTCACCGTAAGCAATAAATTTATCGGTATTGCTATCGTAAAGATGAATCATTCCCGGACCTGCCACCCATAAATTACCGGAACCATCTTGTGCGCACCAATAAGTAATGTCTGATTTTAAGCCTTGTTGCGCTCCGTATTGCTGCATTTTATTGGAAATAGGATTGTAACAAGCCAATCCATTGGACGCTGTGCAAAACCAGATTTTCCCGTTGCTATCGAGTTGCATATCATTTATTGGATAGCCTGGCAAAGCGATAGCATCTTTTAATTGTGCCCTTATCCAATTTTCTTTTTGGGTGCTTAAGTTAAATTCACATACACCATTTGTTTCTGTTGAAATCCATAATGTATTTTCATGGATAAATATTCCCAAGAATCTAGCATCTCCCTTTCCAGCATGTAAAGGCAAAAAACGATGAAAACTTAAATCCGCATTTATCTCTAAAATTCCATCCGTCCAACTGCACAAATAAGCCTTCCCGTTTGAAGCAAATGCAACTTCCCAAAAAACTCGATTTTTACTATTAACAGGCGATGGTGGTAAATCTAATTTCTTCCATTTTATGGTTTTTTCATCTCGTACCAACACCTCATTTCGCATACAAACCCAAATTCTGCCTTGTTTATCTTTTTTCATAGATGAAACAAAATCAATTGGAAGCTTGTCAAGATTTATTGGTGATAAATTATTTGATTTTACCTGAAATAGCTCATCTGTGTAAACCGAACCTGCTATGTATCCTTCGTTTTCATTGGCTTCAAAAAACAAGTTAAAAAACTTATCATTCGGTTCTTCATTCAATTTATTAAATGTAAATAATGGCGCGTCTAAACTTCTGTAAAGTCCGGAAATGGTACTTAACCAAAGTCTTTTCGATTGCTTTTCAAAAGTTAAGGAGCTTAGTTCAAATGCTAGTTTTTTTCCTTTTGCATCGTTCAATGGAATGGCATAAAAGGTTCCAGTCGGAATATCAAAAAGTAACAAGTCTTTTCTCGAAATTGCAATAAAAGCAGATTTAGAAATTGGTGTTAAAGCATAAACTGATTGCAATTTTTGCGCATCTAGAAAATCTGCTGGAAGTAAGTAAGAACGCCAATTATTTTTTATGCAATCATAACTTATAATTCCATTGTTATAGCTACCAAACCATAAATTCACACCATCAAATTGATACAATTTTATTCCCTGAAAAGTAGAAACCAAATCACATGGATAATATTGAAATTGCTGAGATTTCAAATTATAACTAAACAGCCCATTTGTTGCTAAAACCCAGATTTCATTTTTGGATTTTTGGATAATTGAAATGCCTGAAATGATGTTGCTAAATTTATTAATACTGGTATTATAAAACGTTCTCCATCCACTCAATCTGTATTCTTTTGTTTTCAAATTCAACACAACAAAATCTCCCATTGCTCCAATCCAAACTTCATTGTTATTGGTTAGAAACAGACCTTCATTTATTTGTTGTATTGGAAAGTCAGCTGGAAATGGAAAATGTTGAAACGACAAACCATCTTTAGATGCTCGGCTCACACTATTTCCTTGAATTAACCATAAGCGATTTTCACTATCGATTTCTAAAGATTTTACACCACCTGAAGGAACTGAATTGGGCAATTGTGAATTGTACCTTAACGATTCAAATCTATTTCCATCAAAACGTGCTAAACCATTGGTAGTGAGCACCCAAGTAAATCCAGACCCATCTTTTACTGTTTGTATAATTGCATCTGATGGTAAGCCATCTCTTTGTGAATAATTATAAAGTGTTTTTGAAAATTGCTGAGCTTTTGTTGGATAAACAATTAAAAGTAGCAACATAAATACTTTCCATCCTAAATGTAACATACGAATTGGAAAGCCCATTTCTTTAAAAGTAAAAATTTCTGTAGCGCAACAAAGTAAGACTATTGTTTGATAAATTTATATGTTGAAATATGATTTTGATTGCCAATAGAAATGAAATAAATACCAATCTCAAAATCACTCAAGTCAATTGCTATTTCTGGGGAATGAAATGTACTTTGGTAAATAAACTTACCAGAAATATCTTGAATTTTTAATGTACAATTTTGAATGTTGTTTTGTTGTGCAACTTTAATAAACTGCTGAGCAGGATTTGGGTACAAAAGAAAAGAGCCAAATTTATTCGTTTGATCTTCTAAATTGGTAGTACTGTTGGAATTGAGTTTAACATGTACAAAGTTGCTAATAAATCCTCCACCAGTTTGGTTTTCTGACCTTGTTCCTCCTAAAAGAATATCTCCATTTTCAACCAAATGAATGGACCTGAATTGAGAAGAATAAGAGCCAAGCAAAATCGCAAATTTTCCATCTTCATCAAAAGTATTGTCTAAAGTACCATTGCTATTATACCTTACAATTGCCGCTTGAAAAAAATCGTCAATCAAAGTATCGCTGGCATAACCTGCAAGCAAAATTTTCCCTTGATTATCAATTGCAAGGGCTAATGCATCGTCTTGGTAATCTCCAAAATCTGTAGTAACATGACCCGAAGTTCCAAAACTATTGTCGCTTACACCATTTGGAGTGTATTTGAAAACTGTAAAATCGCCACCGAAATGCCCACTTGCAATGTAGCTTCCATCACTAAGTTTCAAGATATTATTAAAAACTTCCTCGTATTGCGCATTAATGGAGCTAATTGTTTTTCCATTGTTTCCAAATGAATTGTCCAAAGTACCATTACTGTTAAGTCTTAGTAAAGCAAATTTTGAGGTTCCATCGCTGTTAAGCGCCCTGCCAGCAATCGTAATTTTGCCATCTGCTTCTATCACCAAATCATTTCCAAAGTCATTGTTGCTACTAAAATCAAAAATAGCTTTACCATCTGTACCAAAAGTGCTGTCAAGTGTGCCGTTGATATTGAATCGTGCTGCAGCAAAATCGAAATTACTTCCACTATATGCTTCTCCAATAGCTATAATTTTCCCATCAGCCTGTTGTTTTATTTTCCTGATATTAGAGCCAAAACCTTCACCAAAAGAAACACGAGCTATTCCATTATTGGCAAAGGTTGAATCGAAAATACCTGAAGGTAGCATTCTTGCTAAAGCATAACTCCCATTAGAAGTTCCAGCAATTAGGAAATTTCCATTTGCATCCAAATCAATGTCAACTGCAAATTCATAACTATTCCCAAAACCAAATTGCTTAATGCCAGAATGATTAAAAGAAGTATCTAAATCGCCATTTGGTAATTGTTGTGTTAAATAAAAAGCATTGATTGCTTGGTCTTTGTAACCTATAGAAACAAATTTTCCATTGGGTAAAACTTCCATATCGTATAAATAAATAGAAGAAAAATCGAAGGAAGTGATGGCTATTCCATTATTTCCAAAAGATGGTTCTAACTGTTGCGCATTGCCAATATTTAAAAATGCAAAAAATGCCAGTAAAAATTGTAATTGTTCTTTCATGATTAGGTGTTGTTGTTTTTCTTAATGAATTACAGTAAAAGCTTTGTTGAAACTGGTTTGTTGACCAGAAATTTGCAAGAAATATATTCCTTGTTTTAATAAAGAAGTGTTGATGGAAATATCAGAGGCAATATTTCCCTTTTCTAATAATTCACCACTAATATTATAAATTTGATACGTACATTTTTCCGTTAAACTGCCAGTTGCAATTGTAAACGAATCATTTGCAGGCTGCGGAAACAAGGTGATATTATCATTTTCAATATTAGAAATTTGAGTTGGCGATTCCGCATTTCCAAACTTCACCACCCAAAAATCATCGTTTCCATGATTTCCAATTACATCACCGTTTAAGGAATTTGTTTCACCTACCATTATCCACGAAGAATCGTTCATTGCTTTGATGCAGTATGGACGTTCTAATCCGCTTCCTCCATACCAATTCTCCCAAGTTGGCACTCCTGTGCTAGAGAATGCTTTTAAAACACAATCGGTTCCTCCATGCGGTGTTCTGAAACCAGGAACTTCAGGTGAATAAATCTCATTTGCTGTAACATAAGAACCATCAGACAATTGAATCGCAGCGAAGCAACCATCATAACTTAATCCACCATAACATTGTTTCCATTCTATGACTCCTAATTGACTCAATTTCACAATCCAACAGTCGTACAAACCTTGGTTACCGCTCACATCCACATCGTTTGAAGCTGTTTCTCCCAACATCAAATATCCACCATCTTGCGTTTTAATAATGCTACGCGCACGGTCCATTCCCGTTCCGCCCAAAGTCTTGGTCCATTGTAATTGGCCAGTATAATCGAGTTTTACCAATAAAATATCTGATTCTCCGATAAATGAGGGAATATCGCCATCACTGGAGCCCGTTTGACCAGCAATGATGAATCCTTGGTCATTCGTTGCAGTAATCGCATACCCAACATCTCCTTGAGAACCACCTATGAGATAATAATTAATCAATTCTCCAGAAAGACCAACAACTGCAACAAACACATCACCTCCACCATGGCTCCCTGAAATAAATTCATCCGTAGAAAAAGAATGACCAACTACTATGAAACTATTTAATGAAAATGCTATTCCATAAAAATATTCAATATAATTTCCACCAATAGCAGTTTGCCAAACCAATTCTCCATCAGCAGAAAGTTTTACTATCCAACCATCCTGAAAAACCTCGTGTACACCAGAAACGTCACCATCATTTGAATTAGAATTTCCAACAAGAACATAACTTTCATCAGCCAATTGAACAATATCATACCCTTCGTCTGTGGCATTTCCACCTAAACATTTTTGCCATTCTATTTCACCATCTTCATCTAGTTTCAATACCCAAACATCTGTTCCTCCATGAATTCCTTCAATGTCTCCATCAAAAGAACTTGTAGAACCAATTACGATAAATCCACCGTCAGCAGTAGGTTTTACCGCTTTTGCCGATTCATAAGAAGCTCCCCCAAAACACTTTGTCCAAGCTGTATCGGGAGCTTGTGCCTGAACAAAATTTGTAATCAATAAAACTAAAAATGTGTAGAATTTACCTTGCATACATTTGATTTAATGCCGCAAGTTGTAGCTATTGAAATTCCTATTTACAGAAAATGAGTAAATGGCAGGTTTTGACTAATAACTGGTAAAAGGACTTTAATCGAACGATTGATTTTCTGTGCCTGATAATTCTATCATTTTGCTGTATTCTTCAGCAGATAAGTCGCTGTAATAGAAGTTTACAGGATTAATCGGTTCGCCATTTTTATGTACTTCGTAATGTAAATGCGGCCCTACAGATTTACCAGTATTACCAACAAAACCAATCACATCGCCACGTTTTACTTTTTGTCCTGGTCGCACATTTATTTTACTCATGTGTCCATACAAAGTCATGTAGCCATAGCCATGGTTGATGCGCACGTGATTTCCATAACCCGAAGCATCCGCATCGGCACGTGCTATCACACCATCGCCTGTTGCGTAAATCTCGGTTCCTGTAGGAGAAGCGAAATCCATTCCTGCATGAAACTTGGTGGTTTTGTAAATAGGGTCGGTACGGTAACCAAATCCGGAAGCCATGCGCTTTAAATCTTTGTTATTTACCGGCTGAATGGCTGGTATACAAGATAGCATGGCAGCTTTGTTGCGTATCATGGCAAAAATCTCATCGTAAGATTTGCTTTGAATGACCAATTGCTTGGCCAAAATATCAGAACGACGCACTGTTTCAGTAACCAGATCGCTGTTGTCTAAGCCTTTATATTTTTCATATCGGTTTACTCCTCCAAAACCTGCTTTCCGAACTTCATCAGGAATTGGGTCAGCTTCAAAAACTACCCGATAAATGTTATTATCGCGGTCTTGTAAATCATTTAATACCAAACTAATTTGCTTCAAACGTTGGTTCACCACATCATATTCTAAACGCATTTGGTCGAGTTCGCGTTCTAACTTTTTTTCTTGTGGAGAATCAATCGTGTTGTATGCTATAACTACTCCAATTGCAGCGAAAACCAGCCCAGTACCAGCAAAAGATAAAAATTGCAACAGCTTATCTTTTGTGCCCATTTTAATGCGCTCATAAGAAAGAGACTTAGTGTTGAACTGATATTTTACTTTAGCCAAAAGATACTGCTTTGATTTCGGCTGCAAAAGTAGGCTGCTTCGGGCTTCGTATCACGCTTTCAGCGCGTAACATGATTACATTTTTGTTGGATGTATTGATTTTGTTACCTTCGCGCTTTATTTCGAATTCTTAAATTTTCTTAAAATCGCATGAACGCTTCTCAAATCAGACAAACATTTCTTGATTTTTTTGCTCAAAAAGGACATCAAATTGTTCCGTCTGCGCCAATGGTCATTAAAAACGACCCAACTTTGATGTTTACCAATGCGGGAATGAATCAATTTAAGGATTTGTTTTTAGGAAACTCGCCGATTAAATATCCACGCATTGCAGATACCCAAAAATGCTTGCGCGTTTCGGGTAAACATAACGATTTAGAAGAAGTTGGTGTGGATACTTACCACCATACCATGTTCGAAATGTTGGGCAACTGGAGCTTTGGCGATTATTTTAAGAAAGATGCCATCAACTGGGCTTGGGAACTGCTTACGGAAGTTTATGGAATAGACAAATCCAGATTATACGTTACTGTTTTCGAAGGCGATAAATCAGAAAACCTGGCATTCGACCAGGAAGCTTACGATACCTGGAGCCAATTAATTGACAAAGACCGCATCATCAACGGAAATAAAAAAGATAATTTCTGGGAAATGGGCGATACCGGACCTTGTGGACCATGTTCGGAAATTCACGTTGACACACGTTCTGATGAAGACAGGGCTAAAGTTGACGGAAAAACTTTGGTAAACGAAAGTCATCCGCAGGTAATTGAAATCTGGAACAACGTGTTCATGGAATTTAACCGAAAAGCAGATGGTTCCTTAGAAAAATTACCAGCGCAACACGTAGATACAGGAATGGGCTTTGAGCGCCTATGCGTGGTTTTACAAGGCAAGCAAAGCAATTACGATACAGATGTTTTTCAACCATTGATTCAGTTTATCGAATCGCATACTGGTAAAAAGTACCGCGAAAATGAAAAAACAGATATTGCTATGCGCGTAATGTCTGACCACATTCGCACCATTGCTTTTGCCATTGCCGATGGACAATTGCCCACAAACAACAAAGCTGGTTATGTAATCAGAAGAATTTTGCGCAGGGCTGTGCGTTATGGTTATACTTTTTTAAACATAAAAGCGCCGTTTTTATATTCCATGGTCGATACTTTGTCGAGCCAAATGGGGCAAGTATTTCCAGAGCTTTCTGCACAGAAAGACCTTATTAAAAAAGTTGTTTATGAAGAAGAAACTGCATTTTTAAGAACTTTAGAAATTGGAATCAACAAATTCAACGATTACACAACTAAAAACGGAAAGAAAGAAATTGATGGCGCTACCGCTTTTGAGCTGTTTGATACATTTGGTTTTCCTATAGATTTAACGCAACTCATGGCACGTGAACAAGGTTTGGAAGTAGACATGAAAGGCTATGAAGAAAACCTGAAACTGCAAAAAGAACGTTCGCGAGCTGCTGCAAATATTGAAGCCAGCGACTGGATTGAATTGATAGAAGACGATGAAGAAGAATTTGTAGGCTACGACCATACAGAAGCTCGCGTATACATTACCAAATACCGTGAAGTGGCAACAAAAGGTAAAAAGTCATATCAGTTGATTTTTAGCATTACCCCATTTTATGCAGAAAGCGGCGGACAGGTTGGTGATACAGGTTACATTCAAAATGAAAATGAAACTATTTACATTACAGATACCAAAAAAGAACATGGCGTAATTGTGCATTTTGCCGATAAATTACCTGCAAATCTCCATGGGAAATTTAATGCACATGTAGATGTAGCAAAACGCAATGCCATTATGAGTAATCACTCTGCCACGCATTTGTTGCATGCAGCATTGCGCAAGGTGTTGGGCACTCATGTGGAGCAAAAAGGTTCCTTGGTAAATGAGGCACATTTACGTTTCGATTTTTCGCATTTCGCAAAAGTTACCGAGGCCGAAATAATGGAAATTGAGCAAATCGTAAATCAAAAAATACGCGAGAATATTCTGCGCGATGTAAAAGTATTGCCCATTGATGAAGCGAAAAGCCTTGGTGCAATGGCATTGTTTGGCGAAAAATATGCAGATGTGGTGCGCGTGGTAACATTCGACCCATCATATTCTGTAGAACTTTGTGGAGGAACACACGTTTCCGCAACCGGAAATATTGCCATGTTCAAAATAACATCCGAAAGTGCAGTTGCAGCTGGAATTCGCCGTATTGAAGCCATTACAGGTAAAAATGCAGAGCAGTTTTTCCAAAAAGAAGGCGAGCAGTTACATCAAATTAAAAGCTTGTTGTCGGCCGTTGACCCAATTAAAAAATTGCAACAAATTCTCGATGAAAAAGCCGTATTAGAAAAGAAAATCGAAAGTTTCAACAAGCAAAAAGCCGCTCAAATTAAAAAGGATTTAATTGCGAATCAGGTTGCAAATGGAAACAGCATTCAATTTATCAGTGTAATTGATATAGACGCTGTAGATGCCATTAAAACTATTGCGTTTGAAATCAAAGACCAATTCGAAAATGCGTTTATTGTTTTAGGACATGTAAGCAACGGCAAACCAATGCTCACCGTGGCTTTGGGCAAAAAATTAACTGACGCAGGCTTCTCAGCAGTTACGCTTGTAAAAGAATTCGCCAAAGAAATAAAAGGCGGTGGCGGCGGACAAGCATTCTTCGCAACAGCAGGCGGCACAGATGCAACAGGTCTAGAAACCGCGATAGCATTGGCTAAGAAACAAGTGCTTGGGTAAGAAATATATTTAGGGCGCGCCCCTCCTTCGTCGGGTCAGGTGCTCACCTGTGCACGGCACTTGGTTCGCCCCTTCGCGCGGGCATTTGTATATTTGAAAGAACGGCAATAAAAAAGTAGACTAACTTTTACCCAAGTTATATATTAAAAAGTAAACTTTAATTCTCGATATGATTAATGGTTTATTGAATATAGACAATAATAAGGAGAGAATCAGTTCAAATCAATATAACGTTTCGCGGGTTATCCGAAGTTTGGGAATGGCTAATGAAATCCTTTACTTAACAATGAAGTTACAAAGAAATCGAGATTTCCAAACCTACGAAATGCCCAAATTTTGGCTAGCTTTTGTTAGTTGTACTGCATTTTGTTAGACCAATTTTCAATTTAAAAACTGGTCTCTATATTCTGTAGGTGTCAGCCCAACTTCTTTCTTAAAAAGTCTTGAAAAATAAGGTGGGTTTTCAAAGCCTAATTCATAAGCCGTTTCTGTTACAGTTTTTTTGGTACTTATCAGTAAGTTTTTTGCTTCCATAACCAATGCTATATGAATATGCTCTAAGGCTGTTTTACCAGTTTCTTGCTTCAACAAGTCGCTTAAATACCTTGGCGATAAGGTTAATTTATCGGCCATGTACTTTACACTGGGTAATCCATTTTTTTGAAAGCTGCCATTTTCAAAATAAGTTGTTAGCGAATCTGTAAACTTTGAAACGGTTGTACCGGAAAGAACAGTTCTATTTAAAAATTGTCGTTTATAAAACCGTTGACAATATTTTAAAATAGAGTCTATGTGAGTCAGCATGATAGATTTACTAAATTCATCTTGATTATTATAATATTCCTGTTTTAATTTATAAAATAGTTCCCAAAGTGTAGATTCTTCGCTTGGCGATAAATGCAAGGCTTCATTTACTTCATAATCAAAGAAGCCATATTTTTTTATATCACTATGTAATTGATGATTGATTAAAAAATCTTCGTGAACATATATCATGAAGCTTTTCTCGGCAAAAACCAAATCGCTCATTTCTATAATTTGATTAGGTTTTACGAAATAAATAGAACCATTTTCGTGGTCATATTTTGTTTTGCCATACATAATTTTTCCCGATGCTAACTTTTTAAAGGCTATCTTATAAAAACCCAAAGTATATTCTGTATGGACAAAATCAACGCCTTTTATATCATCAAGGGTTACCAAACCTAACAAAGGATTTTCTGGCGGAGGAAATCCGTTTGTGGTATAAAATTCAGTTATTGTCTTAAAATGCTTCATTGTTATATTATATTATATTTAAATCTACCCTTATTGAAGTCTTTGCGAAATTATTAAAATAACAGTAAATACTGTTAAACATGTCATTGACGTGTTTATTTGCACATTATAAGTTTATTGCACCTTGGCCTGAAGCGATTAAATATGCTTCTTTTAATGCTTCTGAATAGGTCGGATGAGCATAGGAAATACGAATCATATCTTCATCTGTTGTTTCGTAGTGCATACCAATAACAGCTTGTGCAATTAAATCTGCTGCTCTTGGACCGATCACATGAACTCCAAGCAATTCACCATAATGTGGATCAGATAATACTTTTACAAAACCATCGGATTCCATTGCAGCTCTCGCACGTCCGCTTGCTGCAAAAGGGAATTTACCAACACGATAAGTTCTATTTTCTTTTTTCAATTGCTCCTCAGAAAAACCTACTGAAGCAACCTCTGGCCAGGTGTAAACAACGCTAGGTATTAATTTATAATCAATATGAGGTTTTTGGCCATTGATTACTTCTGCAACAAATACGCCTTCTTCTTCCGCCTTATGTGCTAACATTGGACCAGCAATAACATCACCAATTGCATAAATGTTATTTTCGTTAGTTTTTAAGTTACTATCTGTTTCAATACGGCCCTTGTCGTCGAGTCTAACATTGATATTTTCAAGGCCTAGTCCATCTGTATATGGCTTCCTGCCAACTGCCACTAAACAATAATCTACATTTAAATCAATATTGTTATCCTTATCATCGATGTAATTAATCGTTACAGACGAACCATCGTTTTTAGCAGATTGAACCTTATGTTTAAGTAAAATTTCTACACCATCTTTTGACAGTATCTTTTTCAATTCTTTACCTAGCTCTTTATCCATTGAAGGAATCAAAGAATCAGCGTATTCTAGAATCGTTACTTTTACACCTATACGAGCATAAATGGAGGCCATTTCAACACCTATCACGCCGCCACCAATAATAGCCATCGTATTTGGTATTTCAGTTAACTTTAAAGCTTCTGTGGAGGTAATAATACGTTCTTTATCAATAGCAATACCTTTAATAGTTGATGGCTTTGAGCCTGTGGCTATTATGAAGTATTTACTATTAACAGAGAGCTTTTCACCATCATTTTTAGCGACAGAAATTTCTGAGTTGTTTACAAAAGATGCTTTGCCTTCAATGATGTCAATTTTATTTTTTTTCATTAGGTAATTTAATCCTGAAATGTTTTGATTTACCACGCCAGCTTTGCGCTTCATCAACTGCTCAAAATTTATTTTGAGGTTTTCGATGTTGATGCCATGTGATTCGAATTTTGTGTGTGCGGTATGATAATGCTCCGTACTATCCAGTAAGGCTTTTGATGGTATACATCCAACATTTGTGCACGTACCACCAAGTACTGTATATTTTTCAACTATGGCTGTTTTGTATCCTAATTGTGCTGCTCTAACAGCTGCTACATAGCCTCCAGGTCCTGACCCAATAACTACTATGTCATAATTATTTTCCATGATTTATAAATTTTCTATTACGATTGCAGAGGCTCCACCACCTCCATTACAAATTGAAGCAACTCCATATTTGCCTCCTTCCTGTTTTAAAACTGATATTAATGTTACGATGATTCTAGCTCCTGAACTTCCCAGTGGATGCCCCATCGCAACTGCTCCACCATACAGATTTAATTTTTCGGGATTTAATTTCAATAGTTGTTGATTCGCTAAAACAACGGCTGCATAAGCTTCGTTCAATTCAAAATAATCGATATCATCCAAAGTAAGGTTTGCTTGTTTCAGAGCTTTTGTGATTGCAAGAGAAGGTGAAGTCGTAAACCATACAGGGGCTTGTGCAGCATCTGCATAACTGATTATTTTAGCATGTGGAGTTAGCTTGTGTTTTTCTACTGATTCTTTAGAAGCCAATAGAATTGCCGCCGCTCCATCATTTAAGTTACTTGCGTTTGCAGCGGTGATAGTGCCATTTGTTTCAAATATAGGTTTGAGTTTTGAAACTTTATCATAGATAATTTTTTCTATATCCTCGTCGCTGTCAACAAGGTAAGATTCTTTTTTTTCATTAATGGATATTGGAACAATTTCGTTCTTGAACCTACCTGAAGTGGTAGCATCCAAAACTTTTTTATAGGAAGATATCGCATAATCATCTTGCTGTCCTCTTGTTAGTTTAAATTCCCTTGCGCAGAGTTCTGCTGCGTTTCCCATGTGATATTTTTTATAAACATCAGTTAGGCCATCTTTCAATAATCCATCTGTAAAGTAAACATCACCCATCTTAAGACCTTTTCTTTGGTAACTGTAGTGAGGAACGTTACTCATGCTTTCCATTCCACCTGACACCGCAATTTCTTCTAGTCCCAATTGGATTTGCTGTGCTGCTAACATAGTAGCTTTCATACCTGAGGCGCATACTTTATTAATCGTAGTAGCATCTGTTTTATCAGGGATACCTGCAAAGATGGCGCTTTGTCTAGCTGGTGACTGTCCGAGATTCGCGCTCAACACATTACCCATATAAACAGAATTAATGTTGCTTGGATCTAATCCTGCACTTTGATAAACGTCTTTGATAACTATGGCTCCTAATTCAGTAGCCGATAGGTGAGATAGGCTCCCTAGAAAACCTCCTGTGGGAGTTCGTTTTGCTGCTACTATATATACTTCATTCATAATTTAAACTAGTTTTAATTGCCTAAATATGGTTGTAAGATGCAAGTCTTCATGAAAGAGGGTAAATTGAACAGATTTGTCATTATTAAACTTTTCAAAGATTTCAATCAGGTTGATTTGAGTAGTTGTTGCATAATCGTTTATTAATTTTCGGAATCTAGGAACAGTCTCAGCCAATGCACTTCGAATGAGTGAAATTTCTCTCTCATTAATAAACGTATCAGGTTTGGTTCCTTTTTTGAATCCTGTAGTTTCAAATTCATATGAAGGAATTGAAAAAGGACTATTCTTATATAAAAGTTCGTCAGTAACAACTAATATATGCCCCAAATTCCAGACAATATTGTTATTGAATCCATAAGGAATAGTATTTAGCTGCTCAACAGTTAGACTTTCTGTTTTCTCTAGTAAAGTCCTTCTCATGTTGTCTATTAAATCTAAAAAGTTTGTCATAGAAATTTGTTTTTAAGTTAATCTTCAAGAAATTTCAATGCACTTTTTACGAAGCTTTCATGATACTGGAATATGCCACCGTGACCAGAATCTTTGTAAACAATGATTTCTGAATTACTAATTCTCGCCTTTAAATCATATGAATTACTTATCGGAACCATTTTATCATTTTCACCATTTACAATCAAAACAGGTTGTTTGATTTTAGATAAATCTTGAGCCCCTTGTAATCCCCATGATTTAATTGCTTTCAATTGATGAGAGAAATTTGAAAGTTTTAAACTTTTCCCCCTGTTTTCCTTTCTTTCTTTTAAACGACTTAAATATTTTTTCGCTGAATCGTGACCATTAGTATTTCCATTAAAGAACAAATAGAACTTCTCGTTTCTGAAGGTAAACCTTGATTTTATTATGTCTTTAACCACTAATGGAGTCATTTCACTTATTGATGCTCCACCTGCTGGTCCTGTGCCTGCCAAAATCGCCTTATGAACTAATTGAGGCTCACGCAGCATAATTTCTTGCGATATGAAACCCCCTAATGAGAAACCAAATAGATCCACGTTTTCATAGCCAAGTGCTTTAATAAATGCAATGGCGTCTGTTGCCATTTCAGAAACAGTTATTGGAGTAACGCCAACTGTAGAGCCAATACCTCTATTGTCGAAATATATGACATGACGTTTTGTTGCAAGCTCATCTATAATTTTCGGGTCGCAATCATCCATGGTTGCTGAGAGGTGGTTTAAAAATATGATTGGACGTCCAGGATTATTTACCCCTAATTTACGGTAGAAAAAATCTATACCATTTACTTTAACAGATTGTGATTTTACATCTTTTGAATTCATTGTAATTGTGTTTTGTAGGTTAATTGTTTGATTGGTTATTTGAGCATTTGTCATGGCTGTTAATGCTGAGAATAGCGAGAGAGCCATCGTTAACTTTTTCATGTTATTGTCTTTAAATATTTTTTACACTTTTGTGAATTGCTGATTCAAACATCCCATAAGCATGGTTATTTAAGAATAAAATCATATTAGCCATTTTACCTACTGGGTTTCGAAACATAGGCTGTTTGGCTTTCAAAATTTGCCTGATTTTGTTAACCACAACATCTGGTTGTTCAGCATCTTCAATGCTTTTTTGAATATAGGCTGCTGTCGCTGTGCGATATAAATCGTAATCATTGATGCCTTCATTTGATGAAGAAGAATGGTTACCAAGATTGGTTTTAAACCACATTGGTTCTAACATGCTGACTTTGATGTTGAATTGATGTAATTCAAATCGCAAAGATTTAAAGTAACCTTCTAAAGCATGTTTTGAAGCTGTGTATATCGATTTAGCAGGCAGGCCTATTAATCCCATCATGGAACTAACAGTAATTATCTGACCACTCTTTTGTTTTCTGAAGATAGGTATAATTGCATTAGTTAGATTAATCGTTCCCCAAAAGTTGGTATCGAATTGCTTTTTACTCTGTTCAATTGGAGTTTCTTCTGCTAGACCAATATGCATGTATCCAGCATTATTGATAAGCACATCTAGTTTGTTGGTTGTTTCAAAAAGTTGATTTGTAAACTCTTTAATAGAATTTTCGTCAGAAATATCTAGCGCCAACAATTTAAATGGCACTTTAAGTTTCTCGATGTTTCGGCTAGTTCCGATAACTTTATAACCTTCTTGGTGAAGTTTGGTAGCTAATAACAGACCAAATCCTGAAGAGGCTCCTGTAATTAAAATTGTCTTGCTCATTATACTTTTTTTTCGTTGTTTAATGATGCAAAGATGTGGAGGCAATAGCAGCTATTACTTATACATATGTGGGAAGATATGATACAAATTTACGGATGAGGTCTTTTTATTTATATTTGAAGGCTGGAAGGTGAATTCGTAGCATTAATGCTAACAAAGAAATAGACGAAGCAGAGAGCCGAATTGAAAATGGTAATTTCGTTTCACATAAAGATGCCCTTAAGGAAATAGCTAAATGGTAAAAATTTACCCGCATTAACTACTTAATCTCTGTTGGCCCATTTTTCAATTCATTTTTCAGAACTTCCTTTATCTTATAAACTAGCTCCTTTAATGTTAAATAGCTGTTATCTGATGCGTTTAAGACAATAACAGCAATGGTATATTTTGTGAAGTTTTGTTGATATTGTAAATTCTTATCGAAGGTTAACAAAGCATCAAAATTGTTGTCAATTAAAAGAGCTAACAATTTTCCATTAGAAACTCCTGTCCAGCCTTTATCAGTTGCTGTATATATTTCATGTTCACTAAAATCTTGTTTTAATCTCTTAGGAAGATTTTCATAAAGCAGCAGTCTCATAGATTTTCTTAAAGTTTTAAGAAGTCAAAATCTTACTTGCGATTTCAATAACTGCTATTGCATGTTCCTTTTTTACGGAAGGAAAGTCGTCTAAAAATTCGTTGAGCGGTATTCCTTTTCTAAATGATCAAAAAGAGTCTGAATAGTTACTCTCGTTCCTTTAAAAACAGGATTACCTGATAACATTTCGGTATCCATATTAATTAAATCCTTAATTTGAAACATATACCGAATGTACAAATTTATTGAATACGCATTTCGACTATTCTGTTTAGTTGAATAAACAGAGAATCTGAAAAATCAATAATAACTCGTTGTAAACAAATAATTCTTTACGTAATCTGCTACACCTGCTTCTAGCTCATAAAAAGGTTTTGAATAACCAATGCTACGTAGTTTCTGCATGTTGGCTTCGGTAAAATATTGGTATTTATCGCGAATGTCGAGCGGTGTGTCTATAAATCCTATGTTTTCTTCCTGTCGCATTGCAGAGAATGTAGCACTTACCAAATCTTTAAAAGTGCGGGCTTTTCCAGTTCCCAAATTGTACAAGCCAGAATCTTTTCGGTGGTGCATCAAAAACTCGCATACCTGCACCAAATCTTTTACATACACAAAATCGCGCATTTGTCCGCCGTCGGTAAATTCAGGATTATGCGAACGAAAAAGATTCATTTTTCCTGTTTTGGAAATCTGGTTAAATGCATGAAAAATAACCGATGCCATTCTTCCTTTGTGATATTCATTGGGTCCGTAAACATTAAAAAACTTCAAGCCTGCCCAGAAATAAGGCGCTTCTTCTTGTTTCAAGGCCCAACTATCAAAATCGTTTTTCGAAATTCCATAAGGATTCAAAGGCTTTAAATCATCTACAATTTCATGACTATCGTTGTAACCCAATTCACCTAAACCATAAGTAGCAGCAGAGCTTGCGTAAACCAATGGTAAACCATACTGCACACATTTTTTCCACACATCTTTAGAATAATTTACATTCAACCTGTCGAAAATTGCTGTATCAAATTCTGTTGTGTCTGTGCGTGCACCTAAATGAAAAACAAACTGAATAAAACGCTGGTTTTCATCTATAA
Organism: Bacteroidota bacterium; assembly: GCA_027490225.1. GTDB lineage: Bacteria > Bacteroidota > Bacteroidia > M30B66 > M30B66 > JAIXYK01. The sequence continues at coordinate 92,434 of JAIXYK010000049.1, read as the reverse complement.
ACTTAAATAAGTCATCTCGGTGAATCTGCTGGCTGAATTGCTTTCCAAGCAAATTTGAAGCTTTTTCGGGATGCGAAAAATCATCTACTAAAATTATATCATTGTATCCTTGCTGGTTCAAATATGCACAAAGGCAAGAACCTATAAAACCCGCTGCTCCAGTAATAATTATCATGTGCTAAAAGTATTAAATCTTTTTATTTTTCCATTTTCCTTTGCTCATATACCAAAAGGAAACAATGCCCATTACAGCAAAATAAAAGGGCTCGGTGTACCAAATCTCGTGGACTTCTCCTTTTAAATAAATTCCTAAAAACCAAGCAACAATCAAATACACAGCAATGGTGCAGGTTTCAATCAACAATGCAGTTCGGGTATTTCCACTTCCAGTAACTCCACTAAACCAGGTCATGGCCAATCCGAAAAACAAAAGCGCCAAAGAAATCACATATAAAGTTGGAATACTTTGTTGAATTAATGATGTGCTGTTGTCTTGAATTGCTAAGCTTAGCACCCATTCTGGAAAGAGCAGATTTGGAATAATAAAAATTAAAGATCCTATAACAGAAAGCAGGGTAATTCTTTTTAACAAAGGCATTACTTGTTCCGGATTTCCTTCTCCAATTGTATGCGATACAAGCGTGTTTGTTGCCGAACTAAAGCCCCAAAATGGTACCATCTGGAACATATAAATAATGCGAATAATCACCGAAATGGCCAATGCACGCTCACCAGCTTGTTCTACTATGATGAAAAAGAGAAACCAGCCAGCATGCGAAATAAAATACTGAAACATAACTGGTGAGGCGATTTTTGTAATGTGCGCCATCACGTCTTTCTTCCATTTCCATTGGGCAAAAAGCTGGAACGATTGGTGAAATTTACCAACAAATGCATAGCTAAAAAACACAATGGTACCTACTATTTCTGCTAAAGATGAAGCAATAGCAGCTCCAGAAATGCCCATGGCAGGCAAATTAAAATTTCCGAAGATTAATCCATAATTAAGAACAACATTAGCTGCTGCGGTAGCAAAAGTGCTCCATGAAATGATAGCAGAAGATGAAATTCCAATAAAAAAAGACCTGAATGCCAGGTTTACGAACGCAAAGGTAATTCCCCAGGCCCTGTCATCGAGGTACAATATTGCTGACTGATACACTGCATCGGAATGAATCAAAGATTTGAGAATCATGGGACCAATCCATTCCATTCCTGCCCAAAGAAATAGCGATAACGTTCCTAAAAAAATAAGGCTATTATCGAAAATTGCTCCAATGGATGCATAATCTTTTTCTCCGTGTCGGCGGGCAATTAATATCTGCACACCAATAGAAAATCCCAAACCAAGAATGTAAACTGTACTAAAAAACAAACCTGCAAGTCCAACGGCATCTAAAGAAACCTCATCAACCATTGCCATAAAAAAGGCATCGGTGGCCATGATGATGTTTTGGGCAATTCCTCCAATAATTATGGGAAAAGCCAATTTTAAAATCTGGCTATACGAGATTGATTGTTTTTCGAGCATCTAAGACTTATTTTACTAATAAAACCAATCCTTTTAAATATTCACCTTCAGGATGAAACAAGCTTACAGGATGGTCGGCAGGTTGTGTTAATTGATGCAATAGTACCACTTCCCTACCCGATTCTATAGCTGCAGCGGTAACTGTATGACGAAACAATTCACGGTCAACTACCTGAGAACAAGAAAATGTAAACAGAATCCCATTTTTTGCGATTTGCTCCATTGCTGTGCGGTTCAGCCTTTTGTAAGCTTGCACTGCACGGTGTTTCGCACTCATGTGTTTGGCAAATGCAGGTGGATCTAAAACCACCACATCAAATTTTGCTTCATTCTGTTTTATCCATTCCATCACATCACCTTGCACAGAAGTATGATTTTCAGTAGAAAAACCGTTTATAGCTACATTCTTATCGGTTAACTCGATTGCTTTTTTACTCGAGTCGATAGATTCCACATAATTTGCACCTTCAGCCAATGCATATACCGAAAAGCCCCCAGAATAACAAAAAGTATTCAACACCAGTTTACCTTTTGCATAATTGCCCAACAATGAACGATTATCACGTTGGTCAATGAAAAATCCAGTTTTTTGGCCTGTCACAAAATCGATATCGAATTGCTTTCCATTTTCAAAACAAGGCGCGTTTGAAAGCTCACCAAATAAAAATCCATTACCTTCTTGCGCACCAATAGCTTCCGCAGATTTATCGTACACATTGGCAATGATTCCATTTCCAGCATTAAGAATTGCTTTACAAATAATTTCTCTCGCCATGTACATTCCAATAGAATGACATTGAATTACAGCAGTATCAGCATATACGTCAACAATTAAACCCGGTAAACCATCGCCTTCGCCATGAACCAATCTAAAAATGTTTGTTTTTTCACTGGGAAAACCAATGCGCTTTCTAATTTCAAAACAGTTAAAAATTGATGTGTTCCAAAAAGTTTCATCCAATTGAATTTCACCAAAATGCAAAACACGCACAGTAATTGAACCCGTTTGAAAATGTCCGGTTCCAAGAGTCGTTCCGAAAGAATCTTGCACCAAAACTACAGCTCCTTCTTCGGGTTTGCCAGTAATAGTGGCAATAGCACCAGAGAATATCCATGGATGAAAACGACGAATAGAGCGGTCTTTGCCCGGTTTTAATGTTACGATAGGTAAATTTTTCACGGGTCAAAGGTAATTTATATCGCCGGAAATAAACAGATTGTAGCGAAATAGAATATCAATGCATTACAAAACCCACAGGAAAATTAACCATATTTAAAACATTTATAATTTTAAAATATCAATTTTGGAAAATAAAAATTATTTATAAATTTGAATCTCAGATTAACATTTATAAAAATTAAAAATTATCATTTATTAAATTTATAATTTAAAAAACATTTCAATTCAACCCCGAAGGGGTGTTATATTATTAGAAAAATTAATCATTATTAAAATTAAAACCCCGGAGGGGTGACATTATTATTATGCCAGGTACATATTCAAAAATATACATTCAATGCGTTTTTGCAGTGAAAAGAAGAGAGAATCTCCTACAAAAACCATGGAGAGACGAGGTGTTTAAATACATTTCAGGAATCATCACTGAAAAGAAACAGAAATCAATTATTGTAAACGGTGTTTCAGACCATGTACATATATTTTTCGGTTTAAATCCAGCAATGGGAATTTCTGATTTGGTTCGGGATGTTAAAAACAACTCATCAAAATTTATCAACGAGCAAAATTTTTTGAAATGCAAATTCGCTTGGCAAGAGGGATATGGAGCGTTTTCCTATTCTCCATCTCATGTAGATAGGGTATATAAATACATTGCCAACCAAGAAGAACATCATCGCAATAAAACATTCAAACATGAATATGTTGAATTTTTAAATCAATATGAAATTGAACATGATGAAAAATATTTGTTTGATTGGTTTTTGTGATTTTTAATTTTATCATTTATTTTATATAATATAAATATGCATAAATAATATATCGAATTTAATCACATTTTTTTCGATTATTATACAACTACGCAATTACAATAAAATTTCGTGCATGTTACAATTCATGTAGATGAAAATGTCACCCTTCTATAATGTCACCCCTTCGGGGTTTTGATTGAATGAATGATTCTATTTATCGTAATGTGCGGCCCCGATAGCAGCGGCAGCCCGGAGCGACGCAGGAGCGAGGACTATAGCGGATAGCGGGAAATGCCGCCCAAAAAAATAATGATGCCATTTAAAAATAAATTATTTAATCGAATCAAAACAAACTCGTAATTCCGAAATGCACTTTGGCTGTTCTGAATTCAATTGGATTATTAAACTGTTTACCCAATGCGTAACTGATGCTGAAAATTCCTGCTTTGGTTTGGAAACTAATTCCTGCACCAAATCCGTATGGCGTGTCTGTTATATTTCGGTTGATGGCTTTATTTTCATACCAGGCGCCATTTAAAAAGGCAAATAAAAATGAATTTTCCTCCAATAAATACCTATATTCTATATTTGTAATTAAATACGAAGCTGCAAAAATTGATTCTTCATTAAATCCGCGTAAAGAATTATTTCCACCAATTCTGCTTAACTCATTCTCGAATAAATTACTGCTGTTGAGCCAATTACCAAGAAATCCAACATTTAATGTGGCACGTTTAAATAAAGGAAAATAAATGTCCGCATCAATTGCCCCATTAAATTGAAGCGTTTTTAATTTTAATCCTTCATATAATTCAGGATTTAATGCTGCATTTTTTTTAATGGTTCTATTTCCTGCACCAATCTTAGAAATTATTCTGAATCCTTTTCTGGGATTTAATCTGTAATCGAGTCGTGTTAAATTTAATTCCAATCCATAAATATTGCTTCTAATATCTGCATAATCGGGCAATGCGATTAAATTCTGAAGTCCTTTAGTGGACAATAAACTGGAGGATTTATTTTCTAAATATACCTTTAAATAATCTGTTCCCCGCATTAAATATTGAATTCCGATGGACCGGTGCAAATTCAAAAATGTAGAATCTCTTTTATATAAATTAAAAACTCCATCGGCACCAAATTGCGTATTAAATAAAAACGGGTATGCTACACGCAAATTTAGACTTTGCGTTCCTGCTTGTAACCTCCGCCATTCGGCCTCTATGGCTTCTCCCCTGCCTAAGCTATTCTTCAATTTCAAATTGGCTTCACCTGTAAGAAGTAATTTCCCGGTTTCTTGATTATTGGGCAATACACCAATTATTCCGCTAAAATTACTGGCTTTTCTTCCATTTAAATACATGCGTACTAAAGCTGAATTTTCTAATAAAAAAACATCTGTTTGGCGCACCACCGTTACAAATGGCAACTCTTTTAAACGCGTTTCTATGCTTCTTAATGCACTTTCATTGTATACATCACCCGGTTTTATTCCAATATAATTCTGCAAATATTTATTGGTGATTTTTGCCGTTCCTTTTACAGTAACACTATCAACAATAAACAATTCGCCTTTATTTACTTTTAATTGCGCCCTAAACGATTCATTATTTATCTCAACACTGTCTAACTGAATTTGTGCAAATGGATATCCTTGATTCTCGTACCAAAGCAAGAGTTTCTGCATGAGTCTGGCTGTTTGATTTACACTGAATTTTTTATTCCTGTAAATCTTTTCTTTAAATCCACTTGAATTTAATGCACCTGTTTCTAAATTATTATTTTTTAACTGCGCCCATTTATAAATATTATTATAATTTATTAAAACTTTTAATGTGTCATTATTTACAAAAAAAGAATCTGCAGTTGCTAATAAATATCCACTTTGCTGCAAGTCAGAAACCAATATTGCCGCTTGTTTTAAGCCTTCTGCAGGGCTTGAAACTGTTTTATTTAATTTGTTTTTAATTATTTTCCCATTGTCAGCATCAATTAATAATAACTGCAAATTCTGGCCGAAATTAACCAGTGGAAATAAACTAATAATTAAAAATAAAATTATTCTCATTTAAATAATTTGCCAATTAATTGGAGTTTTTCCTTTATCAATTAATATTTTATTAGTGCCACTAAAATGCTTGCAACCAAAAAAACCATTATACGCCGACAATGGCGATGGATGTGCCGCTTTTAAAACGATATGTTTGGATGTGTCAATCAATTTTTCTTTTAATTGTGCAGGCCTGCCCCATAAAATAAAAACGAGTCCTTCTCTTTTTTCAGACAACAAACGTATTGCTGCATCTGTAAATTGTTCCCAGCCTTTTCCCTGATGCGACGCTGGTGATGCGGCCCGAACAGTTAATGTAGCATTTAACAGCAGCACTCCTTGTTTTGCCCATGGTGTTAAATCGCCGTTTTTGCCCATTTCTACTTGCAAATCAGCCTTAATTTCCTTGTAAATATTCTGTAAAGATGGAGGCAATTTTGTGCCGCTGGTTACAGAAAAGCACATTCCATTTGCTTGACCTTCACCATGATATGGGTCTTGTCCCATTATTACAACTTTCACATCTTCAAATTTCACAGCGTCAAAAGCCGCAAACATCTGTTTACCAGGCGGAAAAACTGTATTCTTTTTTCTTTCTTCAATTAAAAATTCTTTCAGCGAAGCAAAATAAGGAGCATTGAATTCAGCCGATAGCGCATTTTTCCAACTCGTTTCTATGCGTGGCTGTATTGTTTCTGTTGACATTTTATTTTAAAATTCTTACCCACAAACATACGCAGAACCAAATAACCACGTTAGCTATAGAAACCTTTTTTAAATTTATTTCGTAACCTCCAGCATTGTCATTTATGGTGAAATTTTCCTTCATCCAACTATAGTTTATGAAAAGTATCATTTTGTGGAGTGCCTTATTGCTGTTCGGATTATCATTTGTAGCCTGCAAAGCAAAAGTAGATTGCCCTGCGTACAGCGAAGATTGCAGCAATAAACAGGAAAAACGCTCATAAATTTTCGGGGCTTCCCGCTTTATGGGCATTTATAATGTCGCTCCGCGCTATTTATCATAATAAAAAGCGGTCAGGTGCTCGCTCATAGTCCCTTCGGGCGCTATTTAGCTCGCCCCTTAAGCCAGCATTCTTGTATTTATAGGCCTTTCGAGATGTTATAAACAAATTCGATTTTTTTTACAATTCGCCTTCCCGTGTAAGATTTATACTTACTTTTGCCATGAATCCTGAAAAGATGAATAGACTGATTATTGCCCTCTTCACATTTGTATTACTTGGTAGTTTGTGCAGCTCATGCCGCGCAAAGAAAGTTGATTGTCCGGCTTATGGTCAGGAAGTAGAAAACAATACTACCAAAAAGGCTTAGAAAATTGTCACTCCATTGGTTACCGCTTAAAGATTTACAACAATTAGATACCATTATTGAGCAATCTAAAGATGTAAAATTTGAAAAAGTTGCTATTTTCAAACATAGCACGCGTTGCACCATCAGCGATATGGTGAAGAACAGATTAGAAAAATCTGCTGTTGATAAAGAATCTTTTCCAGTTTATTATTTAGATTTGATTGCATATCGCAATATCAGTAACCGAATTGCTGAATTATTTGATGTAGAGCACGAATCACCTCAGCTTTTAATAATTAAAGATGGCATTTGCGTGGAAAATGCTTCGCACACGGATGTAACGGCGCAGATGCTTGTTTGAGGTTTGTTTGAGCCCAACAGGTTTTAAAAACTTCCCTTAATATTGAAATGTTTGAAAGTATTGAGAATATTTTCAAATTTCCATCACATCATTCTCTTATCAACGCCTGTTTCAAAACCACCCGTTTATTATTTCCTACCAGCTCAATCAACACCATTCCTGTTGTATTAATGCTTTTTAAGTCAAAATAATTTGAAGGACTTGTTTGATGTAACAACCTGCCATCTATTGAATAAATATTCAGTTGCGTAAAATCCATTGGATGTTGAATACGTAATTCCATGTTGGCATTTACCCAAACATTTGCAGCTGCATTTGTAGAACTGATAGATGTTGGCGTTTCTATGGTTGTAACTTCTGTATTGGTAATTACCGCAGGATTAAAATCGAAATAAATATGAGCAGTATTTTCAATTTCTGCGCCTTCTGAAACGGGCAATACCGGTTGAATTGAAAATAAAATGTAACCTTGACTTCCTTCCGGATCAGAAGTAGAATCAGGTAATTGAATGTTGGGGAAAAACCAATCTAAGTAAATATTATCGGTAACGGTTAAAGAATATTCGTGGCTTGCAGCAAGCATTCTCAAAGTAGATGGATTTAAACCAGCTTCCAAGGTATCGCGCACATGTATGAAGGATGCTGGGAAATTTCCTGTATTTTGAAAACGAATGCGGTAATGAAAATCTTCTCCTGCATTCACCAATGCTGGTGTGATGGAACTTCCCTTCATCATTGTTTTGTCATTCGGGTCGTAAGAAGAAAGTATTGGAAGCGTGTAACTGAATGCATTGTTCGCATCGCTTTCTTCATTCGGCAATGGACTTAAATTCAAGTTCCAGGTAATTTCATCGCCGGGCATAAACGTTGGTGGCGGCGGAAGATATGTAGTAATGCTGATTGGGAAATTGGTATACGCTGTAATGGACGGAATCAAATACGTTAAAACACCACCAGCAATATTGGTTGGAGCAGGAACACTACTTACAAAAGACTGATCTTCGGGTAATATAATTGTCAATGACAAATTAGAAACCGAATTTCCAGTATTTTGAATCACAATAGAAGAAGTCTGGTCAAAACCTGCTACCATTTGTGCGGGATTAAATACTGCTTCAACTTCATAATAATCAGGTGCTAATGTTAATGGGAAAAGCAAATTCGTGTCATTATCTGTAAGTGTTATGTTTTGATTACTGTTTGATGTGCTAAATTGGTTTGGAAGAGCAATCTGTACTGTATAATTTCCATTTGGCAAGTAAGCAGAAAAAAGTCCATTATTACCCGTAAAACCATTAATGGGATTAGGGCTCGTGTTTACTTGAACATTTATTCCCTGAATGGGAGGTTCTCCAGCATCAAAAACTGAATTGTTATTAAAATCAACAAAGGTCCTCGTTCTTAAAATGTTTTCATCACTTATAATACCAGGAGCGTCACCATTGCATTGCAAACAAGATGACCAGCAATAGCTGTAAGTGGCATCAATTGGCGGTATTGCTATAGTTCTAACAAAATTTGAGTTCAGGTTAAAAAATCCACTTGCCTCATGCATGTCTTTTGTAAGTTGAGAAAATTGAAAACAAGCATTATAGTTAGAGCCAGATGGGTAAATATTGTTTCTTTCTCCTTCATATATAAAAGTTGGATCGGAGAATGATACACCTATAAATGAAAATCCGAAATTCAACTCTTGCCCGATAGAAGAGAAAGGAAATTTTATCTTAACATAAGTAAAATCATTATTAGGAGTTGGATCAGCTGTATCATTATTCATGTAAATGTCAGCTGCATTATAATTCGATAAAGGCTCCGAACTTTCTAAAAGTGTTGCATTTACATCTTGGAAATTTCCAAACATTATATAACTAGTAAAATCAACTCCGCCATTTATTGAATCACCGATCGAAGTTCCATTAGGATAAAAACCATTTAGTCTAAACGTCACCGTTACCGAATCCTGTGCTTTGCTTTCGTTATAAGAAAATGCAATTAATAAAATGAGAAGTAGCAGTTTTTTCATGTGTTAAATATTGTTTTCGTTAAAATTGAAATATTAATTATTCCTATTACTGTTTAATCAATGCCTGTTTCAAAACCACGCGATTATTGTTTCCTACTAACTCAATCAACACCATTCCTGTTGTATTAATGCTTTTTAAGTCGAAGTAATTTGAGGGACTTGTTTGGTGTAACAACCTGCCATCTATCGAATAAATATTCAATTGGGTGAATTCCATTGGATGTTGAATGCGTAATTCCATGTTGGCATTTACCCAAACATTGCCTGTAGCATTTGTAGGACTTATGGATGTTGGCGTTTCTATCGTTGTAACTTCTGTATTGGTTATTACCGCAGGATTAAAATCGAAATAAATATGTGCAGTATTTTCTATTTGTGTTCCTTCTGCAACAGGCAATACAGGCTGAATTGAAAATAAAATATAGCCTTGACTTCCTTCAGGGTCAGATGTAGAATCGGGTAATTGAATGTTTGGGAAAAACCAGTCTAAGTAAATATTATCGGTAACGGTTAAAGAATAATCGTGGCTTGCAGCAAGCATTCTTAATGAAGATGGATTTAAACCAGCTTCCAAGGTATCACGCACGTGTATGAAAGATGCCGGGAAATTTCCAGTATTTTGAAAACGAATGCGGTAGTGAAAATCTTCTCCCTCATTCACCAATGCTGGCGTGATAGAACTTCCCTTCATCATTGTTTTGTCGTTCGGGTCGTATGACGAAAGTATTGGAAGCGTATAACTGAATACATTGTTGGCATCGCTTTCTTCATTCGGTAATGGACTTAAATTCAAGTTCCAGGTAATTTCATCGCCAGGCATAAACGTTGGCGGTGGTGGAAGATAAGTTGTAATGCTGATTGGGAAATTGGTATACGCAGCAATAGATGGAATCAAAAACGTCAGCACACCACCCGCAACATTTGTAGGAGCAGGAATGCTGCTCACAAAAGCCTGATCTTCTGGTAAAGTTATGGTCAGAGATAAATTAGAAACAGAATTTCCAGTATTTTGAATTACAATAGAAGAAGTTTGGTTAAAACCAGCAACCATTTGTGCGGGATTAAATACCGCTTCAATTTCATAATAATTTGGCGCTAATGTTAAAGGAAAAAACAAATTCGTGTCATTATCTGCAATTGTTATGATTTGACTTGTGTTTGAAGTACTAAACAGGTTCGGTAGTGCAATCTGTACCGTATAATTTCCATTTGGCAAATAAGTATAAAAGCGCCCATTATTACCCGTAAAACCATTAATGGGATTAGGGCTTGTGTTTACTTGAACATTTATTCCTTGAATGGGAGGTTCTCCATCATCAAAAACTGAATTGCTATTTAAATCAACAAAAGTCCTTGTTCTTAAAATGTTTTCATCACTTATTATACCAGGAGCATCACCATTGCATTGTAAACAAGATGACCAGCAATAGCTGTAAGTGGCATCAATAGGTGGTATTGTTATAGTTCGTACAATACCTGTTCCGTTTATATTATTTAGTGCAAATAACTGATCTATTTCAGGAGAACTCGTGAAACATGCTGTGTGTGGAGAATTTTCGGAGTAAACATCAATATCATCGCCCATATACAAATTAGTAATTGGAAAATCTGTTAGGCCAAGACTAAACTTTAATTCTTGACCTACAGAGGTGATTGGAAATTTTATTGAGAGATATATCATATTTGGATTACTTGTGTCTCCGACGAAAAAAGACTCAAGAATGAGTGTTTCAAGAGAAAAATTATCTAATGGAATATCTACATATTCATCATTTAATTTAGCAGTGGCGCCAAGATCTGCGAAATTGCCTACTATAACAGGAAAAGGGAAAATTATTCCAAGCTGAATCGCGTCTTCTACAACTGAGGCGGCCCCATTAGGATTTAGCATATTCAACCTAAACGTCACCGTTACCGAATCTTGTGCTTTGCTTTGGTTATATGAAGATGCTATAAATAAAATAAGAAGTAGCAGTTTTTTCATGGTCAGGTATTTTAATTTAGTCTAAAAGTAGTATTTAAACCTTAACAATTACCCGACTTGTTAATTTTATTTAAAAACTAAAACCAAACGGTTAAATTACCAATAAGCAAATTGTCGCTATTAGAAGCCTTATTTCTTTTGAGGTACATCGTATTTTCTGAAAAGAAATGCTTTTGTTCTATTCTGAATAGTGCGTTTTTGCTTATTTTCATGTTGAAACAAAGTCCTGCGCTGCCTGTTGTGAAGCCTCCTGCACCAGTAATTGGTGTGATTTGCACATTTTTCTCATCGTTAAAATATTCCACTCTTCCTGCAAGAGAAGTTGTATTGCTCAATTTAACTTTTGCAATAAAATTAGCTTGCCACCAATATGCATAACTGTCGGTGTTATTTGCTCCTTTTATTTGCTGAGCGCCGGCATATGTGCAAGTTGTAAATGAAAAGCGTCCATCAGGATTATAAATCGCATACACATCACTGAAATAACGCATGCCAAATTGAGGCGCATTTGCGTTAGTTTCATCTCCTACGTAGGTATTCCAGTTGATGAGCCATTTTTTATTAGGCCTGTATTCTATTTGTGTACCCAAAGAAAGCGGATTATTGGTATCAGTAATGTTTTGCCATCCATTTAAAATATACAAATAGCCAATAATTTTTGGTGATAATTTTCCTGATAATTTCACGCCAGTTAAGTAATAAGGCACATATTCCGGCGCAAAAGAACGCGTGTACATGAAATGGTCTTTCGAAATAGCAGATTCGTTGGTGTAGGGAGAACCAATTACACCTGCATCCAGCCAAATATCAAGTTTGGTAGATAAGCATACACCTGCATTTGCCTCCACTAAATTGCGCAAAGTCCCTACTTCTGAACTGTAATTCGCATTCATATAAGTTCCAAAACCGGGAATAAAACGCGCCCTTACTTTTCCGTTCGTGTAATTCATTCCTAAATACGCCAGATTGATGTTTATTTCGTTGTGGCGTGCAGATGAAACAGCGTAAGGTCTATCAGACGTTACAGGCTCATTAAAATCATAACCATAATACACATCAACATATCCGCTCAGCACAATTTTCCCGATATCTGCACTGTCCATTTGTTCCACCATTCCAGTATTGGCAACTTGGGCATAAGAGTTAAAAGAAAAAAATAGTAATAATAAAAATTGAAGTATAAATTTAAATTTCATGCTACTTAATAAAAACAATTAAAAGCTATTTTTATTTATCATTTAAAATCAGAGGCATTCCTTTACTATTGCCCATAACAATAATTTTTGTATTGGGCGATAATGCAATTTCTTTATTGGCTTTTATCATTTCATATTGCAATTGTTGCTCGCTTAATCCTGTATTTATTATTTTTTGATAATCAGCAATTCCTTGCGCTTCCACCCTTTTTCTCTCCGCTTCTTGTTTTTCTTTTTGAAGTACAAATTGCATTTTCTGCGCATCTTGTTCAGCGTTTATTTTCGATTCAATGGTAACTTTTACAGATTGTGGAAGGGTAATATTTCTAACTAATAATTGCTCCAAAATAAGTCCGCGGGATTTAAAATCTTTTTCAATGCCATTAAAAATGCGGGTTTGAAATTCATCTCTTTTTGTAGAATACAGCGAAACAGCATCATAATACACTGCGTTATCGCGAATTTTAGTTCTGGTTATTGGTCGCACAATGGTGTTTCTATAATCCGTTCCTATTTCTTTTAAAATACGTGGAGTTTCACTTGGAATTACTCTGTACAAAACAGTAAGATCGATAATTACTTCCAAACCGTCGGCCGATAAAACACGAATGGCATCATCTCCACTTTTATCGCCTTCGTCGTGCACACCACTCATGGTATAATTCTGAGTTTTGATGTCGAACATGGTAACTTCAGCCAATGGATTAATTACGTTAAGACCACTTTCCAAAACATGGTTATCAACTTTTCCAAAAAGAGATTGCACTCCCGCTTGACCTGCTTCCACTTGTTTGATAACTGAAGTAGAAACACCTAAGAGAATAAAAATAAATCCAATGAAATTTACATATGGATAAAATTTATTGAGCTTGTAATTGTCTTTGATTACAAAGAAAGAAACAGCAATAATGATGATTCCGAGTATAACGATAAACATAATTTTCCTTTTAGATTAGAGCGATGAAATTGATTAATTGTCTTAGGCTTTTTAAGCTTTGGATGAAGTAAAATTATAAATTCTAATGAATGGAATACAGGTTAAATTTTAATATTTACGCACAAAGAAATAAGGAATTAAATTTATTATTCTTGAAATAAAATATAAGCTGAAATTCCTGCAACATTTATTTTATTGTCAGTTATTGTTTTAACCCCTTTTTCATTTACACCTGTTTCATTAGCTACTAGCGTCCATTTTCCGGCAGGTAATTCAATTGATTTATTCTCTTTATTTCCATTAAATACCACAAAAATATTTTTCCATTTATCGCCATTTGCATGATTGATTAATTGGTAGGAAATAATTCCTGGTTCATCTTTTTTACTAAATTGAAGACACTCTTGAATCATAGCATTTGTAGGCATTCTAAATGCAGGATGATTTTTTCTTAATGCAATAAATGATTGGTAATAATTAAATACTGAAATATTCTTATCCTTATTTAACCAATTAATTTCATTTATTTCATCGGGCGATTTATAAGAATTTTCAACCCCGTTTTTAGTGCGAATTATTTCCTCTCCGGCATGAATAAATGGCACTCCTTGCGATGTTAAAACAATGGCATTGCTGAGTTTATCCATTTTAATCAGCTCTTCTTCTGTTGCATTTTTGGCTGATAATTTCAGTTTATCATACAAAGTATGGTTATCGTGACAAGAAACATAATTAATACACTGAAATGGCTCTTTTGCCCAAGGTTTTTTAGAATACGAAACCTTTGAATAATCTATTTGAGAATGTTGCGTTGCTGCAACGATTCCAAATTTCAAATCTTCAGCAACTTCCAGATTTCCACTTGCAAAACCAACGGAATGCTCATCGTTCCATTTTCCTTTTACACCATCGCGCATGTCGTCGCTGAATGCAGCAATGTTATCAAGCAAGTAGGTTAATCTTTTTATTGCCCTTTTTTCTTCCTCCAAAGGACTTCCACCTGCTGTCCAGCCCTCACCATAAATAAAAACATTGGGATTAATTTTATGCAACGCAGCGCTAATTAAATTCATTGTTTCAATATCATGCACACCCATTAAATCGAAACGGAATCCATCTATATGATATTCTTGCGCCCAATAACAAACAGATTCAATGATGTATTTCTGCATCATGGCGCGTTCGGAGGCGGTTTCGTTTCCACAACCGGTTGCATCAGAAAATTTCCCATCTGCATTTTGCCTGTAATAATAACCTGGAACAGAACGAGAAAAAGGCGAATCGTTAAGACTACTTGTGTGATTATAAACAACATCCAAAACCACTCCCAAACCTTTGTTATGAATGGCTTGCACCATTTGTTTAAATTCCCGAATGCGCACATTTCCATCTGATGGATTTGTAGAATAACTTCCTTCTGGCACATTGTAATGCAATGGATCGTAGCCCCAATTGTATTGTTTTAACTCAGGTTTGCCTTCATCTACAGAATTAAAATCGAATGCTGGTAATAAATGAATGTGCGAAACGCCCAAATCTTTTATATGGTCTAAACCTGTGGAATTTCCTGCTGGCGTTTTGCTAGCTGTTTCTGTAAATGCTAAAAACTTCCCTTTATTTTTCATTCCAGAATTTTGATGGATGGAAAAATCTCTTACATGTAATTCGTATAAAATAATATCGGTTTTATTTTTTACAGGAATAAATGCATCATTTTTCCAATTTTCGGGATTCGTTTTATTTAAATCTACAACCATTCCACGTCTGCCGTTTGTACCTACTGCTTTCGCATAAATATCAGGGGTTTCAGGTAGCCATTTTTTATCTAGTTGAATTTGAAAAGTGTAATAATTATTAATTAAATTTTTATTCACTTTTATTTCCCAAACACCATTTTCTGATTTATTTAAATTGATTTTTTCAATTGGTGGTTCAGTTGCATCATTTTCATAAATATTCAATTGCACTTGCTCTGCCATTGGCGACCAAATCTTAAAAACAGTTGCTTCAGAACTATAATTTACGCCTAAATCATTTCCTCCATAAACTGGATAATTGTTGAATGGGATTTGTTGCATTTGTGCGGATAAATGTAAGGTGCAAAAAAATAATAACACTAAAGATCCGTGCTGAATAAAAAACTTTCTGCTAAATATTCTCATTGAGATTTATACAAAGATGAAAGGCGAATATAAAGAAGATAATGGAGAAATATTTTTAACAATTTTGATGCATCATCAAAACCCTTTTCTCAACATTTCAGCATAAGCATTGGGCAAAATGCTGTTCTCCACTGCTAATGCTGCTTTTTCGACATCATATTCGAACCGGTGAAAATCAACTTGAATGCTCTCTTTGTTGAATTTAGATGAATTTTCTTCTAAGGTTAGCATTACATAACAACCACGAGAGTCGCCATCTTTAGGCTTGCCTACAGAACCAATATTTATGGCATGGCGATATGCCTTTTGGTTTTCTACTTCATACTCGAAAATGCGGTGATAAGGCTTATGTGTATGCCCAAAAAACAAAACATCTGCATGTGCATTTTCAAGGATGCGCAACATGCTTTTTTCTTCGCGGTCTTCAAACAAGTATTCGTTTATCTTCCGAGGACTACCGTGCACCAGTAATAAAAAAAGAGGATCATTATTTAATTGAAATTCCAATTGCAAATGAGCTGGTAGCGTTCGCAAATACAGCCTTTCATCTTCTTTAATTATTTGGTTTGTAAATGAGATAGACTGTGCGCCCATAGCTCTATCTTCTTCTGTTTTGTAGGCGCAGCCGCAGTCGTCGGAATTTCGGCCAACACCAAAATCATAATTTCCGGCAATGGTTGGAATACCGCGTTTGCGAATTTCTTGTATTACTTCGTTGGGCCAAACATTATAACCAACCAAATCACCCAAACAATAAACAGCATCAGGTTTTGTGGTTTCTAGATGTGCAAAAAATGCTTCCAAAGCTGGCAAATTTGCGTGTATATCGCTGAATAATGCAATTTTCATTTTTAAAAATTAAGGAATGATAAAATATTTTTTACGCAACCAAAAAGCCACATTTACCAAAGCAATTAACACAGGTACTTCCACCAGCGGTCCAATAACACCCGCGAATGCTTGTCCTGAATTAATGCCAAAAACCCCGATTGAAACAGCTATGGCTAATTCGAAATTATTGCCAGAAGCGGTAAAAGCAACAGATGCTGTGTCTTTGTAGGAAGCCCCTAATGCTCTCGCCACAAAAAACATGGTAGTAAACATAATGATGAAAAAGATAATCAATGGAATAGCAACTCTGATGACGTCTTGTGGAATATCTACAATCATTTCGCCTTTTAAACTAAACATGACAACTATGGTAAAAAGGAGCGCATACAAGGTAAAAGGAGAAATAACTGGAATAAACTTTTGATTAAACCAATTCACACCTTTGGTTTTTAGTAAAATGAACCGGGTAAACACCGCGGCTAAAAATGGAATTCCTAAATAAATACCAACCGTTTCTGCTATTTGAAGAATGGTTATATCGATGCTTAATGCTTGAATGCCAAATAAAGGCAGCATGATTTCCAAGTAAAAATAAGCGTAAAGACTAAAGAATAACACTTGCAAAATGCTATTTATTCCAACAAGTCCGGCGGTTAATTCTCTGTTTCCTTCGGCCAATTCGCTCCATACAATAACCATTGCAATGCAAGGTGCTAAACCGATAATGATGAGGCCGGTCATGTAATCGGGATGGTCTTTTAAGAAAAATATAGACAATAAAAACATCACAAAAGGACCTACAACCCAAGTGATAAATAAAGAACCAATTAGCAGTTTAGGATTTTTGAAAATGTCTTTCAATTTCGAAAAGTTAACCTTGCACAAAGGCGGATACATCATAATGATTAAGCCAATTGCGAGTGGAATATTGGTGGTGCCTTGAGAAAATGAATTAATAAAAGCGCTGCTTTCTGGAATAAAATAACCGATAGAAACGCCAATTGTCATGGCTATGAATATCCATAACGTGAGGAAACGGTCGAGGAATTTTAGTTTCTTTCGTTTAGAGAATGTTTCAGAAACCATTGCTTATTTCTTTGCAATTAAATTTTTAGCAAGCTCCATAGTATAAAACATTTCTCTTGCAATTTGCCGGCATCGCTCGTCGTATTTTGCGTCTTTTTGAGGTGTTGCATCAAACAATTTCGGGTCTTCGTAAGGTAAACCCAATCTATAATCAGCACCATCTACAATAGGACAACCTTTATCGGCTTCTGTACACACCATTACGGCACCAAATGAATTTTTGGGATTGGTTGAATCGGTATATTTCTTAGAGAATATTGCCCATGGATTTATTTTTTCACCCGCTTTTACATACCACAATGGATTGTCGCTTTGTTTATTAGAATAGATTTCGAAACCTGCTCGTTCCAAAGCGTTGATGGCATTAATATTTACACGGGTTTGTTCTGTGCCACCAGAAAAAGTACTCACATTTTCAATTTGATAGTAATAAGCAGCGACCTGCGCCCAAACTTGCGCCATGTGACTTCTGCGAGAATTGCTGGTGCAGACAAAAAGTAGATTTACAGGTTTGCCATCCGTTTTTGTGGTTGCAACATACTTTGCTAGTTCATTGAGTTGTTCTTTGCGCTCGGTTGGAATTTGTGCAAATTCTTTGTTTAATCCATCGCAATAAGTTTGTAGCTTCGGATTAAATACCGTTTTTAATGTGAAATTGAAGGATGACATGGTTGTAACAAAAATGATTGAAACAATTGTTAATGCAGACTTTATATACATTTTATTTCTCTTTTTTTTAATTGACTAACAGCAACTTCTTTTCTTTTCCTGAATGTTGTGCACGATATTTCCGAAAAATTGTTTGAGCTCGTTAAGCACTTCTTCATTTATACAATAGCATATGGCAGTACCTTCAATGTTTCCTTTGATGATTCCAGCGTTTTTTAATTCTTTGAGGTGCTGAGAAACTGTTGGTTGTGCCAGTGGAAGTTCATTTACAATGTCGCCACAAATGCAGGTGTCAACTTTTAGTAAATATTCAATAATAGCGACTCTTGCAGGATGCCCAATTGATTTGGCTAGTGTAGCAATTTTGTTTTGGTAATCAGTAAAGTGTTCTGTTTTGGTGGCACCCATTTCTATTTATTATTATATTGCAATATTACGATATAATAATTTACATTTTACAAATGATGCAAAATAAATAAAAACGAAATTTTTTAGTCTTGAAATGATTTAGTAATCAAATCCTTAGACCCCAAATTGAGATAAATGGTGATCTAGGTGTTTGTAGAACATAGTATTCCATTCGTCTGCTGACAATTTTCCGAAAGAGTGTGATTCTTTTTGGTTAAATTCTTTTTCGCCTAATTGTTGAGTTTTTTGAATGTACTGAATTAATCGCTTTTTTTCGATTTCGAAATTGCGGGAATCTTTAATGAGGAATGCTGGTGCTGTTTGAGAATTTTTTCGGTAAGGAGCCATGCCAACCACTGTTTTTTTCACGAATGCATTGAGCATTATTTTCATAAAAAAACCTGGTTTTGCATGTTTGTTTTCGTAAATCATTTCGTAGGTAACGCTGCAATGTGCCAACATTTGTTCAACAGTCATTTTTCCCCAAAGTGGTTTGGTGTCAAATGACAATTTGTTGATTCTGTCTACAATTCCGTCGGAAACTTCTTTGGTAAAGATGTTGGGGAGATTCATTGTTGTTTGCATAGCTATAGCGTTTAAGTTTGAAGCAAACATGAGATTTTTTGAGGTCGATTGCAAGAAGTTACAGATTAAAGAATCATGAATTTTCAAAACAATCCTGCTGCTCGCGTGAGCGGCTGAGCCAAGCACCTTGTGCAGGCGAAGACGCGACCCTGCTATACGAAACGTTTACCTGAAAATGGATGTAAAAAGCAGGGGCACGCCCTAAAAAAAAGCCTACGCTATTGCGTAATCTTTACCATTATTCTGCGCTGCATTTACTGTAGCAGCTTTTACAAAACCAAGGAACAATGGATGTGGATTTTCTACCGTACTTTTATATTCAGGGTGAAATTGCACACCTATAAACCAAGGATGGTTGACATTTTCAACAACTTCTATTAGAGCTTTTTCTTCGTTTACGCCTGATTCAACTAAACCTGCATTACCGAAATCTGATAAGTACAAATTATTGAATTCGTAGCGGTGACGGTGACGCTCTGATATTTCCTCGCGACCATACACATTATAGGCCAAGGAATTTTTCTTTAGTTTACAGCTATAAGCACCTAAACGCATGGTTCCACCTTTGTTGGTAACCTTCTTTTGGTTCTCTTGTAAGTGAATTACCGGATGCGTTGTTTTAGGGTCCATTTCGGTAGAATGGGCGTCTTGCCAACCGAGCACATTTCTTGCAAATTCAATCACAGCGCATTGCATGCCCAAGCAAATTCCAAAAAATGGAATGTTTCTTTCGCGTGCGAATTTTATGGCAGAAATTTTACCTTCGATGCCACGCTCGCCAAAACCTGGTGCTACTAATACACCGTTTAAGCCTGCAAACAAGGCTTCTACATTGTCGTCTATGATATCTTCAGAATGAATCCAACGAATGTGAACCTGCACCTGATTGGCTGCTCCTGCGTGAATAAATGCTTCAGCTATTGACTTATAAGCATCTTTTAATTCTATGTATTTTCCTACAATTCCTATTTCAACTTCAGATGTAGGATTGCGTAACTTGAATAAAAATTCTTTCCAATTAGACAGGTCTGCTTTTTCTAAAGTCGGCATTCCTAACTTTTTCAAAACCACACGGTCTAGTTCTTCTTTTTCCATCAATAATGGAACATCGTAAATAGAACTCGCGTCTCTTGATTCGATAACTGATTCAGAACTAACGTTACAGAACAAACCAATTTTTCGTTTTAAATCAGGACCTAGCTCATGTTCTGTGCGGCATACTAAAATGTCTGGTTGCACACCTTGTTCTAAGAACATGCGCACAGAGTGTTGTGTTGGTTTTGTTTTCAACTCACCTGCAGCTGCCAAATATGGAATGAGCGTAAGGTGAATTACCAAACTTTGTTGTGGTTCTAAAATGAGTTTTAATTGTCTGATGGCTTCAATGAAAGGTAAACTCTCAATATCGCCAACGGTTCCTCCAATTTCGGTAATTACAAAATCGTAGCGGCCAGTATTGCCCAAAAGCGTGATACGGCGCTGAATTTCGTCAGTTATATGCGGAATGATTTGAACTGTTTTGCCTAAAAAATCTCCTCTTCTTTCTTTTTCAATTACAGACTTATAAATGCGACCAGTTGTTACGTTATTGGCCTGTGATGTAGGAACATTTAAAAAGCGTTCGTAATGACCCAAATCTAAATCTGCTTCGGCACCATCTTCGGTTACATAACATTCGCCATGCTCATAAGGATTGAGCGTTCCTGGGTCGATGTTTAAGTAAGGATCTAATTTTTGAATGGTAACGGAATAGCCTCTTGCTTGCAATAATTTAGCTAAAGAGGCAGAAATAATTCCCTTACCTAAGGAGGAGGCGACGCCTCCGGTTACAAAAATGTACTTAGTGGGCGTTTGCATTGATAGGGGTCCTTATTGGTTGCGCAAAATTAAGGATTTTATCGGCTTAATTTTTATAAAGTACATTTAATTAAAATTTTACTTCCTAAAACCTGAAAAACAAACTGTTAGCAATTGCCTAACATCAATATTTACAAGGGTTTGGCTTGTGGATATTTTCTAAAAAGGCTTTTAAACCGCATTTCTATGACACCAAGAATGGCTTCTCGGAAAATTTTACCCGACATTTTTGACTGTCCTTCGGTGCGATCGTAGAAAATAATTGGCACTTCTGTTATTTTAAAACCGCATTTCCAGGCTGTAAATTTCATTTCAATTTGAAAGGCATAACCCATGAATTTAATCTTATCGAGTTCTATAGTTTCTAAAACCTTTCGATTGTAGCATTTAAATCCGGCTGTGGTATCGCGAATGCTCATTCCCGTAATTCTTCTTACATAAGCTGATGCATAATAAGACATCAATACGCGTTTCATAGGCCAGTTTACTACATTAACGCCAGTAATGTAACGGGAACCAATTGCCAAATCTGCTCCACCATCTGCACATGCGCTGTAAAGTCTTAATAAATCGTCGGGATTATGTGAGAAATCGCAATCCATTTCGAAAATGTAGTTATAGCTTTTTTTGAGTCCCCATTTAAAACCATGAATATAAGCTGTTCCTAAACCAAGTTTGCCTTTGCGTTCTTCAATAAATAATTTATCAGGAAATTCGGGCATTAACCTTTTAACAACTGCAGCTGTTCCATCGGGAGAGCCATCTTCAATAATGAGTACATGGAAAACTTTAGGCAACGAAAAAACTTTCCGAATCATCTTCTCGATGTTTTCGATTTCGTTGTAAGTTGGAATAATTACGAGACTATCAGACAAAATTGGATGGTTCTAAAAATGAGTTGAAACGCTGCAATTAGTGGTTAAATTGTTTTACAGTTTGCACAAAAACCTTCACCGATTCTGGATTAGTGTCGGGATACAAACCGTGCCCTAAATTAGCAATATGATGCGAGCTACCAAAAGCCTGCAACATTTTTTCTGTTTCTTTTTTAATGGTTGAATGATCGGCATACAATAAACAAGGGTCTAAGTTGCCTTGTAATGTTTTATTGTTGCCAATTAATTTGCGTGAGTGAGCAATGTCCATGTTCCAATCGAGGCCAATGGTATTGCAAGATAATTTACCTAAATCTTCAAGAGCAAAAAATGCCCCTTTTGCAAAAACAGTGAGTGGCACTTCTGTAATGGCATCACAAATTTGTTTGATGTAAGGCGTTGAGAATGTGGCGTATTGAGCAGGTGATAAAATACCAGCCCAGGAATCAAACAACTGCAGCATGTCGGCACCAGCTTTAACTTGAGCTTTTAAATAGGCAATGGTGCTATCTGTAATCATTTGCAATAGCTGGTGGGCGAACTCAGGTTGTGTATATAACACCTTACGAGCAACTGAGAAAGTTTTGGAACCAGAACCTTCGGTCATGTAAGCCAAAATTGTCCACGGAGCGCCTGCAAAACCAATTAAAGGAACACGATTATTGAGTCCTTTTTTTGTTATTTTGATTGCTTCCAAAACAAAACCTAAATCTTTTTCCGGGTCAGCAATGTGTAACTTTTGAAGGTCATCGGGTGTGCGAATGGTATTTTCGAACCAAGGACCTTTGTTTTCCAGCATTTTGTAAGGACAACCCATTGCTTGGGGAATCACCAAAATATCTGAAAAAATTATGGCAGCATCTACACCTAAAATATCTACAGGTTGAATGGTTACCTCAGCAGCTAATTCCGGCGTTTCTACCAGTTCAATAAAATCGCGCACATTGGCACGCACTGCGCGGTACTCAGGAAGAATTCGCCCAGCTTGACGCATTAACCAAACAGGCGTTCTCTCTGTTTTTTCGCCTCTTGCTGCACGTAAAATTAAATCGTTTTGTAAATTCATTTATCTATTTTCTATTTCAGAAATTTTTAAATTCCCGATTTAAGTAAGTAATTATCAATCCATTCGCGCACACAAGCGTCACCACCTTTGCGACTCAGTACTACATTTACTGCATTTTTTACGGCAGGTAATGCATCGGCAGGACAAGCTGAAAAACCAACAATGTTGATGATGGAAAGATCATTGATGTCGTCTCCAATAAAGGCGACTTGTTGAGGAGTAATTTCCAAGGCATCGCACCAGCGCATCAGCACTTCGCTTTTGGGTTCTACTCCACAATACACGTGTTTTATGTGAACAATATCAGCACGTTTTTGTATCAGGTTGATGTTAGTCCCATGGCTAATAATTCCAGTTTCAAAACCAGCATGGTTCAGCATTCTGATGGCCAATCCATCTTTTGCATTAAACTTCTTCAATTCATCGCCACTTTCGGTGTAAAACATGCCGCCATCGGTCATCACACCGTCAATATCAAATATTATCAACCTTAAATCTGACGGAACTGCTGCTTGTGCGCGCAAATCTTGTTTTAACAAATTATCGGTTGTAATACCTGCAATATCGCTGATTAACAAAATGCTATTGAGTTCAGGATGTTGATTTTCAGAAAATTGCTGAAACAAATCTTCCTCAATTTTGCCTGTTTCGTATAAATATGAAATGTTTTTTCTAAAGAAATCCATCTTATACCATTTGTCTTCCTACAGCATTTGCAATAGGTTGAAGGGTTTGCATGAGATTACGAAACTGATCGTAAGTTAATTGTTGAGAAGCATCTGAAAGCGCTTTTTTCGGTTCTGGATGCACTTCTACCAGCAATCCATCAATGCCCATTGCCACACAGGCACGAGATAAATCGGCCACACCATAAGCATAACCCATGGCATGACTTGGGTCTAAAATCAAGGGTAAATTGGTGTATTCCTTTAAATACGAAACACCGCATAAATCTAAAGTGAATCGGGTTTTAGTTTCGAAAGTCCTGATACCTCTTTCGCAGAGCATCACATTAGGATTTCCACCGCTTAACACAAATTCAGCACATTGCACAAATTCCTGTAAAGTGGCACCAAATCCTCTTTTCAACAAAATAGGTTTATCAGTTTTTCCACAGCGCTTTAAAATACCATGGTCGTACATTGATTTTGCGCCAATTTGAATAATGTCTGCATATTCTATAATCGCTTCTACATTGGTTGCATCGCGCACTTCAGTTACAATGCTAAAACCATATTTTTCGCGCATTTTAGCCAGTAACTTTAAACCATCAATTCCCAAACCTTGAAAAGTATAAGGTGATGTTCGTGGCTTAAATGCACCAGCGCGCATATTGTTGATGTTTAATTCTTTTAATAATGAAGCGGTAAGTTCTAATTGTGCTTCAGATTCCACAGAACAAGGACCTGCAATCATTACAGTGTTTCCGGTATTTCCGCCAACAATTGTTTTTCCCCATTTTACTTCACGCACTTCGTTGCGGTATTGTTTGGATGCCAATTGAATATCAGAATCTGTAACCCAACTTTTATCAGTGTATGCTTCCAATGCAGCAGGAACAGCCTTTACAGAAGAAGATAATACGAAAATATAGGCTCCATTTTCCTGAAAAAAAGCAGCTTGATTTGCCACAGCGAGCGTTGTAGCTTCTTCGTGAGAAATATTTTGACGTAATTGTAATATCATGGGAATTTGTATGGTTGAATAAATAATGAACCTGTAATTTCTTGTTGTTCATTTACAGCAAAGAAATACGGCGATGGAGCTTCAAATTCTTTTAGCAAATGTATGAGTTCTGAAACTGGCATGTCTTGGTTAATAAAAACTGCACTTCCATTTACTTCAGCGTAACTGAGCACTTGCTCCATGGCGGTGAACCATTGAGATTGATGCGAAATATCTGAAATTTCTGATTTGCTTGATATGAACAATGTGGATGGAAGCACGCCATAAGTCATTTCTGAAGTAGTAAAATGCTCTGTTCCTGTGGCCATGATATCTTTTACCAACCAGGTAAGTGGAGCCGCAGTATTTAAAAGTTCCACGGCTTTTTCTACACTTTCTTGTGCAAATAAGTATGAACCCGAAACGATTTGTTCTACTCCAAAAAGTCTTAAAACACCAGCAATTTCATGCGTAACACCACCATCCACATACATAGGTAAATGTTTATAAGCCTGGCGGTATTTGATGATGTTTGCAAATTTATCTGGTGTAAATTTTCCACCACTTATTCCGGGTGTTGTCATCATTAACAAAATCCATGAAGCCGTTTTTTGATAAGTCGCAAATCGTTTGATATGTGTGGTTGAAAGCACTGCTACACCAACTTTTCCTTGCAAATCTTTGGGTATGAACAAAGGATAGTTTAAATTTTCTAGTTGTAGTGTGATGGCTTCAATTTTAGCATTCCTAATTTCGTCCCAGTATTTAACCGGATCGGTGGTAATTAAGTGTAAATCGAAAGGTAAAGTTGTAAATGCTCTTAATTTTTGAGCGAAATAAAAAATTTCTCGGCTTTCAATACTGTCTAAATGATAGGCATATATTCCAGCTGCATCTAACTGATTTACAGTTGATTTTAAAATATTTTGAGATATTGTACTAATAGAAGCTGAGATGCGCATGAAGGAAATGCTTCAATAAAAAAGCGGGCAAAGATACTCCAATCGTATGGATTGTAAAAATTCCCTTAGGTTTGCATTTGTTTTTTTGACCATCCAAATATGAATAAAGTATCCAAAAGGTTAATGGTGCTCAGTGAATCTGAAACGCTTGCAATGGCAAGACGTAGCAGAGAATTAAAAGCTTTAGGTAAAGATATCATCAGTTTAAGCATTGGTGAACCCGATTACGACACACCTCAATTTGTAAAAGATGCCGCGAAATTGGCCATCGACGAAAATTTTACACATTATACACCCGTTGCCGGTTTTGCAGAATTACGTCAAGCTGTTTCTACAAAATTTAAACGCGACAATGGTTTGAATTATACTCCTGAGCAAATTGTAGTATCAACAGGCGCTAAACAATCTATAGCAAATGCTATTTTAAGTTTGGTTGACCCTGGTGATGAAGTGTTATTGCCAGCACCATATTGGGTGAGTTATATCGAAATGATTCGACTGGCTGGAGGTATTCCTGTTGTAATTTATTCAGGAATTGAACACGATTTTAAAATTACGCCTGAACAATTAGCTCCGCATATTACTCCTAAAACTAGGATGATGATTTTTAGTTCACCATGTAACCCAACTGGTTCGGTTTACAGCCATGATGAACTCAAAGCAATGGCTCAGTTCTTCCAGCATTATCCAGATATTTATATTATTTCTGATGAGATTTATGAGCACATTCGCTTTGAAGGAAAACATACCAGCATAGCTTCTTTCCCAGAAATTTACGACCGCACAATTACAGTGAATGGACTTTCTAAAAGTTTCGCCATGACTGGCTGGAGATTGGGCTATATTGGCGCGCCCAAATGGATTGCCGATGCATGTGATAAATTTCAGGGACAAATAACCTCGGGAACTTGCTCTGTTACACAGCGTGCTGCAATTGCTGCATTAGAAGCTGATCCGGAAGTAATTGGAGAAATGGTAAAAGGATTTCATCACAGACGCGATTTGATGTATGGTTTGTTGAAAGAAATAAAGGATTTGCAGGTAAATTTACCCGAAGGAGCTTTTTACTTTTTTCCGAATGTATCAGCATTCTTAGGCAAAATGGGTGCTGGACAACTCATTCAAACACCACAGGAACTTACCATGTATTTGCTGAATGAGTTTCAATTGGCTACAGTTGGTGGAGAAGCATTTGGTTGTAACGACTCTATTCGCTTGTCTTATGCTGTATCAGAAGTACAAATTATTGAATCTGTAAAACGATTAAAAGCCGGTTTAGAAAGTTTGGTTTGATGCAAAAAGCAGCAATTGAAAAATTATTTGAGCGGTTTCACCAACTTACTGTTTTGGTAATTGGCGACGTTATGCTCGATAGCTATATTTGGGGGGCTGTAGACCGCATTTCGCCTGAAGCTCCAGTTCCCATTGTAAATGTAAAAAAACGCGAACATCGTTTAGGCGGAGCAGCGAATGTGGCCAGAAATATTGCTGCCTTAGGTGGAATCCCAATTTTAGCTGCAACTATTGGTAAAGATAGAGAAGCCGATATTTTTATAGAATTACTTGAAGAAGAGAAACTTCCAACAAAAGGCATTATTTCTTGTGAAAGGCCCACAACAGTAAAAACCAGAATTATTGGTAACAACCACCAATTGCTGCGTGTAGATGCGGAAGACAGTAGTTTGTTAGATGATGAAACAGCTGGAAATTTTGAAGCACATGTGCTAAAGCTCATCAATGGAACTTCCATAGATGCCATTGTGTTTGAAGATTATGATAAAGGCCTGATAAACGAGCAGTTAATTGAGAATGTTGTTAAATTGGCACAACAGAAAAAGATTCCCGTTGCTGTTGACCCTAAGAAGAGAAATTTTAATTTTTACAAAAACGTAACGCTCTTTAAGCCAAATCTTAAAGAAATGCGCGAAGGGCTGAAAATAGAAATTCCAGCTAAAGATATTGAAGCAGTAAAATCTGCCGATGAACTTTTAAGAGAGAATCTTCATCACCAAATTTCATTGATTACTTTATCAGAAAATGGTGTGTATGTGGGTGAAGCAAATGCAAATGAACATTTCCCTGCACATATTAGGTCAATAACCGATGTAAGTGGCGCTGGCGATACAGTAATTGCCACAGCTACTTTATGCTTGGCAGCTGAAACAAGCACATCATTTATGGCGCAATTGGCAAACCTCGCAGGAGGAATTGTTTGTGAAAAAGTAGGCGTTGTTCCTATTGACGCAGCAATTTTAAAAAATGAAGCCATCAAACTTTTGGCAAATAACTAGAAACAATTAAGCGCCATTACTGTTATTCACACCATGTCAGTTACACCATATTCTCATTCTAAAGACAGTAAAAAGCAACAAGTTGCCCAAATGTTCGATGCCATTTCAGGCAAGTACGATTTTTTAAATCGCTCGCTATCCTTTGGCATTGATGTGTATTGGAGAAAAAAAATGGTGAGGGAATTGAAAAAAATTAAACCTCAATCCATTTTAGACATTGCCACAGGTACAGGAGATGTGGCCATTACAATGCAACAACTACATCCCGAAAAAATAATCGGAGTAGATATTTCTGATGGAATGCTAGAAATTGGCAGAGAAAAAATTCAAAAGAAAAACTTGCAGCACATCATTCAATTACAAAATGGCGATTCCGAAAATTTAACATTTGCAACAAATAGTTTCGATGCTATTACAGTTGCCTTTGGTGTAAGAAACTTCGAAAACCTTTCTAAGGGCCTTTCAGAAATGCACCGCGTTTTGAAACCAGGTGGCAAAGTGGTGATTCTAGAATTTTCTAAACCGAAAATTTTTCCTGTGAAACAACTATATAACTTTTATTTCAAATACTTTTGCCCCTGGTTTGGAAAAATTATTTCAAAAGATACCTCCGCATATCAGTATTTGTTCGATTCTGTAAATGCATTTCCCGAAGGAAAAGAATTTACAGATATCGCTGAAAACAATGGTTTTACAAAGATGAACTGCGAACGTGTAACTTTTGGAATCGTTAGTCTGTACACTGCAATAAAATAAATCTAATTAACTTTCGTTGAAGCAAACGATTACTAAGTACGTGATAAAAATACGCTTTCTACTTCTGGTGGTAGTGTTGTCCATTGCTTCAATGGGGAATGCTCAAAATCGGAAAATCTTAAACTTACCAAACTACGACAGGCAAACCATACACTTTGGTTTCTTGTTAGGTGTCAATAGCTTGGATTTTGTTACTAAGCCTGTTAAAGATATAAGAATTCTCGATTCACTTAATGTCATCCAAAATTTTAGTGGTGCTGGTTTTACCTTAGGTATTATTGCAAACTTACACATGGGAGACAATTTCGATTTGCGATTTTTACCAACCCTTTCATTTGGTGAAAGAAGATTAACTTATACCATTAATTACAAAACATTCGATTCATTAGTTACCAGAAACAAACCAGTAGAATCTACTTTACTCGAGTTTCCTTTATTGTTAAAATTTAAATCCTCAAGACATACCAATTTCAGAACGTATGTGTTGGGTGGTGTAAAACCAATGATTGACCTTGCTTCTCAAAACAAAGTTGACGACCAAGGTGAGAAAATTCTAAAATTAAAAAGAAACGACCTTGCTTTTGAAATCGGAATGGGCTTCGATTTTTATTCTCAGTATTTTAAGTTTACCCCAGAAATTAAAATGGCTTACGGCCTCAGCAATTTACTAGTGCAAGAAGGTAATATTTTTACAGGAGGTTTAGATGCATTGCGCTCTAAAGCATTCTATTTTTCTATTACTTTCGAGTAACACATGCAAACGCTTCATCTTTCCCTTTCACCAGAAGAAGGCTTTAGTCCAGATTTACTCAAACAAGCTGTTATTCGCCATCTTGGCTTAAGTTATACTGATGTAGTGCAAGTGGAGCTTTTAAGAAGGTCTATAGATGCGCGCAGCCGACAAGTAAAAATACAAGTGCAGGTAAATGTTGCCATTAACGAAGTTTTGCCTCATTCAAAAATAGAACGACCAGCTTACAAAAACGTAAAAAATTCCACAGAAGTCATTGTGATTGGTGCTGGTCCAGCAGGACTTTTTGCAGCCTTGCAATTGATTGAATTAGGCTTAAAACCTATTGTATTGGAGCGTGGTAAAAACGTGCGCGATCGCCGCCGAGATTTGGCTGCCATCAACAAAGAACACATTGTAAATCCCGAATCTAACTATTGTTTTGGAGAAGGTGGAGCCGGAACTTATTCTGATGGGAAATTGTACACCCGTTCCAACAAAAGAGGAAGCATCCAGTCTGTGCTCAATACTTTTTTTGAACATGGAGCCGTACCTGAAATTCTCATAGAAACGCATCCACATATTGGTACCAATAAACTACCGGGAATTATTACGGCCATGCGCGAAAGCATTATTGCACATGGTGGTGAAGTGCATTTTAATTCAAAAGTTACCGAGTTCATTATAAAAAACGCTGCGTTTACAGGCATAAAAACTGCTGATGGAATAACATTCTCAGCCAAAGCCTGCATTCTGGCAACTGGCCATTCTGCAAGAGATATTTACCAAATCCTTCACAATCAAAACATCGTTTTAGAAAGTAAACCATTTGCACTTGGCATTCGCATAGAACATCCACAAACATTAATAGATTCCATTCAATACAAATGTGCAGACCGCGGTGAGTTTTTACCTCCCTCCTCCTATTCTTTGGTGGAGCAAGTAAATGGGCGCGGAGTGTATTCTTTTTGCATGTGTCCGGGTGGAATTATTGCTCCTTGTGCCACTAGCCCAGGTGAAGTAGTTACCAATGGTTGGTCGCCTTCGCGCCGCAACAACCCTTTCGCAAATTCGGGAATTGTAGTGGAAATTTTGCCCGAAGACCAGGTTCAATTTGCCCAACATGGTGCATTGGCAGGAATGTATTTGCAACAAGCTATTGAACAGACTGCGTGCATTTCAGCAGGAGGAAATCAAACCGTTCCAGCACAACGCATGGTAGATTTTGTAAACAAGAAAACTTCAGTAACGCTGCCGCCAACTTCTTACCAACCAGGCATTTCCTCAGTAGATTTATATTCCGTTTTACCAGAAGCAGTTTCAAGCAGATTGCAAATCGCCCTTAAAAACTACAACAATAAAATGCGCGGTTATTTTACAAACGAAGCTGTTTTGCATGGAGTAGAATCTCGTACTTCAACACCAGTGCGCATTCCAAGAGACCCAGAAACCTTGCAACACCTTCAAATAAAAGGACTTTTCCCTTGCGGTGAAGGCGCAGGTTACGCCGGAGGAATTGTATCGGCCGCCATGGATGGACAAAATTGTGCACAAGCAACCAAACGGTTCTTAGAAAGTTAATTTTTTGGGCGCCTTAACGCGCTATCCGCATTAGTCCCATTTTGCGAAAAGCAAATTGGGAGCTAATTTGCTCCTATCGCGGGCGCGGGCTGTAGAAGCAAATATTATCATTTTAATATGTCGATACAATCGACACGTTATCAGAACGTGTCGAAAAAACGCAAAATAATCGACACGTTATTCCGAAGTGTTAATTGAATTACTATATTCGCATGCCATGAATTTCAATAAAAATCAACCTTACAATTCCTTGCCAGACTTGCCTCCAAAAGCAGATTTGGAAACTCCCGAAATTTTTAAACTTACAATAAAAGCCAACAAGCTTTTGGCAGAACTAAAAGGTTATTGTCTAACACTTCCAAATCCTAATTTACTTCTTAATACCATTATTCTTCAGGAAAGTAAAGAGTCTAATGCAATTGAGAACATTGTTACCACACAAGATGAACTGTATAAAGCCTCACTAAACATAACCGACAAAATTAAAAACCCTGCTGCAAAAGAAGTAATTCAGTACAGAGAAGCTATGTATTGGGGATTAGAGCAGATAAACAAGAATGGCATTATTACAACAAACATGCTTGTTGGAATCATGCAAAAACTAAGAAATTCTGATGATAATATAAGAAAGAATCCAGGAACAAAGTTGGCAAATCCATTTACTAAATCAATCGTTTATACACCGCCAGAAGGAGAGTCTCTAATCAGAGAGAAGCTAGCACAATTAGAGAAATTCATAAATGATGATACATTAAACGATTTAGACCCTTTAATTAAAATGGCGCTTATTCATTATCAGTTCGAAGCAATTCATCCTTTCGGTGATGGAAATGGTAGAACAGGAAGAATTTTGAATGTACTTTATCTCATAAACAAAGATTTATTAGGTCTTCCGGTTTTATATTTAAGTAGATATATCATTCAACATAAATCAGATTATTATAAATTTTTACGAGAAGTAACAGAAAAAAACAATTGGGAAGCTTGGGTAAAGTTTGTATTGAAAGGAATTGGCGAAACAGCAGAAATGACTTTATTGAAGATAAATACCATTTTGCAACTAAAACAAGATACTCAGCCTTTGATTAAAAAAGTTCTCAAATCTTCCTATTCTAAAGAGTTAGTCGACTTGTTGTTTAGTTACCCTTACATTAAAACCAGCATTTTAGAAGAAAATTCAATTGCCAAAAGACAAACTGC
Organism: Bacteroidota bacterium; assembly: GCA_027490225.1. Lineage (GTDB taxonomy): Bacteria > Bacteroidota > Bacteroidia > M30B66 > M30B66 > JAIXYK01. Next base: position 60,385 of record JAIXYK010000049.1, on the reverse strand, counting down.
CGCCGAGTACTTAAAAAAGATAGAAAATACAGGATTAATCACTTCAATAAAAATTGGTAAAGAGGTCTATTATATCAATACTGGTTTAATGAAAGTTTTGTCTGAATAACATAATTATACTTAATAATCAAGCAGTTGCATTTTATTGACATGTCGATACAATCGACATGTAGTAATTACGTGTCGAAAAAACGCAAAATAATCGACACGTGGAAAATATTTTGATTTAAATAATATTTCTTTAAATCCGTTTTAAGGCTTATATTTCTTATATTTTTAGGCAATATGTGTCATTAGAAGTTGATGATTCTAAAAAATAAATACGAAAGTAAAGTTGTTTTTCTTAGATAAATAAATACCTTCACACTTCATAAAAAACCAACACTATGAACAAATTTTTACCATTTTTAGTGCTTTTGTTGTTACTTTCAAAAGCGGTTTCAGCACAAACTCCTTATGGAGTATATCAAATTAGCTTTGCTCCAGAAGAGTTTGAGCAAACAAATTTCGTTACTTTACCTGACGATGAGTATTCTAGTCCAATTCAAATTGGTTTTCCATTCGTTTTTTTCGGGCAATCTTATGAAAGTTTGCTTATCTCATCTAATGGCTATGTTCGCTTTGAATTGGGTTTTGCAAATAACTTTTCTGACTTTTCAGTAAGCCAATCACTTCCCGACACAAGTGCGCCATTAAACGCTGTTTTTCTATCTTGGTTTGACCTCGACCCTGGTTTTCAACCATTGATTTCTTATGCTACTATAGGAAATGCTCCCAACAGAATTTTTGTCGTAAATTATAATAATGTACCCTATTTTGGTTGTCCACAAACTAATTACATTGGTCAGTTAAAATTATACGAAGGTTCTAACAATATTGAAATGCACATTACCGATAAACCATTGTGCAATTCTGGTACATCTTGGGGAAATTTTGCTATCGAAGGCATTCAAAATTCAAATGGAACTGCAGCTTTCCATGTTCCAGGAAGAAACAACAACGGTATTTGGCAAACTTCTAATGATGCCTGGAGATTCGACCCTGATACTATAAGCGCGGAAGCTTGTATTATGACAGGACGCGTAATTGCCGATTTTAATGGTAATTGTGTTGTAGATGGTAACGACTATGCATTACCAGGACAAATAGTTATTCGCGATGGTAATCAAGTATTTACTTCTACAAATCAAGCTGGAGTTTACAGTTTTGAAGCTGACACTGGCAATTATCAAATAGGTTTTAATGGATTAACTGCAAATCTGCCTTTTGGAACAGTTAATTGTCCTGAAAATGCCAGCTTCAATTTAAACATAACTGAAGCTGGAACAATAGCAGACAGTTTAGACTTTTTTATATTTCCTGACTCAACATGTGCAGACCCTCAAATTCACATTTCACCAGTTGGTCCTTTTCGCCGTTGTGCAGGAAACGATAACCATCAAGTAATTTTTGTAACCAACCATGGTTTGCTTCCGGTTGAAAATTACTCTGTTTCTTTGACAATACCTGATTCTCTATACCTTTATAACACCGAGCCTGCGTTTTCTTCGCAAGAAGGAAATACCTACACATGGAATTTTAACGACACGCTCGTTTTTGGGGAGATAACTTCTATCCATTTGTACGATTCACTTAGTTGCTACACTACAGACGGTACATTTAAATGTATGTCGGCTAATGTTAGTTCTTTAGGCGATTGCAATAACAATAACAATGCTTCTGAAATTTGTCAAATTGTAAATGGCTCTTATGACCCGAACCACATACAGTTACTGAAAAATCCACCTACACCACAATATGTGTACAACATGGAAGTTGAAGGTAACGAACAGTGGTACACTTACCGTATTCAATTCCAAAATACAGGAACTGCACCAGCTCAAACTGTTGTAGTTACCGACATTCTACCTTCATTTTTTGATTATAGCACAGCTGAATTATTAGGTGCTAGTCACGAATGTATGCTAGTAAATACAGGAGATGGAACATTAAAATTTGTACATTATTTCATTAATCTTCCAGATAGCTCTGAAAATTTTGCTGAAAGTATTGGAACGGTAATTTTCAAGGTTAAAACAAATCAAGTATTGTTACCAGGTCAAGAAATTGCAAATCGTGCTTCTATAGTATTTGATGTAAATGAGCCAGTAATTACTAATGATGCAATATTTGAGGTTCCTTTGCCAAATGGAATAAATACTATTAATCCAAAGTTGGATATTTATCCAAATCCTGCTGATAGAACACTTACAGTTTCTTCAGAATTTTCTAATGGGACTTTACAAATTACCGATTTAAGTGGTAGAATTGTTAAAGTTGTTACTATTAATAATTTCCAACAAATCATAGAAACCACCGACATTACTGCTGGTGTATATTTAGTTGAGCTTATTTACAATAATGTTAAAGTTGCTACTCAGAAATTAGTAGTATCGCATTAATTAACTGTTTTTCAATAATAAAAAATCCCTTGTTTCTGTTAAGAGACAAGGGATTTTTTATGGATATCAATTACCTATCGAAAAAATTCCAAAATCTCAAGACGTAAACCCGAAGGGCTTAAAATGTTATAAATCATAAAAAACAACTCTGCTAAAAAAAAAGATTCCTTTACATTAGCAGGCTATGAAAACACAAATTCAAGTTATACAGCTGTTTCGCGGTTTAGCAGCTTTGCTTGTATGTTGTTTTCACATGAAAGGACTTTTACCAGAAAATAGCTTTGGTTTTGTCTTGTTTAAAAAAGGTTCCATTGGCGTGCCTTTGTTTTTCATCATCAGTGGTTTTATAATGTATGTAACCACTTACCAAATCGAATGGAACTTTGATAAGATAAAAACCTTTTTATTCAAAAGAGCTGTTCGCATTCTTCCACTATATTATCTTGCTACATTCGTTTTTATACTGGTTTCTTATCAATTACATTTATACATAATTGAACATCCAAAATTACTTTTACCTACCATTTTCTTTTATCCAACCTATGCTAATTTAATTGGCCCTTCTTACGGAATGCCGGCGCTCAAAGTAGGCTGGTCGTTAAATTATGAAGTTTATTTTTATTTACTGCTTGCGTTTTCGTTTATGTTTAAAAAATACCGCTGGTACTTTTTCTCGAGCATTATAATTATCACTTTAATTATTATTCCAGTTTTAACAAGAGGTTATGTAATGCAAGATTTAAGACAATGGTACATCTTTCACTTTTCATATTTTAGCTTAATTACAAATCCAGTTATCTTATTTTTTGTGCTTGGTCTTTTAATTGGAAAGTTATATAAGTCTACTATTAATTTTAATCGAATAATTTGGGCGAATTTATTTGTAATTGCTTCACTCATAAATTTTGCTGGCTATTACTTTGATTTATTTCATTTTTTTAGCGGATTTTTCACTCATTTATTTAATTGCGGTTTGTTAATTCTATCAACCCTTTTGAGAGATAAATTAAAACCATATAAAATTCCAAAATTCTTAGTTTTTTTAGGAGACATCTCTTTTTCTCTTTATTTAGTGCATCCTATCATACTTTTTAGTTTACCTATTGTATTAAGACAAGCTGGATTTACCATACCATTAAACGGTTGGATTTACTTTTGCAGCTGTTTGTTAGTTATAATTCTAATGTCATCCATCACATACCAAATAGTCGAAAAAATATTATCGAAGTTGTTGTTGCAAATATTTATGAAGAAGCAATAAATTACAGGCTTTCAAAAAGCTGTTCACTTTATACTTTCACCTTTCTCCTTTCCCCTTTCCCCTTTCTACTTTCTACTTTCCCCTTTCTACTTTCCCCTTTCCCCTTTCTCCTTTCCCCTTTCTCCTTTCCCCTTTCCCCTTTCTCCTTTCTACTTTCCCCTTTCTACTTTCCCCTTTCTCCTTTCCCCTTTCTCCTTTCCCCTTTCTCCTTTCTCCTTTCTCCTTTCCCCTTTCTCCTTTCCCCTTTCTCCTTTCTACTTTCCCCTTTCTACTTTCCCCTTTCTACTTTATACTTTACACTTCCCTCTTTCACCTTTTAGCTTTAAAAAATTTACTCAACAAAGCTGCACTTTCTGCTGCTAAAACTCCTTGTGTAATTTCTGTAGAAGGATGAAAAATGTTTTTTGAAAGTTGAGAAACACCCCGCTTTGCGTCGCTAGCGCCGAAAACAATACGCCCAATTTGTGTCCAAAAGGCTGCACCCGAACACATTACGCAAGGCTCTAGCGTTACATAAAGGGTGCATTCGTTTAAGTACTTATTGTTTAGATACTCTGAAGCGCTGGTAAATGCCTGCATTTCGGCATGTGCAGTAAAGTCTTTTAATTGCTCGGTTCTGTTGAATGCACGCGCAATGATGGTTCCATTGCACACAATTACGCATCCTATTGGAACCTCATCAGCATCCAAGGCTTTCTGCGCCTCTTTGAGTGCAACTTGCATAAAATAGTTATCGTCTAGTATCATTTTAGTTCTTCTGATGTTACTACATCTAAAAATTCAGGATGTCGTTTTAAATAAACTACCAAAAATGGGCAAAAAACCTTTGCCATTATTTTTTGTGCGCGAATCCATTCGAATGTCTGCCTGGCCAATTCACTTCCAAGTCCTTTTCCTTCTTCTGATTGCGGCACTTCGGTATGCATCAGTACAATTATTTTTCCCCAATAGCGATAAGTTACAAATGCCTTTTCTCCGCTTTGTAATTGAAATTCTAATTGCTGCTCTACCTCATTATTTATTAAAATGTGCGCACTCATGTTGATTAATTTTACTGCAATATTAATCATATACTGTTAAAACCTTAAAATCTGCTAATTTTGCGCCCGCTTTGAAACATATCTCTCTTGAACATCCAATTTTTGAAACGCTCAGCACAGCAGCAACTGAGCTTAATGTGCGTGCCTTTATAATTGGCGGTTTTGTACGAGATAAATTGTTGGGAAGGCCATGCAAAGACATTGATGTGGTTGTGGAAGGCAGCGGAATAGAAATGGCCCAGAGAGTTGCAAAAATGTTGGGGCAAACCAAACAAATTACCATTTTTAAAACTTACGGCACAGCAATGCTGAAGCACGAGGATTTAGAAATTGAATTTGTTGGTGCTCGCAAAGAATCATACAGATTAGAATCGCGTAAGCCATTGGTAGAAGATGGCACTTTGCAGGAAGACCAAGAAAGACGCGATTTTACAATTAATGCATTAGCAATTTCCTTAAATCCTTTCACCGACGAAATTGTTGACCCGTTTAACGGTTTAAATGACTTGGAAAATGGAATTTTAAGAACACCACTTCATCCAGATCAAACCTACAGCGACGACCCTTTGCGTATGATGCGTGCCATAAGGTTTGCCAGCCAACTGGGCTTTGAAATCGAGAAAAGTTCTTTACAGTCTATTCAATCCAATAAACAAAGAATCAGCATTGTTTCTATGGAAAGAATCACCGTGGAATTAAACAAAATCGTTGAATCACCCAAACCATCAGTTGGATTCAAATTGCTTTTTGATACTGGATTATTGCATTTGATTTTTCCTGAAATGGTTGCTTTGCATGGTGTAGAAGTTATAAAAGGCAAGGCGCATAAAGATAATTTTTACCATACGCTGCAAGTATTAGATAATATTTCAGTAAACACAGATAATTTATGGTTGCGCTGGGCTGCTATATTACACGACATAGCAAAACCTGCCACCAAAAGATTTGAACCTGAGCACGGCTGGACGTTTCACGGGCATGAAGATAAAGGTGCGAGAATGGTTCCCCAGATTTTCAAGCGACTAAAACTGCCTTTGAATGAAAAAATGAAGTACGTGCAAAAGTTGGTACTACTCCATTTGAGACCTATTGTTTTAAGCAAAGAAATTGTTACCGATTCGGCAGTTAGGCGCTTGCTGTTTGAGGCAGGTGATGATATTGACGATTTAATGACCTTATGCCAGGCCGATATTACTTCTAAAAACGAAGAAAAGGTAAAACGTTACCTGTCTAACTTCGAAGTGGTGAAGGTGAAATTGAAAGAAATTGAAGAAAGCGACAAGATTCGCAATTGGCAACCACCTGTAACTGGTCTTGATATTATGGAGACTTTCGGGCTAAATCCGGGCAAAGAAGTAGGAATAATTAAAACCGCCATTAGAGAAGCTATCCTGGATGGGCTGATACCAAACGAATTTGAAGGTGCTTATGAATTTATGTTGAAAGAAGGTGCAAAATTGAACTTAATTCCTGCGAGAATATTGCAAGCTTCTGTATCTTCGCAGAATTCTGAAAACATATGAGTATACTTAGATTTCGTGTTATTTTTGATGATTATGATGATATCCACCGCGATATCGACTTGCAGGCGGACAATACTTTTGCAGATTTATTTTTGCAAATACTAAGCTCCATCGGCTTTGATAACAAACACAAAGGTGTTTTTTACATGGCAGACCATAACCTCAGAAAAGGTGAATTGATTGGTGAAATTACTGGTGAAAATCTAGCTCCCCTAAACAAGGTTGATTTGGTTGATAGAATTGACGATCCGCATCAGAAATTCTTGTTTTCTTATGACGAAAACAACCCATGGAACTTTAATATTGAATTGATTAAAATAATGCCCGATGCAGAGTATAAAACTGTGTATCCTAAAGTAGCTGCAGTTGTTGGCGCTCCACCTGTGCAATATAAAGAAACACTCATCATTCCAAATAGAGAGAGAACCGAACCAGATGGAAGAGGACGTAAACCAAAGATTGCAGCAGCAGACGATGATTTGCAAATGTTTGCAGCAATGGCAAGCGATGACGAAGATCCAGAATTAGGAGAAATTGCAGAAACAGAAGAAAATGATGATTTAGTATTAGGATTGCCTGAAGAGTTAGATTTAGAAACAGACAGTGAGATTGCAAAATTGGCAGAAGAGTTTAATAATACTACCGAAACAAGTGGAGCTGGAGCAGCCGAAGAGGATGAGGAATATGGTTTTGGTGATGATGAAGATGATGAATTCGGAGAAAAAGACGAAGACGAATTTGGTGGAGGTTACGGCGGCGGCGGAAGCGATTACGATGAATAGGCCAAATGCCAATTGAAAATAAAACGGTAATTGTTATTGGAGGGCCAACCGGCTCTGGTAAAACTACATTAGCAATTCAACTTGCAAAGCATTTCAATTGCTCTATTATTTCTGCAGATGCACGCCAGGTATTTCGTGAGTTAAAAATTGGAAGTGCTGCGCCAAATGAAGAAGAATTAAAACTGGCTACACATTATTTCATTGGAGATCGCGCTGTAAGTCAGCCTTTTAATGCTGGAATGTTTGAACAAGAAGCCATCAATTTACTTGATAATTTATTCTTTCAAAACAACATTCAGATAGTTTGCGGAGGTTCAGGCCTTTACATCAGTGCCTTGTTAAACGGAATGGATGAAATGCCTGAAATTCCTAAAGAAATAAGAGACTCATTAAATAAAAGATGGAAAGAAGAGGGTTTGGTGGACTTAAGAGCGGAATTGATTGCGAAAGATCCTTCATTCGCATCCCAAGCTGACCTCGATAACCCTCAAAGGATAATCAGAGCATTAGAAATTATTAATGCAACTGGACAGCCTTATTCAAGTTTCAGAAAGAAAACGGTCAAAGAGAGAAATTTTAAAACATATTACTTTGCCACTGATGTCAATAGGGAAGAATTGTACAACAACATTAACAAGCGAACTTTAAAAATGATGGAGCAGGGCTGGCTTGCAGAAACAGAGGCACTTCAACCCTATCGACATTTAAATGCATTACAAACTGTTGGTTACAAAGAGCTATTTCAACATTTAGATGGGATATCTAGCCTAGATGAAACTATTGCATTGATTCAACAAAACACAAGAAGGTACGCAAAAAGGCAGGTTACCTGGTTAAAAAACCAAGCTCCTGCAATATGGATAAATCCAGCAAATGGACTGGATGAAATACTTAAAAAAATAGACTAAGCTTCTCCGCCAGCAGCTTCTGCAGCGGCTTTTTTAGCATTCAGGGTTTCAATGTATTGGTCTATCATAAACAAACCTTTACCATCATCACCTACTAACTCAATTTTATCTAAAATTGACTTAAACAACACTTCTTCTTCGTGTTGCTCAGCAACATACCATTGAATAAAATTAAGTGTAGAAAAATCTTTTTCGCGGTTGCACAAATCAACCAATTCCATTACACTTTGGGTTACTTTAATTTCACTTTCGTAAATGGTTTTAAAAACATCAGCAAGTGATTTATATTCTGTTTTCGATTTTTTAATCTCAGGAGATTTAGCATATCCTCCAGAATCATTTATGTAATGAAACAATTTTAGCATATGCATTCTTTCTTCTTCAGAATGCTTGTAAAGGAAGCCAGCTGCTCCATCAAAACTTTTCATGTCGCACCAAGAAGCAAGACCTAAATATAAAAATGAAGCATGAGCTTCTGTTGCAATCTGCTCGTTTAAAGCAGCTTCAATATTCTTTTTTAACATACAAATTTGGGGTTCAATATCATTAACTGAGCATTGCTTTACGCAATAAGTTCCTTTTCAGTTTCTCTTCAATTTCTTGCGCACGTGGAATAAGAATTTCGTCTTCAACTTTACCGTGTGTAAGCAAATCAATTTCAAACAAACGCAACTCATAAAAGAGTGTAGTAATCTGAATTTTATGGTTATTTGCTTCTGAGTAATTATTCAATCTTCTTCTAATTTCAACCAGTTCATCCTCCACATGGTGATGCTCGTTTATAAAGCGAGTAATCGAATTCTCTTCAAGTAAATTATAAAGCTGGTTGGTGGTTAATACATTTACATCTGTTTTTAACAACTTCAAAACATACGGGAACAAATTTCTTTCTTCTATGCAAATGTGCGCCAACATATCTCTTTTGTAATCCTGAAAATAGTCTTTCAAGAGATACAAATGCATATCAAACTTCCCATAATGATCTACCAATAAGTCTATAAACTGTTCGATTCTTGGCAAACGAGATTTAATATAATAAACATGCGTTTTTATCAAATACTCGATAATCGACTGTAAAGGAAGTTGATCTAATTCAGCCTTAGGGAAATGATTGCTATCTGAAAATGCTTTTAACATTTCCAACAAAAGCGGCATGTTTACATCATCTGTTTCACAAGCTTTCTCTAAAGTTAATGTCCATCTAGAATAAGGAATACCAAACCTATCCACAACTGAAGCCAGCAGGGGATTATCATTTACTATTTCTAAAAGCACCTTATCTTTAGATATGGTCATTTACTTTAAATTTTTATAAAAGTACAAATTATAACAATTCGAACAAATTTTTTATTGCGTTGCTTTTTATTTAATTTGAAGAAACATACCATCAAAAGCAGCTCTTGTAAGAGGAAATACAGATTGCGCCTGAGCCAGCAATGTTTCAATTTCACGATATCTGGAAGAGAAATGACCGATAATGAGTTGTTTTACATTTGCTCGTTTGGCAATCAAAGCAGCTTGTTTAGCTGTAGAATGGAATGTTTCTTTAGCTCTTTGCACCAATTCCTCATCAAATGTCGCTTCATGATACAAGCAATCAATGTCAACCAGAAATTCAAAAACCGATTCACTTGGAGCTGTATCTGAGCAGAATGCATATGAAACTGGTTTCGGAGGATCATTTGTAATGAGCTTATTAGGAATAACCTGACCATTGGGAAGAACTAAATCTGCACCTGCTTTAATAGCTTTAAACTGGCTAACATCAGGTTTATACATTTCAATAATGTCTTGCCTTATATTTCGGGGCTTTTCCTTTTCCCTTACAATGAATCCCGTACAAGGTATTCTATGGTGAAGTGGAAATGTTTGAATGCTAAAAGAGCCATTTTCTAATACTGTCTCTGCAATTTCATTCTGTGTGCCAATGAACTCAATCGGGTAATTTAAAACGGTTTGAGAAATGCTGAATTGTTCTTTCAAAATATCATTCAATTCTGGTGGAGCAATTAACTTCAATACTGCCGTCCGCCCCATCAAATGCATAGAAGATAAAAGTCCGGGCAATCCAAAATAATGATCACCGTGCAAATGGCTGATTAAAATAGTATCAATTTTACTTGACTTTAGCTGAAACTTCATCAATTGCATCTGGGTTCCTTCTCCACAATCTATCAATAAACACTTGCCATCAATTTGCAGAAATTGAGATGTTGGGTTTCTTGTTAATGTTGGCGTAGCCGAACCACTCCCTAAAATTGTTAAATCTATTGCCATAATAAAAAAAGCCCTGCTGGAACTACAAGCAGGGCTTTAATAAATATAAAAGTTTAATTAGTTATTACTAACGTTCATGCGTTTTGTAATAGATTTTTTTCCATCATTTATCGTGTAGAAATAAATACCAGATTTTAACTGCTCAGCTGAAACTTCGTAAGTATTTTCACCGATAATTGAAGGTATATTTTGTTTCATCACCAATGTTCCTACCATGTTGTAGATAGCCAATTCAACATATTGACTGCGCGCTACATTGTAAGTGATTTTAGTAGAACGGTTAAATGGATTGGGGAAGTTTCCTTTAACAGAAAAACTATTTGTAGTTGCATCTCCAATTGATAGTGGATTACAAGCTCCTGTCGTTCCTCTTACTTTAATAGAATATCCAGTAACAGGAATTGCACTCACACCAAAAGTAGATAATGCCGGATCAGACAACCATTTACCAGAACCTAAAGCAAAGTTAATTAATGCGTTATTAGTTGATTTGATGAATGCATCAACATTAATTGTAAGCGCATAATCAATTCCATTTGGATTTGCAGCAATTAATGATTGTATACTTGCTTGTGTTGCATCTAATGTTACACAACCTTGCACAGGAGTAAAGTTAGGATCTGAACCTCCATTAACCCATTCTGCTGCATTTGGAGTATATGTAAATCCATTAGGTAAACCTGTTACCGAAAGAATTCTAAATTTTTGAACAGAGGCAGATACAACTTGACCAGCAACAGCTAATGATGTATCAGCCAGAGTTTTAAGATTAATAACTGTACTATATCCAGCGGCATTATCTGAAAATGCACATGGCAAATTGTCAACAGTATCAGGCCAAACACCGAAAGAAGAATCTGCAAATGCTGGATCGGGTGTGCATTGCGCATTGGCTGCATTTCCTAAAAAGGAAAGTACACTAAAAGTAAAAAGTAATTTTTTAAGCATATATTTTTTTGTTGGATGGTTATTCGTTGTTTAAGTCTTTTTCGATAGATTCCATGAAAAGATAATCAATTGCTTCACTTACTGTTGGAACAATATGCAAAACAGGGTCTAACTGAGAAATGGTAATTAACTTCTTAACTGTAGGCTGAAGTCCAGTTAGCACCAAAGAACCATTTGCGTTTTTACACAATCTGTTTCCTACGAGTACTGAAGATAAACCTGAAGAATCACAATATCTCACATCTGTTAAATCAAGAATAACATTGCAAACACCTTCTTTATTAATCAAAAGCAATTCAGATTTCAAATCTGGAGCAATTGAATTGTCCAATTTATCTGCCTGAACCCTTAATACTGTGTAATGTTCCGTTTTTTCTTGTGTAAATGACATAATGATTAAAACTTTCGACAAACTTACACAAATTCATTCAATCAAACAATGCTAAAATATTGTGATTAAAGGTTCGGTTTGTTGGATTATCTAAGTTAAACTACATCAGGACGATTGGCCAGTAAATACAAAACAGCCATGCGCACCGCTACACCGTTTTCTACCTGATCTAAGATAATAGCATGTTCACTATCAGCAACTTCAGAAGTTATTTCCACTCCCCTGTTGATTGGCCCCGGGTGCATAATAACAATGGGCTTTTCTAGTGAATCTAAAATATCTTTATTCAAGCCGTACAAGTGCGTATATTCTCTTAAAGATGGAAAATACTTAATGTCTTGTCTTTCTAACTGAATCCTGAGCATGTTGGCCACATCGCACCATAAGAGTGCTTTTTTAAGGTCATATTCTACTTTCACTCCTAAAGTATGCAAGTATTTAGGAATGAGTGTTGGTGGTCCGCATACCATTACTTCAGCACCTAACTTTTGCAAGCAGAAAATGTTAGATAAAGCGACACGTGAATGCAAAATATCTCCCACAATTAATACTTTTTTACCAGCCACTTCTCCTAATTTTCTACGGATAGAAAAAGCGTCTAACAAAGCTTGTGTAGGATGTTCGTGTGCGCCATCACCTGCATTTACTATCTTAGATTTTACCCGTTGTGATAAAAAATGAGCTGCACCAGGCATTGGATGTCTCATCACTACCATGTCTACCTTCATGGCAAGAATATTATTTACAGTATCTATTAATGTTTCTCCTTTAGAAACAGAAGATGAAGAAGCTGTAAAATTGAGTACATCAGCAGAAAGCCTTTTTTCAGCTAATTCGAAAGACAACCTGGTTCTTGTTGAATTCTCGAAAAATAAATTTACAATAGTCGTATCTCTCAGTGAAGGAACTTTTTTAATTGGGCGATTGATAACATCTAAAAAAGTATCAGCTGTTTTAAGAATTAAGTCAATATCATCCTTTTTGAGGTATTTTATTCCAAGTAAATGATTGACTGATAGCATTTATCTTATTGTATGGTGGTTAAATAAACTTCTGCAGATTGTCCATTATTTTGCCAATCTACTATAACTTTTTCATTCTCTACAGCATCTACAGTTACGCCCACATAATCGGGCTGAATTGGCAAATGCCTGCTGAATCTTCTATCAATTAATACAAGCAACTCAACAGAAGCTGGCCGACCAAAATGCGTAAGCGCGTCTAATGCTGATCGCACAGAACGGCCGGTATACAATACATCATCTATCAGGATTACCCTTTTATTTTCAATTTGAAAATCGATAGAAGTAGTTTGTGGAATGAGGGGTTTTAACTTAAAATCGTCTCTAAAAAAGGTGGTATCTAATTCTCCGAATGGAAATTCATTTCCAATATTCAAACAAATTTTACTGTATAATAGCTTCGCAAGAGCAATTCCACGAGGTTGAAGTCCGATAATGACACTATCTATAAAATGGTCGTGATTTTCAATTAATTGAAAGCTGAGGCGTTGCAAAGTAAGGTTGCATTGCTCGGCATCAAGTATTTTTCTTTGTCCCATTTCGGGTGCGAAGATAAGATGATATATAAAATTATTATGAACTTTTTTAAATTCAATAAAAAAAGCCCGACTAATAAAAATCAGTCGGGCTTTCAGAATAGTATTTAGGAAATATTATTTTCCTTTTTTAGCAGCAGCTTTTTCGCTTTCTTCTAATTCACTTCTTAGGTTAGAAAGAACACTTAAATCGCCAAGTGTAGATTTTTCAAGGTTATCCTTAATTTTCTTCACAGCTTTTTTAGTTTCGTCACCTTTATTTTCTTTTGCATCAGAAGAAGATTCTTTAGCTGAACCAGCTTTTTCTTCTTCGTGAGTACGTGCATGAGAAACGATGATTTTCTTGTTTTCTTTAGAGAACTCTATCACTTTAAAGTCTAGTGTTTCTTCAGCTTTTGCAAGTGTTCCATCAGCTTTTGATAAGTGCTTAGTTGGAGAGAATCCTTCAACACCATATGGTAAGGCAATTACACCACCTTTATCAGTAATAGTAATAACTGTACCCTGGTGAACAGAACCTTCATTGAAAACTGTTTCGAACACATCCCATGGATTTTCTTCCAATTGTTTGTGACCTAAACTCAAGCGACGATTTTCCTTATCAATTTCTAAAACTGTAACTTCGATTGTTTCACCAACTTTAGTAAACTCACTTGGGTGTTTTATTTTTTTGCTCCAGCTTAAGTCAGAAATATGAATTAAACCATCAACACCTTCTTCTAGTTCAACAAAAACACCGAAATTAGTGAAATTACGAACTTTTGCAGTGTGACGAGAGTTTGCAGGATATCTGTTTTCAATTTCAGCCCAAGGATCTGGCATTAATTGTTTGATTCCTAATGACATTTTGCGCTCTTCGCGATCAATGCTTAAGATACTTGCTTCAACATCATCTCCAACTTTCAAGAAATCTTGAGCTGAACGTAAATGTTGTGACCAAGACATTTCAGAAACGTGAACAAGACCTTCGAAGCCTGGCTCAATTTCGATAAATGCACCATAATCAGCTAAAACAACTACTTTACCTTTTACAGTATCACCAACTTTTAAGTTAGCATCAACTTTATCCCAAGGATGAGGAGTTAATTGTTTTAAGCCCAATGCAATACGTTTTTTCCCTTCATCAAAATCAAGGATAACCACTTGAATTTTACCATCCAATGTAACAACTTCTTCTGGATGATTGATGCGTCCCCAACTTAAGTCAGTAATGTGGATTAATCCATCAACACCACCTAAATCTACGAATACACCATATGATGTAATATTTTTAACTGTACCTTCTAATACTTGACCTTTCTCTAATTTAGAGATAATTTCAGTTTTTTGAGCTTCTAATTCTTCTTCAATTAATGCTTTGTGAGATACTACAACGTTCTTAAATTCTTTGTTGATTTTCACAACTTTAAATTCCATTGATTTACCAACGTAAACATCATAGTCACGAATTGGTTTCACATCAATTTGTGAACCTGGTAAGAAAGCTTCGATACCAAAAACGTCAACAATTAAACCACCTTTTGTGCGGCATTTAACGTATCCTTTAATGATTTCATCTGTTTCTAAAGCAGTATTTACACGATCCCATGATTTTAAAGAGCGTGCTTTTTTATGAGAAAGCAATAACTGACCGCTTCTATCTTCTTTACTTTCGATATACACTTCGATGCGTTCACCGATTGTAATATCTGGATTGTAACGTAATTCAGATAATGGAACGATTCCATCAGATTTGTAACCGATATTTACAACAGCATCTTTTGATGTTTTTGCAACGATTACACCTTCTACTACTTCATGCTCAGTAATTGAGCTCAATGATTTTTCATACAATGATTCCATTCGCAAGCGATCAGCTGCATTGTAATTACTTGATTTTTTCCCTGCTGTATCCCAGTCAAAGTCTACACTTGAAGGGGTAATTGGTGCAACAGGAGCTGACACTGCTTTTTCGGTAACAACTTCTGGAGTTGTTTCTGGAGTGTCTTGATTGATTTCTGACATTAAGTCAATGATTAAAAAAGTTTAACAATCTGATAATTAATTACCAGCCTTCGATTTTCGAAGGGGTGCAAAAGTAATAAATTATTTTATTGAAAACGCAAAATTTGCAGGTAAAATATTGACTAGGCGGCAATTTTTTTCCAAGTAAATTCGAAACTGGCGCCCTCACCTTTGTTTGAATTTACTTTGATAGCTCCTCCATTTTCATCTACTATCTTTTTTGCTATGGCAAGTCCAACTCCAGCACTTTCGAATTTATCCCGAGTTTCAAGGGTTTGAAAAATAACAAAAATCTTTTCATGGTATGCAGGATCGATACCCGGGCCATTATCTTTTACAAAAAACAAAAAATGATGATCTGTTTCTCTTGAACTAATTTCAATATTTATTTGATTTTCTTTATTGAATCTGATAGAATTTGTAATTAAAATATCGAACACCTGTTCCAATTTACTTGAATTTGTGTTTATAACTGGCAAATTGTGGGTTAAAACATTTACAGGCTTATCGTTCTTTCTTCTTTCAACAATTGGCCGAATAATCTCATTCACATCAGTTAGCGCGAGTTTTTTAACACCACGATCGGCTCTTGAATACTCCAACAATGCATTTAGTAAATCATCCATTCTTTGCACTCTGTTGCGAATAATATTGAGTTTCTCTTTTGAATCGATACTAAGGTTGGGATCATCTTCTAATATCATATCCGAAAGTGAACCAATTGCCCTTAATGGAGATCTTAAATCATGTGAAGCAATGGAAGCAAATTTGTCTAATTCCATGTTCTTTTTTTCAAGAATATTATTGTTTACATAAAGTGCTTCATTCTTTTCCTTTACCTCATCTCTTGTTTTTATAAGGTGCATAATTAAATGCTTTCTCCCATTTTGCATATAATCGCTTAAGATGGCAAACAAAGCAGATGAAAAAATTAAGTTGGTTATGAAATCATTATTAATGAGTTTTTGATCTCCATGAAAAACTGTGTCAGACGTTAAATTTGTGAAATTTGAAATATAATAAATATAGATTCCATTTAAGAAAACAACAGAAGTAATAAACACTCCTCCTTTACTGCCAAGTAGCATGAAAGCGTAAATTATCACAACTCCGTAAAAAAGTATTCCTGCGTTTTGAATTCCTCCTGCTGTATATGACACAATATGCAATAAAAAAATTGTTGCAATCAACATGAGTGTTGAGGCCAATTTTAACTGATTAGCATGGGTTATTCTTAAATAGTTTATCAGTAAGAAAACTGATAAACTAACTACAAAGTAAACATTTGTGCTATAGTTTTCTAAGTCGACATACTCTCTAAAAGCGATTGCCAAGCATATCAAACTACCAAAAAGAGAAAAAAGTCTAAAAACCACAAAGCGCTGGCGATCCATAATATCGTCTTGCGGTAATGAGTCAAACACTTGCTGTTTAACAATTTTATCTTTTAAGAATTGTTTTGTTTTCTGTAAAATGCTATTCATTTCCAATCTTTCATAACATCTATACTCTAAAAAAATAAATGTGTTACTTAAAAGACTAAAGGCAGTAATCGTTTTACTGTAAGAATTTTAACCTTTCTACAATATTTGAAGCATGCAACTACCTAATAAGAGGTAGTAAAGAAAGACGCAATTGCTTGTAAGTAAAGCAACTATGAAACGAACTCTAAGTTATTGATTCCTTTAAGATTTTCTGAAATTTTTGTCATTAACCACATTGGCGTTGAAGTAGCTCCACAGATACCAACAGTAGCTTTGCCTTCGAACCAACTAGGTACAAGTTCAGTTTCATCTGAAATAAAATAAGTATTGGGATTTACAGATTTGCAAACATTGTATAGCACTTTCCCATTAGAACTTTTCTTTCCACTCACAAATAAAATAACATCATGGGTTGCTGCAAATTCTAGCAACTGTGGTTCTCTATTTGAGACTTGTCTGCAAAGTGTATCATTTGATTCCAAAGCAGTTTTTATATCTTGACCAGCAGCTAACATCCTTTTCGCAATCTCATCATGCATTTCTTTAAATCCAGAAGTAGGTTGCGTAGTTTGAGAGAAAAACTTGATTGGTTTGGTAAAATCTACCAGATATAAATCTTCAATTGAATTCACAATAATAGCATGTCCTTCCGTTTGCCCCACTAACCCGTTTACTTCCGCATGCCCGTCTTTACCATAAACCACTAATTGTCCTTCTTTTAATTGCTCGTATCCATTTCTAATGCGGTGTTGTAATTTTAAAACTACCGGACAAGAAGCATCTATTAATTCTATACCATTTTCAATTGCAGTCTTATATGTTGATGGTGGTTCACCATGTGCACGAATTAAAACTTTTGCATTAGAAAGCGTAGAAAAAGTATCATGGTCAATGATTTTCAATCCTTTATTCTTTAAGCGTTCTATTTCCATTTCATTGTGAACAATATCACCTAAACAATACAATTCATTTCCTGAATCTAATTCGTCTTCGGCCATTTGAATGGCATAAACAACTCCGAAACAAAAACCAGAATTTGAGTCAATCGTAATTTCCATGCGGCAAAAGTAAAATTAAATTTGATTTTAAAATGAATTAACAACTTTACAAAAAGCAAGTATCTTTATAATAATTGTTGAATAAGATTTAATGCAAACTCAAGTTGTTGCGGCTGAGTAAGGTTACTGTTGTCAAGAATGATAGCATCTTGAGCTTTTCTTAAAGGACTTTCAATACGATTCATATCTTCAAAATCTCTTTGAATCAAGTTTTCTTTCACTTCCTCAAAAGAAGCGGCAATTTGTTTGCTTTCTAATTCATCAATTCTACGTTGCGCCCGTATATTGATATCAGCTGTCATGAATAACTTAAGTTCTGCGTCAGGAAAAACAGTAGTTCCAATATCACGACCATCCATTGCAATTCCTTTTCCTTTGCCAAGTTCTTGTTGAATTTTCACCATTTTTCTCCTCACTTCACCCACAGCACTTACCTGACTTACCCAATCATTTACATCCATTTGACGAATGTATTGTTCAACATTTTCTCCATTGAGCAAAATTTCTGAAGCAAGAGTTTCTTGATTAAAATTGAATTCGATAAAAACTTGGTCCAATTCATCAATTAATCCTTCCAAATCAAGTTCTTTTCCATTGATTAAACCATTTCTTAAACAATACAATGTCACAGCTCTGTACATCGCACCTGTGTCCACATAATTGTAATGCATTCGAGCTGCAATGTCTCGTGCTATGGTAGATTTACCGCAAGATGAGTATCCGTCTATGGCTATAGTTATCTTGCGTTTTGACATTATTTCTTTCGGTAAAATTCAGATAATTTAGCACTTAAAGTTACCTGATTGGGTGAGCCCGCAAGATGGTAAGCAGAACGCGCATATGCAATAGAAAATTTATAAATTTTTATACCAAGCCCCCAAGAGATTCCAACAGTTCCCAATTTGGTATCTACTTTCAATTCTTGTCTGCGTTGATAATTATAGCCTAATCTAAATGCAATAGCCTTACTAATGTTGAATTCAGCACCAAAAATAGCATGACGCATAATTTTGTTTCCAATCCCGATTTTATTAATAACTGTATCACCGGTAATAGGATCAATGCTTTGTTCGGGTTTTGCAGGATCGTTATAAGTTAAGTTGGGGCGTTGCAAATTTGTACCTGTAAGTGAAAAACGCAAAGGCACATGTTTAAACCTTTTAGAAATGCCAGCTTGAATTTCGGCAGGAAGTGTTTCTCTGTTTCCAACATCATAAGTACTAAACTGATAACCGAAATTCTTAACTAAAACAGCAGCTTCAAATAATTTGTCTTTACTCATATAAGAAGCGCCTAAATCAACCGCCATACCGAATGAGTTGTAAGATTCCAGATTAGAAAAAATTGTCTTGATATTGATACCAACATTAAAAAGAGTATCGATTTTACGCGCAAAACCTGTATTAATGCAATATTCACCTGCCGAAAACTCGCCATTTATAGCTCCTGTATTATCAGTTAAATCAAACTTTCCGTAATTAATGTATTGAATGCTAACTGCAGCTGTTCCTGCTTTTTTTACATTAAATGCATAAGCTGCATTTCCAAAATTTATTCCTGCAAAATAATCAACAAAAGTCAAGGAAGCCCTGTTTGCCATTGACGAATTTATTAATCCAGGATTTTGATAAGCCATGTTCACATCATCATCTCTGAAAGCAATTGCGGAGCCGCCCAAAGCAAGCACTCGGGCAGAATTTGGAAGATTAATAAAGCGGTACACATTTTCTCCACCAATTTGAGAAAAGGCATTCAGACTAACTAGTATAAAAAACAAAAATGTATAGTTCCTCACGGCTGCAAATTAAAGAGATTTTGTGGAAAGTTGAACGGGAGATACAGGAACTTATTGTAATTTTTAAATTTAAGTTGAAATCCAATTTTTAAAATTTTAATGCCTTGGAATTGTTAGGATTAAGATAAAGATTCTGCTAGTTAAGTAAAAATTAACTGATTCCTTGCATTTTTGCAATTCAATCTAAAAGTATGAAAGCATTCGTTTTCCCTGGTCAAGGAGCTCAATTTTCAGGAATGGGCAAAGATTTATACACTTTATTTCCTGAAGCAAAAATGCTATTCGATAAAGCAAATGATATCTTGGGCTTTGAGATAACAACTATTATGTTTGAGGGAAGTGATGAGGATTTGAAACAGACTAAAGTTACGCAACCCGCTGTTTTTCTGCATTCTGTAATACAGGCAATGGTGAAAGCGGAAATAACACCACAAATGGTAGCTGGGCATTCTTTAGGAGAATTGTCTGCATTGGTTGTAAACAAAACACTGTCTTTTGAAGATGGATTAAAATTGGTTTACCAAAGAGCCCTTGCCATGCAGAAAGCTTGTGAGATAAACCCAAGTACTATGGCGGTTATTCTTGGATTAGAAGACAATATTGTTGAAGAGATTTGTGCAAGCATAGAAAATGAGGTCGTAGTTGCTGCTAATTATAATTGCCCTGGCCAATTGGTAATTTCTGGAAGTATTTCAGGCATTGAAATAGCTTGTGAAAAGATGAAAGCCGCAGGAGCAAAAAGAGCGTTAACATTAGCAGTTGGAGGAGCATTTCATTCTCCGTTAATGGAACCTGCTAGGGCAGAATTGGCCCACGCTATTGCTAATACACATTTCGCAAATCCAGTTTGTCCAATTTTCCAAAATGTAAACGCTTCAGCTTCTTCAAATCCTTTAGAAATAAAAGAAAATTTAATTGCTCAACTAACAGCACCTGTGCTTTGGACACAAACTGTTCAAAATATGGTGGCTGCAGGAGCTTCACATTTTACGGAATATGGCCCGGGAAAAGTATTGCAAGGATTGGTTAAAAAAATTAAACCGGAGGTAGAAGTTACTGCAGGCTAAAAAAAGTAGAAATATTACAAACTAGTGTTTAATAATCTTCCCGAATCTATCGCTTTTTGAAGGTAATTTTCTTTAATGGCTTTGGTTTTGAATAAATCAATGTGCGAAATTTTATGGGTATCAGTTCCAATAATATCGACTAAGCCTTCATCAATTAATCTCTCTGCTGTGCGTTTTGTTCCTGCACCATAATGCCCAGAAAGTGAGCCTAAATTTACTTGAAATAATATTCCTTTATCTCTAATTTCTCTAAATTTTTCGAAACTTTGAAACCAATATGGATATCTTTCTGGATGCGCTAAAACAGGCTTATAACCTTCCATTTGCAACTTAAAAGTTACCGTTTCAAAAATTTCTGGGGGATTTAAATACGAAAGTTCAAAAAGTACGTAATTGCTGGCAAATGTGAGTAAGTTCTTTTGTTCAATTAGCTTTTCGAAAGAATGATCACAGTAATATTCAGCTGCAGCTTCTATTTCTATTTCTATCTGTTGCTTTTTCAATTCTGCCCTTACAAGCTCGAGCCCTCCTAAAATAATTTCTGGAGTATTCTTATAAAAATCGCTCATTATATGCGGCGTAGTTATGAGCTTAGAATAACCTAAATCTTTAAGTCCTTTTATAAGTTCGATACTGTTTTCGAGACTTGTAGCACCATCATCAATTCCAGGAATTAAATGAGAATGCATATCTGTTTTTAATATGCTCAAATCTATACCAGACCTAGAATTTCTGAGTATGTTACTAAGCCATCCCATGTTTCAATTGTGTAGCATTTAAAGTTCTCTGCAAACCTTCTCGCATTTTAACCTCAGGGTCATAACCCAAAAGATTTTTTGCTAAACTAATGTTTGCTAAAGAATCTCTTATATCGCCTTCTCGAGACGCTCTGTGGTTAGGTTCGACACCTCTGCCTGAAAAATCTCTTAAAATTTGATACATTTCTAAAATTGAAACCCGCTCACCAACAGCAACATTATATATTTTTCCAGCAGCATCAGGATGCGAAGTAAACAAAGCTCTTATGTTAGCTTGAACAGCGTTTTCAACAAAGGTGAAATCTCTGGTTTGGCCACCATCGCCATTTATAAATGGAGGTTCATCATTTAAAATAGAACGAATAAATAATGGAACAACAGCAGCATATGGCCCATCAGGATTTTGGCGGGGACCAAAAATATTAAAGTAACGAAGACCAATAACTTCCATACCATATGTTTTATAAAAAACGTCGGCATATAATTCATTCACTCTTTTACTTACAGCATAAGGAGAAAGAGGCTGGCCTATTTGATTTTCAACTTTCGGAAGCACAGGACTATCGCCATAAACACTTGAAGAACTGGCAAATACCATTCTTTTTACATTTGCTTCTCTTGCAGCATTTAGTACATTTAAAAATCCAGATACATTGGCTTTATTTGTTGAAATAGGATCTTTGATGGAACGAGGAACAGAGCCTAATGCAGCTTGGTGAGAAACGTAATCTATTCCTTGCATTGCAAGTTTTACAGTATCATAATTACAAATATCACCGTCAATAAATTTGAATCTTGGATTGTTAAGCCAATGGACAATATTATCTTTATAACCTTCAGATAAGTTGTCGATTACTACAACTTCTGCAGCATTATTTTGCATCAGGTAATCAACTATATGTGAGCCAATAAAACCTGCACCTCCTGTAACAAGAAATTTTGATTGCTGGAATTTTACTGAATCTGAATGAAATTGTAATAAAGATGGCATTATAATTTTAGGATTAACGCTTAGTATATTGTGATTCGTAATAATTTAAATAATCTCCTGAAGTTACTGCGCTCAGCCACTCTTCTTGAGATAAGTACCATTGTACAGTTTTCTTTAGTCCTTCTTCAAATTGTAAAGAAGGTTTCCAACCTAGTTCATTTTTAAGTTTACTGCAATCAATTGCATATCTAGCATCGTGACCGGCCCTATCTTGCACAAATGTAATAAGTTTAGCTGACGTTCCCTCGGCTCTTTGAAGTAACTCATCCATAACTTTGCATAACCTGTGAATCAAATCTATATTCTTCCATTCATTTTCTCCTCCAATATTGTAGGTTTCTCCTTTTTTGCCTTGGTGGAAAATTAAATCTATCGCGCTTGCATGGTCCTCAACATATAACCAATCACGAATATTTTCTCCTTTACCATAAACTGGAATAGGCCTAAAATGTTTGATATTATTTATTGCTAATGGAATTAATTTTTCAGGAAATTGAAAAGAACCGTAATTGTTAGAGCAATTAGAAACGACAACTGGAAGTTTATAAGTATGATGATAAGCTCTTACAAGATGATCGCTACTAGCTTTAGACGAAGAATAAGGACTTCTTGGATCATACGCTGTGTCTTCAGTAAAAAACCCAGTATCACCCAAAGAACCATAAACTTCATCAGTTGATATATGGTAGAATGTTTTTCCTTCCATGTTATCTTTCCATTCATTTTTGGCAGCATTGAGTAAATTAACAGTACCTAAAATGTTAGTTTTTATAAATTCTAATGGATTCGAAATAGAACGATCAACATGAGATTCAGCAGCAAGATGAATGATTGCATCAAATTTTTGTTCTTGAAAAAGTTCATTTACAAATACTTCATCTACTATATCACCTTTTATAAAAGTATAGTTTGGTAAATCCTCTAAATCATGAAGGTTCATCAAATTCCCTGCATATGTTAGCTTATCTAGGTTAACTATATCGTATTGTGGATACTTATTTACAAAAAGTCTAACTACATGTGAGCCAATAAATCCAGCTCCTCCTGTAATGCAAATTTTAAGTCTACTCATGTTATTTTATTGTTGAAAGTTTTTGTTCCCAAGCCCAAGCAGAGGCCATCATTTGTTCAATATTTAAATTTGATTTCCAGCCCAACACGTTGTTAGATAAATCTGTATTTGCGTACACTTTTTCTATATCACCATCTCGTCTTGGATAAATTTGATATGGCAATTTAACGCCAGTTGCATTTTCAAAAGCATGGATTACTTCCAGCACAGTATTTCCATTTCCAGTACCAATATTAAAAAACTCAAACTGTGGTCTTTCAGGAATAATAAGTAATCTATTTAATGCAGCAACATGCGCTGCAGCCACATCTACAACATGTATATAATCTCTTATACAAGTGCCATCCGGTGTATTGTAATCGTTTCCAAAAACACGTAAATAAGGCTGCTTTCCAATTGCAGTTTGTGTTATGTAAGGAACCAAATTATTAGGCGTTCCATTTGGTAATTCGCCAATTAGCGCAGATGCATGTGCTCCAACGGGATTAAAATAGCGCAAAGCGATAGCTTGCAGAGGTGAATTTCTTGAAATGTCTAAAATTATCTCCTCTCCAATTTGCTTTGTATTACCGTAAGGAGAAGTGGCTGGCTTAATTTCAGACTTTTCAGTAACAGGCAGAAAATCAGGCTCTCCATAAACAGTACAACTTGAAGAAAACACCAATTTTGGAATTTCATATTGTAATTGCAATTCAATAATATTCATTAAAGAAACAAGGTTGTTTTTGTAATACAACATTGGTTTTTCTACAGATTCACCTACTGCTTTAAGCGCTGCAAAATGAATACTTGCAACAATAGAATTTTCTTGTATGAATACTTTTTCTAAAGCTGCTTTGTCACAACAGTCTACTTGATAAAATTTTGGCAGAACACCTGATATCTGTTGAATTCTTTCTAATATAAATGAAGAAGAATTAGACAGATTGTCAACTATAACAACATCAAAACCTTGCTCGATAAGCGCAACAGTAGTATGGGAACCTATATAGCCCATGCCTCCTGTTACTAATATTGTTTTTTTCTCAGTATTCACTTAAAGGCTCCAATATTTTAGTTTAGTTATCTTATTTCTATAAATTCCTTTTATATCTGCAAAAATTGCTTTGTCTGTTGTAAAATTAGTGAAGTAACTTTCTGGTAGTCCAACATAATCATTGTGATTAACTGCTACAACTACAGCGTCATAAATACCATTTGGTTTTTCAATCAAACCGAAGCCATATTCGTGTTTTAATTCTTCAGAACTTGCATGCGGGTCTATCACATTTACCTCAACGCCAAATTCCAATAATTCTTTTATCACATCAGCAACTTTTGAATTTCTTATATCGGAAACGTTTTCTTTAAAAGTTGCGCCCATAATTAAAACACGCCCTTTCACAATATCAACACCTGCAGCAACCATCTTTTTGATAACTTTTCCAGCAACATAAGCTCCCATTCCATCATTTACAGCACGACCAGAAAGAATTACACGAGAAGTATGACCAACTTCTTTTGCTTTATAAGTTAAATAGTAAGGATCTACTCCAATACAATGGCCACCAACTAAACCTGGCACAAACTTCAAGAAATTCCATTTTGTACCTGCAGCTTCTAATACATCGTAAGTTGAAATTCCCATTTGACCAAAAATCATTGAAAGCTCATTCATCAATGCGATGTTCAAATCTCTTTGTGTATTTTCAATTATCTTTGCAGCTTCTGCTACTTTAATAGTAGATGCGCGGTGAACACCTGCTTCAACAACTATCTCATATGTTTTTGCGATATTATCAAGAGATTCATCATCACAACCGCTCACAACTTTTATAATTTTCGAAAGTGTATGTTCTTTATCTCCCGGATTAATTCTTTCTGGTGAATATCCTACTTTGAAGTCAGAAATGAATTTTAAACCAGAAATTTCCTCTAATAATGGAATGCAATCTTCTTCTGTACATCCAGGATAAACGGTAGATTCATATACCACATAATCACCTTTTTTCAATACTCCAGCAACTGAACGCGTAGCAGATAAAAGTGGTTTTAAATCTGGTAAATTATGTTCATCGATAGGTGTTGGTACAGCTACAATAAAAAAGGTAGCTTCCTTTAATTCTGCAGGACTTGCAGTAAATGTAATATCGCAACCTTCAAAATCCTGAGAATTCAATTCCTCGCTTGGGTCGATTTTGTTTTTCATCATTTCTACCCTTTGCGCATTGATATCGAAGCCTATTACTTTAATACTTTTAGCAAATTCCAAAGCAATAGGCAATCCAACGTACCCAAGACCTACTACGGCCAATTTTGCTTCCTTTTGAACTAGTTGTTGATACATGTTACTCATTTCAATTTTGTAAGATTTCTAAGTGCGTATATTCTTTCTATTATCTCTACTACTTTTAGTCCTTCGAGCGCATTAGTTGTTGCGCTGGTTCTGCCTTTTAAAGTATCTATTACGTTTTGAATAATGTAATGATGATTAGCTGCAGAACCTTTATAAGTGCCATAATCGTTTGCCGGATTAGCGGCTTCAAGGATTGGCATTGAATAATCTTTAATATGACAATATTCAACTTCATTCATATATTGCCCGCCAATTTTCACTGTTCCTTTTTCCCCAATAATGGTAATAGAACTTTCTAAATTCTGGTTCCAAACAGAAGTTGAATAATTTATTGAGCCCATTCCTCCATTAATAAAATCGAATGTTACGAAACCAGAATCTTCAAAAGTTGTAAGATCATGATGATTAAAATCGTTGAACTTTCCTTGAATATCTTTGATATCGCCAAAAAGCCAAAACATGATATCAATAAAATGTGAAAACTGTGTAAATAATGTTCCTCCATCTAAATCGGCAGTACCTTTCCAGTTGTTCTTTTTATAATATCTTTCATCGCGATTCCAATAACAATTGAGCTGTACCAAGTAAATATCCCCCAAGAGTTTATTTTCAATAACGTCTTTTATCCAAACTGAAGGTGGTGAATATCTGTTTTGCATAACACAAAACACTTGTTTCGACATTTGAAGTGCTTTGTAAATTACTTGTTCGCATTCTGCTTTAGACAACCCCATTGGTTTTTCGCAAACAATATGCTTTCTATTTTCTAATGCTTGAATTGAATGAAAAGCATGTAATCCATTAGGAGAACAAACATTCACCACATCAAATTCTAATCCTGAAGCGAAAAGCTCCTCAATTGATTGAAAATAGGGAACATTAAAATGGTCGATATTCAAATTTTCTTTAGGTAAAATATCAGTAATAGCTACCAAAGTTGCATCTTCATTACGCATAATCATTTCTGCGTGTCTTTTACCAATGTGGCCAGCACCAATCACTGCAAATTTTACTTTTTCGTTTACAATCATGCTGCAGCTATTTTTGTTACTTTATTATTTTTCAATTCGTACTTTTCTTTGCTTTCAGGGCATTCTGCGATTCCGCTTGCATCAAATTTGAGTTTATGACCATATTCACTCATCCATCCGGTTTGACGTGCAGGATTCCCCACAACCAAAGCAAACGCAGGAACAGTCTTAGTTACAACTGCACCAGCGCCAATAAAAGCAAATTCTCCAATATCATGACCACAAACAATAGTTGCATTTGCTCCAATAGAAGCACCTTTTCCTACGTGTGTTTTTAAATACTGATCGCGTCTATTTACAGCACTTCTGGGATTAATCACATTGGTAAATACCATAGAAGGTCCAAGGAATACATCATCATCGCAAGTTACACCTGAATAAATTGATACATTATTTTGAACTTTAACATTGTCGCCTAAAATAACTTCAGGTGAAATAACAACGTTCTGGCCAAGGTTGCATTTTTTTCCCAATTTGCAGTTAGGCATTACATGCGTAAAGTGCCAGATTTTGGTTCCCTCACCAATTTCGCAACCTTCGTCGATAATTGCACTTGGATGTGCATAGTAGTTTGCATCCATATTTTAATTTGATTGGAAACTGCGTGGAATAATTTCCCATTCAGGAAGCGCTTTAAAATACTCCCATGTTGTTTTCATCCCCACACTTCTATGAACTTTAGGCTCCCAATTTAATATTTTTTTAGCTTGAGTAATATCTGGTTGACGTTGTTTTGGGTCGTCTTGAGGTAATGGTTTATAAACAATTTTTTGATCTGTTCCTGTTAGTTTAATGATTTCTTCAGCGAAATCTTTGATGCTAATTTCATCTGGATTACCAATATTTACAGGTAAATGATAATCGCTCAGCAAGAGTCTGTAAATGCCTTCTACTAAATCATCAACATAGCAAAAAGAACGCGTTTGGCTTCCATCACCAAAAACTGTAATATCTTCTCCCCTTAAAGCTTGTCCCATAAATGCCGGCAATGCACGACCATCGTTTAAGCGCATTCTTGGTCCATAAGTATTAAAAATTCTAACAATACGCGTTTCTAATCCATGAAATGTATGATACGCCATTGTAATTGCTTCCTGGAAACGCTTTGCTTCATCATAAACTCCTCTAGGACCAATCGGATTTACATTTCCCCAGTATTCTTCAGTTTGAGGATGCACTGTTGGGTCACCATAAACTTCTGAAGTGGAAGCGATAATCATTCGTGCTTTTTTAGCTTTTGCCAAGCCTAGAAGATTATGCGTTCCCAAAGAACCTACCTTTAAAGTTTGAATAGGAATTTTTAAATAATCAATTGGGCTTGCTGGTGAGGCGAAATGCAGGATGTAATCCACTTCACCTGGAACAAATACAAATTTTGAAATATCGTGGTGATAAAATTCGAAATTTTCGAGTTTAAAAAGATGTTCAATATTTTGTAATGAACCTGTTATGAGGTTATCCATTGCAACTACTCTACAGCCTTCTGCAATAAATCTGTCACAAAGGTGTGAACCCAAAAAACCTGCTGCACCAGTAATTAATACACGTTTGCCTTTAATATCTGCCATTATTTAGATTTTTTTATTGATTTACGGCCAATGCTATAGTAGCTATAACCTAATTTTTTCATTTGGTCTGTCCCAAAAAGGTTCCTTCCATCAAAAATTACTTTAGATTTTAACAAAGCAGAAATTTGCTCAAAATCTGGATTTCTAAAAGCGGCCCATTCTGTGCAAATTACTAAGGCATCGGCATCTTTTAATGCGTCATATTGGGTATCAGAAAAATTAATCTTTTTGCCCAATTTTGCTTTTACGTTTGACATCGCTTCAGGATCAAATGCTGTAACGGTTGCACCGGCAGCAAGCAATTCATTTATAATGTATAAAGCAGGAGCTTCTCTGATATCATCTGTATCTGGTTTAAAAGCCAAGCCCCAAATAGCGATGTGTTTCCCTTTTAAATCATTATTAAAGTACTTGTTAATCTTTGGAATTAAAATGGTTTTTTGTTTTTCGTTGATGCGCATTACCGCATTTAAAATATCAAAATCATATTTCACATCGCTTGCTGACTTAACCAAAGCACTTACATCTTTCGGAAAACAACTTCCTCCATAACCTATTCCTGGGAATAAAAATCTCTTTCCAATTCTTGCGTCAGAACCAATTCCCATGCGAACTTGGTCGACATCAGCACCCAACAATTCGCATAAATTAGCTACTTCATTCATAAATGAAATTTTCGTTGCTAAAAATGAATTTGCAGCATACTTAGTAAGCTCTGCAGAGCGCTCATCCATTACAATAATCGGATTTCCTTGTCTAACGAATGGCATATATAGCTCTTCCATCACTTTCTTTGCTCTTGTAGAGGAAGTTCCAATTACAACCCTATCAGGTTTCATAAAATCTTCTACAGCAAATCCTTCACGTAAAAACTCTGGATTTGAAACAACATCAAATTCTCCAGTTGCGTTTTTTGCAATCGCTTTGTGCACTAATTCTGCCGTACCAACTGGCACAGTGCTTTTATCTACAATAATTTTATAATCTGTTTTATTTATAAGGTGTCCCAATTCATTGGCAACACCTAAAATATATGATAAATCTGCGGATCCATCTTCGCCCGGAGGTGTAGGTAATGCAAGAAAAATAATCTCAGACTGCGCAACCGCTTCAGCAAGATTATCAGTAAAATGAAGTCTGTTTTGCTTAAGGTTTCGCTCAAAATAAACATCTAATTGAGGCTCATAAATAGTAACTGTACCTTTTTTAAGTTTCGCCAATTTAGCTACATCAATATCAACACAAATAACTTGATTACCTGTTTCGGCGAGACATGTTCCAGTAACTAAGCCAACATACCCTGTACCTACAACTGCTATTTTTTTCATTTTCCTAAATTTAACGATTTGTAAATTCTAAAACTGTTTTAATGATATGGGCCAGTTGATCTTCTCGCATTTCAGTATGCATTGGCAAAGAAAAAACTGTGGCACATAATTTTTCGGTAACTGGAAAATCTCCTGTTTTATAACGTTCGTCGAGATAAGCTTTCTGCATATGCAAAGGAACAGGGTAATATATCATTGCAGGAATTTGATTTGCTTCTAAAAAGCTAATTATTTCCTTACGATCGATACCATTTGTTTGCAAAGTATATTGATGAAATACATGAGTAGAATTTGCAAATCTTCTAGGAGTAATCAACTTATCTGTAGCAGCAAATGCTGTATCGTAAGCACTAGCAAGCTTGTTACGTGCTGCAGCATAATTATCTAGGCTCTTCAATTTAATTTTTAAAACTGCCGCCTGAATGGTATCTAATCTGGAATTTACTCCAACTTCATCGTGATAGTAACGCACACGTTGACCATGATTTGCAATCATTCTAATTTTTGCAGCAAGCTCGTCGTCATTCGTAAAAAGTGCTCCACCATCGCCATAACAACCTAAATTTTTAGATGGAAAGAATGAAGTAGCGCCAATAATTCCCATGGTTCCCGCTTTTTTTCTTGAGCCATCTTTAAAAATGTACTCTGCTCCTATTGCTTGAGCTGTATCTTCTATTACATGAATATTATGTCTTTTAGCAATATCCATGATGGCTTCCATATCTGAACATTGCCCAAATAAATGCACAGGTACTATGGCTACTGTTTTATCTGTAATTGCTTTTTCAACTGCAACTGGGTCAATGTTAAAAGTTAATGGATCGACATCTACCAAAACTGGCTTTAAACCCAAAAGAGCAATAACTTCAGCAGTTGCTACATAAGTAAAACTAGCTGTTATAACCTCATCACCTGGTTTAAATCCAAGGCCCATCATTGCAATTTGCAAAGCGTCGGTACCATTGGCACATGGAATAACGTGTTTTACATGAAGGTAATTTTCTAAATCCTTTTGGAATTCACCAACCGCGGGGCCATTAATAAAAGCGGTATTATTAATAACGTCCCCAATTGCAGCATCTACCTCAGCTTTTATATGCTGATATTGTGCTTTGAGGTCTACCATTTGAATTTTTTCCATAGCAAAAATTTGCGCGAAGATACATATTTTGCAATTTTAGAAAGGAATGTTTTCAATGAAAGAATCGGGTATATTTGCCGAATGCGATTTACCCTATTTTTTATTCTCTTTTTCTCGGGTTTTTTGTGCGCTCAGGTCAATGTTAAAGATTCATTGCAAAGCGTTTCAATAATTGGAATTGGAGGAGGAATTAATGTTCCTGGTGCCGATTTAAAAACAAGATTTGGCTATTTTACAAGCTTACATGCTAATTATTACCGCAAGCAAGCATCTGGATTAATTTGGAGTGCCGATTTAAATTATTACTTTGGTGATAAGGTTAATGAAAGAAGTGTTTTAAAATCCATTAGTACTGAAGATGGATATATAATCGGAGGAAATGGAACGCTTTACGAACCTTTCTTTTACATGAGAGGTTATTCTACTAGCGTTAAGATTGGTAAGCTATTTCCTATTATTGGCCCCAATAAAAATTCTGGAATTTTTGTGATGGCAGGCGGAGGTTTTTTGCAACATAAAATTAGAATAGATACTGAAAGAAATGCTTTTGTTCCTGCACTTACAAAAGATTATTTAAAAGGTTATGACAGACTTACCAATGGAATTTTAATTCAACCAACTTTAGGTTACTTGCACTTAAGCAATAGCAGGCTTTTAAACTTTTCTATACAACTTGAATATTGTTTGGCTTTTACGCAAAACAGGCGTTCTTATAATTTTGATGAAATTGCTGTAGATAACAAAAAGAGAACTGATAGTTTCTTTAATGTTCGATTTAATTGGTTGTTGCCAATATATAAGAAAAGGGCAAAAGATTTTTATTATTTCTAAGGCCTATGTTTTTTTTCTATTATGCTGGTATTTTTATTTACTCAATTTTCCTGAGAATTGCAGCTTCATTTAACTATAAGGCAAAACTTTGGGTAACGGGCAGGAAAGATTGGAGAAATAAATTAAAATCAATTCCAACAAATAAAAAAACAATTTGGGTACATTGTGCTTCGCTTGGTGAATTTGAGCAAGGAAGACCAATTATTGAAAAAATTAAATCTGAATACCCCAATTATTTTATAGTTCTGACATTTTTTTCTCCATCTGGTTTTGAAGTAAGGAAAAATTATGAGAAAGCGGATTTAGTAATGTATTTACCAATCGATTTGCCATCTGAAAATATTGACTTTATTAAAGCTGTAAATCCAGTATTGGCTATTTTCGTAAAATATGAATTTTGGTTTGGATATTTGAATAAATTAAAACAATTAAATATTCCAATTTTATTTATTGCTGTTAGATTTAGAAAGAATCAGCATTTTTTTAAATGGTTTGGAGGATGGGCACAAAAACAATTAAAACAAATTTCGGTAATTCATGTGCAAGATGAAATTTCTAGAAATTTATTAAATAATATAGGCATTAATACTGCAATTGTGAGTGGTGATACCCGTTATGACAGGGTGAATGAAAATGCTGAAAAAGCAAATAAAACAGAAGTAATTGAGAAATGGCTGGGAAATAAAAAATGTGTCATTGCAGGTAGCACATGGTCAATAGATGATGATTTAATGTTGCCTTGGGACAATATAGATTATAAGTTAATAATTGCCCCGCATGAAATTAATGCTTCGAGAATTGAACAAATAAAAAACAAGGTTGGTAAGCATGGGATTTTATTTACTGAATTAAATAATGCCCAAAATGAAAACATTTTAGTATTAAATAATATGGGAATGTTATTATCTGTTTACAAAATGGGACATATTGCTTATGTTGGTGGTGGATTTGGAAGCGGATTACATAATATATTAGAACCTGCAGCTTTTGGATTACCCGTAATTTTTGGAAATAAACATGAAAAATTCCCCGAAGCAAAAGCTTTAATTGATGCAGAAGGGGCAATTGAAATTAGCAATAGAAAAGAATTTAATGATGCTATTGAATTTTTAACAATTAAAATGAATTACGAAAAAGCTTCAAAAAATTGCAGTTTATTTGTAAAAAGTCAAACCGGAGCATCAAAGATTATAATGGATTCTGTAAACGAAATTTTAAATTAATACATGAAATTCTTTTTATATTTATTATTCTTTTTGCTATTTAATTTAGCAGGAATGCATGAATATAATGCACAAGAAAAAATAAGTACTGTTGGACTGCAATTTAAACCTATTTATTCTTCTCCTTTTTTTGGAACTGGGCCAATTAATTTAGTTGATAGCGGTTTTGCTCATGAAATAAGACCTGGAAGAGGATTTTCGGGAGGAATGGTAATAAGAAAAGGATATAAAAAAAATCTTTCTTTTGAATACGGAATTAATTATGCGGTAAGAAATTATAAATTGAAAATTGCGTCTGCCGGAAATTTACTCATAGAAGATAATTTCAAAATTGTTGCTTATGAAATTCCGTTTAGCCAATTAATATTTATTAAACTCAACGAAAAAATGTTTATGAATGCAGCGGTTGGAATTTGTATAAATATGTTTCCTTCTGATATTGCACGAGGAAATGATAATTATGGAATTGTTGCAGGAAGAAGCTTGTTAATTAATCCGTCATTACTGGCGAATTTAGGTGTTGAGTATAGAACAACAAAAAGTGGCTATTTTTATTTAGGAACCACATTAAACAGACCATTCAAAGAAATTTATTCTTTTTCTATTGACTACTTAAAAAACAATGCTGTTATAAATAATGTTTTTGGAAATTTAAATGGAGCCTATTTGACTTTTGATGTAAAATATTTTTTTCACGAAGACCCTGAAAAAAAAGCTAAGAGAAAAAATAAAACAATTACAAAAGATAAAAATAAATAAACATGGAAATAATATATGTATTTGATGTGCTGTGTGGCTGGTGTTTTGGTTTTAGCCCTGTAATGCAAGAGTTTTATAAAAAACATCCCGACTTAAAGTTTACAGTAATAAGTGGAGGATTGGTAACTGGAAGCCGAGTTGGCCCAATGAGCAATATGGCTAGTTATATTGAAAAAGCAATTCCCGGCTTAGAAAAAACTACAGGAGTAAAAGTTGGAGAAGAGTTTAAAAGACAATTGAAATTAGGTGTTAGAATTCAAAATTCTTTAACTCCGGCAATTGCTTTATGTATTTTAAAAGAAATGCTTCCAGATAAGCAAGTACAATTGGCACATGCGCTTCAACAAATATATTTTGTTGCAGGTAAAGACCTTGAAAATGAGGATACTTATGCCGAAGTAGCAAAATCATTCGACTTAGATGAGGTTGAATTCAGAAGAAAAATGGCAGACCCGCGCTACGAAAATATGGCAACAAGTGAATTTGAACAAGCTCAAAAATGGGGAATTACCGGTTTCCCTGCTGTAATTTTGAACAGAGGAGATTCACTAATTGCAATAAGCAATGGATACACAACTTTCTCGGATTTAGAGAAAAGGCTAGAAAGTGCCAAAGAAATGCAAATCAAAGATTAGGTTTTACTAAATCTTCAATTTCTACTAAAATGCTGTGCAAGGGGGCGACGCAAATAGCCTCCGTAGGAGCTATGGCGGAGCACCCGGCTCCTTTGGAGTGCACCCAAAATTAAATTTGATAGATTGGTGCTATAAATAAGGGTTTTTAGCTAATTTCGCGGCTCTAATGTCAACAAAACCCTATTCAATTTATGACAACTTCAGATAATGCAAATGATGCTTCAAAAGCT
The DNA here is from genome assembly GCA_027490225.1 of Bacteroidota bacterium. Taxonomy (GTDB): domain Bacteria; phylum Bacteroidota; class Bacteroidia; order M30B66; family M30B66; genus JAIXYK01. The sequence goes on along the minus strand of JAIXYK010000049.1, from coordinate 25,946 downwards.
TACGAAGCAGAACTTACGGAATGGATTAAAGATGAAAAAGCAGCCATTGAACTAATAAACACTACAGGTTTGTTATGGTTCGATAAAAGCATAGAATTGGTAATTTTTAGAAATCAGTTGGTAGATAGAAGTGCGAGTGAGATTCTTAATTTACATAATTATGCAGGAAATGTAGTAGGAAAGCCAATCAACATTCAGGATTCTTTGTTATTGGCAAAAGAAATTGCTTCTATGGAATTTGCTCCTTCTCGAATAGATTTAGGAAGATTAGCTACTGAATGGTTGAATGAAAAGGCAGCATACGCTACAGCATCTCAGTTTATAATTGAAAAACTTGGTAACTTTTTAGGCAAAGATAAAAGGGTATTAAAACCTAAAGATGTGGTTTTATATGGTTTTGGAAGAATTGGAAGAATTGCTGCAAGAGAATTAATTTCTCAAGCAGGTAAAGGTGAGCAATTAAGGTTGCGCGCAATTGTTACAAGAAGTAATTCTGATGAAGATATTACAAAAAGAGCTTCTTTGTTAAGACAAGATTCGGTACATGGTCCTTTTCCAGGAACTATTATCGAAGATTTTGAAAATAAAGCATTGATAATTAATGGTCATATGGTGAAAATGATTGCTGCAGAAAACCCTGCAACAATTGATTATGAGAGTTTTGGGATTTTCGATGCTTTGTTGATAGATAACACTGGTGTTACAAGAGATAGAAATGGTCTTTCAGAACATTTAAAGTCGAAAGGAATTTCAAAAGTATTGCTTACTGCTCCTGGAAAAGGAGACATTCCAAATGTAGTTTACGGTGTGAATCAAGAAGCTGTTGATAGGGAAACAGAGAATGTTTTTTCTGCGGCATCATGCACTACCAATGCAATTGTTCCTGTAATTAAAGTGATTAGCAAGAATTTGGGAATTACTACTGGTCACATTGAAACCATACACTCTTACACGAATGACCAAAATTTACTTGACAATTACCACAAGAAATACAGACGTGGTCGTTCTGCTGCCTTGAACATGGTAATTACAGAAACAGGTGCAGGAAGCGCAGTCGCTAAAGTAATTCCTGAATTGGCAGGACTGTTTACTTCTAATTCTGTGCGTGTACCAACACCAAATGTTTCGTTGGCTATCTTGAATTTACAGGTAGAAACTAAAACAAATGTAACAGATGTAAACAGTGTTTTACGTAATGCAGCATTGCATGGTGAATTGGTAGAACAAATTCAATTTTCAGTTTCTCAAGAATTGGTATCAAGCGATTTAGTTGGAAACCCTTGTGCTTCTATAGTTGATTCTCCTGCAACGCTAGTTAGTGGAGACGGAAAGTCGATTGTATTATATGTATGGTACGACAACGAATATGGTTACACAAGACAAGTTATAAGATATGCGAAGTACTTGAGCAATGTAATAAGGTTGACTTACTATTAAACAGTAGAAAGTACAAAGTAGAAAGTACAAAGTAGAAAGTACAAAGTATAAAGTACAAAGTACAAAGTATAAAGGGGAAAGGGGAGAGAGAGAAGAGGAATAAAAAAAGGGAATAATTAATTTTTTCGAATTAATTATTCCCTTTTTCAATTATTACTGAAAGGGTGTTTAGTTAGTCATTAATTGCTTGATGATACTGTCTACATTTAAGCCTTCGGCTTCAGCCTTGTAATTTCGAATAACTCTGTGACGTAAAATTGCAGTTGCAACGGCATTTACATCTTCAATATCGGGGGAATATTTTCCTTTAATTGCTGCATGGCATTTTGCTCCTAACACCAGAAACTGTGAAGCACGAGGACCAGCACCCCAGGCCAAGTATTTTTTAACTACTTCGGGAGCATGCTCAGAATTTGGACGGGTTTTTACAGCCAATTTTACGGCATATTCTAATACTTTATCTGAAATTGGAATGCGGCGAACAAGTTCCTGAAAATATAGAATTTCTTCAGCGTTTAAGATTGATTTCAGTTCGGTTTTGTCGTCGGAAGTAGTGCTTTTAACTACCAATAACTCATTTTCGTAAGTAGGATAATCTACCCAAATATTGAACATAAAACGGTCTAATTGAGCTTCTGGTAAAGCATATGTACCTTCCTGTTCAATAGGATTTTGAGTTGCTAAAACAAAGAACGGTTTTCCAAGTTCATATCGTTTTCCAGCAGCTGTAACAGCTTTTTCCTGCATCGCTTCAAGCAATGCTGCCTGGGTTTTTGGAGGAGTTCTGTTGATCTCATCTGCTAAAATAATATTGGCAAATAATGGTCCTTTTATAAAACGGAATTGTCTGTTTTCATCAAGGATTTCTGTTCCAATAATATCAGAAGGCATTAAATCGGGAGTAAACTGAATTCTGTTATAATCTAGACCTAAAACTCTTGAAATAGTGGTAACCAATAAAGTTTTAGCTAAACCGGGAACACCCACCAATAAACAGTGACCTCGACTGAATATTGAAATAATTACATCTTTAACTACATCATCTTGTCCGATTATTACTTTACCAATTTCGTTTTGTAAGCGTTGGTAAGCGTCTTTAAGGTTGTCGATGGCTTCTACATCTGATTGAAATGTTCGCATGAAAATATTTTGTTGCTAAATTAAGGGGTAACCCATGGATTATCAAAGGGACAATCTGAAAACTCTTTGTCAATTTTAATATAAAATGACTGTCTTTTTCTATTGATCCAATTTCTTACTTGTTTATCTTTCTTTTCGGCTTCGGCAGCTTGCTGAATTTTTTGGTAATCGTCTTTTAAATTCGCCCGGTGAGGATTTGTTCTTGCCTTTAAGGAAACCAAACGATAAGATTCTTTCTTTTCACCAACTCTTACAAGTGAAGGATCTGAAACCTCATTTACTTTTTGTTTGTCTACAATAAAAAATAAGCTCTGGTCCATTTGTGAAACTTCAAACCAGGTGGAACCTGTTGCTGGATTTACGAGTAAACCTCCGTTAAATTTTGTATCCACATCATCTGAATATTTAGCGGCAGCTTCTTCAAAAGTGATACTTCCAGCTTGAATCAAAGCTGCAACACTATCGAGTTTAATTCTTGCTTTATCTAAATCACTCCCTGAAGCTTTAGGACTCATTAAAATATGCCTCACATTAATTGTTTCTCCTCTTCTTTCTATTAATTGAATAATATGAAAACCATACGTAGTTTCTATTACATCAGAAATTTCTTTGCCTTTCAGCGCAAATGCAGCAGCTTCAAACTCAGGTACCATTTCTCCTCTTCCAACAAAACCGAGGTCACCTCCTTTTACAGCAGAACCTGGGTCTTCTGAATAAAAAGCGGCCATAGAAGCAAAAGATTTTCCATCAGCTATTTTTCGTTTAATATCCATCAATTCTCTTTTTACGCGTTGCCTCTCCACTTCATTTACCGGAGGTTTTTTGAGAATCTGGGCAACTTGTATTTCACTTTCAATTAAGGGTAAACTATCTTGAGGAATATTATCGAAGTACGTTTTAACTTCGGCTGGAGTTACTTTCAAATCGCCGGCAATTTTTGATTGCATTTGTTGCACAACAAGCTGATCTCGGATTCTTTCTTTAAAATCATCCTTAATTTTAATAATTGACTTTCCCAAATAAGCTTCTAATTTTTCTACAGACCCAATTTGATTTACGAAATACCTAATTTTCTTGTTTAATTCTGCATCCACTTGCTCATCTGAAACAGTAACAGAATCTTTTTCCGCCTGATTTAACAATAGTTTCTGAATGATAATATCTTCTAAAACGTTACAACGAATTGTTGAATCGCTAACACCAGATTGCGCTTGCATTTGCAAAGCCTGCGCTTCTACGTCTGAAAATAAAATAGCTTTATCTCCTACAACTGCAACTATTTTATCAATTACAACTGGTTGTGCATTTACTTTTAGCTGGAGAGCGAGTGCAAAAAGAATAAATAATAAAGGATTACTTTTTAAATGTTTCAATGTCGTTATTGTTTAGGGCGTCGTTATATGCATCTATTTGCATTTTTTGCACAAGTTGAATTTTTCTTTTGTTGAGTATTCTATTTCTGATACTTTCTTTTTCGAAACTTAATGGTGCACTCGATTCTTTTACCATAAAGCCAGTTACGTTAACAATATAATGATAATCATTATCATTGAGTTCAAAACTTTTTTTTCCATTTTTTAATTGCTCAATAGGATAATTATTTAAGGGTATTTCTTTTAAAACATCTTCATATAAAAGCCAATTAGTATCATCGAGCAGGTAGTTAACGGCATACAATTTACAGTATTGTTCTAGCTTATTTCTGTCGGCTGAGCTGGTTCCATTAAACCATGTTTTAACCTTATCTTTATTGGGTGTTTTAATCGGAATCTTAACATACCGAAGACGAATGATATTATTTTTCAGTTCAAAGTTAGCAGGATTTGAGGTATAATACTTTTCAATTTCTAAATCTGAAACTACTGTATCTAATTTTTGTCTAACCAATTCCCTTTCGTAAGAAAAAATAATAAGCGAAGCCCTGTAATCTTCTAACTGCTTTTCTACATCTTTTTGCTCTTCTGTTAAATTTGATTCGGCTTTTCTAAGCACTAATTGTTTCTTTGTCCAAGTGTTAATAAACTCTTCCACAAGCGCTGCACTATCTTTTGGTGATGTTCCATAAGGTACCGCACCTTTTAAATCTGATTGATATAAAAAATTATCATATACCCTAGCAACAGCATTTTCCTTAGGGTCTTTACCGCCGCAAGAATAGCTTAAACTTATAGAAATAAAAATGATAAGATTACGCATTAATATTTTTTTGCAAGCTACAAATTATCACAAGGTTTAAAAAAATAAGCCCGTTAAGCCATAATAGCAAAACGGGCGTTATAAAAAATTTACTTCTTACTGGATGGTATCAAAAACAGCACGGTTAACATTTACTGTATACTTCTTTTTGAGTTGTTCTATCCATTCTTTCTCTAAGAAAGTTTGATAATCGGCAGTAATTAAGCCTCTGGCTTCTGAAATTGACTTAGGCATAGGAGCCATTTTCTTTTTAACCTCTACAAAAGTAACTGAACCATCAGGATTGATAATATCTGGTGAAACACCTTCTATCCAAGTAATTTTATCGATTGTTTCATTGTCTCCTTTTGAGAAAACGCCCTCTTCTACTTGTAAGTTCAATTGAGAGGAAGCGTTTACTTTTTTAGTAATTTCTTCTATTGAAGTTCCTTTCTTAATTTTTTTATCAACTAGTTTGCGGCTTTCTTTTGCTATTTTCAAATCTTTTGCTTTGTAAATAACGGCTTCTAAGCGATCGCCCCACATGTAATTCAATTTGTTATTCTCATAAAAACCGGCCATTCCCGCGCTATCTTTAAGCGCTTTTGACCATACATTTTCGTCTGTAATCTCAAAAAGCAAAATTCCATCACGATACTCCTGCATTAACAGGCGGAAATCTTGGTATTTAGATTCTAATTTAGCATCTTCAAAAGCAATAATTTTATCATCCTTCCAGGCATCATAAGCTTTTCTTACAAGTCCATCTAAACTGCTTTCTTTAGATTGTTTGCTTTGATTTTCAGAAATAAATTTTGCTAAATCTTGCTGAGTAAAAGTAACATCCCCTAAGTTAAACAAAGGCTTTGTTAAACCTGCTGCGCTTTCAGCCTTCCATTTGCCATTGTAATAGCTTGTATCAACTTTTGAAATTAATTCGATTAAAGCCTTAGGGTCTTCTTTAAAACTGTTTTCAGCTTTAATTTTAGAGATTACAGAATTGCGACTTACTTGAGACCTTGAATCTTTGGATACTTTTTGCTTTAATTCTGCTTTTACCTCATCAAATGCTTGCACACCTTTTCTCTCTAATCTTTTAATGATATGAAATCCGTATTGAGTTTGAATAATTGAAGAAACATCACCATCTTTCTTTAAGTCAAATGCTGCTTTTTCGAAGTCAGGAACCATTTTTCCAGTTCCAAACCAAGGTAATTGTCCTCCGTTTTTTCCTGAAGTTCTGTCATCAGAAAAGTTCGAGGCTAAACTTGCAAAATCTTCACCTTTTTTAACCTTATCGGCAATTTCTTCAATTTTCTTTCTTGAAATAGCAACTGCTGAATCCTTTGCGTTTTCAGGTACTTTCACCATGATATGAGCAACATGAACTTGTCCTTGCGCGTCTCTGGTATCAACAACTTTTAAAATATGATATCCAAACTTGGTGCGCACTGGCATTGAAATTTGGCCCACAGGTGTAGTATATGCTGCATTTTCAAAAGGATAAACCATCATCATAGAAGTAAAATATCCTAAATCTCCTGCATTTTGCTTTGCAGATGGGTCATCAGAATTTGCTGAAGCAAGAACCCCAAAGTCTTCTCCTTTTAGCACTCTATTGCGCAGTCCCATAATCTTGTTAAATGCGATAAGTGTATCTTTCGGGGAAGGATCTGAACCTAATTTAATCAAAATATGACTAGCACGAACATCCTTTTTCATGCGTTCATATGCTTCATTTATTAACTTATCATTTACATCTTTGTCAGTTAAATATGGCTGTGCAAGTTGCTTACGATAGCCCTTCAATTCGTTTTGAAACGCTTTAACTGTATCTTTTCCAGCGTCTTTAGCAGCTTTTACTTTTAATTTAAAATTTGTAAATAATTCCAAATATTCTTCAAGTGCTTTTCTATCACTCTTTGTGTCTTTTTGATTGTTTTTTCTGTAGATACTTTCGAATTCTCCCTTAGTTACAGGGTCGCCTCCTACTGTCATTAAAACTGGGTCAACTATCTCAACTGTTGGTGGAGGAGGAGGAACTATGTTTGTTTTCTTGTTAGTAGAAGTTGAGGTGCTCTTTTTCGATCCTGTTTGCGCCTGAAGACTAACACTGCTGAGGGCAAAAAGTAATAGTAAACAATTCGCTTTTTGAAAGATTTTCATAACTTATTTTAAATGAGGGTGCGAAAATAACAGAAATGAACATCACTTGCAATGAAAGTTTTCGTGAATTGTCAATATAAATTAATGTATGTCCAACCTGTTAGTTCATTCAATTATAGATTCAAATCATAGCAATAGGTATTAGTATCTAGAACTTTTTCTTATATATTTGCCATCAGGATTTAAAGTTTTATGGAATCGAAGGAACGTATTTTAGATTTTACAGAAAAGCTACCTACAAGAGTTTTAACTGGAGACCAAGAACGCAATAATAGAATCATAAATTCAACAATTGCATTTCTCGCAAGCTACACAGTTGTTTATGTTTCTTTCCAAATTGTTACAGCTTTATTTGCAAAAAGATATAACTTATTTTACAAACTTTTTTTCTTTAAAGTAGAGTATACTCAAAATTGGGATTATTGGCAAATAGAACCTGTATTAAAGACATTTTTAGCAGGACCTGTTTTTTGCCTTTTTGCTGGTATAATTTGTTTTGTTATTCAGAATGCAGTTAGGAAAAAACCTGGAATAATTAAATTTTTCTGGTTATGGTTAGGGGTTAACTATTTAAATTTTGTAGGTACTCAAGTAATACTTTTACCCATTAAATCTGGCTCTGAAAATATACATGCCAGTAATTTAGGTGTGGTTTCTACATATTTATTCTGGGATGACTTTACAAAAATAATTTTCTCAATTATAGCTAGTTTACTAATGATTTTTGTAGGTTTTCTTGCATCGAAACCATTTATTCAAACTTCAAACAGCACTTCTTTTGTTTACAAAAATGAAAATAAAGTAGTCTATTTATTTCATATTGTTTTTCTTCCTTATATCATTGGATCAGGAATAACCCTAGTTTATTTCAGTGATGGATATTTTATCCTGAATATAACTATTATTTTAACTTTATTTATTACGGTAATTTCTATTTTCATTAATTCGCTTAAGAGCAGAATGATAATGATTTATCGGTTTCCCGAAACTAACGGAATTGAAAATAGGTTCTTAATTTTCTTAGCCTCTGCTTTAATTTTAATGAAGATATTCTTTAATAATGGTATTAGCTTTTAAATGAGAAAATTATCATTATTTATTCTATCAATCTTTCTGTTTGGATGTGCTGCCGAAAAAGAAGTAGATTTTGACCAATCTTTATCATTTACGGTTTATGAAAACGAAGTAAATGCTGGCATGAATCAATTAGGAAATTTGCTCTTAGTGCTGCCTTTAGATAGCATTTTAAAAGCAAATAAAAGTGATATAGGACATCTGAATAAAATGCAATTAATACAAGCTACTTTAATTGCAAACGACACAAATTTAATTAGAAAAGATTTATCGGAATTTAGATTGGATATGGCTGGAGATTTAAACAATAATCAGCCAGGAAAACCCTTTTCACTCGCAAGTTCAAATGAAATTTCCGCTATTACAACGTTAAAGACCTTTAATACCGATATTGCTGATATGTATTCAGGTAGAGCGATATACTTGCTACCGATTGGCACTTTTAGCAAAAACCATCCAAGGCCATTTTCATTGCAATTAAAACTAAAATGGCGCCTGAAGTTGGGACAAGTAAACTAATACTTGAATTATCTACTTGAATAGTTAGGAGCTTCTCTGGTAACTACAACATCATGTGGATGAGATTCTCTGATGCCAGAAGCTGTTATTCTAATCAATTGTTTTGTTTGTAAATCCGAGATGGTCTTAGCTCCGCAATATCCCATACCAGCTCTTAAACCGCCTGTCATTTGATAAATAACTTCTGCAAGTGAGCCTTTAAATGGAACTTGTCCAACAATTCCTTCTGGTACCAATTTCTTAATATCATCTTCTGCATCTTGAAAATATCGATCTTTAGAACCAGATTGCATGGCTTCGATTGAGCCCATACCGCGATAAGATTTAAATTTCCTTCCCTCGTAAATAATAGTTTCCCCAGGAGATTCTTCTACTCCGGCAAATAAGGAACCAGCCATTATACTATTTGCTCCACCTGCAATTGCTTTTACAATGTCTCCTGAAAACCTGATACCGCCATCGGCAATTACAGGAATTCCAGTGCCTTTTAAAGCCTTTGCTACTTCTACAACTGCTGAAAACTGTGGTACACCAACACCTGCAATTACTCGAGTTGTGCATATTGAACCTGGGCCAATGCCCACTTTTACAGCATCTGCGCCATTATCTGCTAACATTTTTGCGGCAGCTGCAGTAGCAATATTACCCACTACAACTTGTAAATCAGGATAAACACGTTTCACTTCTTTTAACATATCAACTACACCTTTTGAATGCCCATGAGCCGTATCAATAACAATTGCATCAACACCTGCATTTTTTAGCGCGTCTACTCTTTGTAATGTATCGAAAGTAACACCAACAGCAGCAGCAACTCTTAACCTTCCAAAATCGTCTTTGCACGCATTAGGCCTCAAACTGTTCTTAATAATATCTTTATATGTAATTAACCCAACTAAACGAAAATTACTGTCAATAACTGGAAGTTTTTCTATTTTATGTGCTTGCAATAAAATTTCGGCCTTTTCTAAATTGGTTTCAGTAGTTGTAATGAGGTTTTCTTTTGTCATTACTTCTTTTATCGATTTGCTCAATTGTTTTTCAAATCTTAAATCCCGATTTGTCACAATTCCAACCAATCTTCTTTCTTTATCGATAACAGGAATTCCTCCAATTTTATATTCCTTCATTAACTGCAGCGCATCAGCAACTAGTAAATCTTCATCCATCACCACAGGATCCAGAATCATTCCGCTTTCTGACCTTTTTACGCGTTTTACTTGAGCAGCTTGTTGCTCAATTGTCATGTTTTTGTGTAAAACTCCAATTCCGCCTTCTTGCGCAATTGCAATTGCCATAACAGAATCAGTAACCGTATCCATCGCGGCTGATACAATTGGAACATTTAATTTTATTTTACGGGTAAAATGAGAACTGATATCAGTATCTCTTGGCAATACTTCAGAATAATCAGGAAGTAGTAGAACATCATCGTAGGTGAGTCCTTCAAATAAAGTAGTTTGTAATTCCATTGCAATTTGCGGGTTATTGTCCGAATTGCGCGCAAATGTAACAATTAAAAGTTAAAGTAAATAAAAGCTCCCCTCCTGTATTTAAAAATTAATACAAGGGAAACATTCAAACAAAAAAACCTGTCCAAAAATGAACAGGTTTTAACAACTATAAATTCATGATTTTTTTAAATTCCTAATCCGTAATATGCTCTTGAACCATTTGGGTAATATCCTTCAATAAGTAATCCTCTGCGTTCTGATTTAAAAGCTGAAGTTAAGTCTTCAATAGAATTTATTGCTTTATCTCCAATATGAGTAATAATAAACCCTTCCTGAATTCCTATGTTTCTCAATCTTCCTTCTCTTATTTTCATCACTTTTAATCCATTCTGAATATTAAGTCTTGATTTCTCTTTTTCATTTGGTTGTTCAAAATCAGCACCTAACTCATTGGCAACAGCCTCAGTATGTTTAATTAATTTAGTGTCGCCATTTTTATTTTTTAGTTCCACACTAATTTCTTTGTTACTGGAACCTCTTGCGATGGTCAGAAGTACTTTGTCGCCTGGGCGATATCTTCCAATTTGTTCTTGAAGCTCAGGAACATTATTAACAACAGCCGATTGAACCTTCAGAATCACATCTCCTTCTTTAATTCCTGCAGATTCAGCAGCACCACCAGCATTTAAACCAGAAACATACACACCTTTAATGTGCTCAATTCCTTTCTTTTTTGCCAAATCAGCATTTAAATCTTCCAAAACAACACCAATAAAAGCACGTTGAACTTCTCCATATTCTAATAAATCGGCCACTACTTTACGTACAATGTTTACTGGAATTGCGAATGAATATCCTGAATATGAACCTGTATTTGAGGCAATTGCAGAATTAATTCCTATTAACTCACCTGATGTGTTTACCAATGCCCCACCGCTGTTTCCTGGGTTTACTGCTGCATCGGTTTGAATAAATGATTCGATTGCAAATTTTTCATTTAATATATTAATATTTCTTCCTTTTGCGCTGATAATACCAGCTGTAACAGTAGAAGTTAGGCTAAAAGGATTTCCAACAGCTAATGCCCACTCCCCTACTTTCACGTTGTCGGAATTACCGTAGTAAACAAAAGGAAGACCTTTGGCATCAACTTTTAAAAGGGCTAAATCTGTGCTTGGGTCACGACCAATAACTTCAGCCTGGTATTCTCGTTTATCATTTAAAACTACCTCCACTTTTTCGGCATTGGCAATAACATGGTTGTTTGTTACGATGTAACCATCTTCTGAAATAATAACGCCTGAACCAGAAGCAGTAGGTTTTTGAGAAGGAGCATTTCTGTTAGGTGAACCGAAAAACAAATCAAAAAATGGATCATTTCCACCAGCTCTTCTGTTATCAACCAAAGTTTTAACGTGTACAACGCCATTTAAACTAACATCAGCTGCATCAATAAAATTAGGAACATTTGAAGGGGTTCCTTCGTGGTTTCCAGCAAATTGAACTGGAATTCGCTCTTTAGTTAATCTATCAAATCCTGTCTGTTGTTTGTCAAAATAATTATTAATGGCAATGGCAGCGAATCCTCCTAAAAAAGCCATTAATAGTGACGTTGCTATTTTTTTCATATTGTAATTAATTTAAAAATTTGGTTATCAAAAAATATGCCTTTAAAAAATAAAAAATCAACTCAGCTAATCATCAACATCAATTTGTGAATCATTCAGATTTGTATTTTAACTAACTATCGATTTTCAGCGTAGGTTTGCGCAATTAACGATTGAAACTTAAGTGTGTTGTTAGAAAAATCAATTTTAACTTTTTTTAGTAAAAAATGAGTGCTGGTGGCGGTAAATCTTTTTCGTTTGTATCAGGTGTTCTTTTGGGAATGCTGGCTGCAATTGGTTTGGTATTCTTAATAATGAATGACTTTAATCCACTAAATTTAGTAAATGATAAAGAAGAAACCAATTCTGGTGATACATTGGTAGATTTAAGAAATAATAAATCAGCAACTACAAGAAAGAATAAAAAAAATAATTCTACGATTCAAAAAGAAGATAACTCGAATGGAAATGACAGTTTTGCAATTCAAAATGACACTGAAACTGTCAAAATATCACTTACAGACGAAGATATAATCGTTAGAAGAGATGAATTACTGGAAAGTAGGTCTTTAGAATTGATTGTATTAGATGGAAAAACAAAAAACAACAAATCAGATTCATTGTTAAAGTTGATTGATAATAACGGTTTTGATAAAACTCAGTTTAAAATTGAATTTTGGAAATCGCCTATTAATTATCGTGGGTTTAAAATGATTCGAAATAATATAATTGCCTTTGGTCTAGAAACAAGCGAGAATTGTAAGTTATTCAGCTATGAACAACAATACTATTTGAAACATGGCAGCTCTGTTTACAAGGTATATCTAACTTCTGACTTTCAATCGTTTACAAAAATTAATGACGAATCAGTTATTAAATTAATGCGTTAATTATGCTGTTAAATTTTCATAAATATCAGGCAACTGGAAATGATTTTATAATTATTGATGACCGTGAAAGGACGTTCGATATTACCAATAACAGTTTGATTCAAAGGTTATGTCATAGGAAATTTGGGATTGGGGCAGATGGACTTATTTTGCTTCGCAACGAAAAAGAGGTTGATTTTAAAATGTTGTATTTCAATGCAGATGGGTATGAAGGTTCTATGTGCGGAAATGGAGGAAGATGTGTTACCGCTTTTGCTCACAAACTAATGCCATCAAAAACAGAATTTAAATTCATAGCTTTTGATGGTTTGCATAAAAGCGCCATAAAATATCTGCAAAATGATGGTTTCATTGTAAAATTAGAAATGCAACAGGTAGTAGCTCCCCAAAAGATAGGCAGTGATTTCTTGCTAGATACAGGTTCGCCTCATTATGTAAAGTTTGTAAATGATGTTGCATTAACAGAAGTATTATTGGAAGGCAGAAACATAAGAAATTCTGGTCCTTTCCTTAGGAATGGCGTGAATGTAAATTTCGTAGAAGTAAATCAGCAAGTACTTACAATGCGCACATATGAAAGAGGTGTTGAAGATGAGACTTTATCTTGCGGAACTGGCGCTACTGCTGCTGCTATAGCTGCATATTGGGGAAAAATGATTGAAACTAATTCGGTAGAAATTCACACCAAAGGAGGTAATTTGAATATAAGTTTTGATGCTTCCGAAAAAGACATTTTTACTTCAGTATATCTTACAGGCGAAGCGACTCCGGTTTTTGAAGGTAAAATGCACATTTAGTAATGACTTTAATTAAACAAGTAAACGAATTCGGAGAGATTAAACCCGACAAGCTTTACTTAATTATATTTCATGCAGATAAAAAGCCACCTCATTTGGGCCTGATTTGGAATAAACTATACTTTTCGCTCACGATAAAAGGAAGTGAAATTGAAATTCCATTTGATGAAAAACTGGAGTTAATAAATAAAAGAAGCATACCCTGTTTGTTTCTGGAAATAAAGACAGCAGATAAATCAAGTTTTTTATTGAAGGAGCTTACAGAAATTTTTAGTTCTTACCAACCGTTAACTAACAAAACAAGCTGTCTTGAGCCAATTGGTGAGTTTTTTTACAAACTATTTCAATTAAAAGCAGAAGCTCCTTTATTGCACGGAATGATTGATGCTTTGCAAAAACAGCAATTAATAATTGAAAGTTTTTCATTGCATTTGAAACGCACAGATAATAAAACTTTCGAATTACCTCCATACGATGCTGGTGAAGTTTCTGAAAGAATTAGAAGACTCATTTTATTAGAACAGAATAGAACAAGTTAACATTGCCGAAACAATCAATTAACAATCTGCTGACACTTGAAGATTACTTTCGCGGAATTAATTATTACTATGAAGTACTTTTCGATTTTATGCTTACTTGCACTATTTGCGATAGGTTGCACAAAAGACAGAATTTTTGAAACAGATAATCCAAGTTGGAACAATCCTCCTCCAATAGATAGTAATAACGTAGTTGGAAGTTTGATGGTAAACGAAGTAGTATCTTCTGGTGCAACTTTAGTTTCAGAATTAGGCCCTGGTGGTGATTGGTTTGAAATTTACAATCCAAAAACAACTGCATGCACTTTAGAAGCAGGTAAGTGGTTTGTTTCTGACGACCTGAATGACCCAGAAAAATATGAACTTCCCCCTTTTACAATCGATGCCTTAAGTCACTTAATTGTTTTTTGTGATGATTCTAATAAGGTATTAACTCAAATACACACCAATTTCAAATTATCATCAGCAGGAGATAAATTGGGAATTTTCTATAAATCGGGCAGTTCTGATATTATTGTTGATAGTGTAAGCTTTGGAGCGCAAGGTACAAATGAAGCCTCAGCAAGAATTCCAGATGGTTCACCTAATTGGGTGTTTCCAGTTGTACCAACCCCAGGAGATCCAAACCAATGAAAAAAATACTCTTTTTAACAATGGTTGTTTTAATTATGGTGCAATGCAAAAATGCCGATGCCCAAAAATTAAAACACAGCAATGTTATTCATTTGAAAGTAAAAGAACCAAGTGATGTTGCGCTCAGCTTTGATAAAAAACATCTTTACATAGTAAGTGATGATGGTATCTTAGCAGAAACAGACTTACAAGGAAATGTACTGCGAAAAACTACCAAAGAATTAACCGATGCAGAAGGTGTTTATGCAGACGAGACATATATATATGTAGCAGACGAATCACCAAGATTGATTTCTTTGTTTAATGTAAAATCTTTTGAATATGTAAAATCGGTTTACATTCCTTATGGAGGAGGCAGAAACAAAGGATTTGAGTCGCTTACCTTCGATGCAAGCAAGAAAGTTTTTTACTTGATTACTGAAAAAGACCCGACTTGGATCATAGAATTAGATGAAAAGCTAAATGTGCAAAGTCAATTTTCATTGCAGGAGAAAGGCGATGTTTCTGCTGCTACTTTTTACAAAGGAAAATTATGGTTGTTGAACGATGAGCGCCGGGAGATTTTAGTGATGAATGTTGACAATAAGCAAATTGAAAAAAGATACCAGATTAATGTGATGAATCCTGAAGGAATTGCTTTTTTGCCTGATGGGCAAATGATTATTGTAAGTGATGACAGACAGTTGATGTATTTCTTTCCTAACCCCGAAAATTTGAGTAATGCGCAGTAGTATTTTAATTGTATTGATGTTGTTTGCTCAAGCTTTGAGTGCACAATTTTCTGTAAATAATGGGAAACATATACTTGAAATTTCTGGAACTGTTTCTACATATTATAATTACAGAGAACTAAAGGTAGGAGAAACGGAAAAAGACAAAAACAGATTCAACCTCCGTGATGCCCAGCTGATGATAGAAGGTAGAAACGGAAATTTGTATGAATACCGCATTCAAATGGATTTTGCAGATTTAACCCAAGGAAGCACCGACCCAGAAAATCCTGGTTTAATGGATGCTTGGTTCAAATACAAAGGCTTAAAATGGTTCGATGTGCAGTTGGGATATGGTAAAGTACAATACTCAAGAAGTTCGTTGGTTCCTTTTTCCTATTCAGCTTACTGGCAAAGGCCAGAGTTGTTTCGCGGACAGTACTTTAGCAGAAGAGACATTGGTTTAACTTTATCTAAATCATTTTGGCAAAGAAGAGTTGAGCTAATTGCTGGCGCATATACCGGATTGGGAGAAGTTTCGGCCAGGGTTGGAGACAATGATGCGAGTGGAGCTTTAGAATATATTGGTAGAGCAGAGTTCTGCTGGCCAACGTATTACAGAAACAGAGATTTAGATGTATTGCACGTTCCTGTTCCAATGATTGCTTTAGGAGTAAATGGAAGATATGCCAATAAAGTACTGCCTGCAGGAACATTTTTCCCAAGTGGGGCAACTGGCGATTTTGGTTTAAAAGTTATAAGCGGAAAGAAAGAAACTTATGGTTTCGATCTGAGCGCGCAATGGAAAGGATTTTCTGCCCAATTTGAATTACATCAAATAAAAGGTACTCCAGCAGATACGAATAGCTTTTTATTAAGAAACTACTCTGTTGCCCAAAGCAAAGGATACTTTCTTTCTGGTGGATATTACGGTCAAATGAGTTATTTCTCAAGGAAACTTAAAACGGCAATTTCTATTCGTTACGAAGAATATAACATAAGCGATTTGGTAGTTGGAAATAATCAGAGATTCTCAATGGCCTTGGCTTATCAAATTGATGGATTTAATTCGATGATAAAAGCGCAATGGACACATATTATGAAAGAAGAAATTTTAGATGCCCTAAAATGGAATGAACAATTTAGAATTGGCTGGCAGGTGATGTTCTAACCGAAAGCCCGGTTCTTGACGAAGGAAAGAATACCACATAAAAAAATAAATATTTACAAAGAATCCTTACTATATATTTGCAAATCTAAAAAAACAACCATGTTAAAACGTCTACTTTTAATCCTTACAATTTCGATTAGCATTTCAGTTTCAGCCCAACTTTCTCCCGGAAGTATCGCTTTTGTTGGAATTCAAATGGATGCTCCTGATGCATTTGCATTTGTAGCACTAACAACGATACCAGCAGGAGATACCATACATTTTACAGATAATGGCTGGAATGGAACAGATTTTTTTACTACTGAAAATGTTGCAAGTTGGGTAAATTCTGCAGCAACACCTGCAGGAACACTTATTAAAATTACGGATCCGGATGATGGTTTGATTTTAAATGGAATTGTAACAGGGCCAGGTACTTGTACTGGTAAACTTTCAGGTTTGTCGGCAAGTGGTGACCAGGTGATAGCATGGGTGAGAATTAGTGGTGCAAAAGTTCCAATTGCTGCAATTTCTACAAATTTTTGGCTACCAGTGTGCAATACCGTTGCAGTTGGAAATGCTAATTACACTTGTCTTCCATCTAATTTAACAAATGGAGTTAATGCTGTTTGTTTAAGCGTTGATTCAGTAGAAGTTATTACTGCTTTACATGACTATGATAATGGTTTTTTTAATGTATCAGCTTTAACAGGTAGTGTAGAAGAAATTAGATGTGCAATTAATAATGTATCTAATTGGACAAAAAATAATGAACCAACAGTTGCAGGAGCACCATTATGGCCAGCATGGAATTTTACATTTGGTCCTTCCAATACTTCTGTTTTTCAGTTTCAGAGTAGCGTAATAAATTTACAAGAAGGTGGTGCTGAGGAAATAGTTTCATTTGAAATTACTCCAGAAGCAGCTTCTGCACAAACTGTTACAATACAGTTGGGAGGAGCTGCAAATTCAAGTGATATTATTACATTCCCAGCGAATGTTAATGGATTATTGACTTTGCAAATTCCCGCGGGTTCGGCTTTTGCTTCATTTTCTATAAGCGCTGTTGCTGATGGAATTGTGGAAGGAAATGAAATTGGAACCATTACTATTTCAACAGTTTCTTGCGGGTTAAGTTTGGGTGCTCAAAGTGTAATTAATTATACCATTTCAGAGTCGAGCGACCCTATTGTTTCTTTTACAAGTGAACAAGAAAATACTTTTTTAAACGAAGGCGCTGTAGTAACAATTAATGTAAACATAGCTCCTGCTCCAATCAATGCAACAACATTACAGTTGGTTTTGAGTTCAATTAGCCCTGATATTACATTTGCAGATTTTACAACCTCTGCACCTATTAGTTCTTTTGGTGCATTTGATGTTCCGCTTGCTGCTGGACAAGGAACGTATTCTTTTACCATTACGGCAACAGATGATTTGTTACAAGAATTAGCTGAAAGTTTTGCAATAACAATTGGAGATTTGCCTCCCGATTTATTGTTAGGTGCTTTGGATAGTATAACAGTAGTTATTGTAGATAGTGATTCTCCGATAGAAGCGCCTGTACTTTTTATTAATGAAGTAATGGCGAGTAATACCAGCACTATTGCTGATGAAAATGGATATTTTGGCGATTGGATTGAAATTTACAATCCAGGAGTAATAGCAGTAGATTTAGCTGGAATGTATATTTCTGATGATGCAACAACACCAACCAAATATCAATTTCCGACTGGTTCTTCTGCAACAGTGATTCCTGCGGGAGGTTTTAAATTAATTTGGGCTGACGATAGCACACAAACAGGACCGTTACATGCTAACTTCAAGCTTTCATCTACATCAGGAGAATTTGTAGGATTGTATTACCAAGGAGCAGAGTTGTTTGTAGTTGATTCGATTTCATTTCCTCCACAAACAGATGATATCAGTTTTGGTAGACTAGAAGATGGAGGTTCTACTTGGGTAGAATTTGCACCAACTTTAACTACACCTAATGCTTCTAACAATACTTCTGGAATTACAAGTATTTTAGAAAATGAAATTAATTTATTTCCAAATCCGGCAAATGAGCAAATAACAGTTAGCATTCCAACATTTAAAACAGGAACGGCAATCTCAATTTACAGCATAGAAGGTAAATTGGTGAAACAAGTGAAAATGGAATCTAATTCAACTGTTGTTGCAACAAATGATCTGGCCAGTGGACTTTACATTGTAAAATTAAACAATGATAAAGCTACAGCGAGTAAGAAATTGGTGGTAGAGTAAATCCGATAAACGATGGCTTCGGCAAGCTCAGTCACCGTCGAAGAGTCGAAGGGCCGCCGCCTGAGCAATAAGGTCCTTGAGCTTGTCGAAGGGCCGAAGACGATGGCTTCGAGTGCCTCAGCCACCGAATCGGCTCTGTCTGAGCCGCTGCCTGAGCTTGTCGAAGGCAAAGGCGAAGACGAAGACATGAAACCACATATTCCTTATTTTAGTTCCCATGAAAGGTTACATGTACATTTTACTTTGTGCAGATGGCAGCTACTACACAGGCAGCACTAGAAACATCGAAGAGCGCATTTTTCAGCATAAATGTGGCGAAGGAGCAAACCATACAAAGAAAAGGCTCCCAGTAAAACTGTTGTATTTTGAAGAATTCGATAGGATTGATGAAGCCTATTACCGCGAAAAGCAAATTCAGGGCTGGAGTAGAAAAAAGAAAGAAGCGCTGATAAATGGGGATGTGGAGAAATTACAGGAGTTTTCAAAGAGATACGTAACGATGGCTTCGAGTGCCTCAGCCACCGCAGAAGCCTCAGCCACCGTTAAGCCGTTGCCTGAATATTGAGGTGGCTGAGGCACTCGAAGTCGCCGAAACCCCGTTTCCTCATTATTTATTACATCCAATTTTCAAAATATCAACAATCCTAATAATTGTTGCATGCCTTGTAAATATTGATTTCCACAAAATACAGCCTTAGTTTTTTAACACAAACTTAACATTGGTCTTACATGCGAGTTATATGTCTGACTTTATTTTGCAATGCTAAAAATTGCACCTTAACAACTAACATAAAACATAATTTATGAAACACTTTAACAAGTTTTCTAATTCTACAACAGCGGCAACTGTTTCGAATTTAAAAACAAACCTACTTACCAAAAACTGGCTAATGATGCTGGTT
The DNA here is from genome assembly GCA_027490225.1 of Bacteroidota bacterium. Taxonomy (GTDB): domain Bacteria; phylum Bacteroidota; class Bacteroidia; order M30B66; family M30B66; genus JAIXYK01. Next base: position 6,485 of record JAIXYK010000049.1, on the reverse strand, counting down.
TTATTAGTTGGTTTGTTTGCGAATAACCATTTGGCTAAAGCGCAACTTTTAACTTGGAACACTTTTGGAAACGCTGGAACCGAAACAACTGAGGCAAGTATAAGTAATAATGCTAATATTACCGGTTCTAGTTTAAATTATACAGGTTCTTCAGTCGTTCCAGCTGCAAATACCAATCGTTTTGGAGGTTCAGGTTGGTTTAATACATCAAATCCAACAACTCAGGCCGATGCTATTTCAGGAAATAGATACATTCAATTCACAATAACTCCAAATAGTGGATTTTCATTCACTGTTACTAATTTGTCATATCAATGGCAAAGTTCAGGAGCTGGTCCAACATCACTAGTATTTAGATCTTCAGCAGATAGTTATGCGTCAAATATAGGTACTCAGGCTGTAACAGGCGGACCTACTCTATATACAACAACATTATCAGGTCTTTCAGCCATAACTGTAGCCACAACTATAAGAGTATACGGAGTTGGTGCCACAGCAGCAGGTGGAACTGGCGGATTTGACGTTACAACAAATGTAGTTAACATAACTCTAAATGGATCTACAGCTGCAGCTTCTTGTTCAACACCTGATGTAGCAACAGGCTTATCTGCTTCAGTTGCTAATCTTCAATCTGCTCTTTCTTGGACAAACGGAGCTTGTTTAGATGAAGTAGTCATTTTTGCTAAAGCAAGTGCTTTTACTACTGCCACTCCAACTGGAGATGGAACGGCTTACACAGCTAACTTAACTTTTGGAAGTGGAACAGCTTTCGATGGTGGTACTTGTGTTTATAAAGGCATAACCTCACCACAAACTATTATTGGCCTTACAAATGGAACAACTTACCATTTTAAAATTTTTACCCGCAAAGGAACTACTTGGACAACAGGTGCTGCCTCTCCCACTACAACAGTAGTCCCAGCTTTAACACAATATTTTTGGAATGGAGCATCAATAGCTGCTTCTCCAGCTGCAGGTGGAACAGGTACGTGGGGAACAGCACTCTCTTGGAGACAACCAACCAACACTGGTGCACAGGCAAATTGGGCTGATAATTTTCCAGCAATTGTTGCTGGTACTGCTGGTATATTAACTATCGAAGCGAACAGAATTGTTACTTCTTTGGACTTTCAAACTTCTGGCTACACTTTAACGCCTGATGCTATTACAGGTCGAACTATTACTGGTCCAACAACAGTTGTGGCTAGTGGTGTGCTAAATCTAAATAGCCTAACTGCAACTGACAATAGAACATTATCTTTTGCAGGAAATGTTTCTGGTGGAGCAGGTGCTTCTCTTAATTTTAACGTAAACCAACTAACTGGAAGTACTTCCCGTATTAACCTTGCTGCTCCAGGAGCTACTTTGTCATTGCCTAGTACTGTAACTGCAGGTGCGAACGCCGTTACTTTTGGTAATATGTGTATTGCAGGAACCAGTACAGGTACAGTTATGACTTCCTCTGCCACAATCGCAAACAATACTGCTTATGCAACTTCAGTTGGAGCAACCGGTGGAAATGACTTAACCGTAAATGGTGTAATTTCTGGTTCTGCTCCTTTAATGTTTGCCGCTGGTTCTTCTGGAGGTGCAGGTACTATTGTTATCAATTCTACGAATACTTACACTGGTGGTACCATATTTAATGCTGCAAGCGGAGGTATTATTAGATTAGGGACTGCAACTGCATTTCCAAGTACAACTGCAGTTTCTATGGGATTTTCTGCAAGTAATGGAGGAATTTGGGATTTGAATAGTTTCAGCCCTACGATTGCATCTTTAACTAGTGGCGCTGGTGGAGGTTCTATCTCTAATCAAAATGCAGGAACCGGAACTTCAACCTTAACCATTAATGGTTCAACTTCTACTACTTTTGGTTTACCAATAACAAATGGCACAACTGCATTTGTAGCTTTAACAAGAGCAGGTAGCGGTTCTACTACATTAACAGGAGCTAATACTTATACTGGAGCTACAACAGTTACAAGTGGTACTTTATTCTTAAACAGCACCAATGCAAGTAACATTACTGTAGCAGCTTTAGGTGAAATTGGAGGTAATGGTACAACAACAGGAACACTAAATCTTTCTGGAAATGTTAGCCCTGGGGCTACAGGTGTAGGTTCAATAGGAACATTTACAACTGCTGCACAGACCTGGAATACTGGAGCAAACTACAATTTTGACATCTCAAATGTTACTGTTTCTGCGTTGAACCAAGATAGAATTGCTTCTACAGGAGCTGTTGCACTCAGTGGAACTATTTTCATAGACGTAAATGGCCTTGCAGCAGGATTTGTTGATGGTAATGCTTATTCTTGGCCTATTATTACAGGAAGTTCTGTTACAGGAACACCAGTGTATTCTATTTCTACTGGAAGTTTTGCACCTAGCTTTTCTGGAACTTTCACCGTAACTCAAACAGCAACTGCTGTAAACTTAGTATACACGCCTTTAGCAGCTACACCGAGCTTAACACCAAGTGTTGCTAGTTTAACAGGTTTAAATTATGGTTTAGGACAAGGTCCTTCTGTTTCTCAAACAGTTAACTTAACAGGTGCAGATTTAAATGGTCCTTTTTCAGGAACAATTACAATTACGCAATCAACAGACTTTGAAGTATCAAGCGATAATACTACATTCGGGGCTTCAGCATCTATTTCTTTTGCTTCTGCAACATTAGCTTCTACGCCATTTTATGTGCGTTTAAAAGCAGGCAGATCAGTTACCAGCTATGGTCCACAAACAATTAATATTTCTGGCGGTGGAGCAAGTGCTTCTATTACTGCAAGCGGAACTGTAACACCAGCATTTACTCCAGGTAATATTGTGGTAGCTCAAGCAGCCAGTAATACTTCACAAAATACTACATTCTCTATTTTAGAATTAACACCAGGTTCACTTAATGCAAGCCCAGTAAATACTTTTGCAATTGACGGAGTAACTGCTCCTGACCATATGCGTTTTTCTGGTAGTGCAGGAACTACAGGATATTTAGCAAATAGCAATGATGGAACATTGTTAACTGTTACAGGACATAGGTCAAATATAACAACAGGAAACGCTAATGCATTATTAACAAGAGCAGTTGTTACTTATAATGGATCAGGAACTTTTAACTTAGCAACTACTTATACAGGTGCTTCTGGTAACCAAGCGAGAGGTGCAACTACAATAAATAATACTAACTTCTTTATAACAGAACAAGGAGGTTTATACACTAATGGAGCTGCAGTAAATACATTATCACCAGTAGTAAACATTAGAGGTTCAAAAGCTTATGGAGGTGTTGTTTATACATTAAATTCTGTTACTACAACTCCAATGTATACTGTACCTTCAACAACAGCTACAACATTAGTTGCGCTGCCTGGTTCAATCACAACGGCAGTTGCTGCAGTTGACTTTACATTTGTATCATCTGGCTCAAATGGAGCAACTTATGATGTATTGTACTTGGTTTCTGGTACGTCTGCTACTGTTGGTGCAATTTACAAATACTCACTAGTAAGCGGATCATGGGTTTCTAACGGAACATATGCTACCAACTTTGGAGGTTTTGGAATAACGGGAGAAAGAAACGGAAACGGAGCCAATTTATGGGTTACTTCAGGTACTGGAGCAAACGCTGCTAATAATTTAATAAGATTAACAGATGCTGCTGGTTTTAATACAACAATAAATATTACTACAGGTAGTAACGTTACAGTTTATACCACTCCAGCAGGAACAACAATTAAAGGTGTTGCATTTGCACCAGGAAAACCTCGTGTTAACTTATATGCTAGCGCAACTACTGGATTTGAAGCATTAACAAGTTCAATTACTTTAACAGCAATTGCTTCGGCTCCAGTAGTTGGAAACCAAACAGTAAATGTTACAGTTACAGGAACAGGAATTACAGGAGGAGATTATCAAGTTATTCCTGCTACTATCACTATATTGAATGGCCAAACTACAGGCACAACAACGTTCACAGTTTCAGATGATGTTGATGGTCCAGAAGGGACTGAAACAGCGATTGTAACAATTAATACTCCATCAAGTGGTATTGTAATTGGTTCAACAAACTCTGTTAACATTGCCATTACTGACGATGAATCTAATCCTTCGGTTTCAATTTCTGCAACTGCTTCAACTTCTAGCGAAACATCAGCTACTGTAATTACAATCACAGCAACTGCAAGTTCAGCTGTATCAGGAGGAAATCAAACAGTTGATTTAGCTGTAACAGGCGCAGGAATTACTGCAGGTGATTACACACTTACAAATACAACTATCACAATTTTAGATGGCGCCACAACAGGATCTGTTACTTTTACAATTGTAGATGATGCAGTTGGTGAAGGAACTGAAACAGCAGTGCTTACTATAAGCAACCCAAGCTTTGGTGTTGAAATTGGTTCTCCTTCTGTAATAAATATTTCAATTACTGATAATGAACCAAGTATAGCTGTTGGCTCACAAGCCTCTACTTTTGCTTCAACTTTAGATAAGCCATCTCAAAGAAACATCATTTACCAGTCTTCATTTGTTGTTACTTTGGCAAATGCAACTTTAACAGGTTTAACAGTTCCTACTGCAGGAACTTACCAAACATCTGACTTAACTGCAGCAACATTTAGATTGTGGTATAATGTTACTTCTACTAATTTCTATGAGTCTATTCAATTGGGTTCAGCAGTTGCTCCGGTAGCAAGTGGAGGAAACGTAGTATTTAACGGATTTTCTCAATTAATAAACAGTGGTCAAACAGCTACAATTTGGGTTACAGTAGATATTGCAGCTGGTGCGGTTACTGGTAGAACAATTTCAACTGCAGCTAATCCATTTACTAATTTTACATTTACAACTACAGGTGGTTTAACTGGTACAAATCCAGTTGCAGCCTCTGCTGCTCAAACTGTTGTTGGTAATTCTCCAACATTTACTGGTGTAATTGTTCCTCAGTTTATTCAAGGTATTGCTGGAACTAATAACAATAGAATTCCTTTTGCTTATAGAGCTACAGTAGCGGGTTTAACACCAAATGCAACTTACCGTTATTTCAATCAAATTTCTGTCCCTAGTGATGCTGGTAATGCAAATGGTGCTGGTAATGCAATTTATCCTGCTGCGGGTTCATACACAAGAACAACAGCTGTTGGTTTAAGCACTGCTGGAACTTACGGAGAATTTACAACTGACGGTGCAGGTTCTTACACAGGTTGGTTTATCACAGAACCTTCTGGTAATGCTCGTTTCATCCCAGGAAATGTTGTAAACTTTAGATTATGTTTAAATGACGGTAATTCAGTTACCCCAGGAACTTCAGTAGTTAACAGAATAACTACTGCTTTAAGTGCAACCATATTGAATTTTGGTAACACATCAGGTTCAGGAACACAATGCACTGGTATAACAGGTAGCACTTATGGTACAGAAAAGAACTTGGTAATGTTGTATGATAATATCAACGGAACTGGAAGACCAATTTCTAGTGCGATTATTGAGAATGATGGTGCTCCAGTTGCAAGTTATGCTGGATATTATCCAAATGCTACTGCCAATGCATTTGGTTCTATTGTTCCTAATAATTTAACAAATGGAATTAGAAGAGTGGAAGAAAGAAGTCTTTCAACAGGTGCCATAGTAGATTGCCCAAGAATAGATGCAGATGGTATTTGGCCGAATGCGGGGTCTACAGCATCACCAGCTGGAGGAACTACAGCAATTGCCTTAACTGCAACAGATCTAGCACCAATTGCTACTCCTACTTTCACAACATTTAACTATATTAATGCAAATAGTGTTTCATTAGCATGGAACGCCGTTGCTGGAGCGACTAGATATTATTTACAAGCTACTTCAGATCCAACATTTGCCTCAGTAAATATTGTAAATCAATTCATTGGTAATGTTACTTCTTATACAATTCCAGGTGGTCTATTACCAGGAATTGCTTATTACTACAGAGTATCTGCTGATAATAATATTTGTACAAGTTTACCTTCAGATATTACTCCATTCTTAACTTCTGCAATTGTTTGGGAAGGTACAGTTAGCACAGATTGGAACGTAGCTCAAAACTGGAGTCCTTTCTTAGTTCCAACTGCACTTACCGACATTGAAATATTCGATAGAGCTAACGACCCTATTATACCTACAGCAGGTTTAAATGGTTTTGCAAGAAGTGTAGACTTTAACAATACATTTGGGGTAGCTTCATTAGCTATCCAAGCAGGAAAGTCATTAAACGTAAGTGGAAACTGGAATAGTATTGGAAATACAGTTTCAGGTGCTGGACAAGTTGTATTTAATGGTACTACAGCTCAAAATATTGCCGGAGCTACTAATTTCCAAAACATTGCATTTGATAAAACAAGCGGTACACTTGCTATTACTTCAGGTATTCAAAGTGTAAGAGGTATTGTTAGACCAACTAATGGTACATTAACTACCAACGGTAATTTAAGATTAGTTTCTAATGCATCAACTACAGGAAT
>JAIXYK010000040.1 GCA_027490225.1 Bacteroidota bacterium | reverse complement strand
CTATTTGATTCAAAAACCAAGGATCAATTTGCGTAAGTTTCTGAATGGTCTTGGTTGGAATTCCCATAGTCATGGCGTCTTTTACATGGAAAAGTCTGTTCCACGAAGGATGCTTTAAACTATCTACTATGGCCTCTGGGTTTCGCAAATCTTTGCCATCGGCGCCCAAACCATTGCGGCTAATTTCTAAACTTTGACAAGCTTTTTGAAGCGCTTCAGAAAACGAACGCCCAATTCCCATTACCTCACCTACAGATTTCATTTGCAGGCCTAAGGTTTTATCGGCATTTTTAAATTTGTTAAAGTTCCAGCGTGGAATCTTTACAATAACATAATCTAAAGTAGGTTCAAAAAATGCAGAAGTGGTTTTGGTAATTTGATTTTTTAATTCGTCTAAGTTAAAACCAATGGCCAACTTAGCTGCAATCTTCGCAATTGGATAACCAGTAGCTTTCGATGCCAATGCTGATGAGCGAGAAACCCTCGGATTTATTTCAATGGCAATGATCTCCTCATTCTCAGGATTAATAGCAAACTGCACATTGCAACCGCCCGCAAATGATCCAATAGAGTTCATCAATTTAATAGACATATCGCGCATTTGCTGGTAAGAAACATCGCTCAATGTCATAGCAGGAGCTACAGTTATTGAATCTCCAGTATGAATGCCCATCGGGTCAAAATTCTCGATGGTGCAAATAATAATAATGTTATTGATGTTATCGCGCAGCAATTCTAACTCAAACTCTTTCCAACCAAACAACGCTTTTTCAATCAACACTTCATGTATGGGCGAAGCATGAAGACCTCGGTTCAGCAATTCATCAAAATCTTCTTTGCGGTGCACAAATGCGCCACCTGTTCCACCTAACGTGTAAGAAGGACGAATCACCAACGGATAACCAATGCGTTGCGCAATTTCTTTCCCTTCTAAAAATGAATTTGCCACCTGCGATGGAGGAACGCCTACTCCTAAATCAACACATAATTGGCGAAATTCCTCGCGATTTTCAGTTTTCTCAATAGCATCAATCTCAACTCCTATAATCTTAACACCATACTTTTTCCAAATGCCCATTTCATCTGCTTTTTTGCAAAGATTCAAAGCAGTTTGTCCGCCCATGGTAGGCAATACAGCGTCAATTTTCCGTTCTTCGAGAATTTGTATAATTGATTGTACATTCAACGGCAACAAATACACATGGTCGGCCGAAACTTTGTCGGTCATAATAGTTGCAGGGTTGCTGTTGATGAGCGAAACTTCTATGCCTTCTTCTCGCAAAGACCTGGCAGCTTGCGAGCCAGAGTAATCGAATTCGCAGGCTTGACCAATAATAATAGGACCACTACCAATAATAAGAACAGACTGAATGGAATTGTTGCGGGGCATGATAAAATTTTGGCGCAAATTAACGTCAAACTTCGCAGGAATAAAACTAAAATGCGATGGGTTATTCACTAAATTTTAACTGTATAGATTCTTAGAAACAGCTTATGTTTTTTAGAAAGTGAATTTGGGCGTGCCCCTTCGGGTCGCGTGCTCGGCTCATAGGCCGCAAAAAATGCGGCGCTACCGCCTCGCCCGCTCACGCAAGCATCCTTCATATTGTAACATTGTTTTTCAAATTGAAATTTACGTTTATTTGCCGCGTGAAAAAACTCAACATTGTTTTATTGTTCATTTTTGTAATCTGCACCCGCTTACCTTATATTTTTGATGGGTTCGGCAGCGAAGACGATAGCTGGGGACTTATTCTCAATGCACAATTAATGGCAAAAACGGGTGAATATTCCTTTTCCCGACTGCCTGGTCATCCTTTGCAAGAATATTTGTTTTCTTTTTTCTCCAATGCACCTGTTTTATTTTTTAATGGCCTTAGTGCTTTGTTTAGTTTTATGGCAGCCTTTTATTTTTATGCAGCTGCCATATTTCTAAAAATCAGAAATGCCCTAGTATGGACGCTTATATTCTTATCCATTCCAATCATTTGGATTAGCAGTGTTTACACCATCGACTATTTATGGGCTTTGGCTTTTATTCTGGCTGCATTTTATTATTTATTAAAAGAAAAACTACTCCTTGCTGGAATTCTTTTAGGTTGCGCCATTGCATGCAGAATTACTTCCGGCGCGGTGCTCATTGGATTTTTCTTTATGAATGGAAATCCATTTTCAGCAATTAACTTCAAACGCAATTTAATTATAGGAATTACCACGCTTTTAATTGCTGTAGGTTGGTTTGTTCCTGCTTTTTTACGTTACGGTATTTCATTTTTTGGCACCTATCCTCTGCCCTATCCTAGTTTACCAAAAATTGCCTACAAATTTTCCTTGGGCGTTTGGGGCGCCAGTGGATTCTTGGCAATCATCTATCTAGTTTACCTCAAAATAAAAAACAAAAGCAATACAATACAACCTTCACTTCTTCAAGGCATGTGCATCATCATGGCGCTTTTTACATTTGCCTATTTTGTTTACCCTCAAAAATCTGCATTTTTAATTACAGTTGTTCCTTTTCTTTTATTAATTGTTGCTGACCAGCCCATTCCTTACCGAAACGCAATTATCGCCAACATTCTTTTCTTTATTTCTCCGTTTATAATTGGTGTAAACCTCAATAACAAAGACCGCGGTGCCGATTACAGTCAATTTGCCATCACTTTAAACATTGCCAATCAGGAAATCTTCATCGATCCTTTTACAGGTCCTTTGGCAGTGGAGAAAAGCCGAAGAATTACCCGCCAAAACTTTACGGATGTTTCCTACCAAAATTACCTCAAAATAAAGGAAAAATCAGTGTTGCTTTGTGGCTGGTGGACCAATCAGTTTACCGTAAAAGTGAATCAAAATTCAACAAATCCTGATGTTACAATTGCAGAGTTTTGCAACCAACAACAATTAGATAGCCTTCTCCAGGCTGGCAACAAAATTTATTACCTCAAAGAAATCAATCAAGCCAACGACGAGCGTTACTTGATGGAATATACCAGCAAAGTAGCTAGTTTGTTAGAATAAACTAATGCTGAATCAACACTTTAATATGTTCTCCTTCTGCTTGTAGTAAATACAGTCCATCGGCAAAATCAGTTACTGGAATTTCTATTTGTTTTCCATTCCAATATCCAGCATAAACCAAAGCTCCTGAATAAGTAAATAATCGAATAGGGCCAGCATCAATTTTACTTACCGAAGTAACAAGTAATCTTTCACTAACCGGGTTCGGAAAGACCCGTATTCCTGATTTTTGATTGTCCCCTAAACCGGTACACACCTCAACTAAAAGAGTATCGCGCAAAATACAACCCTTATTGTCTGTAACACTTACTGAATATTGTCCAACAACATTCAGGTTAATATTTGGAGTAGTTTCACCAGTTGACCATTCATAAGTTAAATAGCCTGCAGGTCCATTTAAAACAAAAGGCAATGAACTGGAACAAACCAAATCAGAACCATTATAGTTCAAATTTATATCTTCTGTACTTTCAGTTACATATATTTGAATAGTATCCGTTCGAAAATCTAAATTACATCCGTTCGAAACTTTTACCCAATAAATCCCTGGCAAATAGGCTGTTAAACTGCTATTAGTAGAGCCATCAGACCAAAGGTAAGTTTCATAAACATTGTTGGTTGTCAATACAACAATTTGTTGATTGCAAATAAACTTGTCGAATCCTAAACTTAAAGGCTGCGTTGCTGGATAGTCAATAACCTGTGTTGTATCAGTCATATAACATCCAGAAACGCCTTTTACTTTTACCCAATAAGCACCAATACTGGTAACATTTAAAGTATCGGCATTTGAAATGTTGTTCCATTCGTAAGAAAGAAATCCTTCTCCTGCAAACAAGGTAAGCGTATCGCATAAATTAGCAGTGTCAGGAATTGAAAATGGTTCTGGTGAATTCGTATTCACAATCAAGGTATCATATGTAATTCCGCATCGACCGTAAACAGTAACCATGAGCACATCGGTGCCAGTATTTACACCACTAGTTAGTGTTGCTTGTGTACTACCATTTTGCGCGATAAAAACACCCGGGCCAGTATGTGTCCAAACGGTTGAATCTTCTGCTGAAGCGAGCGTAATTCCATACAAATAAGAATTCCCTCCTTTGCAAATGTTTTTAGGACCTGCTATGGCTGGATTATGCGCATTTAAATAACCTGAAAGCATATTTGGTAAACTTGATCCTGGATTGGAGAAGTAAATATTAACCAAGAAATTAGATTGCTGAAAATTACAAGCTGCTCCATATTCATTCGGCTGAGCTATATAATCGATTTGATTGGAACCGTTTTGATAAACATAAATTCTACCATCAGGCCCCAAAACTAATTGTCCATAGCTTCCATATTGCGAAGCATCGACCACATAAGCTGAATAAAATATCTCAGTTTCGGTAGTGAATCCCAAATCAAATTGACGTAATTGTCCACCTTGCCATTGACCTACATAGAGTTTTGAATTATCAGGAGAAAATTCAATTCCGAATGGTTGATCGGAACCACTAAAATTTAAAGGAAGTTCTAATGCATTGCTAAATACTCCTGATTCATTGTTAAAATCTGCTATCACTATTTTATCCGCAACCACATATGTAGCCATTCGATTTCCATCGTGAGAAAACCGCATATTACCGAGACAGGGAACTAATCCCATATCAGGACGATTGGTTGTTCCAATAACTGAAACAACAGGGTCAATGTGTAATCCATCCTGATCAATTAAATACGCGAGATACGAATTGCTAGAATATAAGCAGGTTCCAATCCAAATATCGTGACCATTAGCATGCCAAGTAGCGGCTAATTTTTCACTTCCACCTAGTAATAAAAGTGTGTTTTTGGTTGAGAGAATTACATCACCCAATCCACCATTAAGTGTCAAATCTACGATGCTATAACGCAATCCATTGGCAAGATTGTGCTCATAATCATCATTAGTAAAAATATAAAACTGATTCGGATTTCCTGGATGTGGAACAATCAATACACACTGACTAGAAGATGAATTTCCCATCAAACCAATTCCATTAGGCATTTGGGTATGATATCGATCCCAGACTCTTTGTCCGTCAGAAAAGAGAAGCAAATTCCCATCAGCATCCGAAATAGAAGAAGTCACTTCGGTGTTAACATCCATTATTGGGCTGTTTTGCGGTAAGAAAACAACCGTATCATTTTCAAAGCGCATAGAATTACGAACAAACACCCAGTTTTTTGTAGCGCCCGATAAATTACAATTACCCACTTGGAAGAAACTAGTGTTGGATGTATCACTGCACAATTCGTTGCTGGTGACGAGATACAAAGAATGTCCTCCAACAGTATTAAACGTTTGATTCCAATTAATTGAAGTTCCTACGAGATTACCATCTAAATACCAAGCATAGGAAAGCGAATTAGATGCAAGGCTGTTTGCTTGGACATTATCTCCTGGATTATAAGGTCCTTCAGAAAGTTGAAAAGCTGCTTGTGCAGAACATCCAACAATGTATACTTGGCTTTTAGAAGTGGTGCAATTAGGATCTCCATTAAAAGCAGTAACTTCAATAGTGTATACACCAGGAGTATTAAATAGATAAATTAATTGTTCCGTAGAACTCATTAAGGTATCGTTCACGGTCCATTCAAATGAAGTAGCGTATGAATTTTCTTGCACACCAAAAACCCCTGTCATCCCATTAACAAAGGAATTATTCAATGCTGTCATGACGAGATAAATTGGATTTTGCATACACGGACTAGCACATGCAGTTGATTGGAGAAGAATGGAACGAGTCGTTGTTAATGCCGCATTCATACGATCTGATTGTCCACTAGTAAATTGAAATTGACATAATTGATAGCCATAATCCATGTAATTACTAAACATATCAGGACGGTCACCTAAACCTCCATTTGCAATAGGACGAAAAGGGTTATTCACACTTAAATCATCATCATCAGAATCACATGAATTGGTTGCGATATTGCAGAAAATGGCCGCCGTAGAATTATCTGGTGGAGTATCACAAACTTGATCACCATCGGTTTGACAATTTCCATTGGTACATCCACCTTCAAACGTGTGATATAAACCGAGATAATGCCCTACTTCGTGAATATGGACTTTGGAATTATCTATAGATGACCCGAATAAGGAAATCTCATTGACAATACCGTCGTCTGATAATCCTTGAGAAGTTGGAAAAGAAGAATATCCAGCAACTCCACTACCAACTGAAGCAGAGGTAATTTCATTCACCAACCAAATATTTAGATATCTATTCGGATCCCAACGAACAAGGTTTTTTAAATCAGCATCTTGTGTTTCAATGGTTACGTTGGAAAGTTCCGATTCGGTGTAAGTAATGGCACTTCCATAAGTCAATTCACCTGAGGGACCAGTTGTAGCAAGACAAAATTGAATATTGGTATTTACCCCAAGTGGATCATAGTATTGTCCAGAATTTGAAAAAGCAGCATTGAGATGTTCAATACCTGCAAAAATTTGATTGTAATACTGATACTGATCTTGCCCAGGTAAATAGATTACATGTATTACAATAGGAATAGTCAATACCGAACGATCATTAGCAGGACGAGCTTGTTGATGTATAAGAATATTCTGAATAGCTTCTCGCGTTTTTAACGATGGATCAGATTCCCGTTTTGCACGTAAATATTCATCTGTAAAACAACGAGGCGGTGCCGTGTTTTCAATGTTATGCTGCGCTTCTATTGAAAACGAGTATGAGATAAATAAGAGAATTGCGTAGAAATACTTCATAATTGGATGGATTTTTTGTGAAAAATTATCTTAATGCTTAATTCTTCTTATGATTTCTAAATATTTAATTTCATTTTCAAATTGAAATTCATAAGTATTATGAGAAATAAAATAAAAATTATGAGCTGATGTATTTTTCAAATATAAAAATAAATTGAATTGGCCGATTTTGAAAACAAATTTTTATTTTAAAAAAATTAGGATTTAGCTTATCAAAAAATCAAACTTCTAAATACAGTTTACTTCATTTTACAATAGAAAAAATATCATCCATTAAGAAATTAAGTTTTTCCTTAACTATTCTTAATTCTTTAATGGTAAAAATTAAAAACCATTAAGAAATTAAGTTTTTCCTTAACTATTCTTAATTCCTTAATGGTAAAAACTAAAAACCATTTAGAAATTAAGTTTTTCCTTAACTATTCTTAATTCCTTAATGGTTAAAATTAAAAACCATTTAGAAATTAAGTTTTTCCTTAACTATTCTTAATTCCTTAATGGTTAAAAATATAAACCATTAAGGAAATTAAGTTTCTCATTAACTATTCTTAATCCCTTAATGGTAAAACAAAAAACATGAAATAATCAAGTTTTTACATAATTATTCTTAAATTCTTAATGGTGAAAAATCAATACCATCTACCTATTTTTGTCCAATGAAATTAAATATTCAAAGACCTCGCAGAAACCGTCAATCAGCTGCAATCAGAGGTATGGTGCAAGAAACATTTATACATCCTTCACAGTTAATAATGCCTTTCTTCTTGTTAGAAGGAGAAAATCAAAAAGTGGCAATTGCTTCTATGCCAGGTATTTTCAGATATACGATAGATGAAGCCATCAAAGAAGCGAAATCTTGCGCAGCAATGGGTTTAGTAAACTTCATTCTTTTCCCTGTTGTTGAAGAAAATCACAAAGACAAACATGCAACTTATAGTTATCATCCCGATTGTTTCTACCTAAAAGCAATTTCAACCTTTAAAAAAGAATTGCCCGATTGCACTGTAATTACTGATGTTGCAATGGATCCATATTCCAGCGATGGGCATGATGGTTTATATGAAAACGGTAAAATTCACAACGACCAAACACTGCATATTTTAGGTAAAATGTCTGTTGCACAAGCAAAAGCCGGTGCTGATATCATCGGCCCAAGCGACATGATGGACGGCAGAATCGGTTTTATAAGAAATATGCTTGATGAAAATGGATTTGACCAACTTGCTATCATGAGCTACACCGCGAAATATGCTTCTTGCTTTTATGGTCCATTTAGAGATGCACTCGATTCTGCTCCAAAAGAAGGCAACAAACTCACCTACCAAATGAGTCCGGGAAATCAGCGTGAAGCATTGATAGAAGCCCAACTCGACGAGCAAGAAGGAGCCGATTACTTGATGGTAAAACCTGCTTTGGCTTATTTGGACGTTATTTCACTTTTGAAAAATAATACCAACTTACCAATCGTTGCTTACAACGTGAGCGGAGAATACGCCATGGTTAAAGCTGCAGCCGAAAAAGGCTGGCTCGATGAAAAGGCCAGTATGAACGAAATGTTAACTTCTATAAAACGTGCAGGCGCTGACATAATCATTACTTACTTTGCCAAACAATTCGTAGAAACTAATTTTAAAGGTTAAATCCCTCTTTATGAAAAAAATACTCGCTTTTATTCTTTCTGCAGTCTTATTAAGTTCGGCAATTACATTGTTAAGCTTCGATAAAAAGAAAAAGATTACTCCATTCAGGGTGATGTTTTACAATGTTGAAAATCTATTCGATACCGAAGATGATCCAAAGATTGACGACCAAGAGTACTTGCCGACCAGCGAATCTCAGTGGACAAAAGAGCGATTAGAAACCAAATACGCCCACATTGCACAAGTTATAAATGCTTTAGGCAAAAGCCAAATGCCTGATATTGTTGGTTTTGCTGAAATTGAAAACCGCAAAGTTTTAGATGAATTATTGAGCAAAACAGATTTAGGTGCCAAAGGGTATTCAATTGTTCATTTCGATTCTCCCGATAAACGAGGCATTGATGTAGGATTAATTTATCAAAAAGACCGATTCAAATTGGTAAAAACCATGCACTATCCTGTAGTTTTTCCAGGTGATATGGAAAAACCTACCCGTGATATTCTTTACGTAAAAGGAACTGTAAATGGAAAAACTCCTTTGCACGTTTTGGTAAACCATTGGCCGAGCCGCAGCGGTGGTCAAGCTGAAACCGAAGAAAAAAGAATTACAGCTGCCAAAACAGCTCGCCGGGTTTGCGATTCTATTCAGGGAAGCGATGCCAATGCCAATATTATTCTGATTGGCGATTTTAACGATTACCCAACAGATAAATCAATCACCCAAGCACTTGGAGCAGAAGGAGATACTGCGAAAAAAGGAAGTAAATTATATGACTTAATGACCTGGCAAAACAGCAAAACCCATGGCAGTCACCAATACAAAGGCGAATGGGGCTTTTTAGACCAAGTTATCGTATCTTCTGCCATTGTAGAAGGAAAAGCTAATTTACATACTTATTTCAAAAGTGCTCAAGTTTTCAAACCTGATTTCGTCCTAGAAAAAAACGAAAAATACGGTACCATGCAGCCTTTCAGAACATATGGTGGTAAAAAATATTTAGGCGGTTACAGCGACCACATGCCTGTTTTTGTTGATTTATATGCAAAATAAATGAGCCAACTTCTCATTAAAAATATCAAGCAATTGGTGCAGGTGCGTCCAATTTCTCCGCTATTATTGAAAGGTGCAGCCATGCAAGAGCTTCCAATCTTAGAAAATGCCTGGTTACATATTGTAAATGATACCATTGCTGCATTTGGCGAAATGGATAATTGTCCCGATTTAGCCATAGAAACCATCGATGCCACTGGCAAATTGGTATTCCCAGCTTGGTGTGATAGTCATACACACATAGTTTATGCAGGTAGTCGTGAAAGCGAATTTGTAGATAAAATTCATGGACTGAGTTACGAAGAAATAGCACAAAAAGGTGGAGGAATTCTTAATTCAGCCAAGCGATTGCAAGAAACCTCTGAAGATGAATTATTTATACAAGCAAAACGACGTGCCGACGAAATTATATCTTATGGAACAGGTGCAGTTGAAATTAAAAGTGGTTACGGATTAACCCTTCAAGATGAAATCAAAATGCTGCGCGTTATTAAACGTTTGCAAGCGGAAACACCTTTAACAATCAAAGCTACATTTCTTGGTGCACATGCCATTCCGCAAGCATTTAAAAGCAACCGTGCTGCTTATATTCAGCTAATTACAGACGAAATGTTGCCACAAGTTGCAGCTGAAAACTTGGCAGATTTCTGCGATGTATTCTGCGATAAAGGATTTTTTACTGTAGAAGAAACTGACCAGATTCTCGACAAAGCAGCAAGATTAGGCATTCGCGCAAAAATCCACGCCAACGAACTCGATTATTCAGGCGGTATTCAAGTAGGCGTAAAACACAATGCATTAAGTGTAGACCACCTCGAATACACTGGCCAGGAAGAAATGGAAGTTCTGCTCAACAGCTCCACGATGCCAACATTACTGCCATCTACAGCTTTTTTTCTTCGTATCAAAAATCCTCCTGCCCGCGAAATGTTGAGCGCTGGGTTGCCTTTAGCATTGGCCACAGACTATAATCCAGGTTCTAGCCCTTCGGGAAACATGCAATTTGTATTGAGTCTGGCTTGCATCAATCTGCGAATGACGCCCGAAGAAGCCATCAATGCTGCAACTATTAATTCAGCTTATGCCATGGGAATTTCCGAAACGCATGGCAGCATTACAGTTGGCAAAAAAGCCAATCTTTTTATCACACAAGCTATTTCAGGTTACGCATTTTTACCTTATTCTTTTGGAGCAAACCTTACCCAAACAACCATTCTTAATGGTAAAATAGTTTAAAATCAGTAAGATTTAAGGAATTAAAGATTTTTAAGCAATCATATATTCTAAAATGATGTTAAGTTAGAAATTAGCATTGGGATTTTTTTAATGCTTAATTGGGGTTAATTTGAATTTGAAAACCTAAAAGATTACATTTGCGCAATTGAACCTTTAAATTGTAATTTTATTAACACCTTGATTCTGTTAAATAATTATCCTTAGAATAATTATATTGAACGTTATTCAAATTCAACGCTTAACAAATAATTTTCCAAAAACTATTAAAGAAAAAAAAGTATAAATGATAAACGTTACGCGCTCCTTTTTACCTGAATTCAAAGAATATTCTGATATGATAAAGGAGATTTGGGAAAACAATCACCTTACCAATCGAGGTCCATTAGCTCAGCGTTTAGAAAAAGAGATTTGTAAAAAAATTGATACCCGTAATTTATTATTTGTTTCAAACGGGACAATAGCCATTCAACTGGCAATTAAAGCTTTAGAAATTTCAGGTGAAGTAATAACTACTCCATTTTCTTATGTTGCAACAACCACATCTTTACTTTGGGAAAATTGCAAACCGATTTTTTGTGATATTAACGAACATACCTTTTGCATTGATGCTGAAAAAATCGAACAATTAATAACATCGAAAACAACAGCAATTTTAGCTACTCATGTTTATGGAATTCCTTGTGATATCGAGAAAATAGAGTTGATTGCTAAGAAATATAACTTAAAAGTAATCTACGATGCGGCGCATGCTTTTGGTGTAACATACAAAGGGCAATCAATTCTGAATTACGGAGATGTGAGCACATGCAGTTTTCATGCGACTAAGCTTTTTCATACTATAGAAGGCGGAAGTATTACCACACAAGATGCTGACTTGCTAAAAAAAATAACCTTATTACATTCTTTCGGACATGTAGGTGATGAATATTACACTGAAGGAATCAACGGTAAAAATTCCGAGTTTCACGCTGCAATGGGCTTGTGTAATCTCCCCAAATTAGAACTTTTGATTAAGAGCCGAAAAGAATCATCCGAGCTATATTCTGAATTATTGAATCTAACCAAAATTAGAAGACCAATAATTCCCGCAGAAACTGAATACAACTACGCCTATTATCCAGTAGTTTTTGAAAGCGAAGAAATATTATTAAAAGTAAAGAGTAAACTCTCAGAAAACCAGGTTAATTCAAGAAGGTATTTCTTTCCATCATTAAATAAGCTGCATTATTTGGAGCATTCTAACCCATGTCCAATTTCTGAGGACGTAGCAAATCGTGTACTTTGTTTACCTCTTTATTTTTCAATAGAGCCTTCAGCTATAAAAACCATTTCAAATATCGTTAACGAGGCTATTTAACATGAAGGTAGGAATAATGCAACCTTATTTTTTCCCTTACATTGGATATTATCAATTGATGAATGCAGTGGATACATTTGTTATTTATGATAATATTGAATACACAAAAAAAGGTTGGATTAATCGCAATAGAATACTCGTAAATGGTATCGATTCCTACATCACACTTCCTTTAAAGAAAGACTCCGATTTTCTTACAATAAAGGAACGCTACCTGTCAGATGACTGGGTTACTGAACGACGGAAATTATTAAATAGAATTGTTGAATCATATCGTAAAGCGCCATTTTTCAATGATGTTTTCCCAATTATTGAACAATGCATTTTATTTGCTGATAAACAGCTGTTTAACTTCATACAAAATTCATTAGAATTGATTCGTACCTATTTAGGAATTACCACTCCATTGATAGTTTCATCTACTTTGGAAGTTGATTCCAGCCTAAAATCGACTCAAAAAGTGATTGCTATCTGTAAAAACCTCAATGCTAATACCTATATTAATCCAATTGGAGGACTTGAACTTTACAGCAAAGATGATTTTGGAAATGAAGGTATTGGATTAAATTTTTTAAAAACAGATCAGATTGTTTATTCGCAATTCAATTCAAGTTTTACCTCAAATTTATCAATAATAGATGTGATGATGTTTAATGAAAAATTGGACATTAAATACTTTATTAACAACTCATATAGCCTATTATAAAATTACACAAGAGACTATGTTCAATTGGAAAAAGATGGGGAGGGTTTTTATTCCTCAAGAAGTTAAAGATAGAGTTTGGCTAAAGGATTTTGCCCAAGCTCCATCAGTATTAATTTTTGATGAATTTGTTAGGGTCTATTTTGCTTGTCGTCCTGCCCCAGATGATAATGGGCAATATGTTAGTTACTCGGCTTATGTTGATTTAAATCGTAAAAATCTTTTCGAAGTTAAAAATATTGCCAAAGAACCAATATTAGCCTTGGGGAACCGAGGAACATTTGATGAATTTGGGACCTATCCTACTTCAGTAATTAGGGTTAAAGATGAAGTATGGGGATTTTATGCAGGATGGACACGTTGTGAGTCTGTGCCATTTAACGTAGCTATTGGATTAGCAATAAGTAAAAATAATGGTGAATCATTTCAGAAAATTGGAGAAGGCCCAATTCTCTCATATAGTGTTAACGAACCATTCATCCTTAGTGGCCCTAAGATTCGTAAATTTAATGATACGTTTTACTTATTCTATATTGCAGGCAGTGTTTGGATTGAAAACAATGGAAAACCAGAACCTGTTTACAAGATTAGATTAGCAACTTCTTCCGACGGCCTCAACTGGACAAAACTAGATAAAAACCTTATCGAAGATAAAATAGATATAACTGAAGCCCAAGCTAGTCCTGATGTTATTTACAAAAACGGTAAATACCATATGTTTTTTTGCTACAGACATGGACTTGATTTTAGGGGACGCGAAAAGGGATATAGAATTGGATATGCTACAAGCATAGATTTGATTAATTGGATTAGAGAAGATGATAAAGTTGGAATTGACGTTTCAGATGAAGGCTGGGATTCTGAAATGATAAGTTACCCACATGTTTTCGAATTGGATGGGAAAATTAATATGTTTTATTTGGGGAATCAAGTTGGAAAATACGGATTTGGAATGGCAGAATTATCAGGCGATTTAATATAAACAATGAAGAATCAAAGTAAATGAATTGGAAAAAACACGGTAAAATATTTGACCCGACCGAGCATAAATTGGCCAATAATTGTCTTGAGTTTGCACAGTCGCCTCAAACATTAGTATTTAATGATTTTGTAAGGATATACTTTTCAACTCGTGAAGTTGATTCATCAAATGGGAAGTTTTTAAGTCATATATCTTTCGTTGATGTAGACAAAAATTTCAATTCTATTTTGAACATATCGAAAAATCAGGTTATACCATTAGGGAAATTAGGAACCTTTGATGAACATGGGATTTTTCCTATAAATGTGCTAAGAGACGGTAATCGAATTCTTGCGTATACCTGCGGTTGGAGCAGAAGAACTTCAGTTTCTGTTGAAACCTCAATTGGTTTTGCAATAAGTAATGATGATGGGCTTACTTTTCAAAAACTAGGCGAAGGACCTATTTTAACTTCATCACCCAAAGAGCCATTTCTTGTTGGCGATGGCTTTGTCATTATTGAAAATAACACCTACCATATGTGGTACATGTTTGGAACAAAATGGATAGACAATGAAGAAGAAGAATCCGCTCGAGTATATAAAATTGGATATGCTTCTTCCATGGATGGAGTGAATTGGACTAAAATTGAAGGTAAACAGATTATTCCTGATAAATTGAATGAAAATGAGTGCCAGGCGCTGCCAACTGTAATTTTCGCAGACAATAAATATCATATGTTTTTTTGCTATCGAGAAGCAATTGGATTTCGAAAAGATAAAAACAAAGGATATAAAATAGGATACGCTTATTCAAGTGATTTGAAGAATTGGCTGAGAGATGACGCTTTACTTAATCTGGATTTCTCTGAAGGCGACTGGGATTCTGACATGCAATGTTACCCGCATGTTTTCAAATGTGATGAGAAAATCTATTTGCTCTATAATGGCAACCAATTTGGAAAATTTGGATTTGGGTTAGCTGAACTAATCTCGTTTTAAATTAGTCAAAAGAAAAAAATGGAACCTCAAATTTCATATAAATTAAATTCGGCAAAAGAATCCGATATTTTAAAACATTTGAAAGTTTGTGACAAGCAGTTTATTCCTATACTATCTAGTCGAATAAACATTCAAGATTATTCCGCAAAATTAATTGAAAAAGCTGTTACTTTTGAAGCATGGTTTCATGAAGATTTAGTAGGTTTAATTGCTGTTTACTTTTCAAATGTAGAAACAGGTGAGGCGTTTATTAGTAATGTAAGTGTAGTTGATAAATTTAACGGTCGTGGTATAGCAAAAGGAATGCTTGATGAATGCATATTGTATGCAAAACAAAATAAGTTTCACACATTAATTCTTGAAGTGAATAAGCTTAACTTAGTTGCCTTAAATTTTTATAAAAAAAATCTTTTCGAACAACATAAAACAACTGCAGACAGCCTATTTATGAAACGTATAATTAAATTTGATGTAAATTAATATGACAAAACAAAGAAACTACAACCAGGAATTAAAAGATACTTCCGAACACAAATATGCATATGGATTCGATTTCGATGTTATGCACCCATTTATGCTAAAATCTTTTATTCCTTTTTTTAAAGAAGGTAATTTTCTTGAACTCGGTAGCTTTAAGGGTGACTTTACCAAACGCTTTCTCCCTTACTTTAAAGACATAACCTGTGTTGAAGCATCAGATGAAGCTATTGCAATTGCTAAAGAAAATTTGAGTGAAAACAATATACAATTCATTAATTCATTGTTCGAAACAGTAAATCTTCCAGTTAAATATGACAATATTGTTTTGACTCACGTGCTGGAGCACATTGATGACCCTGTAGGTTTAATGAAACGAATCAACAATGAATGGTTAAGCGATAACGGTAGATTTTTTCTCGTTTGTCCAAACGCAAATGCACCTTCTCGTCAAATTGCTGTTAAAATGGGATTAATTAGCCATAATTCTGCAGTAACTCCAGCTGAAAAAGAACACGGTCATAATATTACATATACGCTAGACACATTAGAAAGAGATGCAAAGGCTGCAGGATTAAATGTAGTGCATCGTTCGGGTATTTTCTTCAAAGCTCTAGCAAATTTCCAATGGGACAGGTTATTGAATACTGATATAATTAGCAAAGAATATTTAGAAGGCTGCTATCAACTTGGTCAACAATATCCTGATTTGTGTTCGAGTATTTTTTTAATGTGCGAAAAAGGGAAGTAAATCTGAAATTGGTTTTCTTATAAATATACTAATGAATGACAAAAAGATAGCACTTATCGAACTTGACCATAGCACTTTTAATTTGACTGATGAATATGGCAAATTTAATGATAAAAATTTAAACTTGTTTTATTTTTTTCTCAAATTTTAAATAGATTACCATTTAGTTTCAGTATCAAAGGAATTCTAGAAAAAAGAAAAATATCCAACATATTATGAGTTTAATCTCTGTTTGCTTTGCAGTTTACCAAAATGAAGGTTCCTTAACTATTTTATATGATAGAATAGTAAGGGCTTTTGAAACAAACTTTCCTCAACATTCTTTGGAATTAATATTTGTAAATGATGGATCAAAGGACAATTCATTAAAAGAAATTATAGGACTTAAAGAAAAACACAATGACGAAAGAATAAAAATTATTTCTTTCTCGAGAAATTTCGGCCAAATGGCTGCTATTCTGGCTGGTTGGGATTATGCAACTGGAGATGCAGTTATTAACATGGCGGCAGATCTACAGGATTCGCCTGAACAGTGTATTGAAATGGTTAAAGAATGGGAAAATGGAAATGAAATTGTTGTTTCATATCGCGAAACTCACGGACAATCATTTATCAATAAATTAACATCAAGAACGTTTTACAAATTACTGCTTCCGAAAGTTCCTCCTGGTGGATTCGATTTTGTTTTGCTTGCAAGAAAAGCAATGGATGCGATAAATAGAAACAAAGAACGAAACCGCTTTTACCAGTATGATATACTCTCTGTTGGCTTCCGGATAAAGTTTATTCCATATCATAAACTTGAAAGAACTATTGGAAAGTCACAGTATAATTTAATAAAGCGCTTCGGAAATTTTATGGTAGCATTTATTAGTGTAAGCTATCTTCCTTTAAGATTAATGACGCTGTTAGGAGTTTCGTTTTCTATCTCAGGATTTATTTATTCCTTAAGCATTCTTAATGCTTACTTTTATAGTGGCACTCCATTTCCTGGCTGGGCACCAATAATGATATTGCTTTTAATAATTGGTGGCTTAATTATGCTGATGTTAGGTGTTTTGGGTGAATATATTTGGAGAATCTATGATGAAATCAAAGGTCGTCCTAAATACATCGTCGACAAAGAACTTTAATCTTTAGAGACTATATTATTTAATAAACTGTAATTTTTAATGGATCTGATAAGTAAACATTTAGTAAACAAATATTTAAATGTACAGTTTATTAAATTCTGTTTGGTTGGAGGAATAAATTTTGCATTTTCAATGCTTTTATTTCTTTTCCTTTTAAAGGTTTTATATATAGGGTACTTTATAGCATTTACTATCACTTGGCTATTAGGTATTCTTTTAACATATACTATTAATTTTATTTGGGTTTTTAAACCGGAAGAGAAATTTGAGTTTAAGAAAAGAATGCCAAAATATTTCTTAGTATATTTATTCAGCTATGGAGTTAATATTATTTTACTAAAATATTTAGTAAATACTTTCGAATACGACCCGTTTTGGGGTCAATTTTTTATCATACCAATAATAATTGTAATAAATTTTTTTGGATTCAAATTATGGGCATTGAAATAACAAATGACTCAATAAAAATCAAAAATGTTTATAATTAAAAAATGAGAAGTTGGTTATAACAACTTTAGAAAATATTGAATTAAAAATTTCACCATTAAACTCTAATTCTTTTATAAAAATCTGAATTTTAGTTTTTTGTGTAGGTTGGTTTTTTAGCTAATACTTTCCAGAAAAACGAATTCCCATCAGAGAATAAGGCACCAGAACGTTCTTTAGGACCAATTTTATTTATGTGCATTGTGTTTTCCTCATTAACCCTGTGCATAGACAATTTATTATCTGATGCATATTTAAAATTACTTAACGCACCAAAACTTGCTATAATTAACAATAAAATTACAAAGCTGCTACGCACATATTCTAAACGTGTTTTTGAATAACTTATACTGGAAATAACACAAACCTGAAATATTATCCATGAAGGATTATAGGCTTTTAAAGGGAAGTCCATATATAAACCTATTCTGTAAAAAGAAAAAAATACTATGCAGCCAACAGCACTATATAACCATGGTAGCATAGCTCCGTCATGAAAATTTGTTTTCTTTTTGGGCATAATTAAAAAGTATAAACCAAAACCCAAAAGAAAAAATATAAATAAATACTTGATTGCGTCTCTTATGTTTACAAAATTCCAAATCCATCCTCTTTCAAATTGAACATTGTTAGATGTTAAAAATAATCCAGCAATAATGATTAGTAAAGGAGCTATAATTATATTTTGAAATGTAAATGTGTTTTTAAATTTGTTTTGAATGGCAGCTAATAATACAAAAGGTGCTAGACCTATTGCCATAAATGCGGAAACAAATGGTACAAAAGAAAAAATAAAACCAATTCGATTTATATTTTTTCTAATAACTGCATCATGAAAAACCATTAAAATACAAATCCAAGATGGAAACATATGGTGAGGACCATTTGATAAAAATGTATGGTTAGAACCTAAAATCCAAAACACTCCTTTTAAAAATTCTGATTTCATTGAATAAAAAAACATCCAATTGGCATAATTGATATTCTTACCATACATTGAAATATTTGGAAAATACTTTAACCAGCCAAAGTAGGCTAATTCACCAAAAAACATAAAAATCAGCAAGTAAAATATTGATTTTTTACTTACAAACTGACTTACCCAAATCAATGTTAAGTATAAACCTAAGCATACCCAAATAAATGAGAAAAAATATGCAAACGAAAACCCAAAAAGCTTTCCTAATAATGCGGATGGTAAATAATAAGCTAAATAAGTATTCAAAATTCTGGGTGCATCATCAACACCAGTATTCTCATAAGCAAGAGGCCAGGAATATTTTGTAAGGTCTAAAAAGAAACCATTGTGCTTCATATAGTCTGCATCTTGTATTGCAAAGCCACCAACTCCAGAATACAAAACAGATATAACTACTAATATTAATGCAAATAGATGAAAAAATAAAGGATTATTAATAAGTTTAGGTTTTTCTTTATGTATTGATTCAGATGGAGATATAAAAGAAAAGTTCCAGGCAGATTTTATTGAAAAGTACAATCCTAAAATTATAAGTAGTACTAATGGAATAGAATAAATTGGTTTAAGCCAACCAATTAGAAAAATTATGGTAGGTATTGAAATATATAATAATGATGTGGTTTGTAAAAGATTGTATTCTTTAAAAAAACTATTCTTTAAAATTGATTTGAACATAAAATAATTATTTCTTACTGTTAAAAACTAATAATAATTCAATTATTATAGTAATACCCGATAACTTTCCAAAATTCATTTCTTTATCAAAAAAATTACCCAGATAATTACAAAGATAAAATAAATTGCTTTAAAATAAGGTGTTGTAACGATTAAGTAATAAGCGAAAATGCTTTATTGATAACCTTAATAGCAAAAAATACGAATGTCAATGCTGTAATATTTTTTATTTGAAATAAAAAGAGAAAATAGACTACAATTAAAAAAAGGATTGTGATTAATTCCTGCATAAATAAACTTCTACCTGCAAGTACAAATTGATGAATGGATTCTTTTCTTAATCTAATTTTTAATAGCTATTTCTTTATTATTTTTTATTATCAAACGATGGCTTTATTTCGAAAATCTTTATTGATAAATAGAAACATAAAGTCATTTCTTATAAGGATGAAGCCAATATCAACTCCCCATTCCTCCATTCTGCTCGCCTTCCTTCTTCACTTTCAGTTATCAATAAACCACTTTTATTAACACCCAAAATCTTCAACATTTCTGTTTTCCCATTCATTTCAAATCGCTGCCATTCATTTAATTTCCATAAATTCTGCTGGTATTCCTCATCAATATAGTTTAATTTGCCTGCTTTCAGTTTTAAGTATTCCACTTCCAAACTTTTACAAACAATCTGCAAAACGGCTTCAACTGGTATTTCATTTCCCAATTCTTGTGAAATAGAAATTGCAGGCCTCCCTCCAACTTCAAACTTTAATTGGTTTACATTCATGCCGATTCCAACTATTAAACTGCCAATTTGACTGCCATTGATAGTAGATTCTATAAGAATTCCTGCCAGCTTTTTGTCTTCCATATAAATATCATTAGGCCATTTTATTCTTAAAAAAGCACCCGGACAAATCATTTCAGCAGCTTTTAAGACTGCCAAAGCAATTGCTTTATTTAATATAAATTGGTTGCTTACATCAATAAAATTGGGATTAAGCACAATGCTACACAACAAATTTTTACCTTTCTCACTTTCCCAACTTCTACTTCTTTGTCCCTTGCCTGCCAATTGGTAATCAGCAATAATTACCAAACCATCTAACACACCGTTTTCCTTGACTTGTTGGGCGGCATAATTGTTGGTCGAGTCGATTTCTGACAAGCGAATTACTTTTTGACCTATAAATAATGTATTCATAGCGGCAGAAATACTAAATTTGCGCGAATAATCAACACACTGAATGAAAAAAGAGGCAAAAGCCAAAAAAATCGACCCTACAAAGCTTTTCTTAGATAGCGTCGTTAAAGGTATTGAAGAAAAAAAGGGGCAAAACATCCAAATATTCGATTTAAGAAATACGGGTCATGCTGTAAGTGATTTCTTTATAATTTGTAATGCAGATTCTGGAACCCAAGTAGACGCGATAGCATATTCTGTTGAACATGAAGTAAAAATTGCTACCGGAGAATCTCCCTGGAAAAGCGAAGGTTTCGAAAACCGAGAATGGATTTTAATTGATTATGTAAACGTTGTGGTTCATGTTTTCCAAACTCCTGTAAGAGAATTTTACAGGCTAGAGAGATTATGGGCTGATGCTGAAATTACTGAAATCCCTGCTTCAATTTCTTAATAAATCAACTTAAATACTTTTAAATTGTTAAAACATAGCTGCAATAAAGTAGCTAAACATGCAATGGCAGATACAAAAGATAAATCAAAAGAAAATCCTCCAAAAAGTAACGAGAAAAAACGAAACTTTTTTCAAACTTCCGGCAAACCTAAAACAGGAAGCACTGGAAATAGCGGAAATAACTTCTATTGGATTTGGGGTGTAATTACAGTCCTTTTTATAGCAAGCTATTTTTATAATGTTGGAACAAACACCCGCGATATAAAAACTGAAAAATTTGCAAAAATCCTGCAAGCTGGAGATGTAAAAGAAATAACTGTTGTTAATAGAGAATATGCTGAAATTACTTTAAAAAAAGATGCATTATTAAAAAATCCAGAATACCGCGATTTGCGCTCTCCATCAATGACAAACACCAATGCAGAAAATGGTCCGCATTACAATTATTATATTGGTTCTATTGAAGAACTAAATAAAGTGATTGAGAAATCTCAAGAAGCTTTACCCGCTGAACAACGTGTGAATGCCAATTATGAAGCACGCAAAAACTGGAGTGGAGAAATTGTTAGCTGGGTAATTCTATTAGGTGTCGTATTTCTTTTTTGGATGTTACTCATTCGCAGAATGGGCGGAGGAAGCGGCGGCGGTCAAATTTTTAATATTGGAAAAAGTCGTGCACAACTTTTCGATAAAGACACCAGCGTTTCTATAACTTTCGACAATGTAGCAGGTTTAGATGAAGCCAAAATTGAAATCCGTGAAATTGTCGATTTCCTTAAAAATCCAAAAAAATATACAGTCTTAGGAGGTAAAATTCCTCGTGGCGCCTTATTAGTTGGCCCTCCGGGAACTGGTAAAACATTACTTGCCAAAGCTGTGGCTGGAGAAGCGCAAGTTCCATTCTTTTCTTTGAGCGGTTCAGATTTCGTAGAAATGTTTGTTGGAGTCGGTGCTAGCCGTGTGCGTGACTTGTTTAAACAAGCCAAAGAAAAAGCACCTTCTATTATTTTTATCGATGAGATAGATGCAATTGGCCGTGCCCGTGGCAAAAACCCAATGGCAGGTGCTAATGATGAACGCGAAAACACGCTGAACCAGTTGTTAACAGAAATGGATGGTTTCGGCACTAATAGCGGAGTAATAATTCTTGCTGCAACTAACCGTGCTGATATTTTAGACAGAGCATTGATGCGTCCGGGACGTTTCGACCGCCAGATTTATGTCGAACTTCCCGATTTAAATGGTCGTCAGGAAATATTCAAAGTGCATTTGGGACCAGTAAAAACTGACCAAACAGTAGATATTGAATTTTTAGCACGTCAAACTCCTGGTTTCTCAGGAGCAGATATTGCTAACGTTTGCAACGAAGCTGCCTTGATTGCTGCCCGTAAAAATAAAGATGCTGTTGGAAAACAAGATTTCTTAGATGCTGTAGACCGCATCATTGGTGGATTAGAAAAGAAAAACAAAATCATTTCGCTTCACGAAAAAAGAGTTATTGCTTATCATGAATCCGGACATGCTACTGTAAGTTGGTTATTAGAACATGCTTCACCTTTGGTTAAAGTTACCATTGTACCCCGTGGACAATCGCTTGGTGCTGCATGGTACTTGCCTGAAGAGCGCCAGATTACAACTTTCGAGCAAATGTTTGATGAAATATGTGCTGCCCTTGGCGGACGTGTTGCTGAAGACATCATTTTCGGAAAAGTTTCTACAGGAGCATTAAGTGATTTAGAAAAAATTACAAAACAAGCATACGCAATGATCACAATTTATGGCTTGAACGAGAAAATTGGAAACATTAGTTACTACGATTCCAGTGGACAAGCTGAGTACCAGTTTAACAGGCCATACAGTGATAAAACTGCTGAAATAATTGACGAAGAGGTTAAAAAATTGATTGATTTGGCTTATGCTAGAACGAAAGGCATTTTACTTGAAAACAAGGAAAAACTAACTGCACTCGCAGATAAATTATTAGAACACGAAGTAATTTTCAGAGAAGATTTAGAAGAAATTTTCGGTAAACGTCCTTTTGACAAAGACGACCACATTGCAGCCAAAGACATTTCTACTTCTTACAAAGAAAACAAGGAATTAGTCACCAATAACGGAATTGCTGAAAAAGCAAAAACTGATGCCGCCGAAAAAGAAAAAGCTGAAGCTGCTGAGAAATTAAATCCTTCTGTAAAAGAAACAGAGTCAATTACAGATTCACAAAAAACTGAGTAATTCCCTTCTTGTGAAATTAAAAAAAAGCGACCCTTAAAAGTCGCTTTTTTTATCTAGCTTCGTTACTTATGAAAGACAACCATACTCCAATTTACAATAGTGGCGATAGCACAAAAGTGTATCTATTGCAACAAATATTAATCAACAACAATATCGAAGCCCATGTGGTTGATAAACCTTCCTCCGCTTATCCTTGGATGGCAGAATATGAGTTATTTGTTTCCCAAGAAGATGTTTTACTTGCCATACAAATTATAAAAGAAACAGAAAAGAATGACTAATTTGCAACAAAGAATAGTTACAGGAACTATTTTCGGTGTTACACTTATTGGTGGAATTTTATGGAGTGAATATGCACTCGCTTGTATTGCACTATTTATAATAATTGTTGGAAGCTATGAGTTAAATAACATCTTCCAAAAAATAAATATTTTTCCTAATAAAATCTTTGTATTTGCAGGAAACATTTCTCTTTTCGTTGCCTGTTTGTTTTTTGCTTTGTTTAGAGATGATTTAAGTTTTCTTGGCAAAGAAATCCTGTTGATTTTCGTTTCATTTATTGGGTTTTATTTATTGCTTTTTGCTATTGAATTGTTTAGAAATAAAGAAAAAAGTCTGGAGAATTTAGGGGCAGTTTTTTTTAGCAGTATATATGTAGCACTTCCCATTGGGCTTTTAACGATAAGTTCAATGGATAATGCCGGAAATTATAATGGCTGGAGGGTATTGTTTTTCTTTTTCTTCATGTGGGCAAGCGATACAGGAGCTTATTTTTCTGGAAGAGCATTCGGAAAACATAAATTGTTCGAACGCCTATCACCCAAAAAAACCTTAGAAGGATTTATTGGAGGCTTAATTACAGCTGGATTAGTAGGAATTGCAGCATTTTACCAATTAGGAACAATGCCATTATGGGCTTGGATTATAACAGGTGTAATCATGTCAATTACTGGTACACTTGGCGACCTTTTAGAATCTATGCTCAAACGCCAAACAGGTATTAAAGATTCAGGAACTATTTTACCAGGCCATGGCGGAATTTTAGACCGTTTCGATTCTACTTTCTTTTCAGCGCCAGTTTATTGGGTTATTTTGCAATTGGTTGTGTAATTTATTGCGATAAATCCATGTTTTTGTCTCTATTAAACAAGATAGATTAATTATATCTTGCGCCCGATTAAATTTTATGATTAAAAATCTTTACCTCTTCTGCTTGTTGCTGATTTCAAGCGTTTCAGCCTTTTCTCAAACTGCTACGGTGCGTGGTTTCCTCTACAATAAAGATAATGGGGAACCAATTATATTCAACAATGTATATTTAAAAGGAACTCAATTTGGAGGACCAACAGATGTAAATGGATTTTATGCCATTTCTAAAATTCCGGAAGGTAATTATACTTTGCTATTTACATCTTCTGGTTTCGATAGCATTTCTATTAAAATATCATTGAAAGCTGGGCAGCTTTTGAATCAGAATTTATACGCAAATCCAAGACAATTACAATTAAAAGAATTTGAAGTTCGGGGTGACAAAGAAGAAGAACGCACCAAAGTTGGTACTTCTGTAACAACCATCACTTCTAAAGAAATAAACAAATTACCTACTGTAGGAGCTGAACCTGATTTAGCGCAGTATTTACAAGTGCTTCCTGGTGTAACTTTTACGGGTGACCAAGGAGGACAATTGTATATTCGCGGAGGAGCGCCTATTCAAAACAAAGTATTGTTAGATGGAATGATCATTTACAATCCATTCCATTCCATCGGTCTATTCTCAGTTTTTGATACAGATATTATTAGAAATGCCGATGTATATACTGGTGGTTTTGGCGCTGAGTATGGCGGAAGAGTTTCTTCAATCATGAAAATTACTACCAAAGATGGAGATAAAAAACAAATTGGAGGTAAAGTTTCTGTTAGTCCATTTGTATCGAAACTTCAACTTGAAGGTCCATTAAGCAAATTTAAAGAGGGAAAAGGTGGTTCTTCATCTTACATTTTAAGCGCAAGAACCAGTTACTTAAAGCAAAGTTCTAAGGTATTCTATCCTTATGTAGATACTGCGGGGTTGCCATTTAACTTTAGAGATTTATATGGAAAACTTTCATTTTACGGAGACAATGGAAGCAAATTAAATATTTCAGGTTTTAATTTCACAGATAAAGTAACTTACCAAAGTTTACAAGATTTAAGTTGGAAGTCATCTGGTGTAGGAAGTAATTTCGTATTAATACCAAATAGCTCAAGCGTTTTAATTGATGGAGCGTTTAGCTATTCCAGCTATGCTATCAACCTAAAACAGGCAAATAAAAATGACAACAATAGTAAAATTGATGGATTTAATTTTGGAATCAACTTTAAATATTTTATTGGCAAGAATGAGGTTACCTATGGTTTTGAAGCAATTGGACTTACCACCAATTATACTTTTTACAATGATTTAAATAGAAAGATAGAGCAGAATGAAAACAACACTGAACTTGCAGGATTCTTAAAATACAAAGCAATTATTGGTAATTTAATTTTAGAACCAAGCATCAGAGGTCATTATTATGCATCATTGGGAGAATTCTCGCCAGAGCCACGCATTGGAATGAAATTAAATGTAACTGATAATTTTAGGCTGAAATTAGCTGCTGGATTGTATAGCCAAAATCTTATCGCAGCAGTTTCTGACAGAGATGTTGTAAATCTTTTTTATGGATTCCTTTCAGCACCAGATAACTCACCTACAAGTTTTAAAGGTGAAGATGTAACAAGTAAACTTCAAAAAGCAAGACACTTGATAGCAGGTTTTGAAGCAAATTTCACCAAAAACTTAAAGTTAAATGTAGAGGGCTATTATTTCAATTTCAATCAGTTAACAAATATAAATAGAAACAAATTATACGACGATAACCAAGATAATGAAGCCATTGCAGATATTTATAAAAAGGATTTTGTAATGGAAAGAGGAAAATCGCAAGGAATTGATTTTCTATTAAAATACGAATTTAAAAGGTTATATGTCTGGGCGGTTTATTCATTAATGAAAGTTACACGTGAAGATGAGTTGATAGATTATGCTCCTGTTTGGGATAGAAGACACAACGTAAACTTAGTATTCTCATACAATTTTGGTAAGAAACTAGATTGGGAATTTAATGCACGATGGAATTATGGTTCAGGATTTCCATTTACTCAAACGCAGGGATTCTATGAAAACAATAATCTTTCAGGAAATATTAACAGCGACTATACCACTTCTAACGGAACTTTAGGAACAACTTTCGGTCAATTAAACCAAGGCAGGCTTCCTCAGTACCATCGTTTAGACATCAATTTAAAGAAAACCCTTCCTGTAGGTGATAGAAGTATGTTTGAATTCACTGCAGGTGTTACAAATACTTATAATAGAGAGAATATATTTTATTTTAACAGGGTACTTTTCGAAAGAATCAATCAATTACCAATACTACCAAGTATAGGTGTGAATTTGAAATTTTAAAAAATTGAAATCTAAGACCTTGTAATTGCAACGTATTCGTTCAAGGTTTTGCTTAAAAACTCCCTTGCATCGCCTGGGTATTTTTCTAAACCCAAACGTGTAGCAACTCCTCTTGCAGCATCTTTAATTAATTGATTGTGTGCTTCATTCGGATACTTTTTTTGCCTATCTATTAGCTGTTTAAT
The DNA here is from genome assembly GCA_027490225.1 of Bacteroidota bacterium. Taxonomy (GTDB): domain Bacteria; phylum Bacteroidota; class Bacteroidia; order M30B66; family M30B66; genus JAIXYK01. The sequence continues at coordinate 54,750 of JAIXYK010000040.1, read as the reverse complement.
TAATAGCATTTCATTATCACTAAAACTAACAATGTTTGAAAATTCAATTGTGGTTGTGTCAACAGTTTTAATCGAAAGTAAATCACTTAATGTAACATTAAAATCGGGTTTTATTTTTATTACGGAAGTATCTGCCAACAAATCTCCAATCCTTTGTCCATTATGAGATGCACTTACTTTCAATGCTGCAATAGCTCCCAGTGAGCCCCAAATATCAATCCATCTGAAAGCCCATCGCAAAGTATAATCAGAAATAGATAAATCTGCACCCGACAATTTTACTATTCTCAAACCCATTACCTTTTTACCTGGACTTTGTCCATTTAAAAAAAGTTCAAATGCAAAGCTGTAAAACAAAAATATTGGCATCAATACAGCCAAGTATATTATTTGTTGAGAGTCATCGCTGCCTAGAGTCTGTAATAAAAGAAAAAAAAACAAAAGAGAAATGAATAGAATGATCATGTCCAGCATAAATGAAATGGCCCTTTCTCTAACATTAGCTAGTTGATATTGAATGGGAACATTTTGAGGTGTAATAATTTCAATCCTACGCATACTTGCAATTAAATTAAACGTATTTTCGGGAACGAATATACACCATAACAATATGAAAGAAACTCGGTTTATAGAACAAAACCGAAAAAAATGGGAAGAGCTCGAGCAACAACTTGAGCAGACAAACAAAGATCCTGATCGCCTGAGTGAGTTGTTTATTCAAGTAGCCGATGATTTGTCTTATGCCAGAACTTTTTATAAAAACCGAGTTGTAAGAGTTTATTTGAATCAATTAACTCAAAAGGTCTTCGGAAGCTTATATCGTAATACATTAAATCAAAAGAAGAAATTTACCTTTTTCTGGAAACAGGATTTACCCGAAATTTTATATTTATCACGCAAAGAATTGCGCCTTTCTCTTATCATTTTTATACTTTCAATGGCATTAGGAGTGGTGTCTAGCATTTTCGACCCTAATTTTTGCGCTTCAATATTAGGTAACAGTTATATACAAATGACTGAAACCAATATTAGCAATGGCGATCCAATGGCAGTTTACAAAGATGGAAATGGAGTAAATATGTTTTTAGGCATCACCATAAATAACCTGATGGTGGCTTACAGAACTTTCATTTTTGGTTTATTTGCTGCAATTGGCACCATAGGAATAATGGTATACAATGGAATAATGGTTGGGGTTTTTCAGTATTTTTTTATTGAAAAAGGGCTTTTTGTGGAATCAGCTTTGACAATTTGGATGCATGGAGCTTTAGAGATTTCAGCCATCATTTTAGCTGGAGGAGCCGGTTTAGTAATGGGAAAAGGTATTGTACTTCCCGGAACTTTCACCAGAATGCAAGCTCTTAGAATATCTGCAAGATCAGCTATAAAAATAATGATTGGAATTAGTCCTATTTTTATTGTTGCAGGGTTAATTGAAGGATTTATTACCAGATTAACTGAATTAAACGATGTTATTAGGTTTATAATAATTCTATCTGAGTTTATTTTAATACTCGCTTATTTTTATTGGCTTCCTAAAAAAATTGGCAAGAAAGGAATTCCTTTCAGATTAAATGATGCGCGTATTCCTAGCAGCAAAATCTTTGAATTTTCCTTCGAAACAATAAAAAATGCTGGTCAAATTTTTGGAGAATCATTCACGGTATTCAACCAAATCATAGGTAAACTAATTTTTCCAATTGTATCTATTTCCATTGCTTTTTGTTTTGCCCAGTTATATTTTATTAACCCAGAAGAGGATTATATTAGAGGTCTAATTGGTAATTTACCAATGAGTGGATTATTAAATTTTCCATTAATTTACTTATATTATGTTACTGCATTTACTTTGCTTTCAACTTTTTTTGGATATTATTGGAGAAGAAATGAAAAATTAAATCCTGAAGAAATTCAATTTAAAAAGAATAGTACATTTGGAAAATTCTTCGCAACATGGATTATTTCTTCCTTATTTTTTGCGTTGATGATTCCAGATTACATCGGCACTGTTTTTCTTTTCTTCTTATTTCCTGTACTTCTATTTCTAACTATTGGCGTTCAACTTTCCAATGAGCCGGTATTGCAGGCTTTGAAAACAACGTGGCAGTTATTCTTAGTTGGTTTTTTAAACTTATATGGATTCTATACTGCAATGGTAATAATAGGATACTTATGGATGTTATTAATAAATGCTGCATCAAGCTTATTAAATTTATCTATGTTAGAATGGTTAATTAATACAGAAGGCAAAAATTATATTTGGTTAAAAGGTTTCATTTCTTTGTTGCCAAATGCAGCTGGGATTTTATTTTTTATTCCTGTTCTTTTAGCAGGTTATGCTATTCATTATTATTCTGTTATAGAGATTAAAGAAGCAAAAGGATTAAAAGAAAAATTAATTTCACACCAACTTGTTAATGTAGAATGAGTCGTTTTTTGTTTTTTTTCTTATTGATTAGTTTAAGGTGTTTTTCACAAAATTCTGAAGAGTCTTCCGATTCTATTGCCGAATATATTGAAGAAGTTGTTTCTGATTCCATTAGTGTAGCTCCTGCAATAGAAGCTGTAATATTCTCAGAAAATGATGCGGCACAGCAAAATCAAACCAACACAAAAACTAGGAATTTTGATAAGGAGAAATATGAAAAAACTATTAATGGTTTTAATTACAACGAAAAAATAATTAAAAAAGAAAAAGAAAAAGAAATATCAAAATATAACTTTAAGCCACCTGAAAGCAAAAGTTATCTGGGAATTTTTCAAGTAATTCTTATTATTGTTGTTGCCTTTGCTTTAATATTGATAATCATATTAATTTTAAAACAAAATACAAAAAACACGAGGGTTATTGATGAAGATAATTGGAATATAATTGATTTAGATAAAACCGAAAAACCAATTGATGTTATTGACTTAAAAATACAAGAAGCGATTAAAGAAGAAAATTTTAGTCTTGCCATTCGGTTGTATTATCTAAAATCTATTGCAACATTGTATATTAATAAATGGATAATTTGGAAAAAAGACAAAACGAATGCTAGCTATTGTAATGAATTATTTACTACAATTTATTATGATAGATTTTCTGAACTTACCTTACATTTTGAATATTCTTGGTTTGGCAAAAGAAAAATTGATTTTAACAAGTTTACATTAATTGAAATGAATTTTAAAGAATTCATAAGTAATGTGAAGCCCTTTGAGGTTGAAAAAAAGAATGCTCTATGAAGGGAAAGGGACTTATCATAACTTTTGTAATAACTTTAGTAATTGGATTAATTATCTATTTTGTTTATTTAAATAGAAATAATAACAAATTTGACTGGTCTGAATCTTATAAGGCCAGCGATATCGAGCCTTATGGAGGTTATATTTTTTCAAATCTATTAGATGATTATTTTCCAAAACATGAATTTAATATCAATAAAAAATCTTATTTAAAAACAGGTCTTCCTGACATAAAAAAAGGACCATCAAACTTTATTTTTCTTGGTCAAGTAATGTATTTGAATAACAGAAATTCAGATTCACTTATCCATTGGATTGAAAAAGGAAATACAGCATTAATTATTGCAACTGAGTTACCTGAAAAAATTGATAGCATATTTAAATTCAACACTTTTTATCCTTTGGAATGGAACCATAGATTTGACATCAACGACTCCAATATTACTTCCAATTTTTATAGTTCGAGTTTAAAAAGAACTGAAAGTTATAATTTCCATTACCAAAATGCAGATAAAAAAGCTGAACATTACTGGAAACATTTAAATGGAAATCAATTTGAAACAGGAAGTAATTTAGAAGCGCTAGGCTTTCTTGAAACAGGTTATGTGAATTTCTGCTCCTTAAAACTTGGTAAGGGGCGCATTTTTTATCATACCAATCCACTATTCTTTTCTAACTATCATCTTATTCATGCAGATAGAGCTGAATATGTTGCCAAGGTTTTGAGTTATTTACCTGAAGGTGATATTGTTTTAGACCAATATGCCCTTTCTTGGCAAAAAAATCAATATCAAAATAATGGAAGTGGCACTGGTAAAAGCCCTCTAAGCTTTATCCTTAATAATGAAGCGCTAAGATGGGCCTGGTATACTTTCATACTTTTGTTATTGAGTTATCTTTTAATTGGCATTAAAAGACAACAAAAAGCCATTAAAGTTATTGAACCTTTAAATAATAGTTCGCTTGAATTTGTAAATACTATTGGTCGTTTGCAATTTCTTCAAAAAAATCATCCATCATTAATTAGACATCAGATGCGCTATTTATTGCTGTATATCCGAGAAAAATACAGAATTTATGCAACAGAATTAAATGAGGATGCCATCACTCAATTATCTATTAAATCAGGAGTAAACAAAGAAGATATTCAAGCAATTAAAAATAAATACGATTTATTGATTAATTACGTCGAATTAGAAGACAATCAAGCAATTGAATTTTATAAACTTATCAGTAAATTTTTAAACACCTCTAAAAAATGAATGAATTAGAAATTAATCAAGAACAGGAAAATAGGAATAATCCCGAACAGATTATAACAACAATTCCTACAGAACATAAAAGCTATTTACCTGACGAAGAGGTTTTACCTGTAAAAAATGCAGCAGAAGCAATAAAGACAGAGTTTTCAAATGTACTTGTTGGTCAGCAGAACTTGATAACATATATGCTTACAGGAATGTTTGCTGGTGGACATATGTTGATTGAAGGTGTTCCTGGAATTGCAAAAACTCTTTCTGCCAAAATTTTAGCAAAATGCCTTCAACTGGATTATTCGCGTATTCAGTTTACTCCCGATTTGATGCCAAGTGATGTAACGGGAACAAGTATTTTTAACTTAAAAACTTCAGAATTTACTTTTAATAAAGGTCCTGTTTTTTCAAATGTAGTATTGATTGATGAGATAAATAGAGCACCTGCAAAAACCCAAGCTGCATTATTTGAGGTAATGGAAGAACAACAAATAAGTGTAGATGGAATTACATATCAACTAGAAAATCCCTTTTTGGTTTTAGCAACGCAAAATCCAATTGAACAAGAAGGAACTTATAGGTTGCCGGAAGCACAATTAGACCGTTTTTTGTTCCGAATTCAAATTACATATCCTCATTTAGAAGATGAAAAAAAGATTTTGCGAAGGTTTAGCAATGATTTTAAAAATTCGAAATTAAATGATGTTAAAAAAATATTAAATCCTGAAAAAATAGCTGAAATTAAAGGGCTGGTTGAAAAGGTATTTATTAAAGATGAGTTAATTGACTACATAGCTGCAATCGTCGTTCAAACAAGAAACGATGCTGATTTGTTTCTTGGCGCTTCACCTCGGGCATCGCTTGCAATTTTAAAATCTTCAAAAGCTTATGCAGCAATTAATGGAAGATCTTTTGTAACTCCGGATGATATAAAATTTGTAGCTTTTCCTGTTTTAAATCACAGGGTGCAATTAATGCCTGAAAAAGAAATGGAAGGAGTTGATACTTTCAAAGTAATCAAAAGAATTATCGAATCTATTGAAGTTCCAAGATAATGCGTCAAATAAAAAACATATTATTAGGAAGTAATTTATATAAGTTATTTTCCCTTAATATACTTGCATTTATTCTTGCATTTTCATTTCCATGGTTGCTAATAATTGCTAAGATTTTTCTTGCTATTAGTATCGCAATTACTATAACTGATTTAGTTTTATTATTCGCCACAAACATTCGCTTTGAAGCAAATAGATTACTTCCCAAAATCATGTCTTTAGGCTACGAGAATCCTGTTAATATTGAATTAACAGCACATTCATCAATTAATTTAAATGTAGAAATTATTGATGAATTACCGGAAGAACTGCAGAAAAGAGATTTCAATATGAGTGCAAAATTTTCGGCAGGAGAATATAAAAACTTGCAGTATTTCATTAGACCATTATCGAGAGGAGTTTATAGTTTTGGAGATATCCAATTGATTACCATGAGTGCCTTAAAATTAATGGCAAGAAGGATAACTATTCCTGCTCAAAAAGAGGTATCAGTTTATCCTTCAGTAGCCGAAATGCGGTATTTCGAATTAAAAACTTTCTCAGAAATAAGCACAATTCAAGGAATTAGAAAGTTACGCAGAATTGGTCATAGCTATGAGTTCGAACAAATAAAGGAATATGTGTACGGCGATGAATACAGAAATGTAAATTGGAAGGCAACAAGTAGAAAAGGGAAATTGATGGTGAATCAGTTTCAAGAAGAAAAATCTCAACAAATTTATTGTTTAATAGACACTAGTAGAGTGATGCAATTGCCTTTTAACGGACTTAGTTTATTGGACTATTCTATTAATTCTTCCTTAGTAATTCTAAATATTGCCTTAAAAAAAGAAGATAAAGTTGGACTTGTAACTTTCAACAGTAAACAAGCAAACGTATTAAATGCTGATAAAAGTCGTAGGCAACTGAGAAAAGTTTTAGAGAAATTGTATCATATTAAAGACCAGGATTTAGAATCGAATTATGAATTGCTTTATACATCTGTGCGCAACAAAATCTCGCAAAGGAGTTTGTTGTTTTTCTTTACAAATTTTGAAAGCCAATATGGATTAGAGCGAGTGTTGCCTATTCTTAGAAAGCTTAATAAACTTCATTTATTAGTTGTTGTATTTTTCGAAAATGAAGAGGTGAGTAATTTAAGTGCTGGTTATGCCAGCAATTTAGAGGAAATTTATATTCAAACAATGGCTCAAAAGTTTGTAAGCACAAAATATCAACTTTCACAAACATTGAAAATACATGGCATCCAAGTAATTTATACCAAGCCCAAAGATTTATCAATGAATACAGTAAATAAATACCTTGAATTAAAAGCGAGGGGATTAATCTAATTGATTAACCAATATTCGTTTAACTTTATAAAAACCGTTGGTTTCTAAAACAACGAAAAACAAACCGTTTCCAAATTCTCTGGCATCTAGATTAGCTGGAAATATTGTCTGTTCGTAAACCGAAGGATACCTGAAATAATATTTATTCCTCGCAAACATATCGAAAATCCAAACTTGAACATCTGAAGTCTGTTTTGTTATAATATCCAAATATCCAATGTCTACTAAAGGATTGGGTCTAACATCAAAATCTAATGCTTCACATGGTCCTTGTCCCCATAATAAAACACCTTTTGCCAATGCCTCACATTCATTTCTATATGTTATTCCGTCGCAACCGCAAATTGGCTGAAATGGAGTACCATAACATTGATTAAAACTGGCTAAAGTTGAGTCTTTGCAAACGTTGCCGAATGTTTGGGCATGTAAATGTAAAAATGTTGTGCAGAAGAAAAAAGCAAAAAATACTGTTAAACGCATATTTCACAAAGATAAGAAGCTATTCGAAATAAAAAATGAAAGTTATTTTCAAAAAAAATGCTGCAACAGATAATGTTGCAGCATTTTAAACTTATAACAAGCCTAGTTATTGTCCTTGTCCTAATGACCAAGCGTCTTTACCGTCGAATCTGCAAAGATTTTCAGTCTTAATGAAATCTACTCCTAAATTTGAAAGTCTGCTCAATAAATCCACAATATTAGCATGTGTTATGGTATTTCCATCAACTTTCGCTTTACATCTTAATCTCCAGTGGTCTGTGCAAAATGTTTCAGGGAAACCAGAAGGCCATACAATGATACCTCTATTTGAAATCATTTTTAACTCAATAGCATCATTGTTAGCTTGATTTACAATTCTAGCTAATTCTGAAGGATCTGAACCTGACCAATGTACCATCACATCTACTCCCATCAATTCTTTTTTCATAGGAGCTCTGCGTACATATTTAAAGTCTCTTCCTGTGTTATCAGCTATTGTAAGGTATTTTACTTCTTTTAATTGTGAAGGAACCTGACCTAATCTAGCAATAATAGCATCTGCAAACTCTATCGTTCCAACTTTCTCCTTGCTTACACCTTCCTTAAAAATATCGTAAGTATGAACGCCGTCTTCCAAGGTTTTTAACCATGCATTTTGAATGGTTGTAGCAACATCAGATTGGTTAATATGCACTAACATTTGGATAGCACCTTGCAACAAACCACTTGGGTTTGCTAAATTTTGTCCTGCTCTTCTAGGCGCAGAACCATGAATTGCTTCAAACATTGCACAATGGTCACCAATATTTGCAGAACCAGCTAGACCAACAGAACCAGCAATTTGAGCAGCAACGTCTGAAAGTATATCACCATATAGATTCAAAGTAACAATTACATCAAAAGCTTCTGGAGAATCAGCCAATTTAGCTGCTCCAATGTCGATGATCCAATGTTCTTGCTCAATTTCTGGATATTCAGCACCAATTTCATCAAAAACTTGGTGGAATAAACCATCCGTTTGCTTCATGATATTGTCTTTAGTGAAGCAAGTTACTTTTTTGCGGTTGTATTTTTTTGCATATTCGAATGCATAACGCACAATTCTTTCGCAACCTGGGCGAGAAATCAACTTTAAACACTGTACTACTTCATCTGTTTGCTGGTGCTCAATTCCTGCGTATAAATCTTCTTCATTTTCACGAACAATTACCAAATCCATTACAGGGTGCTTAGTATCAACATAAGGATGATAAGAGATTGTAGGGCGAATATTTGCATACAATCCTAACATTTTTCGTGTTGTTACATTTAAACTTTTGTAACCGCCTCCCTGAGGAGTTGTAATTGGTGCTTTCAAGAAAACTTTGGTTCTTCTTAATGATTCCCAAGATTCTTTGGCAATTCCAGATGTATTGCCACTTAAATAAACTTTTTCACCTACTTCAATTTCTTCAATTTGAATGCGGGCATTTGCTGCTTTTAAGATTTTTAAAGTAGCATCCATAATTTCAGGTCCAATACCATCTCCTTTTGCAACTGTGATTGGAACCAAAACCTCATTTGCTTTGGTGGAATCTACTCCAACATTAACTTGTTCTAAAGTGCTCATTTTTTAAATTTTTTGCAAAGTAAATTCAAAATGAACGTCAAATCAGATGTATGGTTAATATCAATACTTCCGACTTATTATATTGAAAATAAGACAATTATTTACTTATTGGTATTTCTTAGGTGCGATTTTAAATGGCTTCAATAAATCTTCCACCTTTTCTAAAATTTCTTTTGCTTTTCCAGCTATTTCTGTACCTTCTGGAGTTAAAACGATAGGTTGAAATTCTCTATTAAAAATATCAATGTTAAGTTTTGATTCTAGAATTTTAATCTGCTGACTTACTGTACTTTGGTCGGCATTACAAAGTTCAGCTGCTTTAGAAAAGCTTCCTGTTTCAGCTACGGCAGCTATATATTGCAGTTGTCTTAGGGTAATTAACATCTATATACTTGTATGGATGTCAAATATCCGAAAATCAAACGTATAATGAAATCAAAAAAAAATATTTAGAATTTAATGACTTAAAAAACCATAATAAATTTGATTTTTCTCAGATTTCTTAAAATTTCCAGTTGAAAGAATCCCAATTTCTTGAGCTTCAAATATTGGTAAATATTGCTTCAAAACTTTAAGATTTATCCAACCTTTAGATTTTATTTTTCCATTCAATAACAGTTGTTGTTCAGTAATTCTAAAATCTTCTATCTTAATATCTGACGGATGCGAAATAATTAATTCTAATTGATAAGAAACAGGATTAATTTCAAGAGGTAAAATGGATAATTTACCATACAAGTACTTTTTATTGCTTATTTGAAGTACATCTTTTAAAATACTTGCTCCTGTTGGTAAAGCGCCCGCTCCTTTTCCTACAAAAAAATGCTTTCCGCTATCTTCAGCTTCCAAATTAATTGCATTAAATTCGGCAGACATTGATGCTAAATTATAAGATTTATTTAATAAAGTGGGCAAAACTGTTACTATTAAACCATCTTCCGAATGTATAGCTGTTGCAATCAATTTTATAACTCTATTATTTTGAATAGCTTCAAAAATATCATCCTCGGAAATAAAACGAATTCCATAACGAAGAACCTCATTTGGTTCAATAATGCTTCCAAAAGCTTGTGCAGTAAGTAATGTAATTTTATAACTTGCATCAAATCCGTCCACATCACTTGAGGGATTCGATTCTGCAAATCCGAGCGATTGTGCTTCTTTCAGCGCATCAATAAATTTAATACGCTCTTTCTGCATTTTGGTTAAAATATAGTTTGTTGTTCCATTTACAATTCCTTCAATTCTCTTAATCGGCTCTTCATTAAAATAGCCATCCAATAAACCAATTATAGGAATAGCAGCAGCTGCAGCAGCTTCATACAGCAATTTAGCTCCAGACGCGTTACTGATTTCTATGAATTCCCTTAAATGATTGGCCAACAATTTTTTATTAGCAGATACTACAGATATTCCTCTTGAAAGTGCTGATTTTACGATATCGTATGCTGCAAGCTCATCATCTATGGCTTCAACAACTAATTGCAATGAAGGATTATTTAGTAATTCTTTGTAGTTAAATGTAAATTCAGAAATTGAAATACTTCTCGCTTTTGCTGGATTTTTGACAGCCACTTGAATTATATCAATTGTATCTGCGGCTCTTAATTTAGCGAGTTGGTAAAATCCCTGCCCAACTACTCCAAATCCAAATAGCCCTATTTTTAATTTAGTTGTTTCCATTCTTTTGTTTTATAAATTGTTTGTTGAAAAGTTATTATGGATCGAGTCAAGGCGGTTGTTTCAATTAAAAATCCATCATGACCATAAAGACTATTAATACTAATATGGGAAGCGTTTGGAATTTGAAATGCCAAAATTTTTTGCTCTTCAGGAGGAAAAAGTATATCACTAGATACACTGATTAATAGAGTATTGGCTTCTATAATAAGGAGCGCTTCTTCTATACTGCCCCGATTTCTAGAAACATCATGAGCATCCATTGCCTTTGATAATGTAATGTAACTGTATGCATTAAATCTTAAAGCAAGTTTTTCTCCTTGATACTGCTGGTAAGTAGCCGCTTTCGGTGAAAATATGTTTCTATCTCCTTCATCATTTTGAGTGAGTGAATAAGTTTGATAATTCCTATAACTCAACATTGCAATAGCTCGAGCGGCTTTCATTCCATTAGCTGCTGCATTGTCTTTTTCGGTTCCGTATTCCGCATCAGCAAAAATTGCCATGCGTTGCGCCTCATTAAAGGCGATTCCCCAAGGAGAATGTCTTGAATTTGTGGCAACTAAAACAAGATTCCTAATTGCTTCCGGCTCTAAAATGGCCCATTCTAATGCTTGTTGTCCACCCATGGATCCGCCAATTAAGGTGTGAATTTTCTCTATTCCTAGATGTGCTTTCAAAAGAATATGCGCCTCAACCATATCTCGAATTGTAATGTGGGGAAATAAACCATAATAAGGTTTTCCCGTTTGGTGATTGATACTTAAAGGCCCTGTTGTTCCATAACAAGAACCCAAAATATTTGCACATACAATAAAATGATGGCTTGGATCATACAAGCAACCAACTCCAAACAAACCATTCCACCAGGAAAGCACATCTGAATTTGCAGTAAATGCATGACAAGCCCATATCACATTAGATTTTTCTGAATTCAAATTACCATAAGTATGATAGGCAATTTCCGGAGAAGCAAGTACTTCTCCGGATTCTAAAATTAAATCATTACCTAGCGAAAACGTCTTCATTTATAGGATTTGTTTGAGGAATAGGTAAAGAAGAAAAGCCTAAGATTAAGTCGTTTTTAATATCATCGATATTTTCTATGCCAACCGATAATCTGAGCGCCCCTGCTATTACTCCTGCAGATTTTTGTTCCACTTCGCTTAATTGTTCATGTGTTGTGCTAGCAGGATGAATAATAAGTGTTTTCGCATCACCAACATTGGCTAAATGGGAAATCAATTTTAGAGAATTGATAAATGTATCTGCGGCTTCTTTTCCTGCCTTTAGTTTAAAAGATAAAACACCGCCAAATCCGTTGGTAAGATATTTCTTTGCCAATAAATGATAAGGACTATTTTCCAGACCAGGATAATTTACATACTCCACTCGAGGATGCTCTGAAAGCCATTGCGCAATTTTTAGTGCATTTTGAACTGTTCTTTCTACACGCAACGAGAGTGTTTCTATACCTTGTAATAATTGAAAAGCATTGAATGGACTTAATGATGGACCAAAATCTCTCAAACCCTCAACCCTGGCACGAATTGCAAATGCTATATTGGGTAATCCTAATGGATTATTTACACCGAATATTTCTGAAAATATTAATCCATGATAACCAGCACTTGGTTCGCTGAATTGTGGAAATTTCCCATTTCCCCAATTATAACTTCCACTATCAACAATAATTCCTCCTATTGTTGTACCATGACCTCCAATCCATTTGGTAGCTGATGCTACTACAACTGCTGCGCCATATTTAATTGGCTGGAACAAATAACCAGCAGCTCCAAAAGTATTATCAACTATAAGTGGAATATCATACTTTTTTGCAAGGGCCGAAATGACTTCAAAATCTGGAATATTAAAGCTAGGATTTCCGATTGTTTCTAGATAAATGGCTTTTGTTTTACCATCAATTAATTTTTCAAAAGAATCGGGTGAATCACCATCGGCAAAGCGCACATCAATTCCCAACCGAGGAAAAGCTACTTTAAACTGATTGTAAGTTCCTCCGTATAAAAAGCTGGTCGACACAAAATTGTCGCCTGCCTTAAGGATGTTGTTCAACGCAATAAACTGAGCTGCTTGTCCTGATGATGTTGCTACTGCAGCAACACCTCCTTCTAAGGCTGCAATGCGTTTTTCAAACACATCAGTTGTAGGATTCATAATTCGAGTGTAGATGTTTCCAAAAGCTTTCAGGCCAAAAAGATTGGCTGCATGTTCCGCATTATTAAAAACATAAGAACTGGTTTGGTAAATTGGCACTGCGCGACTGTTTGTAGTTGGGTCGGCTTCTTGGCCAGCATGTAATTGAAGTGTTTCAAATTTGTAATTAGACATTGTATATAAAAATTAAAAGGTTACAAAACAAAAAAGCCCCTCTGGAACTATTTCCGGAGGGGCTATATAAAAAGCAAAAATCAAAATTCTTATGCTATGTGATATAGTTGTTCCGGCCGGTTTATAGGCATACAACAACACATCATCATATTTATATTTATAGATTTAAATGCAATCATTCTATCAACAGAAGTTAATCTTTCCCTTTGAGTTATAGTTGATAATTGATTGTTAGAATTTTTTGTCATTTTATTTATCGAATGGTGTAAAAAGAAAAAGGCCCTTTGCAAATTGCATTGGGCCTTTTAGAAAAAGTTTGATTTTTTTTAGTTCAAACATATCATTGCCCTGTTGCATTTCTGCATCATACAAGGACAACATAAAAGTGTTTGAAGAATCATGGGTGCAAACATACTGTAAAATTTAATTCGGTTTTACTATTAAAAAGTTGAATTCAATCATAACAACACATAACTATTTGATTATATGTTCATTAAAATTTAATAACCGAACAAAATTGCAAAAATTTAACAATTAGTTAATATAATGCTGCAAAAAAACGAATCTGAAATTTTTATTAATTCAGAAAACAATTAGCAAATCAATTTATAAAACTTAATCTATTTCATTCACAAAAATTAATATTGATTTATCAAATTAATTCTTCAACAAAATAGACTCCTGAAAAGCTCCAAATTGCTTATCATTATCAACAAAATGAATTTCCAAAATCCAGAATAATTCGTTTCCGTTTATTCCTTTTTTATTCATAGACAAATTATTATCGGGATGTAAATAATTAATCTTTGATTCGCCTTCAATCCTTTCATGGGGAAATTCTCCAATTAAATGACCGCAATGAATGTTTCCAAATTGCCAACCGAAATCTTTTGCTAAATTACATACATACTGATACAATTCAGCTCCTGTAATTTCGGGGTTTTGCTTGTAAAATTGTTGGGTTTTTTGCCAAGCTTGGGAAACGTCATTTTGTAATTTTAGTTTAATGGAATCATTTCCAATTACATAAGTTTTCCCCACATCAGCTTCCCATTTATCGAACACAGGACCAAAATCGACAAATAAAATATCGTCTTCTTGAACAATTAAATCTGGAGGATTTTCTTTGTAAGGATGTAAAGTATTTGTTCCGGCCCTTACAATTCTTTTGTGCCAGTATTTTTTAATTCCAAATAACTCAAAGGCTAATGCATAAAGGTCCTCATTTATTTGTTTTTCAGATTGATAAGCACGAAATATATTTCTATTTGCAGCTTCATCAAATAATACATTCGCTTTATTTTCAGCTTCAATTAAAGCTTCAATGGTTGATTTTTCTGGCATTTAATTTAAATTTTATTTCTGGTCTGGTTCGAAATCCAACACCACTGAATTCATGCAAAAACGCTTGTAAGTTGGAGCAGGGCCATCGTCAAAAATATGTCCTAAATGCCCATCGCATCTACCACAAACCACTTCAGTTCTAACCATTCCGTGCGAATTATCATCAATATATCTCACACTGTTTTTTCTGATGGTTTCGTAAAAACTTGGCCAACCGCAGCTACTTGCAAATTTCGCATCCGATTTAAAAAGCGAATTACCACAAGCGGCACAATAATAAGTTCCTAAACCTTCAAAATTCCAGTATTTACCTGTAAATGCATATTCGGTTTGTGCTTCTCTCGAAATTTCATACACATCATTTGGCAATACTTTTTTCCAATCTGCATTAGAAACATTCAAATGCGCAGTGTCAGTTCTAGAGTAATAAGGATTCTTGTCCATTTTTGGGGTTGATTTATTAGTTATTTCTGAAGTTTTGTTTTGTGAGCATGCCAGTGAAAAAGAAACACTAGCCAATGCTGTAATCAATAACATTTTCATTTAATAATGGTTTTGTTTTGCATAAACAACGAATAGAATATGGAGATGATTTTCTTAACCGAAAAATAAATATGCTAGCAGCACAGAAGTTATAATTCCAACTAGGTCGGCCAATAACATGGAACCTATGGTGTATCTAGTATTTTTAATTCCAACGGCACCAAAATAAACTGCAACAACATAAAAAGTAGTATCGGATGAACCTTGTAAAACACAAGCCAATCTTCCTGCAAAAGAATCAGGTCCAAATGTGCGCATGGTATCTATCATCATTCCGCGGGCTCCGCTTCCGCTCAATGGTTTAATCAATGCAGTAGGAATTCCATCTACAAATCTGGTATCAGCGCCAAAAGCCTCAAATACAGATTTAAAACCCGCAATAATTACTTCGAAAGTGCCGCTAGTTCTTAGCATACTAATCGCTACGAGCATGCCCACTAAGTATGGAATAATCTTAACGGCCGTTTCAAAACCACCCTTTGCACCTGCAACAAATGCATCGAAAACATCTATTTTCTTGTAAAAGCCACCACCAATAATTGCCAGAAAAATAAATAAGATAATACCATTACTTAACACACTTGAAAATGATTGCACTTCTGTGTGTGGCAAACGTATCATATACAATACAATTCCAGCTATTAAGGCCGAAATCCCTGCAATCCAGCCTAAAATTACGGGTTGAAATAAATTGATTTTTTGTTTAATAGAAACAATGCTTAATGCAGCAACCGTAGCGGCAAAAGTTGCGATTAAACAAGGAATAAAAATATCAGTAGGACTAGTTGCATGCAATGATGCCCGGGCAGCAATAATAGAAACGGGAATTAAGGTTAAACCCGAAGCATGTAAACACAGAAACATAATTTGCGGATTGCTTGCTCTTTCCTTATTTGGATTTATTTCTTGTAAACTTTCCATTGCTTTGATGCCAAATGGAGTTGCTGCATTATCGAGTCCTAATAAATTCGCTGAAAAATTCATCATCATGTGGCCCATAACAGGATGATTTGGTGGCAATTCTGGAAACAAACGAGAAAAGAATGGTCCAATAATACGTGAAAGCAACCTTATTCCTCCGGCTCGTTCAGCAATGCTCATCAAGCCCATAAACAAGGTCATGATTCCAATTAAGCGAATACAAATATTTACAGCTGTGGTGCTAGTGTCGATAATTCCTGTATCGGCACCCGTTACCATTTTGCTAAATATCTCTTCATTCCCCAATACAAAACATTGATAACCAGCTATTGTAATAGAAATAAGAATAAATAAAGACCAAATTCTGCTTAAAGCCATGCGATTCTTTTGAGCTGGCTAATGTAGAAATTTGAAGCATTAAATTGCATTATTTTCATGGAAGAAAGAACAATAAAATCTATTACTTTTGCAGGCTTTTTTAAATAAACTACATGAAGTTTTTACGAATTTACATTATATACCGAATTCAAATTGTAATTGGCTTAATTGCTCTTGGAATTTTCTTCCATATGGAAGTTGACACCGTTTTGGCCTGGCTTTGCTACATAGCAGCATTTATTTCTTTGTTATTGTATTTCATGATGGGCAGTATGCGATTGGTACAAGAAGCTGTTACTGAAGGCGATGTTGAAGGAGCTATGAAATACATGAAACTCATTAAATTTCCAAAATTGCTTTTCAAACCAATAAGAATGGGTTATTATATGTTGCAAAGTAATTTAGCTTTAGCAACTGATAATTTAGACGAAGCAGAAGCCAACATTCGAAAAAGCTTAAAAACGAATTCCACATTGGTTGGAGATGTTCGTGGAAGTAACTTGTTGCAACTTGGTATGGTACAATTAAGAAAAGGCGACACTAAAGAAGCAAGAAAGCATCTAATAGAAGCCATACAAGTAGGTTTACCAGATAAGGAAAACCTTGCTGCCGCGCACTTGCAGCTATGCTCTATAGAAATGCAACGAAACAATTATAAGGTTGCTAAAGACCATTATAGAAAAGCTAAAGCAGCAAAACCAAAAACAGAAGAATTGGTGAAACAAATTGCAATGCTCGATAAGCAAATGCCAAGAATTCCAGGCTAATTTTTAACATTTACCCTTTTGGGTAGTATGAAATTTATTGTATGATATTCTAAAAGGAAATTATATTTTTGAATTGTTCAAAATCCATCACAAAAAAATGAAATCATTATTATTTATTCTATTTGCAATAGCAGCAAAATTTGGCTTTTCGCAACAAGTTACTATTCCTACTGTATTATCTAAAGAGGAAAAAAAATCTAAGCATACAAAAGCTGTACAAATTGATGCTAAGAGACAAACTCCGCCTCTAACTATTGAACACTGCGACTATATGTTGAAAGCTATTGATAATAAGTGGAACATCATTGTAAAAGATTCTTTACAAAAAGTCAAAGCTGAAAATTCCGGTTGGTTTAAAAGAATGGATCAAAGAAAAGCATTTTATACCGCTGAAAAATTAAAGCTTCAACAATCAAAAAAATAAGGCATGAAACACTTTTTCCTTTTTATAGCTTTGTTTTGTAGCACTTTGGAAGTATTCTCACAAGGTAGCGACTGTGCAAGTGCTGACCCATTCTGCACAGACTTTATTTATACTTTCCCCAACTCAACAAATACTGTTGCTGAATTAGGTCCTGAGTACGATTGCCTTATAGATCAACCAAATCCTTCTTGGTATTTTTTACAAATTGAAGATGCAGGAGACATTGAAATATATATTGAACAATTTGATGATTTTGGAACTCCAATAGATGTTGACTATATTGTTTGGGGACCTTTCAGCTCGCCGAGCCAAGGTTGTAACAATTTATCATTTTCGAATGTGATTGGTTGCAGTTTTGATCCTGCTGCAGAAGAAACTGCTTATATACCATTTGCTCAAACCGGAGAATACTATATGTTTCTTCTTACAAATTACGATGGAAGCCCTGGCACAATTTCATTTGCTCAAACTGCTGGCACTGGCTCAACAAACTGCGGTGTAATTTGTGGTATTACGGGCTTTACTGCCAATGCAGGTGCATGTCAACCAGCCACAAATACTTATACAGTTAATGGTACATTGAGTATCAGTAATCCACCAACTGCTGGTTCTCTTACAATTTCAAGCGATTGCGGTGGCAGTCAAACATTTAATGCACCTTTTTCGAATAACATTAATTACTCTTTTCCTGGTTTAACTGCTGATGGAGGTGCTTGTACTGTTTCTGCTGTTTTTTCTTCAAATCCAGAATGTAATGACCAAGTGGTTTATTTCGCTCCTGCGCCCTGCTTGCCTGCCCCTTGCAACCTAAACTCGATTAATGTTAATGTCGGTGCTTGTGAAACAGCAACAGGCACATATACTATAACAGGAAATGTTACTTTTTCAAATCCTCCAACTACAGGACAATTAACATTTACGACTTCAGGAGGGCAACAAACCGTTTTTAATGCTCCATTTGGTACTAATCAAAATTTTACCATTAGCAACATTCCGGCAGACGGAACTACAAACGTTACTTTAACAGCTTCGTTTTCAGCAAATCCAGCATGCACCATCACAAGCCTTTCCTTTACGGAACCTGTTTGCCAATGTCTCATCTCAAATTTTACATTGGTTCAAAATTCATGTGATCCTGCAAACAACACATACAATATCAATGGTATAGTTGAATTTATTTCAGCACCTTCAACAGGTCAGCTGATTGTGCAAACTTGTGAAGGAAATCAGGTAACCTTCAACGCTCCGTTTACATCGCCCATCAATTATGCTATAAATGGTTTAAATCCTAGCAATAGCAACTGTAATGTTACTGCATATTTCAGTGCCGACTTAACTTGCACTTCAAATATAACATACGTTGCTCCTCCACCTTGCGAATGCAACGCAAATGCAGGAACATTTGCAGCAAATATTACCGGCGATTCACAAAACAATTACATTCTATGTTTTGGAGATCAAGTCAATATTAATTCTAATAATGACTTTACGTATCCAGAAATTAATGCTTTTTCAACAGTTGCATACAATCCAGATATTTGGTATTTAGCTTTTAGCTGCTTACCCACAATTGGCCCGCCTGACGACATTGTGCAAGATGGCTGTATATTAGGTGTAGTTGAAGAATCTCAAAATTTGAGTGATGTAAATGATCTTTCGTTTATTAACTCATTTCCAGCTGGAACATTTGTCAATAACACCGTTTATTATGTCCCCATTACGATGTATGATGTTACAACAAATACATACAGTTCAACTATAGCTGGTTCTGGAGACCCTAATTGTTATGATTTAGGTGAAGTTTTTTCTGTTACATATCTTCCAGAAATAACATCTAATGTTGTCGAAAATTGCTCAGCAGGCACAGTTTCAGTAACTTTAAATGGAGGAGCACCTCAAATTTATGGAACTGCATTTTCTATTTCAAATTTACAACCTGCCACTGCAAGTATTAATTTTACTTCAGTAAATAATGGAGGAACTGTAACCATAAGCAACCTCCAAAATGGAGATAATTATTCATTTGATGTAACCGATGCGAATGGCTGTCCGCATACAATTTCAGGTGGCCCTTTTGTTGGAGGAGCTGATATTACAATTACAGCTGCTGGTCCATTTTGTTTTAGCGACCCTTCTGTGCAATTGGTTGCTACACCAGCAGGAGGAACTTGGACAGGATTTGGAGTAAGCGCTACAGGTTTATTTAATCCGGGACTTTCAGGAAACGGAAACATCAATATTTCTTATTCTGTAACTACAAATTGCACTGTTACTGAAAATACTACTATTACTGTTAACCCTCAACTTTCAGCATTTATTAACCCCGTAGGAACACAATGCACTGCTAATGCGCCTTTTCAATTAACTGCTGCAAGCCCTGGCGGGACATGGAGTGGAAATGGAATTACGAATTTTAATACTGGAACTTTCTCACCAATAACCGCTGGAGTTGGTACGCACACAATTACATACACAATTGCTGGTTCATGCGGAGATTCGCAAACAACAAATATTGTGGTTTTACAAACTGCAGATGCATCATTTGCTGTTGCAGGTCCGTTTTGCGATAGTTCAAGCGATTTCGATTTAGTGTCAAATCAAGCTGGAGGAGTTTGGTCTGGTTCAGGAATTATTGATGCCGCGAATGGAATATTTAGTCCTGCTGCAGCAAATAATGGGAATAATTCAATTACTTATACAATTGCCGGTGTTTGCGGTGATGTAGAAACACAACAAATTATTGTTCAACCTACTGCTAATACAACAATTAGCCCTGCAGGACCTTTTTGTATTGATGCTGTACCTCAACAATTAACTGCTGCAACTGTTGGCGGTGTTTGGAGTGGAAATGGAATAACAAATTCTACCGATGGATTATTCGACCCACAAGTGGCAGGGGCTGGATTACATAACATTTCTTATGCTATAATAGGTACTTGTGGAAATGTAAGTACTTTTAATATTGAGGTTACCACTCCCCCATTTATTGATTTTGCTGTCACAGATTCATCAGGTTGCTCCCCATTGGCCTTTTCTCTTGTTAATCAATCAATTCCTACCGGAAATAATTGTGTTTGGTTAATTAATAATGATACTGTTTCTACATCGTGTTCTACATTTTACTACGAGTTAGAAGATGTTGGAGCATACTCAGTAACGCTAACATCTTCGGCTGCAATTGGTTGTACTGCTTCATTAACAAGAGATAGTTTTATTGTAATTCACCCTGACCCTATTGCAAATTTCTATTACACTCCCAAAGATGCGACATTCGTAAATCCTCAAATTGATTTTACTAATTCAAGCGAATTGGCCGTTTTATACTCTTGGAATGTAGATGGTATTTATAATTCTACAAATGAAGACATTAGCTATAGATTCCCTAGTGTTGCAGATACAAGTTATGAGGTTTGCCTTACCGCAATTAGCGAAAATGGTTGCAGAGATACACTTTGTGAGGAAATTTATATCAAAGGTGAATTTCTAGTTTTCATACCTAAGGCATTTACACCTAATAGTGATGGAGTAAATGACGGTTTCAGACCTATCGTTTCCGGGCATGACCCTAAAACTTATGAATTTACTGTTTTTAATAGATGGGGAGAATTGTTGTTTGAATCAAGAAAAAATGAAGAGGCTTGGGATGGAATTGTAAATGGCAAAGTGGTTCAACAAGACATGTATGTTTGGCATTTAAAAGTAAGGCCATTTCCAAATGGAGAAGGAAAAGAGTTTTACGGCACTGTTATGTCTTTGAAAAACTAATTTTAAAGAATGAATTTAGTTCCTGCCAGTGTTTTTGATGTCGATGAAATTCATCAATTAGCGCATAAAATATGGACTGTTCATTATCCGCCGATTATTGGAAATGTTCAAGTTGAATACATGCTGAAAAGGATATATTCAAAAGAAACGTTGCAACATCAAATTTCAGAAGGCAAAGAAATTTACTTTCTAATTCAAAGTCAAAAAGAAAATATTGGATATACTTCTATTGAAATTCATAACAATACAGAGGCTTTCATCAATAAATTTTATATTCTCAGCAATAAACATAGAAGTGGTTTAGGAGAGCAAACTTTTAATGCATTGGTGAAATATTTTGATAAAATAAATACTTTCAAACTTCAAGTTAACAGACAGAATTACAGCGCTATTAATTTCTATTTTAAAATCGGCTTCGTAATAGAGAAAGTAGAAGACTTTGATATTGGAGAAGGTTACCAAATGAATGATTTTATAATGATTTGGAAAAGGAAATAGGCGTTTATTTGCATTCATTTTCTTGCCTATTTTGCATACTTTTACCCCATGATTACATATTCAACGGCACTTATAAAAGAGATGATTGTTCACTTTGTTGGAAATCCTTCACTAAATGAACCTCTTACCATTTCTGAAACACAACTAGAAATTAACGATAACAACCATGAGATCCTGGTAGATTATCTTTTAAAATCATTTAAACCTGAAGCTTATTATCACTTTGCTCCAGGAAACCTGGTGTATGATGGTATAAACATGATTTTTAAAAATGCAGGTGAGTTTAATAAAGCAAGCGAACAAATAGCAAGTCATTTATATGATGTTTCATCACACCCAAAAATTTTATCGGGAGATTTGTTTGTAGCACATATTGAAAAAGTAAATGTAAACAGCGAGTTTTTTGATGCGATAGTGCTATTAAAAGCAGAGTCAGAAGACAAATTCTTACAAGTAGAATGGGCAGGAAACCAAAGTACAGTTGAATTTTCAGAAGCTTACCGATTAGATAGAATAGACAAAGCTTGTTTAATTTTAAGTGCCGAACCAGGTGATGGTTACAGAGTGCTTGTCGTAGATAAGACTAACGGAAATAATGCGGAAGCACAATATTGGGTAGATGCTTTTTTAGAACTGGAAGCGGTAGAAGATAGTTATCACCACACTGCACAATATATGAACATGACGCGCGAATTTGTGAAAGAACAACTTCCCGAAGATTTTCAAGTAAATGCTTCTGAACAAATTGCTTTGCTCAATAGAACATCAAAATTTTTCAAAGAAAAGGATGCGTTTGAATTCGACAATTTTGCTGATGAAGTTTTAAAACAACCAGAAGTTGTTTCTGCATTTAGAAAATTCACTGATTCATATAATACTGAAGATGGTGACCACAGTGTTACTGAAGCTTTTGACATTAATCAAACCGCTGTAAAAAAACATGCTGGAATGTTCAAAAGCATTCTCAAATTAGATAAGAACTTTCATGTTTACGTACATGGAAACCGCCAATTAATTGAGAAAGGTTTTGATGAGGAAAAAGGCATGAATTATTACAAACTATTTTTCAGCAACGAAGCTGCTACCTAAGCTTTTAATTCAAGACAAACCACATTTTCAACATGTGTAGTTTGTGGAAACATATCAACCGGCTGCACCGCTGTTACTTTATATTTTACATCTAAAAGTGCGATGTCTCGTGCTTGAGTAGCTGCATTGCAACTTACATAAACAATTTTACGGGCATTGCTTTCTAATAAGCATTTCACAACATCTTCGTGCATTCCAGCTCTTGGAGGGTCTGTAATGATAATGTCGGGTTGCCCATGTTCATTGAAAAATTCTGGTTTTAATAAATCTTTCATATCAGCTGCAAAGAAAGTTGCATTGTCTATGTTATTATTCGTGGCATTTAATCTGGCATCTGCCACAGCATCTTCGACATATTCAACACCAATAACTTTTGCTGCCAATCGGGCTACAAACAAGGCAATGGTTCCGGTTCCTGTGTATAAATCATACACAATATCTGTTTTTTGAATATTTGCCATTTCTCTGGCAACACAATAAAGCCGATATGCCTGTTTTGGGTTAGTTTGATAAAATGATTTTGGACGAATGCTAAAAGTGAGGTCTTCCATTTCCTCCATTAATGTTGCGTTTCCTTTGAAAAGTTGCACAGGAATATCTTGCAGAGTATCGTTGCGCTTATTATTGATGGCAAATTGCAAAGACGTAATCTCTGGAAACCTTTCTGAAATTGCATTTAGCAAAGAAAATAATGCATCATTTTCTTCAGTAACACTCAATATCAGCATCCATTCACCTTTCTGGTTGTTACGAAGAATGAGATTTCTTAGCAATCCGGTTTGTTCTATTAAATGGAAAAAAGATAATTCATGTTGAATGGCATAATCGCGCACAAAATCCCGTATGGCATTGCCTGGTTCTGCTTGAAGGTAACATTTATCTATCGCCAAAACTTTATCGAATCTTCCTGGAACATGAAAACCCAAAGCATTTCTTTGGTCAATTTGTTCATTTTGAGCTATTTCCTCATTGGTTAGCCACCTACTTGCCGAAAAGGTATATTCCATTTTATTCCTGTAATGAAAAAAATCAGGCGCTGCTAAAATTGGTTGTATTTCAGGAAGTTCCACTTTAGCAATTCTTTTCAAAGCATCAGAAACTTGTTTAAACTTATGCGCTACTTGAAAATCATAAGGTAAATTCTGCCATTTACAACCTCCACAAACACCAAAATGCGAGCATGCTGGTTCAATTCTAATATCACTCTTGGTTAAAAAATTAAGCACTCGACCCTGACGAAATCCGCTTTTCTTTCTAGTAATCTGAACATCTACTACATCACCTGTTACTGCGCCTTCAACGAAAACAACCATTCCCTCTTTTTTAGCGATTCCCATTCCTTCTGAAGCAATGTCGATAATTGTTAATGCCTCATAGATTTGAGGTGCTGAAGATTTACGTCCCATCAATTTGAAATTTGCCGCAATTTCAGCATTTTGAGCTAAAAACAAGTTAAAAATCTTAACTTTGATGCCAATAATTATTTTATGCGATTTACCAAAGAAACCATCCAACAAGATCACCAAAGCAATGTGTCTTTCATAGAAATGGAGGAAAACCATACAGCACATAATTATCACCCATTGCCAGTAGTTTTAGAAAGAGGTGAAGGTGTTTTTCTTTGGGATGTTGAAGGTAAAAAGTACTATGATTTCCTCTCGGCATATTCAGCTGTAAATCAAGGACATTGCCATCCTAAAATCATAAATACCTTGATTGAACAAGCTCAAAAACTAACCCTTACATCAAGAGCTTTTCACAACAAGGAGTTTGCTACTTTTTCTAAATATGTTTCTGAGTATTTTGGTTACGACCGATTCCTCCCTATGAATACAGGAGCTGAAGCAGTTGAAACAGCCCTTAAATTATGCAGAAAATGGGCTTATCAAAAAAAGGGAATCTCTGAAAATGAAGCTGTGATATTAGTTTGTGAGCAGAACTTCCATGGAAGAACGATTTCTATTGTTTCTGCTTCAACCGACCCAGATGCAAGAAAAGAATTTGGACCTTTTACACCAGGTTTTAAAGTAATTCCTTATAATGATGTGGATGCTTTGCGTGAAGCGTTAAAAGATAAAAATGTTGCAGGTTTTCTAGTGGAACCGATTCAAGGTGAAGCTGGAGTAAATGTTCCTGACTTCGGATATCTTGCAGCGTGTTATTCGCTTTGCAAAGAATACAATGTCTTATTTATTGCAGATGAAATTCAAACGGGAATTGCGAGAACGGGTGAATTATTGGCTTGTTGCCATGAAGGAGTAAAAGCAGATATTTTAATACTCGGAAAAGCATTAACAGGAGGTGTTTATCCTGTGTCTGGCGTTTTAAGCAGAGATGAGATTATGTTATGTTTAAAACCAGGAGAACATGGTTCAACTTATGGAGGAAATCCATTAGGTTGTGCTGTTGCCAGGGCAGCTTTGGAGGTAGTTAAAGAAGAAGGTTTAGCTGAAAATGCCAAAAGATTAGGAGAAATCCTAAGAAGTTCTTTAAGAAACATTAAAAGTACCCGAATAAATAAAGTAAGGGGAAAAGGGCTTTTGAATGCAATTATTATCGAAGAAAAAGATGGAGTAAGCGCCTGGGACATTTGCATCAGATTGATGGAAAATGGTTTGTTGGCAAAACCTACTCATGGAAATATTATAAGATTTGCTCCTCCATTGGTAATAACAGAAATTCAACTTTTGTCATGTGTTGAAATAATAGAGGAGACTTTACTTTCTTTTGAATGATTTCAAAGTAAAAACCCTAACAATTTTTCTTAAAGGTAGTTTAGAAAAACTGTTAGGGTTTTAGTCTATATATAGACGAGTGGTTTGTGAAGACCTTTAACTAACTGAAGCAAATATAAGTTGTTAAACTAACACTTAGGTATTTTGATGATGTACAAAGACAAAGACATTCTAATTATTTTCCATGGACAAAATTATGGACAAAAATATATAAGGACTTGATTTACAAGTATATAAATTACTTGCAAACTAATCATCATTACATTACTTTTGTATTTCAATGAACAAAATCATTAAATTTCTTTGTCAATCTATATTTTTTTTCTTTGTTGTAATTACATCCACAAATTGTAATAACAAAGAATCTGATCTAAAACCATTCACATCGAAGCCTTCTAAGGAATTAGTTGAATTTGTAAAAGAGCTCGTTGTAGAAGATTCGGCTGCGTTTTACAAAAGTTTTAATAAAGCAGAATATTCCGCAGAGCGCGATTCAATTATACGCAGCTATCTAACTAATTTAGGCGTAAAAGCTCCAACTTTAGAATATTTATCTTTATTAAAGAAATATGACGCTGTGCGAGCTCCAATTTCTAATTCAAAGGCATTTTTAATAGAAGAACAAGCGCTTTGTTACTTAAAGCTAGCCAAACTTGATTCTGCTGAAATTCTTGGAAATAAAGCCTTGCAACTTTACAAGGAAATTAATAACAAACAAGGAATTGCTAGAGTTAGTAATTTGATTGCAGGAGTGTATGGTTATATGAGTAAATTTTCAAAATCACTCAAACTTCAAAATGAAGCTTATCAAATATTTGAATCATTGAATGATTCAGTTGGTATCTATAACACTTTAATGGAGATTGGTCATAGTTTTTTTGGAATGGAAAAGTACGAAGATGCGAAACGAAATTTTGAAAAAAGTTATGCATTTTATGCTTCCCAAAAAGACACACTTAATATGAGTGATGTTTTATGTTCGATAGGAAGTGTTTATCATCAAGTTGGAAACCAGAATGCTTTTGAAGATGCGACTTATAAAGCGCTAAACTTAAAGGAAAAGATTGGTGATAAAAAAGGTTTGGCCCTTTGCTATAACAGCTTGGGAGTATCATTTATGACAAAGAAAAAATGGGAAGAGGCTAAAACTACAATTATTAGTGCTAAAGATATTTTTCATTCTTTGTCAGAATACCGAGAAGAAGTTACTATGTTTTATAATTTGGGTGTTTGTGAAATGGAATTAGGCAATTATAATGCAGCTATAAAAATATTTGAAGAAGGAATTTCGTATGCGAAGAATTCACAAATGCGAGATGATGGAATAATGAGAATATATGAAAGGCTTTATTTGTTGTATCAAAAGCAGGGTGATTTTAAGCATTCACTTCAAAATTATCACTCTTTTGTTGAAATGAGAGATTCGATTTTTACTATTCAAAATAATGAATTAGTAAACGAATTGAATATGAAATTCGGATTGAAAGACAAAGAAAACAAAATCTTAAAATTATCTGAAGAGAAGAAAGTATTCCAGCTTCAGCAAATATTATTAATTGTATTGATTGGCGCTATTTTGTTAATTTCTGGATTGCTGTTTTGGTTTCAAAGAATCAAAAATCAAAAAACAAAAATTCTTTTTGAAGCTGAAAAAATGTTAAAACAAAATCAATTAGAAACAGCTTTAAAAGAAATTGAGTTTAATAAAACAATATTATCTGACTTCACAAGCAACATTATTGAAAGAAACATAGTTATTTCTGAATTAGAATCGAAGTTAACATTTGCAAGTAATGAGTCACCTCAAAATTCTGTTGAATCAGAATCAATGTTTTCTTTAGTACAGTCTAAGTTACTTACTGACCAAGATTGGACTAAATTCAAAATGCTCTTCGAAAAGGCATTTCCCGAATTTATAACTAGACTTAGAAACACTTATCCCGACTTAACCTCGGCAGAAGAGCGTATTTTTCTTTTGCTTAAAGTTAAAAATGATACCAAAGAAATGGCAGACGCACTTGGCATATCAGTAGAAAGCGTTCGCAAAGGTAAATATCGATTAAAAAAGAAATTGAATCTTCAAGAAGAAACAATTCTGGATGATTTCATAAAAAACTTTTAAAAGTTAATTACAAAAGTAATTTGAAACAAATTCACCTGTTTTACTTATAAAACGTATAAATATCAATTGATTATTAATTGATGAGCCATCAATTTCAATATGTTGTTGAGAAGAATTTATTGTTTCAGTATAAAGAAGCCTACCTGAAATATCAAACATTTCTAAAACTTCTGGTTGAAAATTCTGGTTGAATGTGAAGAAAATGTTTCCGTTAATTATATAAGACGCTACTTTCTTTAAAGATTCAACCGATGAAATAACATCGTTTACTGTAATTACTTCTGAATCAAATTGCTCACAACCTGGCGTTCCTGCAATTGCAGTTACAGTATAAATTCCAGGTGCATTATATGTATGTGAAACTTGCGTTTGAGCTGTGTCAATTGTTCCATCGCCAAAATCCCAGATAATTTGTTCTGCCCCGCTCATAATTGCAGTAAAATCTATTGTTGCATTTGGCAAATTAATAATATTTGAAGATGCCGAAAATTGAAGTTCGACAGGTAAAGCTGTTTCAATTTCAATTGCAACATCATACTCAGCATCAAATTCATTTCTAAAAGAAATAAAATAAAAACCCGCAACGAATTGATTTAATTGCAATATTGAATCTACTTGTGTGCTGTTTACTAAAATATTGCTGTCTACATCAAATATGGTAACATTCCAAGGTGTATCAGAAGGATTGACGATTGTAATACCACCATCGTTGAGCAAGCAAGTGCCAGTTAAAGCACTAAAATCTGGAGCAGGCTTAAAATGAGCAATAAATCTTAACGTATCCATCTGATAATCAAAATCAAAAGTAAAACTCTGCTCATTTCTAAGATTATGAAAGATTCCAGTTTTACTATCTTCAATAATCAATTGGGCACCTGGAGAAAAATTCAATTCTTCTTGTAAGGCAAAAGTTAAAGGGCCACTCATATTTGAATTGATTCCTACAGTTACATTCATATCAAATGTTAAAGAAGGGAGCGCTTGAATTGCATAATTACCATTTCCAATTTTAGTGTAAAGCGATAAGATTTCTGAGCCAATTAATTTTTCTGCATCATAAGCTGTGTCTACATCCAAAGTTGCATCTGGTTTAAATGCTATTAAGGTCTCATTATAGATACCATTAGAATTGGTAATACTCAACCATACCCTTTCTAAAAAAATATCATCGAAAAACTCATTTTGCTGCGCAGAGGCACCTAATTGAAACACAAAAAAGAGTGTACAAATACTAATTAATTTTCTCATAGATAAAAAAAGCCTGATACTTTTGAAATATCAGGCTTTTGAATTTTAGTGATTATTAATGAACAACTGTTAATCTTGCAGCTGAACTGAATTGTTTTCCTTGGATTAATACTTGATAAATCCCTGCAGCTAAATTACTTACCGGTAAAATAACTGATGCTTTTTTATCTAATTGCTCATATTTCTCTGTTTGTATTAATTTACCAGTTTCATCAATTAAGAAAACGGTTAACACATCTTCTCTTTCAGATAAATTCAAGTTTATAACAGTATTATCGGAAGCTGGATTTGGATAAACATTAAACACAAGATTCTCGGTTTTTTCTATACCTGTAATTTCACTAATAACACGAATATCGATGTTTTTCATTTCCATACAGCTTGCATTTGAAGCAACAAAACTAACTGAGTAAGTACCTGGGCTTGTATAATAATGTACAGGATTTAAAATTCCAGTAACAATAGTTCCGTCACCAAAATTCCATGTAATATCTGTTGCTCCAGTTACTGTTGCGGTAAAAGATACAGCAGCATCTGATATTTCCACTTCATTTGCAGAAGCATAAACATTGGCTGTAACACCTTCGCCACCTTGAATTTCTATTGCTTCTTGAACAAAAGTTCCAAACTGGTTACTTAAGTTAACTGTATAGATATCTGCAGCTAAGTTTTCTAACATTGCATTTCCTGAGAAATTAGTTGCAGAAGCAATTGTTGCACCGTTACTATTTAAAACTGAATAGTCCCAAGTAGTTGCTGAGTTACTATTTATAAGAATTGTTCCATCATTTGATGCACAACTTTCGGTAGATGCAACCAATTTTACAGCTGGTTTAAAATGTAATCTGAAACGGTCAGTATCAGTAGTACTCTCGAAATTGTAGACATAAATCGGATTAGTTCTTAAATTTTGAAACACTCCTAATTTAGTATCTTCCAAGATAACTTGTGCTGAAGCAGGTATATGATCTATTTGTTTTAGTTTTAATGTTTGTTGACCAGAAACAGGTGCATCTATACCTAAAGGCAGCATTTTATCGGCATTCAAAGTAGGCAATGCTTGAATTGCATAATCATTGTTTCCGATAATAGTATACAAAGCAATATTTTCATTTCCACGCATTTTTAGTGCATCATATTGCTGGTCTGCATCATCAGTTGCATCATTTTTAAAAGCAATTAATGTTTCGTTATAGTCATTTGCAGCAGTAGTTACGCTTATCCATAAACGCTCTATAGCTTGTTCTTCGAAAAATGCATTGTTTACAGCAGTTCTCATTGTATTATTAAACTGAGCAGTTGTTGAAGCTGTTGCGTCTACGAAGAATCCTTGTCCTGAAGCAATATTTCCAGTGAATACGGTAGCACTATTAGGCCCAGAAACAAAACCTAAATTGTTCCAAACAGCATAATCTGATGCGCTCCAACCACCTCCAGCAGTTCCATCATCATCCCAGAAATACAAAGCACTACCATTAATTTGAGGATTTGCAGCGACAAAAGCACTTGCTGAAATAGCTGATGGGTATGGATTACCAATCAGGTTAAAATTTGTAAAAGTTCCTAAACTTAGCGGACCATAATTTATACTTCCGTTATTTGCAGGACCATTAAACGTTACTGTTCCCGATGCTGTTGCAATGTAACCTCTACCGTTTGTCATTGAGCCTGTTGCAGGTAACCAACCTTGTCTAAGTCCTTGAGCAGAAGAACTTGTAGCTGAAGTTGGGTTATAAAAATATCTATTTCCTCCTAACACGCTAACATTACCATTAGATATTGGAGAAGACCAATAGTTATAAGCATTAGCTGAAGTACCGGTTCTTTGTACTTTAACATTGCCAGTAACATTTCCACCTGCACCAGCTGTACCTGCACCGTGCATTAAAGAACCTCCACTTTTAATTGTAACGCCATTATTTGTGGTTAAATTAGCCCCTGTTGCGATGCTCAATTCTCCAAAGAAAGATGTATTTCCAGAGTGAACTGCGGCTGGAGAAGTAATTTTTACAGTACCGCTTCCATTTATAGATGTATTTACAGATGTAATATTACCCGAAATGGTTAACATTTTTGACGAAGGAACTGTCATGTTTGCACCAGCTTCAAAAGTTATGTTTTTACAAAATCCATTTCCACCAGTTAAGAAAGAAGGTTGAGCAACAGTTCCAATTGCAATTGTAATATTATCTGCGATTGTTGGTATCGTTGGAGGAGTCCAGTTTCCTGTGTTATTCCAATCACCACTTATGTTACCATTCCAAACAATTCCACCAATGTACAATTCAGCCAATTGATATTGACCAGATAACTGTGCTGGAGTCAACCCTGCAGCTTGTGTAGAAGTTGCAGTTCTAATTCCAACTGTTGGATATGACCAAACACTTGCTGCATATCTGCCTACTTCAAAATTAGCTGGATTAGCTCCTCCGTCAAGGTCTGTATTTACAAAATTAAATACTACAGAAGCAGCAGTGAATCCAGAAACACCAGAATTAGTTATGGTATAAAATCTATTTGCCGACTTATTGGCATCCAAAACCACTGGATCAATATTAGAGTTATCTCCTGCAGAAGTAGATAGCGTAATGTTTCCACCAGAATTTGTTGCACCAGTAAATGAAATGCTTACCGGAGTATATGCTGTGTTGTCTCCAATAGGGAATGTCCTCGAAGAAGTAGCACTTGGAATGAATCGTTGTAAAAATCCATTCACATAAGATGTAGCAGAACCACCTAAGATTGTTGCTGCCGCGTTTAATGAAACTGAATTAGAACCGGTGGCGATTACACCATTGTTTAGTTGTAACTCATTGCTTACAGTTACAGATGCATTAAATGTTTTAACACCTGCTCCATTTATGATTAAACGATAGAAATTGGCTGAACCTGAAAGTGTTTGGTTCCCTCCAACCATAGAAACTGTTCCAGTACCAACTGTAAAACCAGCAGTTCCTGGTAAGCTTGTGTAATCACCATTTAAGGTAATGTTCTTATTAAAAGTGTTTGCTACATTACCAGCGTTTACAGTAAAGTTTCCATTCACCAATAAATCAGTGTTTGCCATAGTTTTAGAACCAGCACCAGTAAACAATACATTATTGTAAATACTTTGACTAGGTAAAGCAGCAGTAGCAGTTGAACTGTATTCGAATGTTCCACCACCAGCAGTTATAAACGCTGTGTAATTACCTCCAGGGAAAATAAATTGATTAGCAACAGTTGGAGTCATTCTTATTGTTCCTGTTCCTGATACTGTACCGAAATTATGACCAATTGAATTATTCAAATTCAATGTTCCATTAATTGTTGCCAATGGTGCATTCAAGTTGTTAGTATTACCAACAATGGTATGGCCAGCAGCAATAACAACTGTATTAGAAGTTGGGAAAGTACCTGCAGCTGGACCAGTGTGCTGTAAAATCTGGTCTGTTGACCAAGCATTTGGATCATTCCAGTTTCCACCTAAAGTTGCATTTCTGCTATAGAACACAAGTAATTGATCAAATTCCGTTTGTTCTCCAGCTGTGTAATCTCCATTTAAATAATTCACACCAGAAAGTGTAATTGTATTAGCAGCGGCATTCACTGTACTTGGTATACCAAATTGAGGTGACCAAACATTGTTGAAGAATCTTCCTGCACGGTAGTTAATTTCAATTCCGTTTGCAGCATCTGAGTTTACATAATTATATACATGGGTAAATACTGAGCTTGGCGCAAATCCCGTTGAAGATGTATTCCAGTAGAAAGTTAACTCTTTATCTAAAGGGTCTGTTGTTGCAGGGTGTTTTACGTTTATTGGTTTAATAGTTACCGATCCTGCATTGCTATTAGTTGTTGCATTGATAGATACGGGCGCATATTTCAACGTAATACCGATTGGGAATGTGAAATTTTGTGCTGCAGCAGGGTATAGCTTTCTAACACCTCCATCACTCAGTACTCCATTTAATCTGAACATTCTGCTTTCATTTGTAACACCTGATATTGCAGCTGTTTCTGTTAATGTTAACAGATGATTATTGATATAGAAAATACCATTTACAAAATTCACATCTCCGCTAATAGTCAATGGAACTGATGTTTCAATTCCTGCAGCATTGTTAATTCTGAAGTTTCCAAAAGTACCAAGTCCATTTCCAGAAATAACTTGTTGTGAAGTTCCATTTGAAACAAAATATCCAGCACCTGTATTGTTGATGTTTACATTGTTAACTGTATTTCCTAGAACTGTTATATTATTTGATCCACCGTTTATATTTCCGGCCAAAGCACTGAAATTGTTATTTATACGAATATTTGAATTTGTAGCTAAATTTAAAGCACCCGTAGCAAAAGTATTGTTGACAACAAGATTTGCAAAGTTTGTTAGGTTTCCAGCAGCACCAGTTATGGTTTGATTACTTAATGTTCCATTTAGAGTGGTAACTTGACTTGCACTAATCACTTGATAACCACCAAAACTAAGTCCAGTTGCAGAATTAGGATTTTCGTTTGTTAAATCCTCACCAATTGTAACATCTAACGAATTAGCATTAAAAATAGAACTACCTCTAATAGCTAGATCTCTTTGCACTATTAATGGGTTATTTAACAATCTAAGAGTTTTGGCGGCAATTGTTCCATCTACAGTTACATTCCATAAAGGAACTGTAGAATTAAACAAGAAAGTTCCTTCAGAGCCTGCGGTTAGTGAAGTACCTACTCTAATCTCTCCACCTGTAATATTAGAAGCTGAAGGATCAATAAATACATCTCCATATATACCACTTGCCAATCCACCTCTATCAACAATTAATAAAGCATTACCACTCATATTAAATTGACTTCCTGGATTTGTTATTTCGAACTTCCCTCTATTTAAGTTAAAGTTACCAGCAACACCAGGGTTTTTACCTCTAACTAGCACTGTACTATTGTCTTGTTGGTTGTAAATTAATGAACCAAGTAATACACTTACACTTCTTCTTATTTGTCCATTTACATTTAATTGGCTGTTTCCACGGATTTCTAAAGTTGGTGTTTCAGTAGCTGCATATTCCAAGTCATTGTGTCTGTTATTTGCAGTATTACCTATATTCATTGTACCGTTTAACATTTCTAATTTTCCTGCCAAAATAAATTCTGCATTATCTGCATTTGCCATTGCAACGTTTACCACAGCAGAAGCATGGTTAATAGATAAAATAGCAGCCGAAGGAAGCAAGAAGCTGGTAGCAGCTTGATCTGTTAAAGTAATAGTAGTAGCTTTAGATAGTCTAAAAGTTCCGTTTTGAAGCGTTAGCCAATTATTAGTTGGTGCAATAAATGCACCTGCCAAATCAACATTTAAAAGTGTAGTTTGACCTACTCCTTTGTTTACAGTAATATTGTTAAATGATGCTGATGCAGAACCATTCGTACCGGTAATAACTTTATCTAAATTACCTATAAATGTAAAATTACCTTTACTTGCTTTGTTCAAGTCAATTACTCCATTAACTGTTAAATTTCCAGTTAAGTTGATTGAATTTGAAACAGCTCCTGAATTATCCACATCTAAAGTTCCATTAGTTCCTATTGTAATATCACCTTCTACGCTAGCAGCCTGAGCAAATGTTCCAGGAAATCTAAGTATACCAGAGGTAAGGTTTAAATTGCCTCGAACAGTTAATGTTTTTGCTGAAGCGTCGTTTAGCAGGGCAACACCAGCTGCATTCCCAGTAATAAATAAATTCTGAATTATTTCCAAATCTCTGTTTGGCATCTTAATAGATAAACCAACGGAAGGAGTTAGAACTAGATTTTTATATGATCTAATTTGAGCACTTGTAGGGGCAGCTGTTACTAAAGGTAATGTAAATGAAGTACCATTAGTTATATACTCAGTAGTACCTCCTTCTGCAGTGAAGAAAACCCCAAAGTCACCTGCAGGAAATTCTGCAACCGGAGTTGCAGAAGAAATTCTAATTGTACCAGCCCCTCCTGCAGTAGCATAAGGCAATGCACCAAAATTATGTCCAGTTGTTGTACCTAAAATTAAAACAGATCCTGCATCTACAATTAAAGAACCTGAAACCGTATTGTTGGCTATTACAGTAACTGTATGGAAATAAGAAATCCCATCTCCAATAAAAACCGGAACTGATGCATTTGGTATTCCTGGTGCTATAGCGCCACCAAAACCAACATTTGACCAAGTAGTATTATTGTTCCAATTACCATTTGCACGGCTATAATATGGAACTACAACGCCGAATGCTGACAAAGTACCTGCAGTAAAATCACCATTAAAGTAACTCACGTTGTCGAAACTAATATTTTTTGTTGTTTCGTTTACTTTCGTAACATCGTTAATTGTAGTAAAAGCAATAGATTGGTAGTTATAATAACCAGGAATGTAAGCTAAGTTATCTGGTAATGTACCATAATTAAATGTTAAGTTCACTGAATTAGCGGGAACACCAGCAAAGCCAGTTTGACGAACTTTCCAGTATGCAGTAATAGCATTAGGAGCATCGGTTACATACAATTGTTTAGCAGCAACTGGTCT
Organism: Bacteroidota bacterium; assembly: GCA_027490225.1. Classification (GTDB taxonomy): domain Bacteria; phylum Bacteroidota; class Bacteroidia; order M30B66; family M30B66; genus JAIXYK01. The sequence continues at coordinate 19,393 of JAIXYK010000040.1, read as the reverse complement.
AACATCAATAGTACCATATGCACTAGGTGCCGCACTAAACTGAATAGTTGCAGGCATGTAATTAGTTCCTGTACCAAATGGGAATAAGAATGCAGCAGTAGAATTGTAAGGTTTTACAATACCTCCATCAGATTGAAAACCATCAGTTGCAATAAATCTTGATGCACCAAATGCACCTGGCACAGCTGTTATTGCTGATGTTGCTTGTAACATTAAGCGATAAATTGCAATATTGAAGATACGGTTTGTAGCCATATTCAAATTACCATTTATTCTAATTGTATTGGTTGCAGAAACAATAGCAGGGCCACCTGCAATTTCTAAATTTTGGAAAACACCATTACCAGTTCCTCCAACAGTTTGTATAGCTGTACCGTTTAATACAATTTTACCAGTTCCACTGTGTGTGGCACTATTTATAACATTACCGCCAACGTTTAATGTTTTACCATTATCAGCAAGTGTTCCGTTTAATAAATTTAAAGCTCCAGCAGCTGTAATAGTTGCAGCTGAACCTGCTAACGTTAATGTACTCGCACTTCCTTTGTTAATTGTTAAATTGTTTAAACCTGGTGCTGTAATTGTTCCGTTTACAGTAAAGGCTTGTGCTGTATTACCGTTAAAAGTTAATGTATTAGCACCTGTCGTTAATGATGTTGCTGCTGAGCTTAGGTTAAAGTTTCTACCAACATTTAAATTAAAACCATTTGTGTTAAAAACTAAAGCTGTAGCAGCATTTACGTTTAAGTTATTAAGCACCGTTAATGGTTGACCAGATATTGTTGCAGTATTACCTGCATTTCCATCATACGACCAATTCATCGTATTCAATCTTACTTGACCTGTGCCAGCTGAAACGCGACCTAAATTCAAATCGTAAAAAGGCGCGGTAGAAGTGATATCAAAATTTTGATTTCCGGTAACGTTCACGTTTAATGTCCCACCGGTTACATCGTAATTTTGAGGAGCTGATGCTATCATAATACCTCCGTTTACAGTAATACTGCCTGTATTTACCCTGGTAATATTTATAACACCACCAGTCATTTTAAATACATTTTCAGGATAAGGTAAAGATAATATTGCATAGAAATTCATTTCTGAACTTGTACTTCCGCTTAATGAAAGTGTTCCTCCATTCATAACAAACGAACCTCTGTGAGTAACAGCAGTAGTAGAGGTTCTAAATAAATTCATATTTACTGTTCCTCCATCAATTTGGAATAAACCTGACTCTCTAACAACCACAGCGGCTTGACCTACTGTAAATGTGAAAGAGCCTGAAGATATTTTAAATGTACCGTATGGCACTATAGCGCCTGATGCTGTGCAAGTTACATTAGCTCCATCTATCCATAAAACAGGAAGTACTCCCGGAGCTCCCAAATCATAATTACCTACGCCATCACCAAGAGCAGGAATGGTTAAATTAGCACCTAATCTTAAGGTTCCAACTGTTACAGTTAAAACATCACCTCGTCCGTGGAACAATACAGTTGCTGAAGGAGAAGAACTTACAAACAATTCAAAACCATCATTTTTGGTAACAGTAAAATCGTAAAACTTAACAGAGGATCCAGCTCCGAAAGTTGCTGTAGTATTGGCAACAGCACCTCTAAAAAGAACAGTAATAGCACCTGTAGTTGAATTTACATTTGCCGCTCCATTTGTAAAATTTAGTGTTCCATCAACACTTAAATTACCATGTATTGTAACATCATGTGTTGCATTGTAATTTGCAGCTTTTAAGGTTGTACCAGCATTTATTGTAACATTTTTATTAAATACTAATGACCAAGAAGTGGCAAGGTTTCCGATGTTAACTATAATATCACCAGATGTTCTGTTTGACAAATAATTCCCATTAATGGTTAAATCAGAATTTGTATTCACAGTGTAATTAGTTCCTGTGGAATTTGTAAACTCTAAATTATTGTATACCAATTGTGTGTTAGAAAGCACATTTGCAGGACCTCCAGGTAAATTATAATATTCTACAGTCCCGCCTGTTGCAGCTGAGAATGCAGCGAAATTTCCTGTTGGGAATGTAGTGGTTTGCAAACGAAGTCTTCCTTCTCCACTAACGGTTCCTAAATTATGACCAGTAGTTGTCCCTAAATCTAAAATACCTCCATCCTCAATTTCAATTTGCCCAATAGTTCTTGCAACAGCTGTATTTACAGTTCTTCCCGATAATATTACTACCTGATCTCCAGCTCCCGGAATGATAGAAGAAATTAACGTAGAACCAGAAGGATCTGTTGTCCATGTATTTAAGTCAGACCAATCTCCAGATTGATAAGAATATAGTGTTGTTCTAATTGTTGGGTCAACTGCAGTCCATTCTCCAGCTAAAAAAGTTGTAGCTGTTGTAGAAAAAGGATTTGCTCCGGCTGCTGAAGGACCTGCAACGGCAGCTAGAGAAGTACCGTTCCATACTCTTGGTTCATATAATCCAATTGGTAAAGGAGCTTCAGAAGGCATATAAACAAAAGATGCATTTGCTGAAATTCCTGAAATATTAGTTGTTTCTATTTTCCAATATTTTGAAAGCGCATTATTAAAATAAGGTACATTTGGTTGACGTAAAGGAACTGCTCTAACTGAAATTGCTGCCGTACCAGTATAAGTAGCCGACAATGAGCTTATTGTGAATGGTGTATACAATCCACCTACTCCACCTAAAGGAAACAGACCTGCAGGTATATTTGTAGTAAAATGCGCGTTAGTAGTTCCTTGTTTAATAAAGTTACCTGTACCATCCGTCAAAATCATTCTTGAAGCAGAGAATGTACCTGCTAATGTTGCAGTAGGAGTTAAAGTTAAATCAGAACCACCTAAGTTTAAAAATAAGTTTGTACTTAAATTTAAAGCTCCATTTACTGTCATTGCGCCTGAAAGATTTTTAGTTCCAGAACCACTCAGAGTAACATTTCTGTAGTTTGGAGAGGCAATCATGTTTTGATTTCCAGCTCTGTTATATACTATTGTTCCAAGTGCGGGACCTGCCGAAGTTAAAGTGCCAATTGAGTTATTTACGCCGGTTAAATTTACAGTATGCGTTCCACCGCTCATATTAAATCCACCTGCTCCTGTAAAATCACCAGTAACATTAAAAGTTGTGGCAGTAGTTCCTAAGTTTAGTGTACCATTTGGAATTGAAAGTGAGATACAAGATGTTGTAACTGCACCACCAGGAACAATTGTTACTGTTGCAGATAAAGCTTTATCAACTACTAAGTTTTGAAAAGACACTCCTAAGTTATTAAAGCTGATTGTTGCATTGTCGCCGCCTTTAAAAGACACCACAGAGTTTGCTACAAAACTTGGTGTGCCTGCAGTCCTAATAAAGTTACCTAAAACTGAAACATCAGGAATAGTTTTAGTACCAGTTGCCGTAAATCCTAAATTATAATATGTAGAAGATTGAACAGTTTGATTTCCTCCTGAATAATTAACAGTACAGCCTGTTGCTACAGCATCTAATTGCCCCGTAGCCATAGGTGCAGTGGCGTTAGAATAGTTTAAAGTTCCAGTTGTACCTAATGAAAAAATTGCATTCGCACTAGCTCCAGATAAAACCCCAGAAATTGTTGAAGTACCATTACAAGTATAAGTTGTATTTGCACCTATTGTAACGGCATTATTATGAGTTAATGTCTTTCCGGCTGCCCCAGTAAAAGCTTCGTTAATAGTAGCTATACCAGTAAAAATTACAGCTCCTGTATTTGTGAAATTAACAATACCTGTATTAGTAAAAGTACTTGAGAAAGTATATGTGGCTGTATTGTTAAAAGTTACATCAGAAGAAACTACAACTGGTCCAACAAAAGTAATAGCATTACTACCTGTTATTGTTTGTGGGTTAGTGGTAAAAGAATAAGTTCCTCCGCTTGTACCGGTCATAGTACCATTGTTTGTTAAACCTCCTCTAAATTCAAAAGAAGGATTGTTACTGGCAGAAAAAGTACCTGTGTTTGTAAACAAACCTGTTATTATATTTATACCAGCAGCAGCGGCATCATTAAATGTTCCACTGTTTGAAATAGTGCTTAAAGCTGTAAAGTCGAACCCAGCTAAAGCAAGTGTATTAACTGCTGGAATTGTTAATGCATTATTTACAGTAGTATTTCCACCTAAGGTTTTTATACCACTGGTTCCACTTAGCACTAAGTTATTGTAAATACCTCCTGCAATGGTTTGGTCTCCATTTCTGGCATAATTTACAGTGGTTCCAGCAGCGGATGCATCTAGTACACCACCAACCATTGGAGCGGCAGGATTTGAATATGTTAAAGTTAAACCTGCACCTAATGTAAATATTGAAGTAGTTGCATTCAAACCAGTTAATGCTCCAACAATTGAAGGAATACCATTAGCTTGATAATTTGTACCTGCTCCAATTGTTACTGCTCCAGAATGTGTAATCGGAACACCAGCATTTAATGTAAAATTACCATTTAAGATGGTTGCTCCAGTAATTGTTGTTGCTCCAGTTCCTGCAAAAGTGGCAGAACCTCCAACATTAGTTGTAAAGGTTGAAGAGAAACCATAAGCTGCAGTATTATTAAATGTAACATCTGATGAAACTACTACCGGTCCTGCAAAAGTAATGGCATTTGTTCCTGATACAGTTTGAGTGTTGGTTGAGAATGTCATTGTTCCAGTTCCAGGAGCTGCCATTGTTCCATTGTTTGTAAGGCCGCCTCTAAAATCAAGTGGAGAATTTCCTGTATTTGTAAATGTTCCCGCATTTGTGTAAAGTCCAGCGAAAACATTTGTACCTCCAACATTCCCATCGTTAAAGGCTGAGTTATTTGTAAAAGTTGAAGATGCTGTAAAGTTCCCTGCACCTAAAGTAAAAGTTCCTCCATTTGTAATTGCTCCTGCAACGGTAAATGCACCAGCACCAGCCGTAAAAGTTCCATTGTTGGTAATTGATCCTGCAACTGTAAATGTTCCTCCACCTGCAGTAAGAGTTCCATTATTAAGTATAGTTCCATTTGCAATAATATTTCCAGCACCGCCTGTTATAATTCCACCTGAGTTAATGGTTGTATTTGGAAGTGTAATAGAGTATGTACTGTTTGCAAATGTTATTGGAGAAGGGATTGTAAATGCACTATTTACTGTAGTATTTCCACCTAAGGTTTTTATACTACTGGTTCCACTTAACACTAAGTTATTGTAAATACCACCAGCAATTGTTTGGTCGCCATTTCTGGCATAATTCACTGTAGTACCAGTTGCAGATGCATCAAATACACCACCCACCATAGGTGCTGCAGCATTCGTATATACCAAAGTTAAACCTGCACCCAATGTAAACACCGATGTTCCCGTTGCTCCAGTTAAAGCTCCTGCAATTGTTGGAATACCATTGGCAAGGTATGTAGTATTGTTGCCAATGTTTACAGCTCCTGTTTGTGTTATTGCGGTTCCTGCATCTAAAGTGAAATCCCCATTTAAGGTAGAAATTCCTGCAATTGTTGAAGCACCTGTACCTGTGAATGTGGCTAAACCAGTTGCATTCACGGTAAAAGTAGAAGAAAATGTATATGTAGCTGTATTATCAAAGGTTACATCTGATGAAACTACAACTGGTCCTGCAAAAGTAATGGCATTAGTTCCTGTAACTGTTTGAGCGTTAGTAGAAAATGTCATCGTTCCTGTTCCAGGAGCTGTCATTGTTCCATTGTTTGTAAGGCCTCCTCTAAAATCAAGTGGAGAATTTCCTGCATTTGTAAATGTTCCAGCATTTGTGTAAAGTCCAGCGAAAACATTTGTACCTCCAACATTAGCATCGTTAAAGGTTGAGTTATTTGTAAAAGTTGAAGATGCTGTAAAGTTCCCTGCGCCTAAAGTAAAGGTTCCTCCATTTGTAATTGCTCCTGCAACAGTAAATGCACCTGCACCAGCCGTAACAGTTCCATTATTTATTACAGTTCCGTTTGCAATTATACTTCCAGCACCGCCAGTTAAAATTCCACCAGAATTAATAGTTGTATTTGAAAGTGTAAGAGAGAATGTACTGTTTGATAACGTAATAGGTGAGGAAATCGTAAATGCATTATTTACAGTTGTATTTCCTCCTAATGTTTTTGTGTTAGTGCCACTTAAAACTAGATTGTTGTAAATACCGCCTGCAATAGTTTGGGCTGCACCTGAATAATTTACAGTGGTTCCTGTAGCAGACGCATCCAACACTCCACCTGCCATCGGCGCGGCAGCGGCAGAATATGTTAAGGTTAAACCTGCTCCTAATGTAAATATTGAAGTAGTAGCATTTACTCCAGTTAATGCGCCATTTATAGTAGGAATTCCATTTGCTTGATAATTTGTACCAGCTCCAATAGTTACTGCTCCAGAATGTGTAATTGGCACACCAGCATTTAATGTAAAATTACCATTTAAGACAGTTGCTCCTGTAATTGTTGTTGCTCCAGTTCCTGCAAAAGTAGCAGAACCTCCAACATTTGTTGTAAATGTTGATGAGAAACTATATGTAGCTGAATTGTTAAATGTAACAGCAGATGCAACTACTACTGGTCCTGCAAAAGTAATGGCGTTGGTTCCTGTAATAGTTTGTGTATTGGTAGAAAATGTCATTGTTCCAGTTCCCGGAGCAGTCATTGTTCCGTTATTGGTTAGGCCGCCTCTAAAATCAAGTGGAGCATTCGTTATATTTGTAAATGTTCCTGCATTTGTATAAAGGCCAGTAAAAATGTTTACACCTCCAACATTGCCATCGTTAAAAGTTGAGTTATTTGTAAATGTAGAAGATGCTGTAAAGTTTCCAGCCCCTAAAGTGAAAGTCCCTCCATTGGTAATCGCTCCTGCGATAGTAACCGTTCCTCCACCAGCAGTAAAAGTTCCATTGTTGGCAATTGTTCCTGAAGCTGTAAAATTCCCAGCGCCTAAAGTTAATGCTCCATTAATTGTGGTGTTGGGCAATGTTAATGCGAATGTGCTGTTTGCCAATGTAATTGTTGATGGAATAGTAAATGCATTTGCTACTGTAGTTGCTCCGTTTAAAGTTTTAGTTACTGTTGATCCGCCTAAAGTAAGCGTATGATAATCTGCTCCCTCTATAGTTTGTCCTCCTGTACTGTAATTTACAGTGTTTGGCGAAGCTGAAGCTGTAAGCACTCCAGTGGCCATTGGTGCAGCAGTGTTTGCATAGTTTAATGTGGAATTAGCTGCATTTACCCAAATAGAAGTTGCAGCATTTCCTCCATTTAATGTACCCGTAATACTCACAGTTCCGTTATTTGTAAAAGTTGTTGCTGCAGCTATAGTCACATTTCCAGGAAATGTAAGACCACCAGTGTTATCCATTGTTTTATTCCCAGTAATTGTTACAGTACCTGGGATGTTCAAAGCTGAAGTTCCACCAATTGCATTTGCTCCATTAAGCGCTACTGCTCCTGTTCCAACTTTATTGAAAGTTCCGTTGTTTGTTATACCGCCTCCAAAAATGTAAGTTGGTGCATTTGCAGTATTTGTAAATGATGTTCCTGAATTTATAGTTAATAAACCAGTAAAAGTATTTGTACCTGCAGTGGTCGCATCATTTATTGAAGATGTACCATTAAGAGTAGTTGTTCCTGTTGTGGTAAAACTACCAGAAACTAAATTTATAGCTCCAGTTCCATTCAAAACCGTATTTCCCGCTACAGTAATTGTCCCTGTTCCTGTACCTCCTGCAAAAGTTCCGTTAACAGTTAAGCTCCCATTTACAGTTAAAGTAAAAGCCCCTGTCATTGTTAATGTAGTTCCAGCATTAATGGTTAAGTCATTAATTGTTACGTTTGAAGTAATGGAAACATTGTTTGCAATAACAGCATTGTTACCTGCAGGAGGGACTGTTCCTCCCCATACAGCTGGTACATTCCAATTTCCAGTAGTAACTGTTGTGCTTTGAGCACTTGCATAAAGGCTAAAAACAAGAGTTAAACAAATAAAAAACAACCTTAAAAACCATTGGCTATTAAAGTTTAAATTGAAAGCACGGAAAATACTTTTGTGTGTAGTAGTTGTTTCCATATTAATTAATGTTAGGTAATTTTGTGGTTGACATAGCTGAACGAGCTGATTGACAATAAAAAGCTTCAGCTGCTCTATTGTCAGTTAGTTTATGATCGAAATTGAAGTTCGGAATGGAAAATTGAGTCATTCGCAGTGCATTTAGGTGTGAAAAACGAACTGATAAACGAAATTTGTCTTTGAAGGTTATTTTCCTAAAGGATTCTGGAGTAAGCAAACCTAACAAACTGTTACATTTCAACACAAATTGAATTCTTATTACAACTAAAAATGAGGCCAAACTTGCTAAAACGTGCATAGTTTTTTCTCCTTTTTGTAAAATAAGAACGCGGAATTCTATGTAAATATTTTCAGTCATGCTATGCGATTTTAAAAAAATACAGATCTAAAATCAACCCTTTTTCAACTTTGAATTAAAATACAAATTTATACTTAATTCTTACATGGAATAAAAAATGATTTATATAATTCACATTTGTTTCAACTATGCGCAACAAATGAGTATTAATACCTATATAAAAGATATTAAACAATTAAAATTCTTAATTAATTCGCAATGAAATGCGCAACTGCAAATGAGCCGTCTTCTCTTTTAACTTTTAAAAAGTAAAGGCCATTTATCAGTGATTCCAAAACTAACTTTCCCGTAAATCCTTCGGATGAAAGTTGAAAATCAAATTGAACTTCTTGACCAATAGCATTCACCAAAATTGCACCTTCTAACACTAATTTGCGAGTACTTTTGAAAGTAAAATTTCCGTTGCCAGGATTAGGATAAACAAGAAGAGAAGTAGCTTCATTTGTTGAGATTTGATTTATTGTTGTTTTTACTAAAAAATCAAAATCTACATCAGCTTTTATACTATCAATTGAAAAGGGAATGTCAAACTCAAAAGCTGCACTTGAAGAATTAATAGTTACCCATCTAACTTGCTCCATTCCATTACCATACAAAAATATAGGGTACTCAAAAGTAAAAGGTTCAACATCAGTTATACTGTGGTTCTGAACAACATTTAACTTCAATTTACCATCTATTTGATACCATTCAATATTCAAAACAGGATAGCCTTCAGTTTCAAGCCATTGATTAAAAAAAAGTGTTAAGTCTTTGTTAGAAACTAATTCCATATGTCTAACAAAATCGCTGGTGTAAGCAAAACATGTTGCTAAAGTTGTATCCTTCAAATACGACCTCAGCCCTTCAAAAAACAGTTCATCACCTAAGGTTTTCCTAAGCATTTGCAGCACTGCAGCACCTTTAGAATAGGTCAATCTTGGATTAAATATTGAATCTACTTGAGTTGTATCAGTAACTATCACTTTTCCACCTGGCATACTCATTATATAATCTCGTTGAGAAGACTTCCAAATGGGAAAAAACCCATCTGAGAAACGTTCATAAAATAAACCTGTTGAAAAAGTTGCAAAGCTTTCGTTGAGCCAAATATCTTTCCATGAACCACAAGTAACAAAATCTCCAAACCATTGGTGCGCCAGTTCATGCGACATTAACCAAGAACCAATATCGGCCATAAAACTCATGGTTTGGTGTTCCATTCCTCCACCCCAACCAAATTGTGCATGCCCATACTTTTCTCGCATAAATGGATAGGGTACAAATAAGCTATCAAAATACTGAATTGCTTGGTTGGTGTTAAAGCTTAACCATTCCCATTCTCCTCTATCTTCAGGGAATGCATAATTTTCTATCAATAAATCCCCGGTTGAAAGCGGAACTAATTCGCTGTAACGCTCATAATTACTAACTGCTATAGCAATTAAATAAGTTGCAATCGGATATCGATGTTTCCAATGTACAACCAGCATATTGTTTACTGTATCTTCTGAAACTAACAAACCATTACTTGCCACATAATTCCCGACTGGAACATTCACAGTAATGTCTATAGAATCAGCTTTATCTAATAAGGATTGCTTGCAAGGCCACCAATCTTTTGCGCCAAAAGGCTGAGAAAGCGTCCACATGCAAGGATTGCCTAGAGAAGTGGTGTCGATTTCAAAAGAACCGAAACCAGAACTTTCCGGAATACCATGATAGAAAATCACCACAGAATCAACTGCTTCGGAAGTATTGCCTTCAATAGTAAGTTTTATCTGATTATCTAAATGTGAAAATAAAATTTGAGCGCCATTATGAATGATAGAATCAATTATCAAGGATGTGTTGCAATCAAATTGAACAGTTCCATTGTATAGTTCACCGTATTTGTAATGAATACCTACAACGCCTTCAATAAAACGCACTTCAGGATTTACTTTCCATCTACAATTATAATAAGTAATGTCAATATTGTTTTCATTCTCATTACTTCTGCTAGAACCATTGAATTTGCTTTTCTCTTTAATGGCTTGCTTTTCAAGCTCAAAATTAAAAGGAACCTGTGCACTTAATAATTCACAAATTATTGTAAGTGTTATAGTTACACAAAGTATCCTGTAATACTTATGAACACTTGAACCAACTGAGAGAAAATTCACACTTTTTAACATTATATCAATCAATTTCGCGTTAAGTTTGCCTCCCTATAAAGATTTAGAAAATATGTGGAATACAACAGAAGGAAAACTTCATAAATCATTTGAATTCAAAAACTTCGTGGAAGCTTTTGCTTTCTTAACAAAAGTAGCATTAATTGCTGAAAGAGTCAATCATCATCCGGAAATTAGGAATGTATATAATAAAGTAGATATTTTCCTATGCACTCATGATGAAGAAAATACTATCACAGAAAAAGATAAACACTTAGCAGAAAAAATAGATCAAGTTTTTAAATCTGCAGTATTAGCATAAAAAAATCCCTCTTCGGAGGGATTTTTTGTTTTTAGTCTTTTGTAATACAACTGATTAATTGGCTTGCCTAAATTTTACTGGCATTTTAAATCGAACAGCCACATTTTCTCCATTTTCCACTCCTGGTTTCCATTTTGGCATTTTCGAAACCACGCGGGTAACCTCTTCATCAAATGAAATTCCCCCACTTTTCAAAATACTTATAGTTCCAATTTGTCCATCAGCTCCAATTATAAAAGCTACGTAGACTGTTGATGAGTTATTTTCCTCAAATCTTGGAAATCTTAAATTGCGTTTTAAAAACTTAAAAAGCGCTTCTTCTCCTCCAGGAAATTCGGGCATAACTTGGGGAATATCTGTGAAAGTAGGATCCTTTTTTTCTACTCCACCATTACCTGATCCTATTTCGGGACCTTTTCCACCCCCACCTCCAGTTGGTAATACATCTCCTTTTTTTCCATTTCCTTCGGAATTATAACCTGCTGGTATTGAATCTACTTTTGTTTCGTCTTTCTTTGGCTCAACAATAGGTTTGTCTTCCACTTTTATTGGCTTCAAATCCTCAGGGACTTCAGATTTTCCAACCGGAGGAATTGCAGCTTTTTCACCACCTTCGGGTAATTTAGGCTTTTCAGGTAAAATAATTTCAATCTCTTTCAATTGCCTTACGTCATTTGCTGCATCTCTCGTTAATTCTGCAACAGTTGGAGTTTTAAATAAGGAGCGAATCAACACGCCAGAAGTCACAATAACAAATGCAGAAAATGTGATAAGAAATGCAATATTCACATGCTTTTCATAAGACCTGCGCAATTCGAATGCACCATAATTTTTGTTGCGTTGCTCAAACACAATTTCATCGAATGAAAGCGTGGAGCTGGATGTGAAGGGAGTTTCCATAGTGAGTTTTTTTTTTGCCTATGGAACTTAAACGAGAAGGTTCAAATTAAAAGTATGTAAACTTCACGACAATATTTAGCTTTTATCGCTCAGGCTCTTGGATGGAAAGAAGTAATTACCTGTCGTAAATACTCTCTGTCTAAATGCGTATAAATCTCAGTTGTAGTAATGCTTTCGTGGCCTAACATTTCCTGAACAGCTCTTAAATCTGCACCACCCTCTACCAATGATGTAGCAAATGAATGCCGGAATGTATGCGGACTGATGCTTTTCTTCAAACCAATAGCGACAGCTAATTTCTTAATAGCAATAAATACCATTTGCCTACTCATACGTGTACCTCTGGAAGTGAGGAAAATCAAGTCTTCCTCGCCTTTTTTAATGTGAATATGCACCCTTACAGTTTCAATATATTCATTGATTCTTTTTGAAACCAAACTACCTGCAGGAACAATTCTTTCTTTGTTTCCTTTCCCAACAACTTTTACAAAACCAGCATTAAAATGTAAATCAGAAAGTTTCAAATTTACTAGTTCCGAAACACGTAAACCGCAGCTGTAAAGGGTTTCAATCATTGCACGGTTACGCTCACCTTCGGGCTTACTTAAATCTATTGCCCCAATTAATCTATCAATATCGGTAACATCTAATGTGTCTGGTAATTTTCTGCCCAATTTAGGTGCATCAATTAATTCTGATGGGTCAACTTCTATTAGATTCTCCAGCATTAAATATTTGAAAAAAGCCTTTAGGCCTGAAATCATTCTGGCTTGACTTCTGGCTTGCATGCCCAATTCCGCAGCCCATTGAATCAAACCTTTTATATGTTCATCTTCTACTTGAAGCGGATTGGTATCCATGCCATGTGTTTGATAAAATTGCCATAATTTCTCAACATCATTACAATAAGCATCAATAGAATTTTCTGAAAGTGACCTTTCTAATTTTAAATAAGCAACAAATCCTTTTATTGTCGATGACCAATCCATTTCTGTTTACTTTTACATTTTATTTTCGATGCACATTCATATCATCAACGGTCCAAATTTAAACCTTCTTGGTTTACGCGAACCAGAAATTTACGGAACAGAAACATTTGAAGACTTTTTATCAAAATTAAAGTCCCAATTTTCTGAAATACAACTTACTTATTTTCAAAGTAATGTGGAAGGAGAAATCATTAATAATTTACAGGAAAATGGATTTAATTGTGATGGAATAATTTTGAATGCAGGAGGTTATACACATACCTCTGTGGCCATTGGAGATTGTGTGGCGGCAATTAAAACACCTGTAATTGAAGTTCATATAAGTAACATTTATGCAAGGGAGAATTTTAGACATCAAAGCTATATCGCTCCCTATGCAGCAGGTAGTATTGTTGGTTTAGGGTTGAATGGATATACATTAGCAATAACACATTTTATACAATGAAAAACTATTTTGTAACAGGCATCGGAACCGATGTAGGAAAAACAGTAGCATCAGCAATTCTTTGTGAAGCAATGCAGGCAGATTACTGGAAACCTGTGCAAGCAGGTGATTTGAAAAAATCTGACAGAATTAAAGTGAACAAATTAATTTCAAATAGAAATAGTAAATGTTGGGAAGAAGCCTATGCCCTGCCCTACGCTATGTCTCCGCATGCTTCTGCCGAAAAAGCAGGAATTGAAATTGACATAAACTTGATTCAACTTCCTCCAACAAACAACAATTTAATAATTGAAGGTGCTGGTGGATTAATGGTTCCTGTGAAAAGAAATACATTGTACATTGATTTAATTAAAAATTTTAATGCAGAAGTAATTCTGATAAGCAGAAACTACTTAGGAAGCATTAACCATACTTTACTTTCAGCGGAAGCATTGATGGTTAGAAATATTCCTGTAAAAGGAATTATTTTTAATGGAAATGAGAATGAAGCAACCGAATCTGTTATTTTAGAAATGACAGGATTTAAATTATTAGGGAGAATAGATGAAGGTAAAATAATAGATAAATTTTTTGTGTTGGAACAGGCAGAAAGATTTAAATATTTATGACCATTTCCGAACGGGATTTAAAGGTTATTTGGCATCCATTCACCCAGGCAAAAACTGCTGCACATCCTGTTGCTATTGTAAAAGCAGAAGGTTGCTGGCTGTTTGATGAAAATGGAAATAAATACCTAGATGCTACTTCCAGCTGGTGGGTAAATGCGCATGGACATTCACACCCATATATTGTGAAGAAAATTACTGAACAAATTGAGCAATTAGACCATATAATTTTTGCAGGATTTACGCATGAACCTGCAGTGAAACTAGCCGAAAGATTAATTGAAAAATTAAATGGAAATTATTCCCGAATTTTTTATTCTGATAATGGCTCAACGAGTGTAGAAGTTGCATTAAAAATGGCTTTTCAGTATTATGCTAATGTTGGAGCACCAAGAAAAAAAATTATTGCACTGAAAAACGCTTACCATGGCGATACTTTCGGAGCAATGTCGGTTGGTGAGAGAAATGCATTTAGTGCACCGTTTAATGATTTGTTGTTTAATGTGCATTTTATTGATGCGCCCAAACAAAGCAATAGAGAAGAAATAATACATCAATTCAATGTATTAATTTCTGAGAAAAATACGGCTGCATTTATTTTTGAACCACTTGTTCAGGGCGCAAATGGAATGAAAATGTATGATGCGAAAACGCTTTCTGAACTCATTAAAATCTGTAAATTAAACAATATCATCACCATTGCAGATGAGGTATTTACAGGATTTTACAGAACCGGAAAAGCATTTGCAAAAGATTATTTGAGCGAACAACCAGATATTATATGTTTGTCTAAAACCTTAACTGGCGGCACTTTGCCCTTGGGAGTAACTGTTGCGCCAGAATTTATTTACAATGCATTTTTAAGCAACGATAAATTAAAAACATTTTTTCATGGGCATTCATTTACCGCCAATCCTTTGTCTTGCACGGCAGCATTGGCTTCGCTTGATTTATTGGAAGAAGAAAAATGTTTAAATAATATTGATTTTATTTCTAAAAAACACATTGAATTTAAAGCAAGAATTAAACATCATCCCAAAATTTTAGAAGCAAGAACTTTGGGGACAATTCTCGCCATTGAACTGAATACCAATGAGGAAAGCGGCTATTTAAATCCTATTTCTGAAAAAATAACTCCGTACTTTTTAAATAAAAGCATTTATTTAAGACCTCTGGGAAATGTAATTTACTTTACGCCTCCATACACCATTTCGGAGGAAGAATTAAATATTGTATATGATGCTATTGATGAATGGCTACGAATAAATTAATCATGGAAAATACCAATAAAAAACCCAATGCCTTAATACATGAAAGTAGTCCATATTTACTGCAACATGCCTACAATCCTGTAGATTGGCAGCCCTGGAGTAACGAATTATTAGAAAAAGCTCAAAAAGAAAACAAGCCTTTAATTATTAGTATTGGTTATTCTGCTTGTCATTGGTGCCATGTAATGGAGCACGAAAGTTTTGAAGATGAGGAAGTTGCAGCATTAATGAATCAACATTTTATTTGCATTAAAATAGACCGAGAAGAAAGGCCAGACATTGACCAAATCTACATGACAGCAGTGCAGTTGATGACCGGCAAAGGTGGCTGGCCGCTCAATTGTTTTGCAATGCCTGATGGAAATCCTATTTATGGTGGAACTTATTTTCATAAAAAAGGATGGCTGGCGGTAATTCAGCAAATCCATCAATTGTATACTAATGATATTGAAGAAGTTAAAACCTATGCTGAACAATTAAAAAAAGGCATTATTCAAACTGAATTATTTAAAGCAGAAAATAAATCAGATGCCATTTCAGAAGAAGATTTAGAAACTGGTGTAAATAACTGGATGCAGATTGTTGACAATGAAGAAGGAGGACCGAATCGTGCACCAAAATTTCCATTGCCCAATAATTACCTATTTCTTTTACAGTATGCGCATCTTTCTAAAAGAAAAGAGGTGTTGCAACATGTGCATTTAACTTTAAAAAAAATGGCTTGGGGCGGTATTTATGACCAAATTGGTGGAGGTTTTGCGCGCTATTCTGTGGATGGTATTTGGAAAGTTCCGCATTTCGAAAAAATGATGTACGATAATGGACAACTGCTCAGTTTGTATGCTTTTGCTTTCCAAGAATCGGGAAATGAACTGTACAAGGAAATTTGTTTTCAAACCATTGCATTTATCTTACGGGAATTAACACATGAAAAAGGATATTTCTTTTCGGCCTTAGATGCAGATAGTGAAGGTGTTGAAGGGAAATATTATACCTGGAAAAAGGAAGAATTGGTTTCCATTTTAAATGAAGAGGAATTTAAAATCATTCAGGCTTATTATAACATAAACGATTTAGGTTTCTGGGAACATGAACAATATATTTTGTTAAGAGCAAACACTTATGATTACTATGCTTCACAATTTAATTTAGATGAAAAAGCATTTAAAAATAAAATAAATGTCCTTCAAAATAAATTATTAAAAATAAGAGAAAATAGAATCAGACCAGGGCTCGATAATAAATTATTAACCAGTTGGAATGCTATTGCTATTAAAGGTTTGATGGATTGTTCGGTGGTATTTAACGAAAAATCGTTTTATGATTCGGCTGTAAAATCGATGTCATTTTTATTGGATAATCTGTTTGTAAAGAATGAATTGTTTCATACCATAAAAAACGAAAAAGCAGCGATACCAGCATTTCTGGAAGATTATTGCTTTTTAATTGATGCATTGATTGCGAGTTACAAAGCAGATTTTAATGAAGAATGGTTATTAAAAGCAAAAGAGTTGATGGAATTGGCGATTGCTAATTTCTCTGATGAAAATGGAATGTTATTCTATTTTACCAGTAAAAATGAAAAAACACTGATTGTTAGGCCAAAAGAAATTTCTGACAATGTAATTCCTGCATCAAACAGTGTGATGGCCAATAACCTTTATTATTTGGGAATTATCTTTAATGAGGCCAATTGGATAAACAGGGCGCAAAAAATGCTGATGTCGGTTAGAAATGAATTTATTAAATATGGCGCGGGATATTCAAACTGGGGAATTTTAGCCATTCAAAATTATTTTAATGCTTCACAAATTGTAATTACTGGAGAAAATGCCTTTGAAGTTGCGAATGAATTAAAAGTTAAATTTAATCCTCATTTAATTATTTGCGCGAATAACGTAAAATCCAATTTACCAATATTCGAAGGAAAGGTGAATGATAAAGAGGTTAAAATTTATGTTTGTGAAGGAAATACTTGCCAGTCGCCAGTTTCTTCAGTAGAAGAAATGCAATTAAACAATACCTTTTTCTAAGGCATATTTCATAAGTCCAGCAACGGATTTTACATTTATTTTCCTGAATATATTTTTCCGGTGTGTTTCCACTGTTCGTTCGCTTATAAACAATTTGTCGCCGATTTGAGCATTGTTTAATTCGGCGCCAATTAACTTTACAATTTCTATTTCTCTTGGAGTTAGGCTTGTTTCTATTGCAGCGTTTGAAGAAGCTGTGCTGCGCATAATCTCCAGAGAAATGGCTTCACTAAAATACATTCCTCCATCTGCAATTTTTTCTAAGGCATCAATTAATTCTTTTTTCCCGGTATTTTTAAGCACAAATCCGCTTATACCTGCTTGGAGCATTTCTGTAATGGTTTGCTTATCGTTGTGCATAGAAAGTGCTAAAACCTTTACTTCAGGATATTTCTGTTTAATCAACTTTGTTAATTCAATGCCATTCAATTCGGGCATGCTGATATCGGCAATTACAATATCTGGCATCTTCTTGCCAATTAAATCTAGCACTGTTAATGGTTTTGTTGTTTCAGCGATAATACAAAACGCTCTTTCATTTTTTAATAATGCTTTTATTCCATCCATCATTATTTGATGGTCGTCTACTAACATTAAATTGATTTTATTGAAATCTCTTGCGCTCATTCATTCCATTTGAGCCCAAATTAACGATTAGTTTCTGAAATAGTTCGAAAGGAAATATAAAATACCTTTTAAAGGAATAATCTAAAAACAAAATAAAGTAAACCTGCTAAAAACATGGTAACAGGAAGTGTTAGTAACCAAGCAATTGCAATATTTTTAATGGTTCCTCCTTGCAAATTCTTAACTCCATTAGATGAAACCATACTTCCCGCAATTCCAGAAGATAAAACTTGTGTAGTACTAACTGGAAGTCCTGTTATACTTGCGATTCCTATTGTACTAGCTGCTACAAAACCAGCGCTGGCGCCTTGTGCATAAGTAAGATTTTCCTTTCCAATTTTTTCGCCAATGGTCACCACTATTCTTTTCCAACCTACCATTGTTCCGATACCTAAAGACAAAGAAATAATCAGAATTACCCATTTTGGAGCATATTCTGTGAATGACTTCATTTTCTTGACGTTCGCATCAATTCTTCTTATTTTACTATTCTCTACTTTATTTAAGGCACCCGATTTTTTAAGCTTGGTGAACTGGGAACTTACAAATAAAATGTCTTTACGGATGCTAAAATGCTCTTTTTCAGGAATTACTCTTTCGGTGCGGTGCTTATCAAAAAGTTGTTTGATGTCGAATAATTCAGCTTTTATTTGGTCTAGCGTTGCCCTTTCTATGGTTTGAAAATTAGTATTGTCGAGATGTATCATTTCATCCAACACAATTAAGGTTGGATTTTCTAATGCAAAAATGTCTTTATTCCTATCGACTGCGAAATGCAGTGGTGCGATGCTAATCAGTATCAACATAATTAAACCAACACCTTTTTGGCCATCATTAGAACCATGCGTTAAACTTAGGCCAGCGCAACTTGCAACTAAAAGTCCTCTGATCCACCAAACGGGAGGTTTATTTCCTTGCGGTGCTCTAAAAAGCTGTTGATTTTTAATGAATTTCTTCAACAGCAGCATTACGGCCAAGGTTAAACCAAAGCCCAATAATGGAGAAATTAATAAGGACAAACCAATGTCGGAAGCCTTGCTCCAATTGACCATTGAAAGGTCGCCAGCAGCAGAAGTTAAAGAATAAACAATGGCTACTCCGAGAATAGAGCCAATTAAAGTGTGCGAGCTTGAAGCGGGTAAACCCAACCACCAGGTTCCTAAATTCCAAATGATGGCAGAAAGTAACAAGGAAAGAATCATGGCGACACTTTGACCAATATCTTGGTTCACTAATGATTCTGGCGGCAATAGGTTTACAATTCCCATGGCAACAGCAATTCCGCCAATAAAAACACCTATAGAATTGCATATACCAGATAGCACCACAGCTAAAGTTGGGTGCATTGATTTGGTGTAAATTACTGTGGCAACAGCATTTGCAGTATCATGAAATCCATTAATAAACTCGAAAGCACAAGCACAAAGTAAACATACAATGAGCAAAATGGTAAGATCAGTTGAAAGTCCAAACATGCCGCGAAGCTAATAGAAAATCTAAATGATGCGTTAATGTGAAGCGAAGGTTAACATTATCTTAACAATGAGAGTTGAAAGTACAAAGTATAAAGTACAAAGTTGAAAGTACAAAGTACAAAGGGGAAAGTATAAAGGGGAAAGTATAAAGGGGAAAGTATAAAGGGGAAAGTATAAAGGGGAAAGT
>JAIXYK010000039.1 GCA_027490225.1 Bacteroidota bacterium | reverse complement strand
GAATAATGAATAATGAATAATGAATAATGAATAATGAATAATGAATAATGAATAATGAATAATGAATAATGAATAAATTACAAATACAATAAATTACAAAAACCAATGGAAGAAGAAATTATATTCTCGAATTTTGCAAAACCACAATCTCGAAGGGATTAAATGTGAATAATGAATAGAAATCATCGGGTAATTTATATTTTACAAAAAAAAATCCCGAAGGGATTTAATTTGAATAGAAATAATCCGTAAATCCAAACGTTCGACCCCTTCGGGGTCGAATAAAAACATTAAAACATTTTAGGTTATAATTGTTCGGACCTTTCGAATTCAGGATATAACATACCAATAGGTTTCAACCCATGTTTAAGGGTTTTCTTTCCACCTTTTCTTTTTCCCCTGAAAAGAAAAGCGTGCCGCCGGTGGCAGGAAATGATAGAACTTTACAATACTGTATAATTCGTATTTGAATTTAGCTTATTTGCCTTCGGCACGACTTCCTTTTGTCTTGACACAAAAGGAAGCAAAAAGTCAAGAAGCTCCAAAGAGCTGTCCTACGGACCACTCGGCACTTTCCGCCCGAGCCCGCAATGCCAACCCTTCGAAAAAGCCTTCGTTCAGCTTGCTGGAGCTTCCAACATTTCGATAATGCTACGGGGCATTTAGAAAATATAAAGCATCTTTTTTACTAAAAAGCCTAGCCCCTACGAAGCTACATACCGCCTATTGAATATCATCGGGACCCATTATGTGCGATGAAGTGAGAAATTGGAAACTGTTAGAAGCCTTATTTACTTTTTGAAGATCTTACATTTATCTTAAAACAAAGCCAATATCACAAATTCAATTGAATGCCACTTTAAATAACTTAAATATATTTGCCGCTCATAAATCAAAAACACATGAGAAAGAAAATTGTAGCAGGTAACTGGAAAATGAACACCACATTAACAGAAGCTAA
Organism: Bacteroidota bacterium; assembly: GCA_027490225.1. Lineage (GTDB taxonomy): Bacteria > Bacteroidota > Bacteroidia > M30B66 > M30B66 > JAIXYK01. The sequence continues at coordinate 9,616 of JAIXYK010000039.1, read as the reverse complement.
AAACCTGACGAGCGAATTGAAACAATTATTCTCAAACGATATCAAATGCGAAATGGTTGTTTGTCCTCCGTTTACTTGGTTAACAACAGTTTCTGAAAATTTGAACAATTCACCCATCAAAATCGGTTCTCAAAATATTTCTCACCAGGAAAAAGGCGCATTTACCGGAGAAACGTCTGTTGCAATGATAAAAGAAGCGGGAGCTACTTATGCCATAATCGGTCACAGTGAGCGTCGCAGCCTGTATGGAGAAACCAATGAAGTAATTCACCAAAAACTAATTGCAGGATTATCTCAACAATTGAATGTAATCCTTTGCTGTGGAGAAACTTTAGAAGAAAGAAATGCAGGCAAATTAGAAGAAATTTTAACCGCTCAAATTCAATTAGGAATCGGTGAAATGTCATTAGAATATTTGCCACAATTAGTAATTGCCTACGAACCAGTTTGGGCAATTGGTACAGGCTTAACTGCAAGTCCTGAACAAGCACAAGAAGCACATTATTTTATTCGCAAACTACTTTCTGGCATTTTTGGAGAAACAGCAGCTAACAACATTTCAATTTTATACGGAGGAAGCTGCAATGCTAGTAATGCTGGTGTGCTTTTTTCGCAATCAGATATTGATGGAGGATTGATTGGTGGTGCTTCCCTAAAAGCACAAGATTTTATTACCATAGCTAAATCATTTTGAGCGCAACATATATTGAAATAGATTTTCAAATAGGAAATCAACGGCAACTCAAAGACATTTTGATTGCAGAGTTAAGCGAAATTGAATTTGAAAGTTTCATGGACCACGAAAATGGCTTCCTTGCATACGTACAAGCCGATTTGTTTAACCAAACCGCTTTTGAAAACATCATTGCCCAAAAAGAAAAAGAAGTAAATTATAACATTAAAACCATTGCTCCCCAAAATTGGAATGCGGCCTGGGAAGCACAGTTTGACCCAATCCTTATTGGAGATAAATGTGTGATTCGTGCACCGTTTCATCCGGCATTTACAGATGGTAGAATTGAACTAATCATTGAGCCCAAAATGTCATTCGGTACTGGTCACCATGCTACCACAAGAATGATGTGTGAGGTGCTTTTTGAAATGGAAGTGCAACACAAAAATGTGCTCGACATGGGCTGCGGAACAGGCATTCTTGGAATTCTGGCCGCAAAATTAGGCGCCAAGTCGGTTATTGGAATTGATATTGAAACCTGGGCAATTGAAAATTCAATCGAAAACGCCGAAAGAAACAATGTTACAATGTCAGCATTTGTTGGTGTTGCAGCAAATATTCCCAATGGTCCTTTCGATATTATTCTGGCTAATATTAACCGAAACATCCTTGTAAATGATGGTGAAACTTACGTGAATGTCCTTTCACCAACTGGAATTTTAGCAGTGAGTGGTTTTCTAGAAACCGATGAAGCCATCATACTTTCGCATTTTAGGGTGCAGGGGTTAATACCTATAAAAATAAAAAAGGAAGAAAATTGGCGCTGTATTGTTTTTCAAAATACTGATTAACAAATCCTTACAACTTAGTACATTTTAGTAATAATATATTGATTTTGTTATAAAACTAATTACTTTTGAATAGGGTAAATTAAAAGTAAAAGTTATGGCAAGTATATTCAATAAGGTTTTATTAGTGGTATTGCTTATTTTAAGTACATCAATCTTAAATGCACAATCTGCAAAAAAATATATAAAAGAAGCACAAGCATTCATCGAGGCAAGACAGTACGACCAGGCGCTAACATCTTTAAATGCTGCACTAGGTTTAGAAGCCGACAATGCAAATGCTTTTCATTGGAGAGGACGCACCAACTATTTACTAAAAAATTATCCCGATGCCATTCGCGATTTTACTGCCGCAACAGCTGGAATGCCTAAAAATGAAGAACTTTTTCAAGATTTAGCACTGGCAAATGTCGCTGCAGGTAATCATAAAGATGCAATTATCGCCTACGACAGAGTACTTGCTCTCGAGCCAAAATCAATTGAAACGCACAATAAAAAAGCTCAAGCTCAAATTACCATAAAAGATTTCGATGGAGCCGTAAAAACTTGCAATACAGCATTGGCCATTAATAAATCTGACGATGTTTCTTATCTCTACATGGCTGTCGCGCTCGATAGCGTTGGCAATAACGAGTTATCCGAAACCAATTATTTAAAAGCATTGACGCTCGTAAAAGAAAATAAAGCAAAAAAAGACTATCCTAAAATTCATAAACCATATTATGTTGGATTGGCAAGGGTGCAACAAAAACTATTTAAAAATGATTTATCGCTTGCAAATTATAATGAAGCCTTAAAAATTGACCCCAGCGATTACGAATTATACATCCAACGTGGAAAAATTAAAATCGCAAAACTCGATTTCCAAGAAGCCATTTTAGATTTTAACCAATCAATTGGTGTTAACGATAAAAATCCTGATGCCTTTTTTCAACGCGGATTAATCAACAAAAAACTGGGGCAATTTCCCGCTGCATTAAACGATTTTAATCAAGCAATTCTGTTAAATGACCGAGACGCCAATGCTATTGCAGGGCGTGCTGCCTGTTACTTTTCAATGGCGAAATATGCCGACGCTGTAAGAGATTATAAAAATGCAATGGCCTTAAAGCCAGAGGACAAAGAATTTGCTAAACAATATTCCCTAGCACGCGATAAAAACTACGAAGCAAATAAAGAAGAAAACGCACCGCAATTTGTAATCACAAAACCAAGTACCAAAAACAATGAAATAGATGTAAGAAGAGATGCTGAAACATTAACTATTGAAGCATTGATTACTGACCAAAGTCCTATTAAATCTATTGTTGTTGACAGTAAAGTTATTCCAGTTAAAGAAGATGAAATCAATCCTACATTTACACAAACCATTCAAGTAAAAGGTAAAAATCAATTTGATATCAGCATCACTGACATTTACCTCAACACCACCAAAACAACAATAAAACTTAACAAAATTGAAATTGATGGGCCATTAGTTTCAATGACAAGACCTTTCGAATCAATGGACAACCAAGGTGTCGTGCGGGAACTTTTTATAGAAAACAAACCGAATATCTATTTCGAAGGCAACATCAAAGACGAAAACAAAATAAAATCAATTATTGTAAACGGCACCTCTGCAAGTTTTCCTTTAGACATGCTAAATCCTCCTTTTCAAGCCATGGTGGCCGTTGGAACAGCAGACACGCTCAATGTTACAGCAACTGATATGGTTGGAAACCAAAGTGTGGTTAGGTATAAATTAATTCGAGAAGACACTTCAGGTGCTAACCCAATGGGAACAACTTGGGTAGTGTTTATAGAAAATTCAAATTATAAAAACTTGCAGAAACTGGAAGGCCCAGCGCGTGATGTTTCAGATATGAAAGCAGCATTATCAAACTATAAAATAGATAATGTAATTCATAAAAAAGACCAATCAAAAGCACAACTCGATAAATTTTTCTCTATTGACCTGCGCGATATGGTGCAGAAAAACAGGGTAAAATCAATCGTTGTTTGGTATGCTGGACATGGTAAATTCTTAAATGAAACCGGCTACTGGATTCCCGTTGATGGTGATAATTATGATGAATACACCTACTATAGCGTAAACAACCTCAGAGCAGCAATTCAGTCTTACACGCAATTGCAACATGTGCTTGTTATTTCAGATGCTTGCGAATCTGGTCCAGCATTTTACATGGCCATGCGCGACGATGCTGTTGCCCGTCAGTGCGGCGATTGGGAAGGAACCAAATTTAAATCTGCCCAAGTAATGACTTCTTCTAACAAAGAACTTTCGAATGATAACAGTCTATTTACGCAAGCATTTTCAAACATTCTCACCAACAATCCCGGAAACTGTATTTCGATTGAATCTTTAGCAAGTAAGGTTTCAGGAATCGTAAAACAAAACCAAAAACAAACACCAAAATTCGGGAAAATTAAAGGTTTAGAGGACCAAGACGGAAGCTTCTTTTTCATTAAGAAACAGTAATTTCACTTTTTATATCAGCAAAAAAATTGCGATTGTGAATTACTTTGGCAAAAGTGATGTAGTGAATGATTAAAATTTTAGGTAAGTTACAACCGGCGGAGGGAGGTTAGGATCACCTGGATTAATTTACTTCTCGTTTATTCAGCCGTATTTTCTAAATTATCTTTTATTTTCCCTTTTCGCTGAAGATAAATGTACAAATCTTCCACCTTTTTCCGCGCCCAGGGCGTTTTCCGTAAAAACGTTAAACTCGATTTTATACTTGGGTCAAAATGAAAAGAGTTAATTTTTATCTGCTCCGCCAAATACTCCCAACCATGCTGCTCAACCATTTGTGTGAGCATTTTTTCAAGCGTAATATTGTGTAAAGGATTGTTTTTCTGCGTCATAAATTGGCTTTCCATTCTCAAAAAAATGAAAGTACAAAAGTGAACAAATAAAGCGATGATAAAAATAAATGGTATCGAAACCTTAGCCAACAAATTTCTGAGCAATTACAATGGTATGCACTTCCAAATTCCCATTGCCTTTATCGTATTTTACGTAAAATGTTTTCAAAATGCGAAATGAATTTTCAGACAATAACTGAAAAATCGTTTCTTCTTCATGGTAATAGAAAAACATTTTATCTCCATAACTATTTGTCTGCAAGCGCGAATCCTCTGACTTTCCATTCACAAAACTTAAATACAAAAGCCCATTTGGAAAAAGTGTTTCTTCAATATCTCTCAGCAATTTGCTATAATCTTCAGAAGAAATATAAGGAATGCAAAAACCAGCAATTACGCCATCAAAACGCCTATTTAACTTCAAAACATCTCTACAATCTAAAACCTGAAATGCAGCAGAAGGATTATTTTTTTGAGCCAAATCAAGCATTGCAGGCGCTACATCAGTTCCCAACAACTTAATCGCTGGCAACTTCTTTAAAAGATAATTTGTAATATTTCCCGGCCCACAGCCTAATTCCAACACCTCAGCCTCTTGCTTTAATAATTGCCCGCAAAAATAATCGTACGTTTCATTGTAAATATCCAAATCCATAAACTTCTCCTCATAAAACTTCGCAATTTTATTCCAGGTAGAGGCGGTTTCTTTGTAAATATCCATAAAACAAATTAAGTAAAACTCATTTAAAACCCAATAACTATAAAAGAGGTTTTTATGCGCCTTTTCCTGCTATCGCCCATACTACCCTCGTTCCTCGGGCGGTATTTGGCTCTATCAGGGGCGTGGGCATTATGCCTACAGAAACATTGTCCTACAACTGTTTATTATTGTTCAATCGGCCAGATTGGAAAGGAAATTTAGCAGTGTAATTTCATTCAGTTTTAGGTATTACATTTTTGTATTATACATTTGAGTAATTAATTGAATAAAAAAAAAAGAGGTAGATCATAGGTATGCATTTGTTTAACGCACCCTTAAGACAATACAAATAATAAATTGAGTTAATAATACAAACATCAACTTGAACAAACTGATAATACTATTTCTCGGCATTTTTGCTTACGCTTCTTGCCTGTCCCAGACTGACCAATTTGCCGACAGCATCAGAAAAGCTTATCGCATACCTGAATTAGGTTATGCAGTTGTTTCTTCTTCAAAAATTATTGATATGCAAGTATTAGGCGTGAAGAAAATAAACTCTCCACGCATTGCTGAAATAAACGACAAATTCAGAATTGGCTCAAATACAAAAGCTATCACAGGCTTTATTGCTGCCCAATTAGTTAAACAAAACAAAATCTCCTGGAACACAAAATTCTTCGACTTATTTCCTGAGCTAAAATCAAAAAGCAAAAGAGATTACCACAACCTGAGCTTACTGAATTTACTCAGCTTCAGGACTAAATTATTCCCTTACACCTACACTTATTCAGAACCTACAAAAGAACAATTTACAGGCAATGAAGAAGAGCAACGGTATCAATTCACCACTTGGTTTTTTCAGCAGAAGCCAGTTTCAGGAAAAGATAGTATCAACTTTTCCAACTTGGGGTACATAGCTGCTGGACTCATGCTCGAAAAGGTTTCAGGCAAACCTTACAAAGAATTGGTAAAAGATTTAGGGAAACAATTAGAAATTAATTTCGATTTTGGCACCCCAAACTCCATCGACACCTTGCAACCATGGGGTCATGATAAAGATTTAAATCCTGAAGCTCCAAACGACAATTACAAGCTCAACTGGTTGCTAGCAGCAGGAAATATTAATGTGAGTCTACCCGATTACACAAAATTTATCCAACTACAACTTCAGGGTTTAGCCGGTCAATCACAACTTTTAACAAAAGAAGAATTCGCATTTTTACATCATGGATTAACCAAATTTGCAGTAGGCTGGTTTTGGCTTAAAGACGAAAACAACCAATTATTCTCTTACAATATTGGAAATCCCGGAACATTTTTAAGCAAAGTTTTTATATTCAATGAAGCAGACAGAGCCTACATATTTTTCACAAACTCACAAACAAATGAAACAGAAACTGGACTAAACATTTTATATGATGAGTTAAAAAAGAAGTATGGAAATTAAAAATAAACTTTGATAAATATTTCTATTTCAAAACCTCGAAATGAATTGCGCTTTAAATTAAATATTGCAGTTATGTGAATTTACATCAACAAACTAAATTTTACGGACAAGACCATTTGCGTAAATTAGCGATTGTGTTGGTGTTTTTATTTCATTATAAAATTCCAATATTTGGACATCCTGAATGGTTAATCGAGTTTGCTAAATTTGGTTGGATAGGTGTTGACCTGTTCTTTGTGTTAAGTGGCTTTCTAATTTCGTCACAACAATTTTCACAATTATAGCAAGGAAAAACCATTTCATTTAAATTGAAAATGTAAAGGAATTCTAAATTTGAATTTTATATTTGAGCAATTAATTCAATAAAAACATTGGAAATGAATTAGTTATTTAGCGTTAATGCAATTCAAAATATTATGACAATAAAATATAATAGCATGATTTTAAATAAAACTGAGCAAAATATTGGATTAATTATTAGCTTTTTCGCTACTATTTTATTATTAATTTATCTCGTATTTCCATTTGTAGAAATTGGAAACCCAAACCAGATGGCAATTGCATTTGGAGCAATATTTATTTTAGTAGTATTACTATTTATTTTGGTGGTAAGAAAAGTTAGGAAAAATAATGAGCATATTTTAATTAATTATTTAAACATTGGCACACAAAGATACATCCTTGGAATTTTCATGGTTTTTTATGGATTACCAAAGTTATTAGGAACTTTTTTTGACTATCAACTGAGTTCGATGGACAATAAAATGATGAACGTTTCCGACTTCGAATTAGCTTGGTATTTTTATGGTAAAAAAAAGTGGTTTGAGGTATTTAGTGGAATAATGGAATTCATACCAGGCTTGCTATTAATTCCAAAAAGAACATATTACAAAGCGGCACTTATTCTGTTACCTGTGACATCTCAAGTATTCATACTTAACCTATTTTACAAAATAGGTGGAATTACGTTTCCGGCGGCATCAATATTATTAGCTTGTAATTTATATATTATTTATAGTCAAAAAAATAAAATACTTGAATTCTTTAAATCCTTGAAATTTGATTTAAGCATTCAATTAAATAATAAAACAAAATTGATTATTAAAATACTTAGAATAGTTGGAATTTCATTAATCGTTCTCGTACTTTTTATAAAACTAAAACCCGCAATTTTTAAATCAAATTATCAAGAAAAATATGCAACATTAATTGGTGCATATACTTTAGAATCAATGAATAAAAATGGAATTACTTATATACCAAGTGATAGTAGTACTTATTATAAAGACCTTTATATAGAAAAACAAGAAAGATGGAATATACTTAGAATGTATAATAACAAAACCAAAGCTTTCGTTCTAAACCTGAAACCTGAAAATGATTCATTTCAATTATACATTAACAATGGTGGTTCCGGCGACGAGCCTGATATTATTGACAGCACAACAGTTTTAGCAGGAAAATATAAATTACAAAATGAATATCTTCTAATTGAAGGAATACAACAGAAAGACACACTTGAATTAAAATACAAGAAATTATCAAGTCCAGCACCCAAAGAATGGTTTTGGTAAATATAAATTATCAATACACTGCTATTAAAATAGATTCGGCAAATTAAAATATGAAAAATAAATTGACTTTGCTTTTAGCAGTCTTATTGCTGTCTTTCCTCACTGGATATGCTTGCAGCACCTATAAAGTAACTGTGGGAAATAAAACCATGTACGGAATGAATTATGACACTTGGTTTAGCCAACCAAGAATATGGTTTGAAACAAACGGTTACGGTGCTGTTTTTACTGGTGCAAATTATCAGGGTGGAAATGACCTTACGCCACAATCAGGAATGAATGAATATGGACTTTCGTTTGGCACACTTGCAACACCCACACCCCAAAAGGTTAAATCATTTGAAAACAAAAAACCAATTCAAAACAGGTCAAAATACCTAAAAGACATATTACATTCCTGTAAAAGCGTTGAAGAAGTAAAAACATATATCGAACAATTCGATCACAGCACATTATGCAATGATGTTTTTATCTATACAGACAAATCGGGAAAATATCTGATTGTTGAACCCTTCGAACTTATTCTTGGCAACGACGACAAGTATGTGCTCGCAAACTTCTGCCCTTCAACCATTTCTGACTTTAGTAGCATTAAGCAACAGCGTTATATTGACGGAGCTGCATTTTTGAAAAATAAAATTGACACTTCACTTGCATATTGCACAGCACTTTCAGACACAATGCATGTTTGCAGAAAAAAAATTGGTGACGGAACTTTACTCACATCTATATGGGACTTGAAAAATGGAATTGTTCATTTATACTTTTATCATGACTATAAAAACATGGTTAAATTCAGTTTAAAAGAAGAATTGGCAAAAGGAAATCACTCCTATAAAATCGCATCATTATTTCCTGTGAATATTGAATATCAGAAATTAATTGGTTTCCAAACACCTTTAAATAACAATGTAATTGACTGGTTTCTTCGCATTTGTCTCACACTTTTTGTCTTTACATTTTTCTACTTTATAATCAGTTATTATAAAAATAAAAAAATAGCATTTGTAAATTATAAATTACTACTTGCCGCATTAAGTTTGTGTTTGGCGTATTACATGTTTGCTTTATCAACAGAAATGGGAATTTTCTATTTCCCCTCACCCTATAAAAATTACAAATTCGGATTGATTGATATTGCTTCATATCTTCCATTTTTACTTGTATTGCTGATAGTTCCATTATTGATTATAAATAGAAAAGTATTTAAATTAAATATTTGGAAGCCATTTTCAAGATTTCTTTTTACCGCTAACAGCATTGCATACTTAATTTTAATTGGACTATTTTCTTATTGGGGTTTCTACAATGTTTTTAACCAATAATAACTGGTAGTAAATTGAATAGTTTTGGGCCTCATGGTTTCTTAGAATATTTTTTTAAGTTAATTTGCTTTCTTCGTTTACCATTGGAATGTGAACGTAAAGGCAAAATTATGGTAAACAGTAAGTTTCAACTACTTCTCTTATTACATTTGCTAATTAGTATTTCCTCCTGGGG
>JAIXYK010000045.1 GCA_027490225.1 Bacteroidota bacterium | reverse complement strand
CAAACCTACACTGTTACAGGAACTAGTAATTTGGGTTGTACAGCAACAGATCAGGTGCTTGTTACAGTAAATCCACTTCCTATTGCGAACGCTGGAACTGGCGGAGCCAATTGCTCTGGCACAGGTTTGCAATTAAATGGTTCAGGAGGAAATACATACACCTGGTCTCCCGCTACTGGCTTAAGTAATGCAAATATTGCAAATCCAATTGCAACACCATCAAATACAACAAATTACACATTAACTGTAAGTAATGGATGTACTTCTCTCCCTTCACCACCAATAACAGTTACTGTTTTTCAACAACCAACAGCTGCTACTATTACAGCAAACGGACCTGCAACTTTTTGTCAGGGAAATTCTGTTGTATTGACTTCAAGCCCATCTGCTAGTTATTTATGGTCAAATGGTGCAACAACGCAAACCATAACTGTAAATTCTTCTGGTAACTATTCTGTTACAGTTACTGATATAAACGGGTGCACCGCTCCATCTTCAAGTCCTTTCGTTGTTACCGTAACCGCTCCTCCAGCGGCACCAATTTTAAGTGCAAATGGCCCCATCAGTTTTTGTTCCGGAGGAAATGTTACTTTAGCTTCTAATCAATCTATTGGAAACACATGGAGTACAGGAGCCTCAAGTAATGAGTTAATTGTTAATACTACTGGTGCTTATACAGCAACTTATACTGATGCAAATGGATGTGTTTCTAATCCATCATCTCCAATTAATGTTACTGTTTGGGCATTACCAGTTGCAAACGCAGGGAATAGTGGTTCCAACTGCGCTGGGGCAGGTATTCAGCTTGCAGGTTCTGGCGGATTAACTTATAATTGGACACCTACAGCAGGTTTAAGTAGCTCTTCAATCTCTAATCCATTTGCAAATCCTGCAAATACCACAAATTATAACCTTGTGGTTACTGATGTTAATGGCTGTGTGTCAACAAATAATGCCACTGTAACTGTAACTGTTCACCCAAATCCTACAGCACCGGTGATTTCTGCAAATGGACCTTTAAATTTTTGTCAGGGAAGTAATGTTGTTTTATCAACTGCTTCAACTGCTTCGTATTTATGGAGTAATGGTGCTACTTCTCAGACAATTACTGTTAATCAATCTGGTGTTTTTTCTGTTATTATAACCGATTTTAATGGTTGTACATCGCCAGCTTCAGTTGCCACAGCTGTGGTTGTATATCCAACACCTGCTGCTCCAGTTTTAACTGTAAATGGTCCAACCACTTTCTGTGATGGTAATACCTTGCAAATTCAATCAAATTTGAGTACTGGGATTAATTGGAGCAATGGATTAACTGGTCAGCAAATAGATGCTGGAGCAAGTGGGCCTTACAGTGCAACATTTACTTCTCCAGAAGGCTGCGTTTCAGGAAACTCAAATACCATTTTTATTCAAGTTCAACCTTCAGGAGCATCAGCTGCTATTTCGGCAAATGGGCCAACACAATTTTGTGAAGGCGACAGTGTCACATTAACTTGCACACTTGCTGACACTTACTCTTGGAGTACTGGGCAATCCACCCAGTCTATTAAAGTTTTTGACAGTGGAAATTATTCTGTAAGTATCACGTCTGGTTGTCCTTCGCTAAATCCACAAGCATCTATTCTTGTACAAGTAAATGCTATTCCAGTACCAACCATTTCAGCGAGCACAACCATAGATTGTTTGCCTTCAACCATAGATTTTAGTTCTACAACAGCTGGGACGCCCCCATTTGCTTATATGTGGACCTTTGGAGATGGATCTACTGAAACAGCAGGAGAGCCATCGCATGTTTATAAAAATGAAGGAACTTATGATGTAACTTTAACCTTGATAGACCAGATTGGCTGCAAAGGAAGCATCAGTCTAAAAGATTTTATAACTATTTTATCGCCTGCTGAAATATCGTATTCAATTTATCCGAAATTTACAACACTGGCTAATGCTACAGTTTCATTAATAGGCCAAACACCAGATGTTCAAAGTCAAACATGGTATTTGGAGAATATTGGCACCTCTACAGAAGATACAGCAATTTTTACTTTTACCCAAACAGGAGTTTATCCTTTAACCTATAGTGCAATTACAGCAGAAGGTTGTACGGACTTTCGCAGAGATTCTATATATGTTTACGAAGACCTTGCTGTTTATGTACCTACAGCCTTTACTCCGAACGAAGATGGCATAAATGAAGTATTTATTCCTGTAACCACAGGTTTTGAGCCATCTCAGTACGTTTTCACTTTATATAACAGATGGGGACAATTGATTTTCGAGAGTAATAAACCAGGGGAAGGTTGGGATGGCAGTGAAGGAACACAAGATGTATATATTTGGAAATTAGTTGGAAGAAGTTACTTGGGTGTCGACCATTCTTTTTCGGGATATACAACTTTGTTTAGGTAGTTTACTTTATATAAAAGCAATCTTTGCCTCTTTAACATTTATCCTGCCCAATTTTCTCTGTCTAAGCTTCTCAATTGTATGGCTTCAGCTAAATGCGGAATTTCAATGTTTTTACTGTTTTCTAAATCTGCGATTGTTCTTGTAACCTTTAAGATGCTATCTTATCAACCAACATTTATTTTATACCTACATTCGCGATTTTAATAAACTATATCCAACACCATAAATTTTGAAAACTCTTTTTGTCTTTGTCCTTTCTTTATTTCTTTTTAAATCAAGTATAGCACAGCAGTTTGAATGGGTTAAAAGCATTGGAAATTCTCAAGATCACCAAGCATTCATTTTAAAAACCGACGCAGCTAACAATGTCTATATAACAGGCTATTATCAGTCTGGTTTTTACTTCGTTCCCGAAACTTCTTCAAATTTCGCACAAGCATTTGGCGGTGACGACATTTTCATTGCAAAATATAGTGCCAACGGTACATTTATATGGGGCAAAACCATCGGGGGCACAGGCCAGGACAGACCGAGTGGAATGGATGTATCCGCAGATGGCAACATTGCGTTAACGGGATATTTCAATGGGACAGTAGATTTCAATCCCGGAGCCACTGTCAATAACCTAAGCGCTACAGGTAACCGTGATATCTTTATTTTAAAACTTACCTCTAGCGGTGATTATGCTTGGGCACACAAATTTGGAAGTTCTCTTCCTGACGAAGGAGTGGCTTCATGTTTCGATCTCAATGGAAATGTATTTATGACCGGTTATTTTCAAGAAACTGTAGATTTCAATCCGGGCAGTTCTACGAACAATTTCACAGCAACAAGCTATGATATCTTTATCCTTAAACTTGATGCTAATGGAAATTATGTTTGGAACTATGACCTAGGGAGCAACCCTGCAGAGCAAGGAAGAGCAATTCAATGTGATGTTAATGGAAACGTTTACACCTCTGGGTCATTTGGTTCATCACTCGATTTTAATCCAGGTGCAGCAACCGAGTACATGAGCGCTACAGGCGTTGATGATATCTACTTACTCAAATTAACAAATGATGGAAATTTCATTTGGTCAAAAAAAATCGGAGGAATTAGCAATGAGTATGCTTTGTCGATGGCTATCGATTTCAACGGAGCTGCGATTCTCGGAGGTCATTTTGCGAGCACTACCACATTCAATTCTTTTCCCAATGTTTCAGCTACATCTGCGGGATTGGATGATGCATTTGTAGTAAAATTTAACAGCGACGGTAGTCATGCATGGACCCGAACAATTGGAAGTACTGGATATGACCGAACCCAAGCAGTCGCAACCGATGCACAAGGTAATGCGTATGCTACTGGTTTCTTTCAAGGAACCGTCGATCTCAATCCAAATGCAGGTGCAGATAATTACACGGCTAACCAAGAAGATTGTTTTGTGATAAAATTAAGTCCCAATGGTGATTTTATTAACGCTTCTGTAATGGGCGGAGCTGGATCTGATTACAGCTATGGAATTGCAACCGATGCCATTGGAGGCATTTATACCTGTGGTTCATTTACTCAAACAGCCGACTTCGACCCAAGCAGCCAAGTGAATGCACTGACTTCTATTGGTGGTTTTGATGTATTTTTAAGCAAATGGGGACAATGCGTTCCAACTAATAGCACTGATGAGCATTCGGCATGTAACCAGTTTACTTGGATTGATGGCAATACATACACCTCAAACAACAATACAGCTTCGGTTCAACTCACTTCTGCTGCCGGATGCGATTCAACTGTCACCTTAAGTTTAACAATAAACATAGTTAATGTGAGTGTAACAGCCAACGATCTAACGCTTTCTGCAAATGTAGCCGGAGCTCAATATCAATGGGTGAATTGCATCAACAATTTTCAACTTATTGCGGGAGCAACACAAGGGAGTTTCACACCAACTTCATCAGGAAGCTATGCAGTGGTTATCTCTTCCAATGGATGCACAGATACAAGCATTTGTTACTCCATCAACAACGTTGGTTTCGATCAACTTGAGGATGAAAACGACTTTACAATTTTTCCAAATCCGAGCAATGGATATTTCCAAATCACTTCAATACAACATTTCAAGCAAACTTCCATTCGAGTAATGAGTGCATTAGGAGTGTTGTTGTTTCAGGAGGAATTTGTTGGAAACGAGTTGATTGATTTCAACTTGAACCAGCCTGCTGGTGTATATTTTATAGAAATGATTGGTGACAATGCGAACAAAGCTATTCGCAGAGTTTTTATTCAATAACTATTTCTAAGCATCAACCATTAATTAGTTTGATCGGTTTGAGCTATTTATCCTGCCCAATTCTCTCTATCTAAACTTCTCAATTGAATAGCTTCTGCTAAATGAGGAATTTCTATGTTTTTACTGTTTTCTAAATCTGCGATAGTTCTTGCAACTTTTAGAATTCTATCATAAGCTCGAGCAGATAAATTAAGGCGTTCCATTGCAGTTTTTAATAATTGATTCCCAGAAGCATCAATTTTACACCAAGACCTGAGCATTCTTGAATTCATTTGCGCATTGCAATACACGCCATCTACTTCCAAAAACCTTGCTTTCTGTATTTCTCTTGCGTGAACAACTCTTTCTCTTATTGTTTCACTTCTTTCTGATGGTCTTGAAGCTGTAAGTTCATCAAAATGAACGGGAGTAACTTCAATATGCAAGTCAATTCTATCGAGGAGAGGTCCTGAAATCCTGTTTAAATATTTTTGAACAACACCTGGTCCACAAACGCATTCCTTTTCAGGATGGTTATAATATCCGCAAGGACAAGGATTCATAGATGCAATCAACATGAAACTTGCAGGATATTCAACCGTGAATCTTGCGCGGGAAATAGTAATAATTCTATCTTCTAGTGGCTGACGCATTACTTCTAATACAGTTCGTTTAAATTCGGGAAGTTCATCCAGGAATAAAACCCCATTGTGCGCCAAAGAAATTTCGCCAGGTTGAGGGTTACCTCCGCCGCCAACTAAAGCAACATCTGAAATTGTATGATGCGGAGCCCTGAATGGCCGTTGGTTTAATAAAGATTTGTATTTGCCCATTTTACCTGCTACAGAATGGATTTTTGTTGTTTCTAAAGCTTCTTCTAGCGAAAATGGCGGAAGAACAGTTGGTAATCTTTTGGCTAACATTGTTTTACCTGCTCCAGGAGGGCCAATTAAAATGACATTATGCCCGCCAGCTGCAGAAATTTCTAAGGCTCTTTTTATATTTTCCTGACCTTTTACATCAGAAAAATCTACTTCATTGTATTGTTGGTCAGGATTAAATGCAGCATGCTCGTCAATAAATATTTTTAGCAATGCATTTTCATCTCCGCTTAAAAACTGAATAACCTGCAAAACGTTTTCAGCTCCAAATACTTCAAGGTCTCTTACAATAGCCGCTTCCCTCGCATTTTCTATTGGTAAAATAATTCTTTTAAAACCCTCATTTCGAGCTTGTATAGCAATTGGTAATGCTCCTTTAATTGGTAAGATTCCTCCATCTAAAGACAATTCGCCCATGATTAAGCTATTGTGAAGCAAAGTGTCAGGAATTTGACCAGAAGCGGCGAGAATTCCTATAGCAAGCGTTAAATCGTAAGCGGTTCCTTCTTTTCTAATATCTGCAGGAGCCATATTGATTACTATCTTTTTTCCGGGAATTCTATATCCATTTTCAGTTAATGCAGACTCTATCCGCTGCTGACTTTCTTTAACTGCATTGTCAGGAAGACCAACTAAAACAAATTTAATTCCTTGGGCTACAGTAACTTCTACTGTAATTGTTGTGGCGCAAATGCCATAAACGGCACTGCCAAATACTTTAACTAGCATGTCTAAATAATTTATAATTAATAAATATCGGCAACCACTAACGTGCAGTTCACCTTTAATAACTCTGCTAAATTATAAGTTTTGTTCTATATATCCAATCAAAGTATGAATAACTTTAATGTGAATTTCTTGCACCCTGTCGGCATATGCTGAATGTGGGGCACGAATCTCAATATTACTTTTTGCAGCGAGTGCACCACCATTTTTTCCTGTAAGGGCAATAACCTGAATTCCATTTTTGATAGCATATTCTGCGGCATTTAACACATTAGTAGAATTACCGCTTGTACTTATTGCCAGCAAAACATCTCCTTTTTTACCAACAGCTTCAAGGTAACGAGAGAAGATATAATCGAAACCAAAGTCATTTCCTACGCAGGTTATGTGAGAAGGATCTGATATGGAAATCGCAGCTATTGCAGGTCGGTTTTCTCTGAATCTACCCGAAAGCTCTTCAGCGAAATGCATGGCATCACACATTGAGCCTCCATTTCCACATGAAATAATTTTTCCACCATTTCTCAAACTCTCCATCATGATATCTCCTGCTTGTTGAATTGCAAAAAGATTTTTCTCGTTAGAAATAAATATCTGAAGTGTTTCGGCAGCCTCGGTTAACTGTTCTGCAATCCAATTATCATTCTTCATCATCATCGTAAGGTATGTAAATAAAACTTGCGCTCTTATCGATAATTGCGAAAATACAGGCGAATTTTTTAGGGTCTTTCCAGGTTTTCTTAAAATCGTTTAACTTGTCTGCCAGTACAATATTTTTAGCCACAAATTCCTCCAGAAGAGATGCGTTAATGCTATATTCTAATGCAAGTTCTTCTTTATCAATAATCATTTTCCCTATTGAAACATCCTCCGTGTAGGCAACAAATACAGGATATTTTGAAACTTTATTATTTAAGATTTCAAGTGCGACCTCTCTAATTGATTCCTTATAAATGTTTAAATTTTGCTCAAGAACTTTTAATTGTTCAGCTTTTTCATTGACGTTAATCATATCCATGCAAAAATAAAAAATGAATTAGATTTAAAGTGTTTCTTTTTTTAAGTGCCTCAATTTTACATATTTCTGCAACGTGTAATAAGCTGTGAATCGTGCAATAATAAATCCTTCGTAACCATCAAGAAACCCAGCTCTAAAGAAATAATCCCGAATAAAAGCGTAAAAAGGATTAATTACGATGTTAAAAAAACCGGAGGATTTGTTTTTGATTAGATACTCTTTTGCAGCAATACTTGAAAATTTATCGAGTTGTTTCATATGCTGCTCGATGGAATAATAAGAATAATGCAGAATATTGCCCTTGAGATGTTTTACTGCTACATTGGTTTCGCATACTGTTTTATCATGCGGATTAATACCTGCCCAGCGCGTGTTTTTTTTATTGAAAAGCCTCATCTTTTTATCGGGATACCAGCTACCGTGTCTAATCCATTTTCCACAATAGTTGGTAAGCCTGTTCATAGAATAGGCAATGTTTTCGGAAGTTCTATCAGCATTTAGAATTTCTTTAGCCAATTGTTCATCAGGTGCCTCATCGGCATCGAGCGATAAGACCCAGTTATTTTTAGCCAATGAAAGTGCATAATTTTTTTGTTCAATATGCCCCTCAAAAATGTGCTCCACAAAATTTACATTGTACTTGCTACAAATTGATTTCGTGGCATCTGTTGAAAAAGAATCAACTACCAAAATCTCGTCCGCCCATTCTTTTACAGACGATAAACAACGCTCAATGTTTTTTTCTTCATTAAAAGTTATAATTACGACTGAAAGAGGAGGATTCATTCGACAAACCTATACAATTTTCTAGATTATAATAAAAAAAAAGGTTGTTACATCAGATGCAACAACCCGTTTTGGTAGTATTAAAAAAAATTAAAATATAGCTTAGCTTAACAATTCAGCTAGTCTTTCAATTCCTTTATTAAAGTTTGTTATTTGATTTCCGTCTAACTTCTTGGTAGCGTATGATGAACTCACATCTTTTAACACTTCAACAAAAGAAGGAAGGTTTACATGATGGTTTTCAAAAATATTTCTGATTACCGTTTTAGTATTTAACTCCTTGCTTTCATCATAAAGATTGATGATTTTTCTTAGCAAAACTACTTCTGAATCATTAGAAGTATGATTTGAGGTATAATTTGATGTAGTTCCAGATCCTGGAATCTGAAGTTTTTTGTCTAATGTATCAGATTCTCCGTTTAGATATCTAATAAAATCATTTAATTCGATGTCAAATATTTTAGCCAAATCAGCTAATCTATTTAAACTCAATTTTGTAACGCCTCTTTCAATCTTAGAATATGCACCAACCGTGATATCCAAAGCTTTTGAAACATTTTCTTGACTCATACCTTTCGATACACGAATAAGCCTAAGTCTTTCTGCTTGTTTTTTCATTTTTTAAGGGATTTTGATATTATTAAACAAAGTTAATTAAATTTATTAACTACAAAATGGAATTTTAGATGAATTTTGTCAATTTATATATCTAATTCGAATGTGTACTAATCGAATTGGTTTTAAATTATTGATAATGAGTACAATAAGTGCGGACTCTAAATTGTCAATAAAAACAAAAGGATATAAAAATAACCCTTTAGAGTTACCCTGTGATGATTTACTCTTGCCAAATTAGGTCAATTATCAAACATTCGATTGTAAATTTGGAAAATAACAGTCCTAAAAGTGTTGCTTTATTTGGAATGATTCGAAATAGCGAAAACACAAGCATTGTGACAATTTTATGACAGAAGAAACACACTAACAAATTACTTTTGTGCTACTTTATAGCGTGAATATTACACATACCATAGCTTTTAATCATAACCAGTTTACTTTAGAGCAGGTTGGAAAACTGCATCTGTCTCCAGATGAGCGCGATGCATCGTTAAATTTGATAAAGGCTGAGTTAGAAATTGAAGAATTGGTTTACCTCAGCACTTGCAATAGAGTTGAATTTATTTTGGTATGTCATAAAAAAATAAATTCTAAATTTATAGAGAGATTATTAAAACTGGTAAATGCTGATTTTTCAATAGAAGAAATTACTAATTATACTTCAAAAGCGCTGGTTTACGATGGCGAAAAATCAATTCAACATCTTTTCAGAGTCGCATCTTCTTTAGACTCTTTTATTGTTGGCGAAAGAGAAATAATTACCCAAGTTAGAAACGCTTTTGAAGATGCCGCAAAAGCTGGCTTATCTGGAGATAGATTGAGATTAATTGCCAGAAATATTATTGCAACAGCAAAAGAAGTATACACCAAAACAACTATTGCTCATAATCCAGTTTCTGTTGTATCATTAGCCTACCGAAAGTTAAAAGATTTACAAGTAAAAAAAGATGCCCGTTTTCTCATTATTGGGGCGGGTCAAACAAACACAAATTTGTGTAAGTATCTTAAAAAACACCAATACAAGAACTTCGTGATTTTTAACAGAACTTTTGAAAAAGCTGCTTTATTGGCCCAATCAATAAATGGAAGAGCCTTGCCTTTTGAAGATTTATTAAGCTATAACGAAGGTTTTGATGTGTTGATTTCTTGCACATCATCAGCTCAAACCATTGTTGATTTGAAACTTTACGAACACTTGCTACAAAACGATAGTACTGGAAAAATAGCAATTGACCTTGCGATACCTTATGACATAGATCCAATAATTTATAAGAACTATAAGGTAAATGCTATTCTAGTAGAATCTCTCCAACAACAGGCAGAAGAGAATTTAGCTTCACGCAGATCTTCAATAGACAAATGCGAGGAAATAATCGAAAAAAATATAACTATTTACAAAGAAATGAATAGGGCGCGTTCAATTGAAAGAGCCATGCAATCTGTTCCGCTTAAAGTAAAAGAAATTAGAGAAAATGCAGTCTCGAATGTTTTTGCTAAAGAAATAGAAACTTTAGACGAAAACGGTAAAGAAGTCTTGAATAAAATGATGACCTATTTGGAAAAAAAGTACATAAGTGTACCCATGAAAATGGCCAAAGAAATATTCTTAGACCAAAATGTTTCGTAAAATAATACTCGGTTCTCGCGGAAGCGAATTAGCCCTTTGGCAAGCAAATTTCACAAAAACTCAACTAGAAAAATTAGGGTACTCAGTTGAAATACTCATCATAAAAACCAAAGGAGATCAAATTCAACATCTCTCTTTTGATAAAATAGAAGGTAAGGGATTTTTTACAAAAGAACTTGAAGAGGCTTTGTTGGATGGAACAATTGATCTCGCAGTGCATTCCCACAAAGACCTACCTACAACTTACCCCGAAGGGTTAACAATAGCAGCTGTTTCATACAGGGAAGATTGTTCAGAATCTATACTAATTTCGCCTGAGGCTTTAAATTTAAATGAGCATTTAGGGTTAAAGAAAGGCGCAATTGTAGGCACTTCTTCTGCTCGCAGAAAAAGTCAACTCTTAAATATTCGACCTGATTTAATCATAAAAGATTTAAGAGGAAATGTCCCAACAAGAATAAATAAACTGCGCGATAAAATGTATGATGCAATAGTGCTTGCATCTGCAGGTCTTAACAGATTAAACATTGATTTAGAAGATATTCATAGAAATGTTGTTCCCCCAACTACATTTATTCCTGCACCAGCGCAAGGAGTTTTGGCTTTTCAAATAAGAGAAAGTGATGAAGATATGAAGAGAATTATTCTTCAGATTAATGACGCTTCAGTAGCAAAATCTATTGCAATAGAAAGAAAAGTATTAAACAGAATGGATGGAGGTTGCTTACTTCCATTAGGTGTTTACTGTTTGTTTGAAGAAGATAAATTCAAGGTTTGGGCATCTTTATTTCTGCCCGAGGAAAATAAATTTAAACGGGTTTACTTAGAAAACAACTCCGCAGAAGAATCAGTAAATAAGGTATTAAATGCCTTGATAAAAGAACAAAGTAAAACAGTTTATATTTCAAGAGATAATAAAGAAACAGCAACTTTTAGAAATCAACTTGCCGGAACAGGAATAGAAATTATTGCTGAAGCTCCCATTGCTTTTGAGGCTATTAACGTGAATCATATTCCTTTAACGGATTGGATTTTCTTTAGCAGCAAAACTGCCGTGCATTACTTCTTTTCACAAGAAATTCCTTATTCAAGCATTTCAAAATTTGCAGCAATGGGTTCAACAACAGCCGCTGCATTAACAGAGCTTGGCATTACTCCTTCTTTTGTAGGAAACGACAAGAATACAAAGACTACTGCTCAGGATTTTATGGAAGTGTGCAAAGGAACGTCTGTGTTATTTCCTGGAGCAAAAAACGGCATGCGCAGTATTCAACATGAATTGGGTGACAAAGCCATTTTGCATGATATTGCTGTATATCAAACCATACAGAAAGATATTTCCAGTAATATTGATGCAGATATTCATGTTTTTACAAGTCCATCCACAGTAAAATCCTTTTTAAATCAATGCAAACTGCCGATTAAAAAAGCAGTCGCAATTGGAGAAACAACAGCTTCAGCATTATTAGAACAAGGTATTTCGGAAGTTCATATTGCTCCATTTACCACAGAGCAAGGCCTTGCAGATATTGTTTTAGGACTCTAAACTTTGGCTAACCGCAAGCCAAGCCATCAACCCCATTCCGGTTTCTATAGCACTTTCTTCAATATCAAAAGTATTGGTATGAACACCACTTGTAAATTCACCATTTAAACCTGCTGTACCTAATCTATAAAAACAAGCAGGCATTTCCTGTGCAAACCAGGCAAAGTCCTCTGCGGTCATCCTTTGCTCTAATGTAACTACATTCTCTTTTCCCAAATAATATTCCGCTTCTTTTTGGCAGTTGCCAGTAAGTTCTTCGTTATTAAAAAGTGCCGGATAGCCTTTTCTAATTTCTACAAAACTATGCCCACCAAAAGCCTGAGCCACTTCAGTTGCAATTTTAACAATATGCTCATGTGCCTCACTCCTCCAAACTTCATCAAAAGTCCTGAAAGTTCCTTCTAAAAAGACTTTTTCTGGAATTACATTGGTTGATCCGTTTGCAATTACTTTTCCAAAAGAGAGAACTGTTGGAATTAACGGTGAAGCAAACCTGCTGCTTACCTGTTGCAATGCAATAAGTACTTGAGCAGCAATTATTACGGGATCAATAACTTGATGTGGCATTGCCCCATGTCCACCTTTGCCTGTAATGGTTATGTAAATTTCATCAGTTGATGCCATGTACTGCCCAGCTTTGAAGCCAACTTTCCCTGCTGGCAAAGATGGATAAACATGTTGGGCTAAAATGGCTTTGGGTTTCACTTTAAAAATATCAGCTTCCAACATCAACTTTGCTCCACCCGGTAATTTCTCTTCACCCGGTTGAAAAACAAATTGAACAGTATTGGGTAAAGCACCTTTCAATTCTTGTAAAATGATAGCTGCACCCAGCACTGAAGCGCTGTGCACATCATGTCCGCAAGCATGCATAATGCCACTATTTACAGATGCATAAGAGCAAATGTTTTCTTCTTGAATTGGAAGCGCATCCATGTCGGCTCTTAATGCAACGATTTTATTGCTTTTCCCTTTGATTTCGGCAAGAATTCCTGTTTTTACCCAATTTTCAGAAAATGAAATCCCATGTTTAAGAAGTTGACTTTTTATAAACTCGCTTGTCTTTTCTTCTTCAAACGAAAGTTCAGGGTGCTGGTGGATATGTCTTCTAATAGACTTAATAGTTTCGAAATGCTTTACAGCAGCTTGCTGAATAGCGCTTTTCCATTCTTCTTTAGTTAGGTTCATTTACCGAAAATGAGCTTCAATGAGATTAAAAAAATGATAACTCCAAAAATCCTCTTCATGATTGCACCATCAATGCTTAAAGAAACTTTAGAACCTAAATAAGCACCCACAACAAAAGATGCACCTATGATGAGGCTTTTAGTAAAGTCGAGATTTCCTGCTTTATAATAGTTGATTGCTGCAAGAAAACCAACGGGAAGTAGCAGCATTCCAATACTTACACCTTGCGCCTGGTGTTGGGTAAGACCAAGAAAAAAAACCAATGCAGGAACTATAATAATTCCACCTCCAATTCCAACCATTCCACTTGAAAATCCAGCTAAAAGTCCTATTATCAGTAATATAAGTATAGTTGTCATATTGGGTTTATTTTTCATTTGCATATTTTCAAAAATCGGTATTTAAAGAAAGATAAAAAACTGGCTTAAGCCTAATTCCATCCATTACTCCCCAGGCATAATCAGCCCTAACAAAATAGCCCAATAAACGGGTTCTTATTCCTAAACCATATCCTGCAACAATAGGCTGATTCAAATTTTTAAGAATTACGGTTATGGGTCCACTTTTGATTTCTTTCTGATTAAATGTATTAGAATCGCTCCATGGAGAAGAACCTGTAAATGCAGTTCCAACATCTGTAAAACCTACTAATTGCAAAGAATTTAAGAAATCAGATTTCAAGGGGTATTTATAAAGATTTCGAATTATACTCCATCTTAATTCTGTATTTGTAACAGCGAAACTACTACCATTTCTAACATTTTGAAAAAACCCACGCATATTTGTCGCGATTGTTTGAAAGAGATAATTTTGATTTTGATCTATTGGCAAAGAAGCGTCATATTTTGGTGAAAACCATCCATCAACGCCACCTAAATAAAACAATAGCTTTCCGGGGCCCAAAGATGTTGCTCCGGCAATTCGTTCAGCCAAAATCAATTCTTTGGCAATTTTATGATAATACCTAAAATCTCCTCCAATAATTGTTACACTTTGTTTTTTTGCATTCAACTGACGAATGTGTTCTATAGTAAACTTTGCCCTGGTGCCAGTTAACATGTTTAGTGAAAGTGGAAAAGTATTGTCAAACACGTATTCTGATTTCGCAATTATCCAGTGTTTATATTGATTTGGTTCGTTTAGGTTTGCTAAATCGTTTGAAACAAAAACAGTCCTGTCGTTTCGATAAGAAAGAGAGCCATTAACACGTGCTACTTCGCTAAAAGGATATGTTAATTTACCTGAAATGGTTTGTAACATTACTCTTCTGCCATTCAATGCATTGTTTTGTAGGCCTTGACGATGATACAAAATTGTTTTATCCAATCTTTTCTTAAGGTTCTGAAAAGATAGCAAATATTCATTTCCTGTTAGGTTCCCGGCAAGTCTCACTCCTGCAGTTATTTTATAGTCTTCGAATAAGTCTGAGAGCCCTAATTTGAACAATCCATTAATAGTAGGATTTATAAATCCAGAAGAGGAATATGGCTGGTAAGTTTGATTCAAAAAGCCTCTGTCTATTTGAGAAATTAAGTAATCTGAATAGTATGCCGTTTCATAAACCCTTTGCCTTGGTAGTTTTAACTGCTGCATAGTTTCAGGCACAGTAATGGGCTGTTTGGTGATGGTTTCTGATTTTTTATCTTCTCCAAACACTACAATCTTCCTCACTTTTGGAGTATCTCCATTTGATTTTTGTTTGTTTTGATTTGGAACAGAAACGATTGATTTCTGTGATAGAAATTTTGTGAAAGGTAACTTTTCGTTTTCGGCAAATCCATTTAATCTAATCTTGTTAAAAATGTTTAACCTGTTTTTTACTTTTCTAATTTCCCAAGCATTCCCAGTTGAGTCTATGGCTTGTTCTATTATTGAATATTTATAGTTTGTAATGGCTTTAGGAACAATAAAGTATCTGTAATGTGTTATTGTATCTATAGTGGTTATTGCACTATCGAATCTTGCAGAATATCTGTTATTGATACCATTTTCGTCAGATAAAAAATAAATAGAATTATTATTTACAGGTTGAACCGCACTTTCATTTGCTGATGCTGTGCTTGTTAATCTTTTCAGAACTGTTTGTGATTCTGAAGGTTTGTACAAAAAAATATCATGCATTTCGGGCTGAAAAAGCGGAAACTCGGAAGCATTTTTTAAGGTATCATTTGTTCTGTTAGAAGTAAAAATTATACTTTCCCCATCAGGCATCCATTTGGGAGCAGCTTCATCCCAAAAATCATTAGTAATAGGAGAAAGCGTGTTGCTCACATTGTTAAAGATATATAAATCAACTTTTCCATCTTTTATTCCGGTTAAAGCAATGTTCTGCCCATTTGGAGAGATATCTAAATCAACAATTTTTATTAGAAGGTTAATGAACTTCTGTTGCTTTTCTTTTGTCTTGATGTTATAAAAATTCAGGTACAATTTATTCTTGAATTCTTGGGTGTAAACTAAAATTTCTCCATTAGGATGCCATGCAATCTGGGGAAAACTCAAATCGTTTATTGATGGTAATTTATGCCCCATTTTTGCGATTTTTTTCCTTTTCTTTTGATCTGTTTTTTGAATGTAGATTTTATTTTTCCCAAAATCATTCTTCACATATGCTAAATAACTTCTATTTTTATTGAGTTTTAACTGTCTTAGTAAAATTGATTTACCTCTATTTTTAGTAAATCTTTCTCCACTTGAGACATTGAATAAGGTATCGTTGTAATAATATTTTTTATCGTAATAATTAATCCATTCTTGGGTCAGCGCTTTAAAACTAAGACCTAATACATATTCAAATCCATTATCAACACTTCTTGTTACCCTTGTCATTTCTACAATGTTAGGTATTACTTTTTCACCATAAGTTTCTGCTATATAATACCAGATAGATTGCCCAGCATTTACAGCATTTTTATCTTGAAGCCTATTAAACTTAAGGTATTCTCCACCAAGAATTCCTGCTTTTGTAACATTATCAATTGATGTATTCCAAGGTTCGCTTAAATAATTAACCAGGCCTTTAAAATACCAATCGGGAATATTGAGTAAAGCAGCACTTCTGGCCCGTTCTCTAAAATTGCTCCCATAAATAAACTCACTTACAAAAGCAGTTGTAATACCTTCTTTAAGTTGCTTAATAAATGAAACGTTTCCATTTTCCTGATAAAGCAAAATCTTATTGCCTATTTGTTTGGTAACTCCCCCAAGATTTCCCAAAACCGGGTTTTCTAGACCAACATTGCTTTGTTTTAATTCCGATAAACGATCGAAAATCATTAATTGAGGACGATTCTCCAGTGTGTAATCAAAAAGCTGTTCTAATTGCTGCAGGTAAAACTGAGCTGCTTTTCCTACAGAAGGCGCGAGTTCCTTTCCTCCAGCATAAAAATAAATATCAAACCTGTCGTATCTGTAAAATTGCCAATCTTGTTCTTTAAACTGTACACGATTTTTCCCAAAATCCATTTGAGACCCATTATAAAACTGACTTTGGGACGAAAATGGAAACAAAAAGAAAAGAAGTATAAAAAGGCTTGCTCGCACGCGTGGTAAAAATACTAAAAACAGGTAATTTAGCAGCTCAAATTTTAAGGATGCTTCAAGTACAACATTTTACATTTAATCCATTTCAAGAAAACACCTGGTTAATCTGGAATGAACATAAAAAATGTCTTGTAATTGACCCTGGTTGCTATACTTCAGCTGAGAAAGAGACATTACTTAATTTTATAGAAAGTAACGAATTAATTCCAATTCGATTACTAAATACCCATTGTCATATTGACCATGTGCTGGGCAATCCATTTATTCAACAACAGTTTGGACTAGTGCCTGAGATTCATCCACTTGAAATTCCAATTTTAAATGCAGTAGAGCAATATGGTAAACTTTGGGGAATAAACTCAGAAAACCAGCCAGCACCCCAAGCAACACTCAACGACGGAGACAGAATTTATTTAGATGAAGAGTATTTGAATATTATATACACACCTGGTCATTCACCAGGAGAAGTAAGCTTCTATTCAGAGAAATATAATTTTATAATTGCCGGAGATGTTTTGTTTAGAGAAAGTATTGGCAGAACGGACCTTCCTGGGGGCAATCACTCAACGTTAATAGATACCATTCGCGAAAGATTATTTACTCTTCCTGACAATACAAATGTTCATTGTGGACATGGTGATTCTACTACTATAGGTCACGAAAGGAAACACAATCCATTCCTTACTTAATTGGAACCACATCTTAAGAAATCATACTGGGCCTTACATACCGCTGTATTCCTTTTTGGCTTTACGGGTATTCTGGGTCGTTTAATCAGTTTAGATTCCGAAATGTTGGTCTGGCACCGCATGTGGATGACCGCAATTATGATGGGTATTTTTGTAACAATATCAGGTAAAATGGTATTGTTACCACTAAAAGCTACACTGCATATTGCTGCAATATCAATATCTATAGCCTTGCATTGGGTGTTGTTTTATGCTTCTATTAAACTGGCAAGTGTCTCAATTGCCATGATATGTTTATCTTCAATTGCTTTGTTTACAGCTCTTTTGGAACCAATTGTTTTAAAACAAAAGTTCGAGTCAGTTCAGATTTTCTTTTCGCTTTTGGTAATTATTGGGGTGTTTCTAATGGCGAAAGAACAAGAAGAACAGGTTGTTGGAATCATAATCGGTTTGGTTTCGTCTTTTTTTAGCGCGCTATTTACCGTTTTAAATAAAACAATCATTCACAAATACGATTCAAGATTGCTTTCGTTTTATGAAATCGGATGCGGCTTTATCATTTTAACGCTGCTTCTGCCTTTGATAAACTTTGTTTTCCCTATTGGTAGCGTTATTCCAACTCAAGAAGATTGGTGGTACCTATTTATTTTAAGCTTCTTTTGTACAGTTGTAGCTTTTAACTTGTCTTTGAGTTCTTTGAGGTTTTTGAGTCCTTTTACTGTAAACTTGGCAATTAACCTGGAACCAATTTATGGAATTATACTGGCTTTTATCGTTTTTAAAGAATACGAACTTTTGGGAACCGGTTTTTATATTGGGTCTGTTATTATTCTGATTTCAGTTGTTGGAGAAACTATCTGGAAGCGCTACAAAATCTGGAAATCATCGACTCCAGGGGTTGTAGCGGATCCCAATAAAAATACTATTGAGTGAATATGGGGAACTAAACAACTTTTCTTGCCTTGCTTCATGCTGATAAGTAAGGAAAAAAGAAAACATTTTACTTGGATAATATTGTAAACCACTATTCAATCTCCATTTAGTTAAATCAACAGCATTGTTTACCAAATATCCAGAGTTTTCTACAAAATTATAAGCATTTCCATAATAAAACTCACTTGTAAACCATAGATTTTTAGCTAATTTAAATCCTGCTGATGGTCTTATTAAAAGATTTTGGCTGTTATTAGAACCATCGTTTTCGTTGTGATAGGTAAGTTGCAATGCAGCAAATAGAGAATTATTAGCTTTTGGATAAAACGTTAGCCCTGTATTTGCTTGAATTTGAGTATTGTTTGAAAGGTTACTGTATGTACCACCAAAATTAATATCCCATTTTGAAAATGATTTCAGGACATTAAGTCCAACAACTTGATTTTGAAGGTAATAACTATAGGTAAAAGGGTAATCTTTAGTAGGATAAAAACCAACACTTGCATCTATGTAATTGAAATAAGGTTCGAGGCTCCAGGCATTTTTTAACTGTAGTTTCAGCTTTGTGAAATAAATTTTTTGTTTCACTTCGCTGTAATAATTCGAATTGACTAAACTTGAAAAAGCAACAAACAAATTTGCCGAAGGTAGTACCTGAAGACCAGTCGCAACTTGAAAGAAACTTAAATTTCCCGAGATGTTTTTATCTGAGCTGAATTTATTTCCATACTCACAATACATTGAGTTCAATTGAACACTTTTATAGTACTGGGCATTTGTTGATTTTTGCTTTCTAAGATTTTTGCCTATCAAAATGGCTTCAGAGAAGCGCCCTGCAAGTAACAAACTATGCGCGTAAAAACTGGTAGAAAAGGAATCATTACTATTCAGAGCAGCTGCTCTTGCAAAATCTGTGGCAGCTTGTCTGTATTTTCCTGTTCTGTATGCAGCTTCACCTAAACGGTAACGCATGAAATAGTAGTCGTTTCCGTTGTTTAATAATTTATTTCTATTGGTTAACAGGCTGTCCCAATTTGCTTGAATATACCAATTGTAAGAAACTGTTTCGGGGTCATTGTATACAGTTTGCCCAAAGCACAATGCAGGGAAAAGCAACAATATTAAGTTAAGGTGATATTTTTTAAGCACTGAGCAAAGAATGAGCTCTGCAAAAATGGTTTAATTCAACGAAAGAATTATAATAATTAAAACTCAGACAAATAAATTACCCAACACTACCTTCCAAACTTACTGAAAGCAGTTTTTGCGCTTCTACAGCAAATTCCATCGGCAATTGTTTCAAAACGTCTTTGCAATAGCCGTTAACAATAAGGGCTATTGCTTTTTCTGTTTCAATACCTCGTTGTTTGCAGTAAAATAACTGGTCTTCACCAATTTTTGAAGTTGTAGCTTCATGCTCAACGGTAGCAGTTTTATTATTTATTTCTATGTAAGGAAATGTATGTGCGCCACATTTATCGCCCATTAACAAGGAGTCGCATTGAGAAAAATTACGGGCGCCTTGTGCTTTCTTATTAATTTTAACTAAACCACGGTAACTATTTTGGCTAAAACCAGCAGAAATCCCTTTAGAAATAATGGTGCTTTTCGTTTTTTTGCCGATGTGAATCATTTTAGTTCCCGTATCAGCTTGTTGGTAATTATTAGTTACAGCAACAGAATAAAATTCACCAACAGATTCGTCGCCTTTTAATATTACACTTGGATATTTCCAGGTAATAGCAGAACCCGTTTCAACTTGTGTCCAGGAGATTTTTGATTTTCTACCAGCACAAATACCTCGTTTTGTTACAAAATTATAAATACCACCTTTTCCTTCTTTGTTTCCAGGATACCAGTTTTGTACAGTACTGTATTTAACTTCCGCATTTTCATGCGCAACAATTTCAACAACAGCAGCATGCAATTGGTTTTCGTCTCTCATTGGAGCAGTGCAACCTTCCAGATAGCTTACGTAAGAATTGTCATCAGCAACTATTAAAGTACGCTCAAATTGACCCGTTCCAGAGGCATTTATTCTAAAATAGGTAGACAATTCCATAGGGCAACGCACTCCTTTTGGAATATAACAGAAAGAGCCGTCAGAAAAAACTGCTGCATTCAAGGCTGAGTAGTAATTGTCGGTATAAGGTACTACAGAACCCATGTATTTTTTAATTAATTCAGGATGTTCTTGCACGGCCTCACTAAATGAGCAAAACACAATACCCAATTCCCAAAGTTTTTCTTTAAAGGTAGTTTTAACAGAAACCGAATCTATTACTGCATCAACGGCAACTCCTGTAAGACGTTTTTGTTCTTCTAAAGATATTCCAAGTTTTTCGAATGTTTTACGAAGTTCTGGGTCAACCTCATCTAAACTTGAGAGTTCAATTTTCTTTTTTGGGGCAGCGTAATAAATAATATCCTGAAAATTAATTGCAGGATGATGTATATGCGCCCACGTTGGTTCTTTTAAAGTTAACCAATGTCTGTATGCCTTTAACCTTGTTTCCAGCATCCATTCTGGCTCCTTCTTTTTAGCGGAAATAAATCTAACAATATCTTCGTTCAACCCTTTTGGGGCAGAATCCATTTCGATATTCGTAGTAAAACCATATTTGTAATCAGAATTGATATGGGCTTCTAATAATTCATTTCCTTGAGCTGCCATGTACTAAATATAAAAATTAAACTGCGAAACTTTCACCACAACCGCAAGTGCGCGAAGCGTTAGGATTGTTAAAAGCGAATCCTTTACCGTTCAAGCCTCCAGAATAATCTAACTCTGTTCCAACCAGATACAGGAAACTTTTTTTATCAACCAAGATTTTTACGCCTTTATCTTCAAATAACTGATCTCCCTCTTTCATAGTTGAGTCAAAATCTAATTTGTAAGAAAGGCCAGAACAACCTCCGCCTTCAACACCAACTCTTAAATAGCTGTCTTGTTGAATACTTCCTTCATTCATTAAATTCAATAATTTTCCTTTTGCAGAATCTGAAACACTTATCATTGTTTGTTTTTTTAAATTAACAATTTAAAACAGTTACTGTTTACTATTTAGAATAATTCTAAACAGAGTGCAAATATAAACAGAAATGATTATTTATCAACCGATAATACAAATAAAAAAACGCTTGCAATAGACTTAGAATAATTATTAAATTTACGAAATTGTTACCAATAAGTTAAACAAAGAATGCCTTTAGAGAAAGAAAACAAGACTGCTTTAAAAGTATGGCTGCTAGCAACGCAGCATGCACCCATCAATAAAGATATAAATTCACTCATTAAACAAATGGCTCCGGGGCTGAATTTGCTCTCAGATACACAAATTGCAGCATTTATTTATAATTACGAAAAAGGAGGATATGATTATTTAAATGAGCATTTTGTTAAAATAATGAATGAAGAAAGGGAGGCAATCATAGAAAAAGGCATCAAAATTATGCAGGAAAAAGTGCATAAAGACGATTTTCCTAAATGCTTAAATATTACACAAAAGGCTTTCTCTGAGTATTTGAAAATGAAACCTAAAGAAAAGGAAACGGTACATTTTCGCTTCTTCTTTAGAATGAAAAAAGGAATTGGTGATTATGCCTGGTTTATGCAAACTTCAAAACATTTTAGCAACGGCGAGAATGAAATACCTATGGAAGTTGGATATTTAATAGAACTTTTTGACCCTCAGCATCCTTTAAGAGTAATGGGTGTTTTAGAAACCAATTCACGCAGAATAGATGTTTTTCCTGACGGAATAGATGATTTAGTTTCCAAATTAACAGCAAGAGAATTCGAAATCCTTCAGCTTGCAAGACAAGGCGTTAAAACAAAAAAAATTGCTGTAAAACTTAAACTGACAGAAAACACCATAAAAACACATAGAAGAAACCTGCTAAAAAAATTAGAAGTTTCGAGTGTGATGCAAGCCGTTGGTTTGATGGAGGCTGATACTCCTTTAAGTTAAGGTATTGATTTAAATACCAGAGAGGCCCAGTGTTTATACATTTTTGATGAAGGATGTAAACCATCTGCTGCAATTAAACTTAAATCAGTTGCCGCAAGCTTAGAATCTTTTGTAATTTCAACGTAGGTAACTCCTAACGATTCAGTTATCTGTTCATTTGCTTCATTAAAAGCATCAATCTCCTGGGCTATTTTTTCTCTGTCTCTTCCTTCCGCAAATGGAGTTACGCCCCAGTCTGGAATAGAAACTACAATCACCTTTTTTATATCTCCTCCAGCAAAGTCAATTGCTTTGCGCAATAAAAACTCAAATTCTTCCCGATAAGTAGAAAGGCTATTTCCCCTGTATTGATTGTTCACTCCAATTAACAGCGAAACTAAATCAAAAGGGCCCTTCGGATTTGCTTCATTAATTGCGGCAATAAGTTCATCTGTTGTCCAACCAGTTTTGGCAATAATTTCTGGTTTTTCAAAATTATTACCAGCTTCACCAAGCATTTCAACGAGTTGCATTGGCCACCTCTCGTTTTCTTGAACAGATTCTCCAATTGTATAAGAATCGCCTAAGGCCAGCATTCTTTTTTCCATTTCTTTTTGATTTTGACTCATTGCATTTACATTCCAAAGTAAAAGAATAAAAAACAACAAGTTTTGCTGCATATTAGAGTTCTTTTCTTAGTCTCGCAACAGGAATATTTAGCTGCTCTCTGTATTTGGCAACCGTTCTGCGTGCAATATTGTAGCCTCTTTCCTTCAAAACTTTGGCAAGTTTATCATCAGTAACAGGCCTTTTCTTATCCTCAACAGCCACGCATTCTTCTAAAATCTTCTTTACCTCTCTTGTCGAAACTTCCTCACCCGCATCATTCGATAACGACTCTGAGAAAAACGATTTCAATAAAAATGTTCCAAACGATGTTTGAATATACTTGCTGTTTGCAACCCTCGAAATAGTTGAAATGTCTAACATCACTTTTTCAGCAATGTCTTTTAATATCATTGGCCGTAGCTTAGTGTCATCTCCAGAAACAAAATAATCATATTGATATTCTAAAATAGCCTGCATGGTAAGCAGCAATGTTTGTTGCCTTTGTTTAATGGCATCAATAAACCACTTCGCCGAATCTATTTTCTGTTTTACAAACAGTATCGCTTCTTTTTGGTCTTTACCCGTTATCTTCTTGGTTTTGCTGTAATGATGCAGCATTTCCTGATACGAGCGACTAATTTTTAAATCAGGAGCATTTCTCGAATTCAGTTGCAGCTCTAAGTTTCCTTCGTTATTATTTAGAATAAAATCAGGGATAATATGTTGTGTGCTTTTAGGCGAATCGCTTTGAGAATTCCCTGGTTTTGGGTTAAGCTTTAATATTTCCTTAATCGCATCTTTCAATTCCTGGTCAGAAAGCTCCAGTTTTTTTGAAATTTTATCGTAATGCTTTTTAGAAATTTCATCTATGCATTCTCTTAAAATCCATGCAGCAGTTTTCAATTCAACTGTTTGGTATTCTTTCCTGCGTAGCTGAATTAATAAGCATTCTTGTAAATCTCTTGCACCAATTCCCGGAGGATCTAACTCTTGCACCTCCTTTAACAAACGCAATAATTCTTCCTGATTGGTTTGAATGTTCATAGAAAACGCCAAATCGTCTTCAATCGATAACATATCACGGCGCAAATAGCCGTCCTCATCAATATTACCAATTAAATATTCCGCTATTTGGTACTCATGCTCATTCAAATTTCTCAAACCCAATTGACTCAACAATTGCTCTTGAAATCCTTGTCCACCGGCAAAAGGAATTTCTTTGCGCTCATCGTCGGGGCTGTAATTATTGGCAACAAGTTTATAAGCAGGCGTTTCATCATCATCTATGTAGGCATCCAAATTAAAATCTTCCCGATTTTGTTCGGCATGCGCTTCTTCATCACCATCATTTTCCCCACCAAATGGATCATCTGGAGCCACTTCTTCGGGAGAATCCTCGTCTCTTTCTGCTCCTTCTTCTAAGGCAGGATTTATTTCTAATTCTTCTTTAATTCTTTGTTCTAAAGCAACGGTTGGCACCTGCAACAATTTCATCAACTGAATTTGCTGAGGCGATAGCTTTTGTAATAATTTCTGATGTAATCCTTGTTTTAACATACTGCTGCAATGTTACCAAAAAATAAGCAGGTATAAAAAATAGTTCATAAAAGTTAATTTGGGGGGCCGAGCGGGCTTTCGCCACTACACGGTAGTTGGCTCAATCCCTGCCCCAGCTTTACTGCATAAAAAAAGCCGAACGTTTCGGTTCGGCTTTTTAGTATTTAGTTTTTTATAAATATTGGGTGGTTTTTCGTCTTCGTTAACTTAATAATCCTGGCCCCATTTTTACAGAAGCTTCAAGCGCTAATAGAAAGTTGGTAGTTTCAAAGCTACTTTAAAACAATTAACCTATAAGTTTTATCTTCTTCGGTTCCAAAAACACAGTAATAAACACCTGCAGCAACAGCTAGTGGCACTTGTTGTATTCCTTTGGCTATGGTATATTTTTTTATAATTCTACCAGCTGTATCATACACCTCCAACTGCTGTTCGGCGGCGCTTTCTAAAGTTATGCTTGCGCCATTTTGTATTGGGTTTGGGTAGAGTTTGTTTACTATTTGTTTTTCTGGTACTATTGGTTTGTTTATAGTTACAGTTAAGGTATCATAGCCTTCAAAACCGCACTGGTTAT
>JAIXYK010000018.1 GCA_027490225.1 Bacteroidota bacterium | reverse complement strand
TGGAAGTATTGTTCAACAATTAATAGATGATGGTTTTAGCGGTACTATTAATTCTCCCGCAGCTCAAGGAACACTTTCTTCATCTTTCGGAAATGGAGTTGATGCAGGCGATGATGTTGATTTAAACACGATTATTGGAAGTTTTGGAACGGCTGCTCCCAATACTAATAATAAGGCGGTAATTGAGTTTGACTTCGTTCCGTCAGGAGATTCTCTTAGATTCAATTATGTTTTTGGCTCTGAAGAATACAATGGTTTTGTTTGTTCTCAGTTTTTTGATTGTTTCGGCTTTTTTATAAGTGGCCCAGGTATTACAGGACCCTACACCGGAAATGCTAAAAATATTGCAATAGTTCCAGGTACAAATCTGCCTGTGAGTATGAATACAATTAATAATGGAATTGGAAATGGCGGAACTTTATGTCCTCCGGGTGGTCTAAATAATTCAGCATATTTTGTTGATAATCAAGCTTCACAAAATTTCGGTGTGTATGGTTTCACAACAATGTTAACCGCTGAAACAAGCGTGCAATGTGGTGAAACATATCATATAAAATTAGTTATAGCAAACGGAGTAGATAACGGCTATGATTCTTGGGTTTGGTTAGAAGCAGAAAGTTTTAATTCTAGTATTCCTAATTTTACTACAGGTAACTTACTTCCCGATAGTTCTGCTGTTGAAGGTTGTACCCAAGGAGTTTTAACTTTCTTCAGATCCATCAGCGATGAAGCATTAGCTGTTCCTGTGGTGTATCAAGGAACTGCAACTTCAGGTATTGACTATACTGCATTACCCGACACTATCTTTTTTCCTGCTGGTGTAGCTTCTGTAGATATTCCATTTACACCACTTCAAGACAACATAGCTGAACCTGTTGAAACTGTAATCATTGTTTTTACATTTATAAATGAATGTGCTGATACAATTGTTATTGAACAAACAGTTAAAATTAGAGATGAGTATCAACTTTCTATTGTAACACCTGATTTGATTTTCACTTGTCCTCAAAACAATCTCACAATCCAAGCACAAGTAACAGGAGGGTTTCCTCCATATACATACTTATGGCAAGATAACAACCAAATAACACCAACAATTAACGTTCCTGTGGCTCAAACAACTACGTTTGTTGTTCAGATTTCTGACGTGTTAGATTGTTCGTTTGCACAGTATACAGATTCTGTTGTAGTTACAATACTTTACGATTCATTAACCACTACAACTAAAGATACTTTGATTTGCCCTGAAACTACTATCGATTTAATTGCTGAGGCTGATAATGGAGCGCTTCCATACACCTATAATTGGGCGAATCAAGGTATTACGAATGACACTTTAACAGTAACTCCTGCAGATTCTGCGGTGTATGTTTTCACTATTACTGATGCTTGTGGTATTTCTATTGAAGACTCAGTTTTAGTTTTTGTTCCTGAAACCGACTCTCTAATCATTACAATTAATGATACTACAATTTGTAAGAATGGAGAAGCTACTTTATATGGAATAGCTTCAGGAGGAACAGCTCCTTATACTTACACATGGACAGGGCCTACAACAATTACTGTTTTAAATGATTCTACTAATACTGCCGCTCCACTTACAACAACTAGTTATTTTGTAAATTTGAAGGATAAGTGCAACGAAACTGTTTTTGATACACTAAAAGTTACAGTACAAAATTGCGAATTGAATCCGGGAAATGCATTTTCACCTAATGGCGATGGCTTGAACGATTTCTTTGAAGTAGATTTTATAGAATTTTATCCAAACAATGTTGTTTTCATTTTCAACAGATGGGGTAAAAAAGTATACGAGAAATCAGCATATAACAACGAATGGGATGGCGATGGATTACCGTCAGGAACTTACTTCTATACCATTGATCCAGGAGATGGAACAGAAATGCTCAAAGGATTCTTTTCACTTTTTCAAAAATAAAATTATAGCTCCGAAAGGAGCTTTTTCATTTTTATGCGCTCTATTATTTTAACTATTACTTTGGTAATAATTGCCTTTAATTCATTTTCTATTAACGATTTACATTCTTTCGCAAGACCTAAAGAAGCGGTAATAACTCATTTGTCATTATCTATTGCTGTAGACATGGATAAACAAATTATAAGCGGTGTAGCAAAGTACAACATAGAAAAATCAGCAAATGCAACTCAGATTTGGTTTGATACCAAGCAATTAAACATTGAAAAAGTTCTTCTAAATGAAAATGAAAAAACGAATTTCCAATTATCTCCTGAAAGGCCATTTTTAGGAAGAGGTTTATCTGTTAACATTACTCCAGTCACCAAAACAGTTAGTATTTACTATTCAACAACAAAAGAATCTGCCGCTTTGCAATGGCTTACTCCTGAGCAAACGGAAGGTAAAACCGCACCATTCTTATTTACACAAGGACAAGCAATTTTAACCAGAACTTGGATTCCAATCCAAGACAGTCCGGGAATTCGAATTAGTTGGGACGCTAAAGTTAAAGTGCCACCAACATTGCTTCCTGTTATGAGTGCTCAAAATCCAAAACAAAAAAATGAAACAGGTGAGTATTCATTCAGAATGGTTGAACCTGTACCTGCTTATTTAATTGCATTAGCAGTAGGCGATTTACACTTTATTACCTTAAGCGAAAGAACTGGAGTTTATGCTGAGTCTGATATGGTTGGAAAAGCTTCTGATGAGTTAATGGAAATGGAGCAAATGCTCATTAGCGCTGAAAAATTGTACGGAACTTATCAATGGGGAAGGTATGACGTTATTGTATTACCTCCTTCATTCCCTTTTGGTGGAATGGAAAATCCAAGACTTACATTTGCTACACCAACTATTATTGCCGGAGATAGATCACTTATCTCTTTAGTTGCTCATGAATTAGCTCATAGCTGGTCTGGAAATTTAGTTACAAATGCAACTTGGGATGATTTCTGGCTCAACGAAGGTTTTACAGTTTATTTTGAACGCCGCATTATGGAATCTATCTCAGGAAAAGAATATGCAGATATGTTGGCTGTTTTAGGTTATCAGGATTTACTAGAAACGATTGCAGATTTAGGTGATACTTCTTCTGCAACTAAATTGAAGTTAAACTTGAAAGATAAAGACCCTGATGATGGAATGTCTGACATTGCTTATGAAAAAGGATATTTCTTTCTGCAATATTTAGAAAGTAAATTGGGAAGAACTTTTTTTGATTTATTTTTGAATGAGTACTTTAAAACCTACGCTTTTAAAACCATTACTACCGAAGAGTTTTTAGGATTTTTAAACAAGAAGTTCGCAGGAAAACTAGATCCTTCTCAGATTGATGAGTGGATTTACAAGCCCGGACTTCCTACAACTTTAAATAAACCAGTTTCTGTTAGGTTTGATTTAGTTGATCAAGAGCTCAAACGTTTTGTTGAACAGTATACAAAAGCAGATAAATTAACAACAAAAAATTGGTCAACACACGAATGGATTAGATTTATTAGAAAACTTCCAGCTAATCTGCCTGCTGGTAAAATGAATGAATTAGATAATACTTTTTCATTCACTCAATCTAGAAATGCAGAAATTCAGTTTGCCTGGTTTATGCAAGCAATTCAACACGATTATGCTAAAGCTGATAATGCTATTATTAGCTTTTTAAGTTCAGTCGGTAGAAGAAAATTTGTTCTACCATTGTATAAAGCCCTTTTTGCAAACAGCCGAACAGCCCAATTAGCAAAAGATACTTATATAAAATTAAAGCCTGGCTATCATTCTGTAACACAACAAAGTGTTGATGAAGTTTTTTCTATGAAATGATTTTGAGATTTTAAAATGGTTAATTATTGATTAGGTTTGCACCGAAATTTTAAATTATGAGTCTAGATACAACACACATTAAGGGAATGAAAATTAACTTAATTGATGAATTACCTGAAGTTAACGAAACTGCTTTCGATTTTACATTCGTGAAATCTGATATGACAGAAGGAAGCTTATACGATTATGAGGATAAAGTTAAAGTATTAATTGGGCTTCCAAGTCTGGAAACTGGTGTTTGCAAAAGAGAAGCAAGAAAGTTCAACGAATTATTAGGAACCAAGAAAGGGGTTATTGGAATTATGATATCTAAGGATTTGCCCTATTCTGCAAAAAAGATATGCGAAACCGAAGGAATAAGCAATATCATCTTTGGTTCAGATTACCGTTACACAGATTTTACCCGTGAATTTAATACTGAAATGATCGACGGTCCGCTTAAAGGTCTTAGCGCAAGAACAATTTTCGTTATAGATAAAAATAATGTGATAAAATATGTGGAATTAACAAAGGACATTGCTGATGAACCTCAGTACGAAAAAGTACTAGCTGCTGTTGATGCTCTTTTATAGCATACTTACTCAAATAAAAAAAGCCATCATTTTTTAATGATGGCTTTTTTTATGTTATGTAATTGACGTTATACTAAACTAATGTCGAACTGAACCAAATCAATAAATTGTTTCACCCTCGCATCTACTTCTTTACTATTTAAATTTTGGATACGCTCTGTTCCAAATTTTTCAACACTAAACGAAGCCATAGCTGATCCGAAAATTACAGCTCTTTTTAAATTATCAAATGAAATATCTTTAGTGCTTGCAATGTATCCAATAAAGCCACCTGCAAAGCTATCTCCAGCACCAGTAGGGTCAAATACATCTTCTAAAGGTAAGGCAGGAGCAAAGAAAACCTGATCTTTATTGAAAAGTAATGCACCATGTTCGCCTTTTTTAATAATCAAATATTTAGGCCCCATTGCTAAAATTTTCTGTGAAGCTTTCACCAAAGAATATTCACCCGAAAGCTGTCTAGCTTCTTCATCATTTATTGTTAATACATCAACTCTTTTCAATAAACTTGTTAATTCAGGCAATGCAATGTCCATCCAGAAATTCATAGTGTCTAAAACTACCAACTTTGGTCTGTTCTTTAACCTATCTAAAACCTGATGTTGAACAGAAGGGGCCAAGTTTCCTAACATTAAAAATTCACAATCTTGATATTTTTCAGGTATTGTAGGGTCAAAGGTGGCTAAAACATTTAATTGAGTTTCAAGTGTGTCACGACTATTCATGTCGTTATGGTACTTTCCGCTCCAGAAAAATGTTTTTTCTCCTTGTTTAATTTGTAATCCTTCAGTATTTATTCCCCTATTCTTCATCATTTCAATAGCATCAGATGGGAAATCATCACCAACAACCGATACCAGGTTGATATCGTGTGTAAAATATGAAGCCGATAATCCTATGAAAGTAGCCGCGCCACCAACAATTTTATCAGTCTTTCCAAAAGGGGTTTCAATTGCGTCGAACGCTACAGTTCCAATTACGAGTAAACTCATTTTTAATGTTTATTTTTTAAATGGATAAATTTCAAGGGCTTTTTCTAAAATAGTAACAGACTTTTTTAAGTCTTCTACCTGAAGCACATACCCAATGCGTACTTCATCTTTTCCTAACCCCGGAGTTGAATAAAATCCAGTTGCAGGGGCCAACATTATCGTTTCATTATTGTATTGAAAAGATTCTAACAACCATTGACAAAAATGATCAGAATCTTTAATAGGCAATTTTGCCATAGCATAAAAAGCTCCTTTAGGGTTTGGACAAAACACCCCAGGAATTGCATTTAAACCAGCAACTAAAACATCTCTTCTTTGTACATATTCTTTTACAACATTAGAAAAATATGAATCTGGTGTCTCTATGGCTGCTTCGGAGGCAATTTGACCAAAAGTTGGTGGACTTAATCTTGCTTGTGCAAATTTTAAGGCAGTAGCCATAACTTCAGCATTTTTACAAACCATTGCTCCTATTCGCGCACCACACATACTATATCTTTTTGAAACAGAGTCAATCAATATAACATGTTGATCTAATCCTTCTAATTGCATTGCCGAATAAAAAGAATGACCATCGTAACAGAATTCTCTGTAAACTTCATCAGCGAAAAGATATAAATCGTGTTTTAAAACAATATCTCTAAGCTTCAACAATTCTTCTTTTGAATAAAGATACCCAGTAGGATTTCCGGGATTTGAAATTATAATTGCTTTAGTTTTATTTGTAATCAACCTTTCAAAGTCTTCAACTGGAGGCAATGCAAATCCAGATTCAATTGAAGACCCAACAGGAATTACTTTTGCCCCAGCAGTTAATGCAAAA
Source organism: Bacteroidota bacterium (assembly GCA_027490225.1). Taxonomy (GTDB): domain Bacteria; phylum Bacteroidota; class Bacteroidia; order M30B66; family M30B66; genus JAIXYK01. The sequence continues at coordinate 8,858 of JAIXYK010000018.1, read as the reverse complement.
CTATTGTAGTTGGCATAAAATGGCTCAGGAATAATCACCTCGTCGCCAGGATCAAGACATGTCATGAGGCCAATTAACAATGCTTCCGACCCTCCAGTGGTAATCATAATTTGGGTATGATCAACATCTATGTGGTGTTTTTGATAATAACCTGCTAACTTTTTACGATAAGATTCATTTCCAGCGCTGTGGCTATATTCAATGACTTTTAAGGTATTATTTTTAATAGCGTCTAAAGCTACAACAGGTGTTTCAATATCAGGTTGACCAATATTGAGGTGATAAATTTTTGTACCTCTTTTCTTTGCATCTTCTGCAAACGGTACTAATTTTCTAATTGGTGATGCTGGCATCAACCTACCTTTTTCCGAAATTTTTGGCATAAAAAAACCCCCTTTTAATCGGGGGCAAATATCATAAAAAAATGATTCGAAATATTTATTTCTCTAAGGGAGCCATTCCTGATTTCTTCTCAGGCATTCCAGCGTCTGTTGGAGCTTGTTCAACGTTACCTTTAATGTATAACATTTTAGTTGATGTCTTATCTTTTGCAGGGTTTTGAACAGTTATAGTAACGTTCTTATTAATTGCACCAGCTCTTTTTGTATCGTAGCTAACTTTAATAGAGCTTGATTTTCCCGGAGCAATTGGTTCTTTTGGCCATTCAGGAACTGTACAACCGCAAGATCCTCTTGCATTTGTAATAGTAATTGGTTCTTTACTGGTATTTTTGAATTTAAATTCGCAAGTTCCATCTGCACCATTTTTAATGGTTCCGTAATCATGCGTTTCTTTTTCAAATTCAATTCCTGAATTCCAGTTTTCTGCAGCAGGAGCTGGAGTTGCAGCAGGAGTAGCATTTTGAGCTTGTAAAGCGATGAAGCTAAATGCTGCAAATGCCATAGTTAAGATTGTACTTTTCATTATTGTTTTTTTTTGGATGAATGGTTTGACAAATTTATATTTTTTAATTTATGATTGTAGCCTTTAAAAGAAAAACCTCTGTTAAATTAAGATTATTTCTTTTCGGGAGTAACTTTCTTTGCTTCTACGTTACCCTTTATTGTTAGTTTCATAGAACCTGTCTTATCTGAGTTTACTCCGCTAACAAAGGCAACAGTAACTTCTTTTGTAAATGTTCCTGGTCTTCCATCGGAGTTAAATCCAACTTCAATAACTCCTGTTTTTCCTGGAGCAACTGGTTTTTTATCCCAAACTGGAGTTGTACATCCACATCCTGCAGTTGCATTCTGAACTATAATAGGTTCTTTTCCAGTATTTGTAAATTTAAATGAGGTGGTAACTTTAGGGCCTTCAGGAATTTTACCAAAATCATGCTCTGTTGTTGGGAATTTTGCTGTTGGAGTCCAGTTTAAATCTGTAGATGCCGGTTGTGCCATGAGTGCAACAGAGCCAGAAAACATCAATAAAGAAAAAATAAATTTCATAAGTTGTTTGAATTTTTAAGACGGGCACTTTTAGCAATTTTTAAGCCAAAAATTAGTGTTTATTGGAACCTGTTAATTTAGAAAAGTAATTTTTCAAAAGTTAACACTCCATTTTTCCATTACTTTTGCACCCTTCAATTGATATAATGGAAATTCCCAAACAATATTCCCCGCTTTCTGTAGAAAATAAATGGTATGCCGATTGGCTCGCCAAAGGTTTTTTTAAATCTTCTCCCGACCAAAGAGAAGCTTTTACAATAGTTATTCCTCCTCCAAATGTAACAGGAGTCCTTCACATGGGTCATATGCTAAACAATACCATTCAAGATGTTTTGATTCGTAGGGCCAGAATGCAAGGTAAAAATGCATGCTGGGTGCCAGGAACCGACCATGCATCTATTGCTACAGAAGCAAAAGTAGTTGGGAAATTGCGCGAACAAGGCATAGAAAAATCTTCTTTAACGCGAGAAGAATTCATGAAACACGCGTGGGAATGGAAAGAAAAACATGGCGGAATTATTCTTGAACAACTAAAAAAGCTTGGTGCTTCTTGCGATTGGGATAGAACCAAATTTACCATGGATGCAGATATGAGTGAAGCAGTTATTGATGTTTTTATCGACCTTCACAAAAAAGGACTTATTTATAGGGGTGTTAGAATGGTTAATTGGGACCCGAAAGCCCAAACAGCTGTATCTGATGAAGAGGTTATTTACAAAGAGAATCCATCAAAACTTTACTATATAAAATATCTTTTAAAGGATGGAGATGGAGAAATTACAGTTGCTACAACACGTCCAGAAACAATTTTAGGAGATACTGCCGTTTGTGTAAATCCTGATGACGAAAGATATAAACATTTAATAGGGAAGTCTGTAATTGTGCCAATTGCAGGCAGAGTTGTTCCAATAATTGCTGATGAATATGTAGATGCATCTTTCGGAACTGGTGCATTGAAAATTACCCCAGCGCATGATATTAATGATTATAACATTGGTCAAAAGCATCAGTTAGAAGCCATTGATGTAATTGCGCCCGATGGAAATATGAGTGCCGCTGCTGGATTTTATATTGGCGAAGAAAGATTCATTGTAAGGAAAAAAATTATAAAAGACATTGATGCTGCAGGTTTATTAGTGAAAATTGAGGAAATCATTAATAAAGTTGGTTACTCTGAAAGAACAGATGCTGTTATTGAACCAAAACTTTCTATGCAATGGTTTGTGAAAATGGAACAAATGGCCAAGCCAGCTTTAGAAGCAGTTACCTCTGGGAAAGTGAAATTGCATCCTGCAAAATTTGTAAATACCTACAAACATTGGATGGAAAATGTAAAAGATTGGTGCATTTCACGTCAACTTTGGTGGGGACAACAAATTCCAGCTTGGTATGATAATAAAGGTGATGTGGTAGTTGCTAAATCGGAATCGGAAGCAATTCAGCAATTTCAATTAAAAGGTAAAGCATATAAATCCGGAGAATTAAAACAAGATGAGGATGTATTAGATACTTGGTTTTCGAGCTGGTTGTGGCCTATTTCTGTATTCGATCCTAAAGCCATCTCGTTGCCGAAAGAACAATGGAACAAAGATTTAAGCTATTATTACCCTACGAATGATTTGGTTACTGCTCCGGAAATCTTGTTTTTCTGGGTAGCCCGTATGATTATGGCTGGAATTGAATATTGCGACGAAGTTCCTTTCACCAATGTTTACCTCACTGGAATTGTTAGAGATAAATTGGGGCGTAAAATGTCCAAATCTTTGGGTAATTCACCTGACCCAATAGGTTTAATCGAAAAATACGGTGCTGATGGCGTAAGAGTGGGAATGCTGCTCACCTCTCCAGCTGGAAATGATTTACCTTTTGATGAAAGTCTATGTGAACAAGGCCGTAATTTCAACAATAAAATCTGGAATGCATTTCGATTAATTGAAGGTTGGGAAGTAAGCAATACAGAACAACCGCAAGCATCTGCAGAGGCTTCTTTATGGTTTGAACAAAGATTTAATGAAGTATATGCAGAAATAGAAGATGGCTTCCAGAAATATAGAATTTCAGAAGCTTTAATGAATTTATATAAGCTCGTTTGGGATGACTTCTGCGCAATTTACTTAGAAGCAGTAAAACCACCATATCAACAATCAATTGATGCTGTAACAAAACAACAAACAGTTTATTTCTTAGAAGAATTGCTAAAATTAATGCATCCTTTTGTTCCGTTTATTTCTGAGGAAATTTGGCATTATTTGAAAGAGCGTAAAAACGAAGAATATCTTATCGTTACACAAATGCCAGAAATGGCTGCAGCAAATCAAGTTATACTTGCTGATTTTAATCACATTAAAGAAATTGTAGCCCAGGTGCGTAACTTCAGAAATGAGAAAGGAATTTCTCCAAAAGAAGCATTTACCTTGTTTTGTAAAAAAGGTAACAACAAAGGATTGTTGCCATTCAGTGCTGTTTTACAAAAAATAGCTAATATTTCAGAAGTGGTTTTTGTAGAAGAAAAGCCTGTTGGAAGCTATTCTATCATCATTAAATCGGAAGAATATTTCCTGCCATTTGGAGAAAACATCAATATTCAAGACGAAATAGAAAAGCTCAACAAAGAATTGGCCTATACAAAAGGTTTTTTAATCTCTGTTGATAATAAGCTTGGAAATGAGCGCTTTATGGCAAATGCGAAACCTGAAGTTATTGCGATTGAAACCAAAAAGAAAAATGATGCTTTGCAAAGAATTGCTGCGATAGAAGAACAATTAAAAAGCTTCACGGTTCAGTAATCTAATGGATTTGACTTTAGGTTTTTCTCCTTGTCCAAACGATACCTTTATTTTTGATAATTGGGTGAATGGCAAACTTGCAGACAATGCTTTGCAAGTTTCACCAACTTTGTCAGATGTAGAACAACTGAACGCAATGGCTAAAACCGGAGAGCTGGATGTTACCAAAATTTCTTTCGGCGTTTATCCATTTATTGCAGATAAATATCAAATTTTAGATGCAGGAAGTGCACTTGGTTTCGGTTGTGGACCTTTACTAATCTCAAAAAAAGATTTGAACCTTTCCGATTTTGAAAATAGTGACCTTAAAGTTGCCATTCCTGGATTTTCTACAACTGCAAATTTGCTGCTCAGCCTTGCGCTTCCCAATATTAAAAATAAAGTTGAGCTTGTCTTTTCTCAAATCGAAAATGCTGTTTTAAGCGGGAAAGTTGATGCAGGTCTCATCATTCATGAAAATAGATTTACGTATCAAAAGTTAGGTTTAAGAAAGATTATTGACCTTGGTGAATATTGGGAAAGCCTTTATAATCTCCCAATTCCTTTAGGCTGCATTGTGGTAAAAAGAACGTTAAGTGATGCTGTAAAAATCCAAATTAATGCAGCCATTAAAAAAAGTGTTGAAGCAGCTTTTGAAAATCCAGTCAGTACAATGGATTATGTAGCGCAACATGCACAAACAATGGAATTATCTGTAATGAACCAGCACATCGATTTATATGTGAACAAATACAGCGTTTCCTTGGGCAATGAAGGCCATAAAGCAGTTGAAAAGCTTTTCAGCGTAGGAAAAAACAATGGTTTGTTTGAAATTGATATGGAATCTATTTTTGCTCCAATGGCTTAAGCGCTTCAAATGGCGCCTCCCAAATTTCAACAATTGCTTTTTTTAAAATTGCACCAAACAAATGAGGGAAAAATCCTGAACCATCATCAGCAGCCTCATAAATAAGTGGCACATTCACCAAAGTTGTATCAATCTTTAAAATTTGAATGTCCTTCTTTCCCTTGAAAAATCTTTTTAAGGTATTAGGTAATTGTTCCAGTTTAGAACAATGTATAAATCCTTCATGGTCTAAAGAATCTGAACTGTACTCAGGTTCATCTATCTGCGCATTCCAGTCTTTTAAAAAAGCTATATGGAATATAAATCTCGGGGCTGCCATTTTCTTAATACAAAATTAGTCAGAAATTGAATACAATCAAATTTCAAAGGCTTTTAAATGTTGAAGAAAAAATTAATTTTGCAACAAATCGAAAACCGCTCTTAAAATGAAAAATATTCTCAAATTCGTTTCAATATTATTTAGTTTCCAATCATTTGCTCAAATTACTTTAGGAGTTAATTCAGTTTATTCTGCAGGTGACCAATTTATAGTTGCTTCAGATACTTCAGTGTTTTCTACATTAACTCCTGGTAGCGCAGGTCCAAACCAAACCTGGAACTTTTCTGATTTAAATGAAAGCTATGTTGATACTATAAATGTTTTCGATCCTGCCCAAACACCATTCTATAATCAATTTCCAACAGCAACAACAGCTTTGCTTCAAGACTCAAGTTATATATATGGCAATATTTCTAATAATGAATTTAGATTATTAGGTGCTTATTCAATTGCTGCAAACATTGGGGAATTTGGAAATGTTTCATTTTCTTCCAGGGAATTTAAATTTCCATTTAATTATTTAGATACAATCAATCTTAGCAGAGGTTTTAGTTTTACTGCTGATGGGGCCTCATTTAAAGTGCCTCTGGATTCTGTTAGGATAACATATAATTCAACAGGTGTAAAAACAGCTGATGCCTGGGGTAATGTAATTATTGGAAATACTTCAAATAATTGCTTAAGATTAAAAGAAGAAACTACAGATATATTTCTTTTTGAAGGGTATATTTCGCTTGTAAATTTGTGGACACCAATTTCAGGAGATACTTCCCAAAGCATTATTTATACATATATACCTGAGAATTTAGGCTATCCATTTGTAACTTTAAACATGAATGAAAACAATGAGGTTATTTTTGCCGAATACGTAAAAGAATTTACTCCTTCATCTTTATCAAAAGTAACTTCAGATGTTGAGGTAAATGTATTTCCTAATCCAGCTTCAGATTTGCTTTTCTTGAGGACAAATGATTTTGTTGAAGGTGAAATTGAAATTGTTGATGTTCAAGGCAGAAAAGTTTTAACGCAAGGCATAAAAGGGAAAAACGGGGAAGTTCAGATTTCATCTTTCAATTCAGGAGTTTATATTTTGAAGCTAAAAGATAAAAACGGATTGGTGTTAAAGCAATCTAAGTTTTCTATCGCAAAATGATTTGTAAAACGAAGTAAGTTTCAATTGTAAATTGTAAGAACTGCTTTTAGCTTTTGTCGTTATACCACTCAAATAGCTAATAAAAAGCATATGAGTAAATTTCTTACAAGAATTTTTGTAGTAGAAGACAATGAGTTTTTTGCTACCCTTATCAAACAAAAACTAGAAATGAATGACCAAAATGAGGTCACGCTTTTCTTTAATGGCGATGACTTTAGAAAAGGTCTACATCTAAATCCAGATATTGTTGTATTAGATTACAACTTGCCAAATGATAATGGAATTGACCTGTTAAAAGAAATAAAGAACTTTAATGATGACATCAGAACTATTCTTCTTTCTGGACAAGAGAAAGTTGACATAGTAATTGAAGCTTTCGAAAACGGAGCAGAAGAATACATCAAAAAAGATGATAATGCCCTAACAATGCTTGACCTTAAAGTGCAAAAACACAGCAGCAATGTGAATTTGCGAAAAGAGGTTGACGTATTGCGCGATCAAATTATTGACCGTAACCGTTACGATAGAATTATTGGTGAAAGTCCAGCAATTTTAAAGGTGTTACGCTTAATCCAAAAAGTTGAGAAAACCAATATGTTGGCCTTAATTACCGGTGAAAGCGGAACAGGAAAAGAATTAGTTGCCAGTGCCATTCACTACAATTCGGCGCGTAAAAACCGACCATTTGTAGCCGTAAACGTAGCTGCAATTCCTGAAGATTTAATTGAAAGTGAGTTATTTGGTCACGAGCGCGGTGCTTTTACGGGTGCAGATAGTAAACGAATTGGCAAATTTGAAGAAGCCAACGAAGGAACCATTTTCTTAGATGAAATCGGCGAAATGGATGTGCACATGCAAACCAAATTGCTGAGAGTTTTACAAGAAAGCAAGATTACCAGATTAGGCTCTAACAAAGAAATTCCGTTAAATGTGCGCGTAATTGCTGCTACCAATAAAAATCTGGCGCAGCGCGTAAAAGATGGAAAAATGCGCGAAGATTTATATTACAGATTGCAAGGATTCTTAATTCACTTGCCACCATTGAGAGACAGAGGAAATGACATTCTGTTATTAGCTAAGACTATGTTAAAACAGTTTTGTGACTCTAACAGGATGCCTGTAAAATCATTTTCTTCCGATTCATTAAAAGACATGATGAAACACCCTTGGAGTGGAAATGTGCGAGAATTGAAAGCTTTTATAGAACGAGCTGTTTTAATCAGCGATGGAGAAGTAATAGAATCTGAAGATTTAATATTTTCTCAAGAAATATAAAACAATATAAAACGAAAAAGCCCCTGTATACAATCGTCTACAGGGGCTTTTTTTGTTTCTATAATTAATTAATGGTGCACGCCACCTTCACCATGCACATGTCCATGCGCTAATTCTTCTGCAGAAGCTGCTCTTACATTTGCAATAGTTCCTTGAAAATGAAGGTCTTTACCAGCCAAAGGGTGATTAAAGTCCATTACAACGTACTCCTCGGCAACAGCAACCACTAAACCTTGCAATTGATTGCCTTCGCTGTCTGTCATTGGAATAAAATTTCCAACACTTACAATTTCAGTGTCTAATTCTTCACCGTCGGCAACAAAAGCCTCCATTGGAATTTTTGCAACGTTATCGTCAGATAGTTCTCCGTATCCATTTTGTGACTTAATTTTGAAATCAAAGCTATCACCAGATTTTAATCCATGTAAGTTTTGCTCAAATTCTTCTAACAATCCGCCGGAACCTTGAATAAACACAAATGGTCTGTTAGATTCAGTTTCTTCCACTAAATCCTCTGTAGCGAAATCGTTATCGCTAATTGTAAGTCGGTAGTTTACAGATACTACCATGCTTTTTTCTACTTGCATGCGAATGTTTTTTTTGCAAATGTAATTTTTTATTCTTTTCCTCCCTGAATTTCAGTCGAAAAGGTTTTGCCCAATACAATACGAGTTTTTGAGTTTATTTTTTTGGGCACGCCCTGCGGGCCGCGTGTTCGCCTGCACAAGGTGCTTGGCTCACCCGCTCGTGCGGGCATCCGTTTTTCTTCAGTTTCTTTTGTAACTTGCACCTATGAAAAAGATTGTAATAGAGTTTCCTGAAAATTTTAACATTTCAGATTTAGAGGCTGTTACAGCAATGGCAGCGCAACTTTATGAAATGGGAAAATTGTCAATAGGTCAGGCTGCACAGCTTGCAGGTTATGATAAAAGAGAGTTTATTGAAATTCTAGGCACACTTGGCGTGTCATTATTTAATTACCCAATTGATGAAATTGATAATGATATAGAGAATGCCGACATTAATAATT
>JAIXYK010000011.1 GCA_027490225.1 Bacteroidota bacterium | reverse complement strand
GAGAAAGGAGAAAGGAGAAAGGAGAAAGGAGAAAGGAGAAAGGAGAAAGGAGAAAGGAGAAAGGAGAAAGGTGAAAGGTGAAAGGAGAAAGGAGAAAGGAGAAAGGTGAAAGGAGAAAGGTGAAAGGTGAAAGGAGAAAGGTGAAAGGAGAAAGGAGAAAGGGGAAAGGGAAAAGTTGAATTTTGAAATTTAGTGGTCTATTTCCAGTATCAATTTATTATTGAATTCATCTACTAATTTAATCATTTACCTTTTTTATAAATTGCATTAAAGTGAATACAATAGGTTTAAAACCTTGGGTCTAATTGAGATTACAGGAATTTAATCCAGTTTTTATAATGGCTTTTCAATAAAATTCAATTTAAAACTACCAAAAACAGGGGGACTCCATCCCCTCCCCGTGAGCAATATACGCTGGTGCAAACCAATTAGTCGTATGTTAAACGTTTATAAACGGCTAAGTTTTCAAATAAATCTTGAAAAGTTTTGATAGGAAGAAAGTGTTTAAATTCCGAAATTTGAACTGGGGTGGGAAATGTAGTTTCCCCTATCAACCCAAATGTTACAACTCTGCCAGCGACAGTGATTGGAACGGAAACCCGGTGCGAGGCCCTTTGCCGAGTACCGAGTTGCAGTGTAAAGCACGGTTTACAAAACAATAACGTATTGACAAACTGTTAAAGAAATGCGTGTATTGTTTTCGAAAGTCGCCAAAATCAATATTATTATAATCAGATAAGTTAAAAATTAGTTCCTATCTTTTTCCCAACCACTCAAGCGCAGTTCCGCTCAACAAACGCGCTTTTTGAGCTTCCGTTAATTGCATGTTCTTGATTAATGTTCCAGGAATGTCTTCGCCTAAAGGAAACGGATAATCGGAGCCAAGCGCAATTCTCTCTACACCAGCAAAATCAATTAAATAGCGCAGGGCTTTTTCGTCGTGCACTAAGGAATCAAAATAAAGTCTTGAAATGTAATTTTCGGGTGAAATAGCATTGTCTTTTGCTACCAAATCGGGACGGCAATCGAAGCCGTGTTTTATTCGTCCTAACGTAAATGGAAACGAGCCTCCGCCGTGGGCGAATGCAATACGAAGCTTAGGAAGTTTTTCTAAAACACCACCAAAAATTAAGGAACAAATAGCCCTGGATGTTTCGGCTGGCATGCCAACCAACCATGGTAACCAATATTCCTGAATGTTCTGCTGACCAAACATTTCCCAAGGATGAATCAAAATGGGCATATTTAATTCTTGTGCCGCTTCGAAAATGGGGAAAAACTGGGCATCGTTTAAATTCAACTGATTTACATTGCTACCAATTTGAACACCAGCTAAGCCTAATTGCTTGGCGCAACGCTCTAATTCTTTGATGGCCAAATCTGGCGCCTGCATGGGAATAGTGCCAAGGCCGATAAACCTATCTGGATATTTTTCTACGATACCAGCTATGTGATCGTTTAAGAATTCAGAAATGGCCAAACAATCGTGTGGTTTTGCCCAATATGAAAACATTACAGGGACGGTGCTTAGCACTTGCATGTCAACTCCATGCTGGTTGCATTCGTTGATGCGGGTTTGCGGGTCCCAGCAATTGCTTTGTACTTCTCGGAAAAACTGGTCGTCTTTCATCATGCGGGCGCAGCAAGGTTTGTGGTGCTGCAAATGAATGAAACCTCCGTATCCAAATCGCTCTTTGAAATTTGGAATGTTTTCGGGTAAAATATGGGTGTGGATGTCTATGGTCATGGTTTGGCCATCACAGTTTTGCATTTCTGACAAGTACGCAAATGTTCATTCTCATAAAAATTCTGCATAATTGGTGGTAATTGGGTTACTATATTGTCGAGGTGGAGAAACTCTTCGTACAGTTTATTGCCGCAATTTTCGCAAAACCACATAAATGCGTCTTCGGCTTTCTGTGAACGCACCAATTCAATAACTAAACCAACTGTATTTTCGGGACGTTGCGGTGAATGTGGCGTTTTGCCAGGTAGTAAAAATATTTCGCCTTCCTTAATGTGAATGTCTACCGGTTTGCCGTCTTCTATAATTTTTACAACGATATCGCCTTCCAGTTGGTAGTAAAATTCCTCGGTTTCGTTGTAGTGATAATCTTTGCGTTTGTTAGGACCACCAACAACCATTACAATTAAATCGTTGGCTATTTTATATACTTGTTGATTACCAACAGGAGGTTTAAGCAGGTGTCGGTTTTCATCAATCCATTTTTTAAAATTAAAAGCGCGTTGAATTGGCATAAGCTGTAAATTTGGAGCCAAAGTAACAATACTTTTTTAGAAATATGGAACTCGATTTATCAGCACGCACGGCATTGGTTTGCGGAAGTACTCAAGGAATAGGCAAAGCTTGCGCCCGACAATTAGCAGCACAAGGAGCGCACATCATTTTAATGGCGCGAGACGAAGAAAAATTAAAGGAAGAAGTTTTAGAACTGAACGCCATAAATGGTTTAAGAAATGATTATTTAGTGGCTGATTTTTCGGATTACAAATCAGTAAAAGAAGCGGTAGAGTTGTATTTACAATCGAGAAATGCCATCCATATTTTAGTAAATAACAATGGCGGACCACCAGCCGGAAAAATTACAGATGCCACACCAGAAGCATTTTTTTCAGCATTTACCCAACATTTAATTTGTAACCAGGTAATAACGCAAGCGGTTGTTGAAGGAATGATTAATTCCAATTATGGACGTGTAATAAACATTATTTCCACCTCTGTAAAAGCACCATTGCATGGCTTAGGTGTTTCTAATACCATTCGCGCTTCGGTAGCCAATTGGGCTAAAACTTTGGCAAATGAAGTTGGAAAATATGGTATCACGGTAAACAATGTTTTACCCGGTGCAACTAAAACGGGCCGGTTGGAACAAATAATTCGCAACAAAGCCGAGAGAACAAGTCAATCTTTAACAGATGTTGAAGGCGAAATGCTGCAAGAAATTCCTTTAGACCGTTTTGCTTTGCCAGAGGAAATTGCAAATGCAGTTGGTTTCTTAGCATCGCCCGCCGCAGCTTATATTACAGGTATTAATTTACCGGTAGATGGAGGAAGAACTGCGAGTTTGTAAAAGAATTTAAATATTAAGGCTAAAATTCCGTTAAACCACAGTTTGTAACTATCTTAAAAAACTAACTTTGTGCCTTTATGAGAAGCTTATACAAATTATCGTTTCTGTTGTTGATTCTCCTTTTCAACAATGCATTAAACGCACAAAATACCAAGAGATGGACTTTGCAGGAATGCATTGAATACGCCATTAAGAACAATTTTCAAATTGCGCAAAATCAACTTTCTGTTGAACAAAATAAGGTGAACTTGTTGCAAAGTAAAGCTTCAGCTTTGCCTGCATTTAATGGTTCTGCCAATCATACTTATAATACTGGACGAAGAATTGACCCTTTTACCAATCAGTTTGCAAACCAAAGTGTACTTTCTCAGAATTTTAGCGTAAACACCAGCATCAATTTATTCAGCGGACTTTCTAATACCCAAACAATTTTCGCCAATCAGTTAAGCTTAATTGCGGCACAATACAGCAACGACCAGCTCAAAAACGATATTGCATTACAAGTTACCAATGCATTTTTAGCCGTGGTCCTGAATAAAGAATTGCAAAACAATGCAGAGTTTCAACAACAACTCAGCGAGAAACAAAAAGAAAGAGCGCAACTTTTATACGAAGTAGGAAGAACGGCCAAAAGTGATTTCTTGCAGCTCGAAGCAACCTTGGCAAACGATAACGTGAATGTGGTTACTGCTCGTAATAGAGCCGACTTGTCATTACTTACTTTAGCACAATTACTTGCACTTGAAACCGCAGATGGATTTGATATTGAAATTCCGAATTTTAGTAACTCTAAAATTGAGATGCCTCCTTACAATGCAAAAGATTTGTTTACAGTTGCATTAGAAAGGCAACCAAACATACTAAGCGGTAATTACAGAATTTTAAGCGCAGAGAAAAATTTAAAAGCCACAAAAGGTGGATATTACCCTTCGTTAAGCGCTTTTGTTGGTTTGGGAACAGGTTATTCTCAGTTATCCCGAAAAGTAGTTGGAACCACCACACAACAACAAAATTTTGGTACTTTTCAAGGTGTTCCTGTAATTATAGATGTGGATGTTCCAATTTATGAGAAAACGCCATTTAACGAGCAGTTTAACCAAAACTTTAATAGAACAGTTGGGTTTTCTCTAAATGTTCCTTTGTTTAATGGATTTAGAACACGTTCACAGGTAAGTCTTCAAAAAATAAACTTGCAAAGTGCTCAACTGCAGCAACAAATCACCAAATTCCAGCTTAACCGAGATATACAAACTGCTTATTTCGATTGCAAATCTGCTTTCGAGCGGTACAATGCCAATGTAAAATCGGTAAGTGCAAACCAAGAAGCGTTCGATTATATTCAGCAGCGTTACGATGCCGGTTTGTTGAATATCATAGAATTTACTACTTCCAAAAATCTGCTGTTAGTTGCACAATCTAATCTGGCGCAAGCCCGCTACGAATTTATTTTGCGCGCCAAAGTGCTCGATTTTTACCAAGGAAAACCCATTACTTTTTAATTAAAATATTTCAAAGATTCTCTCCCAATAACTTATTAGATGAAAACAAGAAACATCATCATTATTTCCATTGTCGTTTTAATTGCTGCAGGTATTGGAGCAAAAAAAGCCGGATGGATTGGAAAAAGTACCAAACTAGAAGTAGCTACTGAACAGGCAAAAAACAGAACCATCATAGAAACTGTTTCCACCAATGGAAAAATTCAGCCCGAAGTAGAAGTGAAAATTAGCGCCGATGTTTCAGGAGAAATCGTAGAACTGCATGTAAAAGAAGGACAGAAAGTTTTAAAAGGCGAACACTTGTTGACCATAAATCCCGATTTGATAAAAGCTGCTGCCGACCGTGTTGCTGCTGCTTTAAACCAGACCAAAGCCAATTTAGCCAATGCAAAAGCACGACAGTTGCAAGTAGAAGCTACTTTCGCCAATATTGAATTAACATTTAACAGAACAAAAAAACTGTACGAGAAAAAAGCAGTTTCCGATGCAGAATTCGACAATGCCAATGCGCAATACCTGGGAGCAAAAGCCGATTTAGAAGCTGCAAAGCAAACTGTAATTGCCAGTGAATTCAGCGTAAAGAGCGCAGAAGCCAGTCTCAAGGAAGCCAACGATAACCTGAGTCGCACGCGCATTTATGCACCATCAGACGGAACAGTTTCTAAAATGAATGTTGAACTCGGCGAACGTGTCGTAGGAACAGCACAAATGAGTGGTACAGAATTGTTGCGCATTGCCAATCTAAACGAAATGGAAGTAAACGTGCAGGTTAACGAAAACGACATTGTGCGCATCAGCCTTAACGATACCGCTATTGTAGAAGTGGAAGCTTATAAGAAACGCCAGTTCAAAGGCTTAATTACTTCCATTGCAAGGTCATCTACCTCTTCAGCTTTGGCGCAAGCTTCGAGCGACCAAGTGGTGAATTTTGAAGTAAAAATCAGAATTCTCAGAGAATCTTATCAAGACTTGATAAATCCAGAAACGCCTTATATATCGCCATTTTTTCCTGGTATGACCGCCACAGTTGATATCAGAACCAATGTTGTGAAAAATGTGTTAAGCATTCCGATTATGTCTGTTACAACCAGAAGTAAAAAAGACGAGGACAAAAAAGATGCTCCCAAAGTTGAAAACGACATGGAAGTGATTGAAGCCGAAGAGCTCAAAGAATTGGTTTTCGTGTATCAGGATGGAAAAGTAAAACAAGTAGAAGTTGTTACAGGCATTCAGGACAAAGATTACATCCAAATTCTAAAAGGCTTAACTGCCAATCAGGAAGTGGTTTCAGCGCCATACTCGGCCATTTCTAAAGCCTTGAAAAACGATATGGAAGTGGAGAAAGTAGACATCGAAAAACTCAACCAACGCACCGATACCAAGTAATGCCGCTCATTTTACACCTCGAAACAGCTACCACCGTTTGCAGTGTAGCCTTGGCAGAACAGGGTAAAATCATAGACTTCCTAGAAATTAACGATGGCTACAAGCACGATGAAACCTTGGTGAGTTTTGTGCAGCAATTACTTCAAAAGAATACTATACAACCAGCAGCAATACAAGCAGTTGCCGTATCTGCCGGGCCAGGTTCTTACACAGGTTTGCGCATTGGTGTTTCCGCTGCTAAGGGTTTTTGTTCGGCATTGAACATTC
Source organism: Bacteroidota bacterium (assembly GCA_027490225.1). Lineage (GTDB taxonomy): Bacteria > Bacteroidota > Bacteroidia > M30B66 > M30B66 > JAIXYK01. Next base: position 69,557 of record JAIXYK010000011.1, on the reverse strand, counting down.
CGCTCATTGCCATTTCTACCTTGCAAATTCTGGCCGAATCCTATAAATCTGCTCATCCAAATTTTACAGGACTTTTAGCGCCCATGCTCGATGCCCGCCGCATGGAAGTGTACACAGCGCTGTTTACCAGTAATTTAGAAAGGTTAACGCCAGATGAACCTTTAATTGTAAATGAAAATGCATTTGCAAATGAATTAGCTAAACAGGAAATTGCCTTCTTCGGCAACGGCGCCATGAAGTGCCAGGCTTTAATAACAAATGCCAACGCAAGTTTTACAGAAGGCCTAGAAGTCTCAGCACAATACATGTGTGCCGAAGCATTTAAGGCTTACCAAAACCAGCATTTCGAAGATTTGGCTTACTTCGAGCCATTCTACCTAAAACCGTTTCAGGCAGGTATAAAGAAAGTGTAAGATTTTTTGGGCGCCCGGGCGGGTGCTACGCGCTACACGGTAGCTTGCTTCGCCCCCTGGCGCAGCAGTATAGCTTATAAGATGCTAATCGCAAAAAAAATGGGCAATGGTTCAAGTCAGCACTATTCTGCAAAAAAAAATCTACTAGTATTGGTTTTTCGCTGTTGATTATTGCAGAAAAAGTAATTGCCATATTATTTAATTTTTACTTCTTCAAATTCTACATCTTGAATTGCCGAATTTGATTTTTGTTGCGGTTCTCTTGCACAATTTCCTGCTGCACAACCAAAAGCAAACAAACCCATTGAAGCAAAGTAACCTCCAAAAGCAATTCCGAACCATTGTTTGCTTATAGCTGATTGAACGATTACAGCAATACCCATGAAAACGTATAATGCTCTCGTAAATGTCCAGTTTGTTAAAATCCTATCTTTCATTTTTAGCGTATTTTGTTTTGTAGGCTGCTCCAACCGCCTCCATTGTAGACTTCTGTAAATCCATTTGATTTAAGAATTGATTTCGCCGAAGCACTTCGCATACCACTGGCGCAGCAAGTAATAATTGGTTTATCTTTTTTTAGCTTGTTTAGGTTGCTGCTCAAACTATCTACCGATATGTTGATTGAGCCTTTGATGTGACCGCCTTGGTATTCGCCTTTGCTGCGAACATCTAAGATAATTGCTCCTTGTTTAACCAACTCTGCATAGTCCACTTTTGGACCAAAGCCTAGTAAATTTTTAATTGTATTAATCATTATTTAAACTGTTTGAGATTGATAATAATTAACGTCTAACCAAGAGCCTCCATTACAACATTCAATACCTTGTTGAGTTAAGAATTGTGTAGCTTGTCCGCTTCGGTTACCGCTTGCACAGCACAATACCAATGGTTGTTTCAAGTTATTCAATTCATCCATTCTTTGTTGAATTTCTTGCAAAGGAATGTTGATGGATCCTTTTACATTTCCACCCATAAATTCACCTGGTGTTCGCACATCTACAATAGTGCCTTTTTTTTCTTTGATGATTTGTTCTGCGTTCATTTTTATTGTGTTTTTGATTTTTCTTTTTCGAACATATTGAGAAATAAACCGCCCATCATTGCTCCATACAAAGTGCTATTAATAGGTTTTGATGTGATGGCTCAAGTTCCGCTTGCGCAACCCACAAAATGGAAATAGAGATAACCGCCAATTGCTCCTGCAACTATACCAATGATGGTGAATCTATGTTTTAGTATAAAATTCATTTTTGAAATTTCTTTACCGCTTCGCTTAAATCAAATACCTGCGATGTGCCGTTTAGTTTAGATTTTATAATGCTGCTTCCTGCTGCACTTCTGTAACCACCTGCGCAATGAACTATGATAGGTTTATGAAAAGGAATCTCGTTAGTGCGTTCTCTCAATTCGTGCAAAGGAATGTGTAATGCATTCGTAAATATTTTGTTGTTTTTAACTTCTGAATGATTACGTATATCGACAATGGTGAATGCGTCTTCGTTATTCTTTAGATTATCACTTTCAAATAGTTTCATTTCTGTGTTCCCATAATTCATTACAAAAGCCAGAGCAATTTGCTTTTCATAACCAATCTTTGCGCTGCGTTCTATAAGTTGGTTTAATATGAAGTTATTTTCAGCAATCAAATAAAATTGCTCATTAGGGTTTACAATGCTGCCCAACCAAGTTTCAAATTTGGTATCGTTCATCAAATTGATGGCATTTTTTAGGTAAGCCTTTTTGAATTGTTCCTGTGGTCGCGTATCAATTATTAAAATATCAGGATTGAGTGAATTTGCAAACTCTTCAGAAGTAACAGTCTCTCTTTGTTGTACTTTTGAAACACTTTTTGCGTATGCTTCAGCTCCTTTTTTATTAATTCCAACATCAAATGGAAAATATTTTGGAATGAAAGGCTGGTCTGCCAAAAGTTCGTTTACAAACTCTTGTTCATTCAATTTTTGCAAACTCCAGTTGCTTATTTTTTCAGCTCCAATAGTGCTAGAACTTTGTTCACTCAAACCTTTTCCGCACAAGCTACCTGCTCCATGTGCAGGGTAAATTAACACATCATCAGGTAAGGTCATTAACTTATTACGAAGCGAATGAAACATTTGCTTCGCTAATTCTGCACGGGTTGCGGTAATTGCACCTGCTTGTTCTCTTAAATCAGGTCTTCCACAATCACCAATAAAAAGTGTGTCGCCAGTAAAAACTGCATTTTCTTTTCCATTTTCATCAATGGCAACAATGCTTAAACTATCTGGAGAATGTCCAGGTGTGTTTAATGCTTTAAGTGTAATGTTGCCCAAAACAATGGCATCACCCTCATCAAATGTTTGATGTACATATTCTGCTCCCAATAATATACTTACATAAATTGTTGCACCTGTAGCGTTGTGAATTTCTAAATGACTACTCACAAAATCAGCATGAGGATGAGTTTCAATTACTGTAGTGATTTTTGCATTTTGTTCCTTTGCAAAATCATAATAGGGCTGAGGATTTCTAGCAGGGTCAATTAAAGCCATTTCTCCATTTCTCACTATTGCGTAAGAGTAGTGAGCTAGATTTTTATCTTCAAATTGTTTGATTTCCATTTTCGATTTATTTTATGATGCTAAGTTCGGTTGATGCTTTTGATCGCACAACTACCTTTGTTGCACTACTCCAATTATTTTTGAAACCACATTTTTATCGCTATAGCCACAAGCATTATTGCAAAGGCTTTCTTTAAAACATCCTGTGGAATTTGCGTTGCGAATTTGGCACCAAAGTAACCTCCCACAAAAAAGAATACTGCCATTATCAATGCGGCTTTTACATCAACAAACCCTTTTTGATAATACTGAAAGGCAGCTAATGCCCCAACGGGAAGTACCAACATTATTAAAGCTGTGCCTTGCGCCATTTGCTGCGAATAACCAAGTAACATTACCATTGCAGGAATAATAATAATCGCACCACCTAAGCCTAGCATTCCACCAAGAAGTCCAGCAACCGCTCCAATTAAAGCGATAATAGCTGCATTTTGCAGTTCCATATTATTGTCCTCTTTTTCGAGTTGAGATTCCGAATGGCAAATACAAGGGACAAAAACTCATAAAACTTGTAAGGATGAAAATACCTGCAAGAACTAATAGAATAATGGCTAAAGTGCCTGAAATGATGTTTGCGAAATACAAACCTGCAATTACTATTGCGACAAGTATTCTAACTACTTTGTCTGCTGTGCCCATATTTGGTTTCATAGTTTTATTTGATTAATTATTTAGACCACAAAAATCCAACTATGTATCGAGCGGCACAGCTACCTATGTTACATAAGGGAAATTTTATTTCTGCCAAGTTTTACTAAACCCTCGTCCTCCATTTGTTTGAGTAAGCGAGAAATCACTACTCGCACTGTCCCTAGTTCGTTAGATAGTTGCTCGTGAGTAACATAAAGTGTTTTGCTATTTGTCATTTCACATTTTCTTTTTATGTAGTTCAAAAGCCTTTCATCTAATTTCTTGAAAGCAATAGCATTTACAACTTCCAATAACTCTTCAAACCGTTTGTGATACAAGCGAAAAATATAATCCAACCATTCAGGAAATTCTTTGATGAGTAAACTCACCTTGTCAATTGGTATAAAAAGTATTTCTGTTTCTTCTTCTGCAATAGCTTTTACTTTGCTTGTGTCTTGGTGCAAACCCCCTAAGAAAGACATAATACAACTTTCACCAGCCTTTATATAATACAATAAAATTTCTCTGCCGTCCTCATCTGTCCTCATAACTTTGATGCTGCCAGTTGTAACAATTGGTATAGCTTTTATATATGCGTTTTCATTGAGTATTGTTTCACCTTCAGCAAAAGTTTTAGAAAAGCCAATATCAGCAAGTTTTTCTCTTATTACGGGTGATGATTTAAATTCTATTATTTCGTTTAGTTCCATTTTGTAAAGTTAATATTTGTTTTGCATTCAGGGAATGAATTGGTGCAGTCGGTCAAATTTAAACATGCTGCAATTTGGGTAAGCTTGTGCGATTATAATGCAGCTCTTTTTATTTTAATTTTAAAAGCTACTATCCACGAAAATCGCTATTTTTGCACCTTGCTTTCGAAAGCAACAAAACATTATGAGCGACCAGATTAAACACGAGTGCGGAATTGTATTGTTTCGCCTGCTCAAGCCCCTAGATTACTACAAACAGAAATATGGTTCAGTGCGTTATGCTTTAAATAAGCTGAATTTACTCATGGAAAAGCAGCACAACCGTGGACAAGACGGCGCTGGTGTGGCTTGTATAAAGTTTGATGTGCCTGCCGGTCACCGATACATTGGTCGCTATAGAAGCAATAACCAGCAACCGCTGAAAGATATTTTCGAAAAAATAAACCATTATTTTGAGGAAATTCTGCACGATAATCCCGAAAAAATTAACGATACAGAATACCTGAAAACGCATGTGCCTTTTGTGGGTGAACTACTTATGGGGCATTTGCGCTATGGTACCTTTGGTAAAAATAGCATTGAAAATTGTCACCCGTTTTTGAGACAAAACAACTGGATGTCGCGCAATTTGGTAGTGGCTGGGAACTTTAATCTAACCAATGTGGACGAGCAGTTTCAGCAGTTGGTAGATTTAGGTCAGCACCCCAAAGAAATGTCGGACACGGTTACGGTTCTAGAGAAAATCGGACATTTCTTAGACATGGAAAATGAGCGTTTGTTTCGCGATTTTAAGCGCAAAGGACATTCAAATGCAGAAATATCAAACCTTATTGCAGAGCATATTGACATTGCCGAAATACTGAAACAGGCATCTAAAAGATTTGATGGTGGATACGTAATTACAGGTATGTTGGGGCATGGCGACGCTTTTGTGGTGCGCGACCCGAACGGAATTAGGCCATGTTACTATTTACAAACCGACGAATTTATTGTAGCTACATCAGAACGGCCCGTTTTGCAAACAACTTTTAATGTGCCAATTGGCAGCATTAAAGAACTGAAACCGGGGCACGCTTTGATTATTAAGCGCAATGGGGAAGTTACAGAACCAGAAATAAGAGAACCTAAAACCCGCAGCAGTTGTTCGTTTGAGCGCATTTATTTTTCACGTGGTAGCGATGCCGATATTTACACGGAGCGCAAAGCATTGGGTGAACAAATCAGTAAAAAAATTCTCAAAACAATAGATTACGACATTGAAAACACCGTTTTCTCCTACATTCCCAATACAGCTGAAACAGCCTATTTAGGATTGATTGAAGGTGTAAATGCCTGGTTAAACAGAGAAAAGCAGCGACAAATATTACAGTTGAATGGTGAATTTTCGGAAGCAAGGCTGCAAAGTATTTTATCACGAAAAATACGCACCGAAAAACTGGCCATAAAAGATGTAAAGCTCCGCACTTTTATAACCGACGATTTGCACCGCGATGAAATGGTGGCGCATGTGTACGATGTTACGTATGGAGTTGTAAAAGATGATGTTGATACCTTGGTTATTGTGGATGATTCTATTGTTCGCGGTACCACATTAAAGCAAAGTATTTTAAAAATACTGGACCGATTAGGACCGAAAAGAATTGTAATTGTTTCATCTGCACCTCAAATCAGGTATCCTGATTGTTATGGAATTGACATGGCTAAGATGGGCGATTTTATTGCATTTCAGGCGGCAATAGCTTTGCACAAAGACAATGGAACTACTTACATGGTTGATGAAGTGTATGAACAATGCATTGCCCAAGATAGCTACCCGAAAGAAGAAATGAGAAATGTGGTAAAACGCATTTATGAGCCTTTTACAGAACAAGAAATTTCTGATAAGATTGCCGAATTGGTGAAACCTAAAGGCATTAAAGCTGAGGTTGTGGTGATATTTCAAAACTTAGAAGATTTGCACCATGCCATTCCAAACCACACCGGCGATTGGTATTTTTCTGGCAATTACCCAACACCTGGCGGAAACAAAGTGGTAAACAGGGCCTTTATCAATTTTTACAACAAGGTGAACGAAAGGGCATATTAGATTTCTTTTTAATTGCTTTATTGACTGTTATAGTTTTTTAGAATTAAATCTAAATCACCAGATATGCGTAGTTTATGATTTTTCTTTCGAGGATTTTGGGAGCTAGGGCTTCATTTTTTAATTATTAAAAGCCTTTGTGTATATTGCACACTGAAGTTATTTCTGTTTTTAATTAAACAGAGACTTTTCAATGCTTATATGAAGATAAAACTACCAATTTTATTGCTTTTTGTTTTTTTTTGTAATGATAATCTAAATGCGCAAGACACGATTTTTAGAAAATACAATCGAAACACAGATTTTCCTAAATTTTGGATTGTTGGAGTAGATGTAGCTGGTTTTCCCAGACTTAAAAGGAATAGTTCAGCCAACGATTCGCTAAAGTACGGTGAAAGCATTTTGAAATGGATTGAAGCCAATCATACTTTATATCAATCAATTGTTGAATCTCCTGCAGATTATTCAAATGTAAGTTATGTAGATTTTCAAAAATTCAGCAATGATCAAAAAAGTATATTTAAAGAATTGAGCAATGCACATGAGCCTATTTTGATTTTTCAAAAGAAAAAGATTCAAAAAAATGAAGAGGCACAAATCTTAAAAAAGAAAACCAAGAATGAGCCAAAGTCTCAGAAAGTTTATTTGCTTAATAAAGTTGAATTGTTGAATTGGAAAAAAAGACTTGGGATTTGAAACACCTTACTTACCTAACGTATTTGTTGTTTTGCGTTTTTCAAGTTTCTAATTTGAAAGGGCAAGTTTATACAATGCCAACAGGCTCCATTGACAGCAGCGTAACCACTTGTTCAGGTACCTTTTATGATAGCGGCGGACCAACTAGCAATTATGCCAATGGTAGTTCTTCTACTTATACTTTTTGCAGCAATACACCGGGGCAATGCATTACAGTTGATTTTACTCAGTTTAATGTAAATGATATTATTTTTGGAACAGTATATGATTATTTGAGCGTTTATGATGGGCCAATAGTAAATCCGGCAACATATATGTTTGATATTAGTGGAGGCCCCTTTCCTACATCATTTCCCGTAGCTTCTTCTTCAGGATGTTTAACATTTGAATTTATTTCTGATGGAAGCAATAGAGATCCGGGGTGGACAGGATTAATTTCTTGCCAGCCATGTCCAATTCCAGCTACCTTTTCACAACAAGATTGTAATGGGGCAATACCTATTTGTTTAGAGCAATACTATCAGCCTAATGGCTATATTGGGAATAATGGAAGCGACATAGTACCTGCTGGTTCTTGCTTGCAAGACGGTGAATTGAATAACTCATGGTATGTTTTTACAGCAGCATCGAGTGGGAATCTTTCATTTATAATTTCCCCAAATTTGTCTGACGATGATTATGATTGGGCTTTGTATGATATTACAAATGATGGTTGTGATGGAATTTCTGATGGTTCTAGTGCTGAGATTAGTTGTAATTATTCATTTGATGTTGGAACTTGGGCTGGACAAACTGGCGCTTATAGTGCAACGCCTTATTTTGGCAGTGGAAACAGTGCTACCGATGTAGATGAATCATTTAACGCGAGTATTCCAGTAACTGCCGGTAATTCATATGCTATTTTGGTAAGTAATTTTGATGCTTCTCAAGGAGGATATTTTATAGATTTATCTCCGTCAACAGCCTCTTTATTCGATAATGTTGCACCAGTAGTAGAAAGTGTATCAAGCGATGATTGTGTAGGAGTAACATTTCAAATGGAGTTTTCTGAGCCCACTCTATGCAGTAGCATTCAGGCAGGAGATTTCTCAATTACAGGACCAGGGGGGCCTTACACCATTACTTCTATAAATGTAGAATCATGCACCGGAGGAGGAACGCAATTTTCTCAGGAGTTAACATTTAATGTTTCTCCGGCAATTACTATAATTGGTACCTACAATTTATGTATTACAAATACAGCAGGCGGAATAAGTGATTTATGCGGCAATACTAGCACAAGTGGATGTATTAATTTCGCCCCTAATAGCAGTTTAACGGCTAATGCAGGCGCCAACGTTTCTAATTGTGCAAATTCTGGCCAAGTAATAATCGGAGGTTCTCCTACTGCTACAGGTGGTGCGGGTTCTTATACATATTCCTGGTTGCCTGCTACAGGTATTATAAGTGGAGCAACTTCTGCAAATCCGATAGTTGGTCCTACAGCAAACACCGTGTATACTGTTACTGTTACTGATGCAAATGGTTGTACCGCAACTGACCAGGTAAATGTAAATTTTACACCATTTACTCCTACAACAATTTCATATGCAGGAGCACCATTTTGTACGAATATTACTACTTCTCAATTGCCAACGTTTACAGGAATTACTGGCGGGACTTACAGTGCAAGTCCATCGGGATTAAGTATTAATACATCAACTGGTGCAATTGTGCCTTCGACCAGTACTGCCGGGACTTACACTATAACTTACACAGTTGCCGGTTCAGGTATTTGTCCTGCTATTTCAGTAATACAAACAGTTGTAATCAATAATTTACCTGCAACACCAACTGTAACACCCACACTTCCATGCGCTGGAGTTCCGCTTACTTTTACTGCAGGAAATGGAGCGCTTTACGAATTTACTATAAATGGAACTTCACAGGGAATCCCTAGTAGTACCAATACTTTTACAAGTCCTGTTTTAGTAACTGGTGACGAAGTTTGTGTGATTTCTTATCCGCCACCTCCTTTTTTGTTCGAAGGAAATTTTTCAGAACCTGAATGGGGAAATCCTATTGCTAAATCCACAGGAGGACCAGCAAATAGTGGATTTGGACCTGGTAATAATTTAGATGCACTTTATGTAAACAATATTGGTAATTTTTTAAATGTAGGAATAGCTGCTAATTTGGTAAATGGTTCTAATAATAAAATACTTTTATTTATTGATTGTCGGGCTGGAGGGGTTAATAATTTGGGAGCTTGGATAGCAAGAAGCAATGCACCCTATTATTCTATGGAAAATCTGAACAGTTCCATAACTTTTGACGCAGGGTTTTTTCCAGATTATATTTTAGGTGTTAATCAGGCTTTCGGAGATGTTTTTTTTGATTTGTACGACATACCTAATAATAGCTCTGTATTTCTTGGTTCAGCAAATGGTTCACCTAACTTTGGATTTATAGGTAATGCAGGTGTGGGTGTTTTTACACAAGGCTTTGAATTCAAAATTCCAATGAATGAACTTGGAAACCCAACAGGAAACATCAGTTTTTTTACCATGATGGTGAATGACCCAGGACAATTTCTAACAACTTTTGTGAGCAATCAATTTTTAACACCAGCAGGTCCGAATGAAAATAATTATGGAAGTGTTTCTATTAATTTTGGGTTCGGAAGACCAAATCCTGTTACTTATTCTTTAAGCGCGGATTGTTTTTCACAAACCTGCGTAACTGCGATAAACCCTATAACACCAACATTTAATCAGGTTGCTGCTATTTGTTCAGGTGCTACACTTTCGGCATTGCCAACAACATCTACTAATGGCATTACTGGAACTTGGTCACCAGCAATAAACAATACCACCACTACAACTTACACATTTACACCTGCAGCTGGAGTATGCGCAACCACAGCTACAATGACAATTACTGTAAATGCAATTCCATCAGTATTATCAGCATTGCCAAGTTATTCAACTTGTTCTGGGCCAACATTACCTACCGCATCAACGTCTACCATTAATCTTACAACAAATCCTCTTGGGGCAAGTATAAATTGGACTGGCTCAAATGGAAGTAGCGGAACAGGTAGTCCTATTGCCAATGCAATTCCAAATAACACTTGTACAGATCAAGTAGTAAATTATACGATAACTCCTTCTTTAGGAACTTGCACAGGTACAGCATTAGTTGTTCCCGTAACAATAAGACCAAAACCAATTGCAACATTTACGGTAAGTCCTAATCCTATTTGTTTGGGGCAAAACGCAACAGTTACATTTGTCGGAACATCATGTCCTGGTTCAACATATAACTGGACTTGGCCAGCAGGTGTTAATGTTATTAGTGGAACAGGCGCAGGACCTTATACAATTGGATTTGCATCAGCTACAACTTACAATATTTCTTTGCAAATTGTAGGACCAGCATCTTTAGGAAGTTGCACATCTCCATTGGTTACATTACCTGTTACTGTGAATGCTCCAACTGTTCCAACATTTACAGCATTGTCACCCTTCTGCACCGGACAAACAGCCCCATTACTTGTAAATACCTCAAACAATAGCATAACAGGATCTTGGTCACCGTTAACAGTGAACAACACCAGCAGTGCAACTTATACATTTACACCAACAAGCGGTCAATGTGCCACGACCACAACTTTAAATTCAACAGTAAATCCAATCCCAATCACTACACCTATTTACCACGACTAAACAATTACACTATGAAAACAACCAAACTTATCTTGCTGCTGCTATTTGGGCTTTTATTGAGTCCATTAGTTGAAGCTCAAACCAACAGCAGTGATCCACATGTGGTCTGTTTTGGTTCTACAGAACCATACAGGGTAGATTATACAGAAAATGCAGGAGCAGGAACAACTGGTTCCACTTATGCATGGTCAATACTAACTGCAGGTTTTACAGGAAGTATTGCTACTAACCAAGGCCCTGGTGCCAGTAGTAATGCTATTTCTATAAACTGGGGAACAACACCAGCTGGAACGTATGTTTTACAAGTAATAGAAACAAACGGGGGCTGCCCAGGAACGCCCATGCAGTTGAACGTTCAAATTGTTCCTTTGCCTACAATAAATGCAGGTTCGAATGTGGCAATTTGTGCGGGCTCACCAACAACACTTACCGCCACTGGAGCTGCAACATATGCATGGAGCCCCGCAACGGCCTTATCTGCTGTTACTGGAGCCAGTGTAACTGCAACTCCTGCCTCTACTATTACTTACACTGTTACAGGAACAGATGCAAACGGTTGTGTTAGTACAGATGATGTTACAGTAACGGTAAATCCAGTTCCAACAATATCAGTTTCTACAGCTGCTGCTTGTGCTCCAGATTTATTAACTTATTCTGTATCAGTAACTGTTAGTGCAGGAACGGTAACGAGTACCGCAGGAACAGTTTTAAATACCACAGGAAATATTTGGTCCATCAGTAACATTCCTACAGGTACAAATATTACAGCAACTGTAACAAGTGCATCTTGTCCGGCGACGCTGCCAATATTATCTCCTAATTGTCCTTGTCCTGTGGTTGCAGCACCTGTTTTTGTTGCAAATGCATCTTATTGCACGGGAAGTTCAATTCCTTCAATTTCTGTAACAGTTCCTGGAGGAGTTGCAGTTGATTGGTATGATGCAGCAACAGCAGGAAACCTTTTGGTAAGTGCTAGTAATTCTTACACGCCATCAGGACCTGGAACTTATTACGCAGAGGCTAGGAATCTTGTAAATGGTTGTTTAAGTTTAACCAGAACGGCTGTAACAGTCACTCAAAATCCGCTTCCTACAATAAGCATTTCCAACGGTCCAACTTGCTCTGTAGATTTATTAACTTACTCTGTTGAGGTTACTGTAAGCGCAGGAACGGTAACAAGTACGTCAGGAACAGTTGTAAATACAACTGGTAATATTTGGACAATAAGCAACGTTTCAACAGGAACAAACATTACCTTAACAGTTACCTCAGCGCCATGTAGCGCAACTTTAGCGGTAACTTCACCTAACTGTGCTTGCCCACTTATTACACCGCCGGTTTTTGTTGCAAATGCTGCTTATTGCATTGGAAGCCCAATTCCAACTATTTCGGTTACAGTTCCTGCAGGTATTGCGGTAGATTGGTATGATGCTGCTTCGGCAGGAACTTTATTGGCAAGCAATACCACTTCTTACACTCCAACTGGGCCTGGAACTTTTTATGCAATAGCAAGGGAAATTTCTACTGGTTGCTTAAGCGCTACAAGAACAGCTGTTATCGTTACTCAAAATCCTTTGCCTTCTATAAGTGCAGGATTAGATGAAATAATATGCGTAGGAAATAATGTGGTATTAACGGCAACTGGAGGTTTATCATATTCTTGGAGTCCTTCTACTGGGCTGTCTTCATCTACAGGAAGTCCGGTTACGGCTAGTCCAGTTTCAACACAAGCTTATGTGGTATCAGGTACAGATGGAAATGGTTGTGTGAATACTGCTACAGTTACTGTAACTGTGAATCCTGTTCCTACAACCTCACCAATTTTCCACGATTAGAGAACGAGATTAAAATAAATGTCGAAACATTTTAAATATTTACTGCTCGTAACTGCGGCAATTTTCAACCTGACTTCTTTATGGAGTCAGGCTGATACGCTGTGTGTTACTAATGCAGTAAGTAATTATCATGTTGTGGGCTGGGCTGGCAGTACATTCGAATGGAGTACCCAAGGAAATGGTCAAATTTTAACTGGACAAGGAAATGATTCTGTTTCTGTGGCGTGGAATTCAATTGTAGGGACTTATCAACTGCAGGTAACTGAAACAAGTGCAGAAGGCTGTGTTGGTGCTCCACAGGTTATTAGTATAGTTTTAATTGCACCTTCAATTATCTTGTTAGATCAACCTATTTGTGCACCCGATTTACAATCATATTCATTATCAGTTTCTGTTACAGGTGGCGTTTTGCAAAGCAATGCCGGCTCTGTAGATTCTGTCTCGTTGAATAACTATCTAATTTCAAATATTCCTTCAGGTACAAATGCATTGTTAACATTACTTTTTAATGGGTGTACAGATACTTTAGAGGTTTTGCCGCCTGCTTGTCCTTGTCCTATTGTGTCTCCGCCAATAATTGCACCTTCAGTTTCTATTTGCGCTGGAGCAAGTCTTCCTGTTTTGAATGCAACAGTTCCTGATGGCGTTTTGGTAAATTGGTATGCCGATTCTACTGGTTTAAATTTACTAGCAGCCGATACAACTCAATTTACACCAGATTCAATTGGTGTATATTATTTAGAAGCTGTTGATACTTTAACTGGATGCACAAGCATCACTAAAAGTGTTGTAGCTATAAGTGAGTTTCCAGAAACCATTGCAGAGATTTCTGGCGATACTTCAATTTGTCTTCAAGAGCCAACCACCTTACAAGCTTCAGGAGGAACAAGCTATTTGTGGAGCACAGCAGATACAACTGCTGCTATTGAAGTAACACCGCAAGAAAATATTACTTATTCGGTAATTGTAAATGCTGGCGGTTGTCCTGATACTGCTGAGGTTTTGGTAAATGTTTTTCCATTACCAGATTTGATTATAAGCAATGATACAACCATTGAATTGGGAGATACTGCAGTAATTGCTGCGTTTGGAGCAAATGCTTATTTATGGTCACCTACAAACAATTTAAGTTGCGAAAATTGTTTCAATCCTGATGCTTATCCAATAGAAACTACAACTTATTGTGTTGTAGGAACTAGTCAGAATGGCTGTACTGATACCGCTTGTGTGGAAGTAAAGGTAGAGATTATTTGTGATGAATTATTTGTTCCGACCGCATTTGCACCGGGAAATGAAGGTGACCCAGAAAATGAATGTTTGAGGTTATACGGAACCAATTGTGTGAAGGAACTTGATTTTAAAATTTTTAACCGTTGGGGTGAAGTAGTGTTTAGAACTACTGATGTTAGAGATTGTTGGGATGGCTTATACAAAGGGGAAGAACTCAATACAAATGTTTTTGTGTATAGTTTAGAAGTGGTACTAAAAAGTGAGGAAAAGATTAGTAGAAAAGGAAATATCACCTTAATAAAATAAAAGAAAATGAGGAAACTGGTTTACATATTTCTTTCTGTTTTGAGTTTCATTGAATTGAAAGCTCAGGATATTCACTTTTCTCAATTTTACATGGCGCCTCTTACACAAAATCCAGCTATGGCAGGAGCATTAAGTACATCTGAGGTAAATTTCAATTATAAAAACCAGTGGAACAACGTAACAAGTCCTTACAAGACATTTGCACTTTCGGCCATGATGCGGGTTGGGAAATATAAAAAAGATAAAGCGCATTGGGCTTTAGGTTTGAATTTTTTTAACGATCAAAGTGGTGATGGAAAGCTAATAACAACCAATGGCAATTTTACTCTGGCTTTACAAATTCCTATAAATAGATACAACAAATTAGGTTTAGGATTACAAAGTGGATTTGGACAGGTTCGGATTAATTTTTCTGAGTTTCAATGGGGAAGTCAATATGGAAATGGAGCATACGACCCTAACCAAATAAGCGGAGAAGCAAGCGCAACCAATCAGTTTGGATACTTGGATTTCAGCAGCGGCATTGTTTGGACATACAATAAAACGGCGGGTAATTTAAAAACTTCTAATAATCAATTTAATAAAGGTAGTTTCGGCTTTTCTGTATTTCACATCAATCAACCATTGTATTCGTTTGTTTCTTCTGGAGATAAATTGAATTTGAAATATGTACTGCATGGTAATTATATATACAGTTTTGAAGATACTAAATTCGCCATCAATCCAGGATTTATGTATTACAGGCAAGGGCCTGCACAACAAATTTTAATTGGAACAATGGTTCGGTATAATATTTTACCAGAATCTAAATATACTGGAGCATTTAATGGTGGAGGAGTTTATTTAGGTGCATATGTTCGTGCAAAAGATGCAGTAGTACTGGCCACGATGTTTGAATTTTCTAACATAACGCTTGGATTTAGTTACGACATCAATACGTCTTCATTGCGCACTGCCAGCAATGGTAAAGGCGGATTGGAATTTTCTTTAAGAATAGTGGGGCAATCTAAAGGAAAGAGATTTAAATAAGACTGATTGAATAATTACCAACCTATTGATTGTTGTAATTGACATTTAAATCTATTGGATTATTTTTTAACGAAATGCCCACGGCAGCGGTTGAGCGACCTGTTTGAGCTCTTTTGACTAGCCACAGGTTTTAACCTATGGATGGCAAAAAGCGAGTAGCGAAAACGCGACCTTTAGGGGCCGCCCTAATTTTTAATGGTTGCAAAATACCTGAATCCAACTTTTACAGACGGCACTTTATTATAGGGCTGTTTGCTGCTGATGTAAAGATCTTGAGCGGTGTCGAGCCAGCTTCCTCCTTTGGTAATTTCTGCGCCAAGAATCATTTCTGAAACGTTTCCAATTATATTGTAAAGACCATTTTTTTTTTTTTTTTAAGCGGTTACAATGGCTGTAACGTTTGCATTATCGCTGTATTTGTAAGAAGATTCTCCTACATGTCCCTTGCTATCATTGTAATTGCATAAGGGGTTTTCTAAAGTTTTATAGGGCAATTTTCCTTTCCAAGGGAAAAAAGTGGATTTGGTTTTACCTTTTGCGGCAAGCTCCCATTCTTCTTCGGTTGGTAAATTAAAAATGAAGGTTTGATGCTTTTTGTTGGTTGAAATACTACATAAATAGCTTAACCATTGGCAAAATAAAATTGCTCCTTGGTAATGAATATTTACTACAGGATAGTTGTTAAATGCAATATGTGAATGATATTCTTTTGCAAAAGGACTCATGTTTGAAGAGAAATCTATCCATTTTGAAGCAACTATTTGAGCCAATAAAATGGTATCTGGGGTTTTACTATTTAACCAAGCAGAAGCTAAAAATTCTTTATATAAACCATTACTCACTTCGAATTTTGAAGCATATAATGTGTCATTTATTTTGACTAAATCTTTTTCAATTTTATTTGCATTTAATTGTGAAAATAAATTGAAAGTATTGAATTGGAAACAGCATAATAACATGACTAAATTCTTCATAAATTCCTTTTAAGGATAATGCAGGATTAACTCAGTTATTTTATTGCTTTTATCGCATAAACCATTGGAATTTTATTGCCGAATTTTTCAATTCTGAATTTTCCGGGTTCGAATTCGATTGTATTATTGAAACAACTATAAGGTGAATAATCGAATTCATGGAAACTTTGAATCTGTAATTTTTGTGCTAATAATGCACCCAGAACTTCTCCTAAATCGTGGTTCCAGCCGATGTATTCGGATTTAATATTTGCATTTTTATCAGCGTAAGTGCCGCTTTCTGTTTCTATAATTGGTCCTGCATTGAAATAATTATATGCTACGCCTTCGAAATTATCGTCGTACATCCAAATTACAGGATGAAATTCTACGAAAATAAATTTGCCTTTCGGTTTTAAAAAATGATGAATTATATGGGCCCATTTATCTAAATCGGGAAGCCAGCCAATGGTGCCATAAGAAGTAAAAACAATGTCGAATTGTTTGTTTAAATGTTGAGGTAAATCATAAATATCACAACAAATAAATTCGGCATTTAAATGTAATTCAGCATTTAATTCCTGCGCTGTTTTAATGGCTTTGTCAGACAAATCTACACCGGTTACATTTGCGCCCATTCGAGCAAGCGACAACGAATCCTGACCAAAATGACATTGTAAATGCAAGATTGACAAACCTTTTACATCTCCAAGAAGTTCTAATTCTATGGATTTTAAAGAGGTGTTTCCGGCTTTAAATCCTTTAACATCATAAAATTCGGAGTGAATATGTGCGTCGACTCTGTTGTTCCAAGAGTGTTTGTTTATTTGGATGTAGTCGATTTTATTGTCAGACATGGTTTTGAAATTAAAAAGTAATATTAGGAAGTTTATTTATTTATATCGAGATGTTTTTCATTGATATTTTTAGGAAGCAGTTGCATGGAGATTTTAATTACTGTTAGCTTCGCTTCGCTCAATATTTTTTTGGCACTGAGCGCACAGAGGTTGTAGCACAGAGTTAATGGAGATCACTGCGGTCATTGTGGTCACTGAGCTTGTCGAAGTGAGCTTGTCGAAGTGAGGTTGTGGCAAAGAGATCACAGAGTTTGATTTATTATATTTTCTGCTGATAGCTTCGCTGCGCTCAATATTTTAGCACGGAGATCACAGAGATTGTAGCACAGAGTTCACGGAGATTTTATCTTAAAGAGTTTTTATATTTATTTTAACGTTAATAAAATAGACTATGTGCTTTTCTATAATTACAAATACGTTTAATTTTCGAAATTAGATAAAAGAAATAACTCTGTGCTCTCTGTGCAACAACCTCAGTGTTCTCCGTGCAATTAAAAAACTCAATGAAATAAAAGCTTCAAAAATCTAAATTCACATTTCCACTAATTAAATCTTTATGCAAAATGATTGGCCCTTTAACAGTTTTACTATTTAATTGAATTTCGTTTTTAGAATTATTGGTAACTATTAATTTATTATTATTTCCGAGGTGCACGGTGGCGTTTTTAACTTGAGGATTTCCTAACACATAAGTAGCATTCGAAGGATTTACAGGATAAAAACCCAAGCTCGAAAAAATGTACCAGGCACTCATTTGTCCGCAGTCGTCGTTGCCAATCATGCCCGTGGTTGTATTGTTGTAAAATTCATTATAAATCCGAGAAATTAGTTTTTTTCCTTTTGCTTGATTTTCCGAATAAGCGTATAAATAAGCGATATGGTGGCTTGGTTCATTGCCATGTGCATATTGACCAATCATTGCTTCCTGGCCTAGATGCTTATTTGGATTGATGGCTTTGATGCTGAAAAAACTATCCAGTTGAGTCGTGAAATTCTTTTTACCTCCCAGTAATGTTATCATTCCTTCCACATCATATTGAGCAGGTGTCCAGAAATACTGCCAGGCATTGGCTTCTGTATAATCTCCGGGATTGTTCATGGGCGAAGTTGCCATAAGCGGATTAAATGGACTTCTCCAATTGCCTTTGCTGTCTTTGCCACGCATTTGTCGGGTAGAATGATCATAGACATTTCTGTAATATCCGGCTCTTTTGTAAAATTGAGAAGCGATTTCTTTTTTACCCATTTTCTCCGCCATTAACGCCAGGCAATAATCGTCTACTCCATGCTCCAATGTTCGGGAAACTGCTTCATTATCTAAACTATCAAAAGGATAATATCCAAATTGATTTAATAATTTAAAATTGCTATTGATATGATTTTCGGTACTCGATTTTACCATTTCTTTTAATGCATTATTAGCATCGAAGCCTGTAAAACCCTTGCTATATGCATCTGAAATAACAGGAATTGCATGATTGCCAATCATACAATAATTATCTTGTCCCCAGGCGCTCCAAATTGGAAGAAATCCTGCTTTTTGAGAATGAATAATCATGCTATTGATAAATCCATTTACTCTTTCAGGAGCAATTAAAGTATACAACGGATGTGCAGCACGGTAGGTGTCCCAAAGGGAAAGCATGGAATAATATTCTTTATTCGGAGCAATGTCAATTTTATCGTCCGGTCCACGGTATTTTCCATCTACATCAGCAATGTTAGATGGCTGAATAAACAAGCGGTACAAGCAAGTATAGAAAATTTCTTTTTGTTTTTGAGGAGCTTCTATTTCAATGCGACTTAAATAAGTATTCCAAACATCTTTTGCATTTTTTACAGTAGTATCGAAATTCCAATTTGGTAGTTCAGTAATTAAATTGTTTTTAGCACCTGCAGCACTTACCGTTGACAATGCAATTTTAGTTTGTAATATTTTATTGGGTAAATTAAATGTTAAAACATATCGTGGTGCATTTTCTTTGGCTTTTCTTGGTAATTTAAAGGATGAATTAAATGCTTGATTAAATTGAATGGAAAAGAAATATTTTCTGTCTACCCAATTTTTTGTGTGGCAATAACCATTAATAGTGTTGTTGTTTTCGATTTGTACATCACTTTCTAATACCAATGAGTCGGTTAGAAATTTAAGTCCATGTTGCAAATCAACCAGCAGTTTTGCATTATTTTCAGGATAAGTATATTGATGAAACGCCACTTTGGAAGTAGCTGTTAATTCTACTTTTACTTTATTTTTTAAGGTAACTGTGTAATAACCTGGATATGCTTTTTCGGTTTCTTTTAAATACAATTCCCCAAAATTATCTGTTTTATTTTCGGTAAATGGTTGCAATAGAATATCTCCGAATTCATTGATTCCGGTACCATTTGCGCGGGTTTGTGAAAAGCCCATAATAATGGAATCATTATATTGATAACCGCTCGTATTGTCCCAGCCTTGATCTTTGTTATCTGGTCCGGGTTGCACCATTCCGAAAGGTAAGCACGGACCTGGAAATGTATGACCTGTTCCTTGTGTGCCAATAAATGGATTTACAAATTGTGTAAAATCCTTTTCTGCTTCTTTTTCAATTGGATTGCAGTTGTATAAAAAGCACAGTAAAAGAAATATGATTATTGAATTAATTTTCATTTTATTTAATGATTATTTAGCCAATAAAAACTCTAAAGGCACATGTAATCTTTTGCTCCAGGCTTTTTCGCTGTGGTCTTCACCTTTAAAATATTTATTAACCCAATTATTTTCTGAGTATCCTTTTTCGGTCATTATTTCATTTACTTTCGGTTGAAATGGAGGATACATTGCATCTAAAGTCAAATCACCATAATCCATATAAATTCTATGGGATTTTGTGTCAGGTAGTTTTTCTTTTAAATAATTAAAAATTAAATTCGGCATAGGATTATTTTCCATTGTAAATATCACAGGCCAGTGAGTAGACAAACAAGCAGCATTGCCAAATACTTCAGGATATTCGCAAATAGCATAAAGCGATATCAATCCGCCCATGCTACTGCCCGCAATAAATGTATTTTCTTTTCGTGTTAATGTGGAATAGTTTTTATCAATAAAAGGTTTTAATTCCTCCACGATAAATTTTAAATAATAATCTGATTTAATCTCGTAATTATTAAAAACACTTGCTCCGTTTTTGCGAACACTATTTTTTAACATTACTTTTTCATCAGCTGTTGATTTTTCGTAAGGCTTTTGCGGGCAATAATCGCTGTGTCTTTCTGGGCCGGTATTCCAAATGGCTACAACAATTATTTCTTTAATTTTATTTTCATTTATTAGTTTAGTCACAATTTCATCTACATGCCAGCTGCTTTTATTCCAGTTAATGCTGGTATCAAACAACATTTGACCGTCGTTCATGTAAAGTACCGGATATTTCTTTTCTTTTGTGTAACCATTTGGTAACCATACGTCTACATTTCTTGGTTTGATGTATTGGGTAGCAAAATTTGGATATTGTTTAATGGTTCCTTGCTTTACTTTTGGTATTTGGGCAATACAATTAATCAAAAAGAACATTGCAAAAATGTTTGTTAAAACAATTGATTTCATATTATTTATTCAATTTTAAAAATTGTTGCAGATTTAGCATTTATTTTTATTCCAGTATTCAATTGGAAACGCTCTCCATTTAATACTTCTGTAGCTTTATTTTTATTTGTGAGTATTTCATTAAATCTTTTGGTATCCAATTTAATTTCTTTTTCATTTTTATTGATTACTACCATTATTGTTTCTTTTTCGGTATATCTGAAATACACGTAAATTCCATCGAATGGGGCAAAGTGCAATGTTTTTCCGGTCGAAATGGTTGTATTATTTTTTCTCCAATTTAATAATTGCCTCATATAATTCTGCATATTTTGCTGGTCAGCTGAAAGACCTTTTCCGGTAAATGCATTCACAGAATCTGCAGCCCAGCCTCCAGGAAAATCGGTTCTAATTACACCATGATTACCGTTAAATCCAGTGTTGTCCATTAAAACCTCCGTTCCATAATATACTTGTGGAATACCGCGAATAGTAAATAAATAAGTGAGTGCTATTTTTGTTAAATCAAGGTTTTTATCTAGTTGGGTATAGATTCTATCCATGTCGTGATTGTCGCCAAAAACCAGCAATGCATTTGGGTTTGTATATACAAAATCATTTGCCAATCCTTCATATATGCGTGTCATTCCTTTAGAAAAATCTGAACTTTCAGATTCTTTCAATGCTTGCACAATTGCCATTTGTGTTGGAAAATCCATGCTGCTTTTTAAACAACCTGTGTAGCCATCATGATTTTTCTTGCCTTGTTGCCAATAAGAAACGATGAGTGGATTATAGCTCCATTCTTCTCCTACCATACTAAAATTAGGATATTCTTTCATAATGCTACAGCTCCAATTTGTTAAAAATGATTTATCGGAATAGCAATAGGTATCTTGTCTGATGCCACCAAGTTGTAATGTTTCAATCCACCAAATAGAATTTTGAATTAAATAATTGGCCATAAATTCATTTGCTCCATTTAAATCGGGCATATTGGTCCAAAACCAGCCTTTGGTCATTAATTCTTTATCGTAGTTTGATGCGTACAAATCTTCATTGGTAGTCCTTCTGTGATTGGTCATCACAAATGAATCGGGATGATTAATCCATGTTTTAAATGGCAAATCATCCATCCACCAATATTTACTTCCAGAATGATTTACAACACCATCGAAAATTAGTTTAATTCCTTTCTGTTTTGCTTTTTTTGACAATTCCTTATAATCATCTAAGGTTCCAAAACGCGGGTCAACTTTATAAAAATCGGTAATTGCGTAGCCATGATAAGAATATTCAGGCATATTATTTTCCAAAACAGGACTTGGCCAAATGGCTGTAAATCCCATATTTTCAATATAATCGAGGCTATTTATGATGCCACGTAAATCTCCTCCATGTCTTCCTGACTGGTCTTTTCTATTGAGCTTCGTTTCTAGCATAGTGGGCACCACATCATTTTTAGGGTCACCATTCGCAAACCGGTCTGGAGTAATTAAATAAACAACATCTGATGCTGAAAAGCCCTTTAAATTTTCAGAACCAGCTTCTCTTTGTAAAAGTGAATAAGTGTATTTCTGAACTGTTTTTTCGCCAATTTTAAATATTATTGGAAAATTTCCGGGTAGGGTAGAAGGTGCTATATTTAAGTCAATAAAAATGTAGTTTTTACTTTCTCCGGATGTTATTTTTGAAATACTTACCCCAGGATATTTTATCTCAGGTGTTGAAGCTGCAATATTTTTCCCGTTAACAATAAGTTGAACGTTCGGGTTTTTCATACCAACCCACCAATTGAGCGGCTCAACATGATAAATTTGTGCGTATAGATGAACTGTCGAAAATAGAATTGATATAAGTATAATTGCTTTTTTATAAGTATTCATGTGGTATTTGTTAATTTATATTGGTTTATAAAAGTATTTATTTCTGCTTAAATACCAATGTTAAAAATAGTTTTTAATTTTAGTGTATATAATGCCTTAAATACTTTTAATTATTTGAGTTTTATTATTCTCATTTTAATGATGAACAAATTGAATTTGCTTTTATTGATTATTTCTGATAGTATAGATTTAGTAAATTATTGCTTAATTTGAGTATCAATTAATTGAACTTATTTATACATGCCTAATAAACGAATGTTCTTAAAAACAATAGCCTTTTCAGCCATTGCTCCATTTGCATCAAAGGCGAATTCGATATTTGAAAAATCAATTTTTCTTCCAAACACTTCAACAGATGATTTCTGGGAACAAATTCGTAATGATTATAAATTAAAACCCGAATACATTAATCTTGAAAATGGCTACTACAGTATGGCTTCTCAACCCGTATTGAAAGCATATTTGAATGATATAGAAAAACAGAATTTAGAAGCTTCCTATTATTTAAGAACAGAACAGTTTAACGACCGCGACAAAATAAGAAAACGTTTGGCTGATTTATTTGGTTGTAAATTAGAAGAATTAATCATCACAAGAAATACAACAGAATCTCTCGATACTATAATTTCTGGATTGAACTGGAAAGCTGGCGATGAAGCTGTAATGGCTGAACAAGATTATGGGAGCATGCTCGATATGTTTAAGCAGCAGGCGCGCAGGTTTGGAATTATAAATAAAATAGTTTCCGTTCCTAATAATCCTACTTCTGATGAGGAATTGGTGCAATTGTATGAAAATGCGATCACCCCAAAAACAAAATTGTTAATGATTTGCCACATGATAAACATTACTGGGCAAATTTTACCGGTAAAGAAAATATGTGAAATGGCCCACAGCAAAGGTGTTGAAGTACTTGTTGATGGAGCCCATGCAATAGCGCAATTAGATTTTAAAATAGATGAATTAGGCTGCGATTATTACGGAAGCAGTTTGCACAAATGGCTGGGAGCTCCGCTGGGTGCGGGTATATTATATGTGAAGAAAGAAAAAATCACTTCTGTTTGGCCATTATTTGGTGAATTAAACTTTAATGTAGATGATATTTTAAAATTAAATCATACAGGTACAATTCCGGTAGCAACAAACATTGCAATACATCATGCCATTGATTATCATGAAAAAATTGGTATTCAGCGCAAACAAGATAGGCTTCGTTTTTTGCAGAATTACTGGGTAAATCAAGTGAAAGACATTCCAGGAGTTATACTCAATACTCCTGACGATGAATCTAGAAGTTGTGCAATTGCAAATGTTGGTTTAAAGGGAATTGCTCCTTCAGTTTTAGCAAAAACACTATTGGAACAATTTAAAATTTGGACAGTTGCCATTGATTATGCCAATGTTCATGGAGTTCGGATTACGCCTCATTTATATACAAATACATTCGAATTAGATAAATTGGTTGCTGCATTAAAGAAATTGGCCGGTGCATGACTTTTAATTATGGAAACTAGTGCATATACATTCACATCTGTTATAAATAAGTTTGATGAAAAAATGGGTTACCATTATTTTCAAGTACCACATGATGTAGCGCTTGCATTAAGCGATAAATTTCCATTTCGTAGTTTATGCACAATAATTGGCATACTTTTCATGCTGGCATTGTAAAACGTGGATTAGACGGATTTGTAATCCAAATTGGTAAAGCAGTTTTAAAAGCAGCTAAAGTTGATTATCAGCAAACCATACAGGTGAAGTTGCAAGCAGACGAAAGTGAATATGGATATGCTTTCCCGGAAGAAATGCAAGAATTGTTAGACCAAGATGAAGAGAGTAGAAAATATTGGGATGCAATGAATCCCGGAGCCAAGCGCAGTTATTTGCATTATGTAAATTCTGGGAAATCTATCGATACCCGAATTAAACGTGCATTACTAATCATTGAAAGGGCTAAAGAGCTCTATTTTAAAAAGAAAAAATAATTAAAGTTGCGTTTGAAAAATAAAATTGTCGGTTTTATTAAAATGCGAAATATCTAATTCATTGCTTGAAATGGCATAAATGGTAGAACCACTGCCAGTCATGGAAACAAATTCGGCTCCCGTGTTTTTTAATGCTGTAATTAATTCATTTAAATCAGGAAACAAATTACACATTGGTTTTTCAAAATCATTGATAAAAATATGCTGCCATTCGGAAATTTCCATAGCTCGAATATTTTTAAAATCAATATTTCTGTTTTTTGGAATTATTTTGCTAAAAGCAACTCCAGTATTGATGTGTATTTGAGGATATATTAATGTTAAATATTTTCCTTTTAAATCTAATTCTACAGGAGTTATAATTTCTCCTCTTCCTTCAACAAAACAAGGCGAATTATAGATAAAAAATGGGCAATCAGACCCTAATCTTGCTGCATAATCAAGTAATTTATTCGATGGAATATTTAATTCAAATAATTCATTTATAAGTAATAATGTAATTGCGCCATTTGCAGAACCTCCGCCTAATCCAGCGCCCATTGGAATTACTTTATGCAAATGAACTTTAATAGGTGATATTGGATAATCAGCTTTTAAAAGTTCAATTGCTTTTAAAACAATATTGTCTGAGGAATTTCCTGAAATATTTAAACCAGTGCAATTGAAAACGACAGGTAATGCTGCGGAATCATTGTTTTTAACAATCTCCAAAACATCATGCAATGGAACAGGGTAAAAAATTGATTGCAGGTTATGAAAACCGTCTTCTCTCTTATTGATGATATTTAAACCAATATTTATTTTACAAGGAGAAAAACGCAGCATACTTATTAATTAAGCTTGAAATCTTCCGTCGACCATCACCAATCTTCTGTCGGCCATTTTAGCCAAATCTTCATTGTGGGTAACAATAACAAAGGCTTGATTTGTTCTTTCGCGTAATTCAAGAAATAAATCGTGCAGTTCTTTCGCATTTTTAGAATCTAAATTACCACTGGGCTCATCTGCTAATATTAACTTAGGAGAATTCATTAAAGCTCGTGCTACCGCTACTCTTTGTTGTTCTCCGCCCGACAAAGCACTTGGTTTATGGTCAATTCTATCTTTAAGATTTAATTCTTCTAATAATTGTGTTGCTCTTTTTTTTAATTCAGCTTTGTTTTTTCCAGCTATCATTCCTGGAATCATTACATTTTCTAATGCAGTAAATTCAGGAAATAACTGGTGAAACTGAAATATAAATCCGATATTTTGATTTCTAAATTTAGACAATGCTTTATCACTAAGAGCATTTAGATTTTCTCCGAAATAACTAATGTTTCCAGATTCTGCTTTGTCTAAGGTTCCGAGAATCTGTAAAAGAGTTGTTTTACCAGCGCCTGATGCACCTACAATTGAAACAATCTCTGCGGGCTGAATACTAAAATCTACTCCTTTTAAAACCTGAAGTTTTCCGTAAGACTTAGTAATTCCCGATGCTACAATCATTTAACTTATAATTAAAGCCAGAAGTTCAAGTCTGGTTTTCCACTCTTTTTTGAAATGTTCAATATGTTCTTGGTCTTTAATTTTGGTATGTTGCAAAGACACTTGACATTTTTTGGCATTTTTAGGATAAAAATTAACATTAACTACTGTCTCATCTGTCCATTCAAAACGAACATTTTTTCCTGTATTGTATTTTTTGAACTCATTAATTTCAGGAAGCCACATTCTGCGAAGACTTACATCTGTGAAACCTTGCTCTACAATATGTAGCGGAGCTTCTATTGTTAAGGTTGCGGTAATTTCAAAATCAGTATTTTTCGTCTCATGTGGCAAAGAGACATTACAGCAGTCAAATGAATCAATAATTGTTCTGGCCCAATAATCTTCAAGTCCAAATTCCTGGCTTAAAAGTTTTGCCGTTGGTTTATTAGATTTAAACTGAAGCATTAATTTCTCAATAATATCGAACCATTCGGTCCAGTTTTTTCCAGTTTCGGCAAGTAATTTTTCATCACTTACACGATTCAGAATGGCAGATTTCTGAGGCATGGTAATTTGGGTAGCTTGTGAGCCGCTAAAGTAGAATATAAAATCATAAAATGATTATCTTTTAAAAATGTTTTATTCAACAATGTGTTGTTGGCAGCAATTTATTCTATTAATTTGCGCAAAAAAATATTAACATGAATATCCACGAATATCAAGGAAAATCAATATTAAAAAGCTATGGCGTAGCAATACAGGAAGGTATTGTTGCAGAAACTTCTGATGAAGCGGTGCAAGCAGCTAAAGATTTACAAGCCCAAACTGGCACTGGTTGGTGGGTAATTAAAGCACAAATACACGCTGGAGGCAGAGGTAAAGGTGGAGGTGTAAAATTGGCAAAAAGTTTAGAAGATGTTAAAACTACTGCTGACCAAATTCTAGGAATGACTTTAGTTACCCCTCAAACAGGTCCTGAAGGTAAACTTGTTAGAAAGGTTTTAATAGCTCAGGATGTTTATTATCCAGGTCCAGAAAAAACACAGGAATTTTACATGAGTGTTTTATTGAACCGTCAAACTGGAAGAAATGTAATTATTTACACTACCGAAGGAGGAATGGACATTGAAGAAGTAGCACACAACCATCCTGAAAAAATATTAAACGAAGAAGTGGACCCAAGAGTTGGTTTGCAAGGATTTCAAGCACGTAAAATCGCATATAACCTGGGTTTAAGTGGAAATGCAAATAAGGAAATGGTTAAATTTGTAATGAACCTTTACAAAGCTTATGATGCTATTGATGCTTCTCAATTTGAAATCAATCCAGTTTTAAAAACTTCTGATTCAAAAATTATTGCAGTCGACGCTAAAGTTAACTTAGATGAAAACGGCTTATACCGTCATGCAGATATTCTTGCCATGCGTGATGTTACTGAGGAAGACCCAACTGAAGTAGAAGCTGGAGAATTCAACCTTAATTATGTGAAATTAGATGGTAACATTGGTTGCATGGTAAATGGTGCAGGTTTGGCAATGGCTACAATGGATATTATTAAACATGCCGGTGGAGAACCTGCAAACTTCTTAGATGTTGGTGGAACAGCTGATGCAGCGCGTGTTGAACAAGCTTTTAGAATTATTTTACGTGATGAAAATGTAAAAGCGATTTTAATCAACATTTTTGGAGGTATTGTACGTTGCGACAGAGTTGCGCAGGGAATTGTAGATGCTTACAAAAATATGGGATCTGTGCGTGTACCAATTATTGTACGTTTACAGGGAACCAATGCCAAAGAAGCAAAAGATATTATTGATGCTTCAGGCTTGCGTGTTAAATCTGTTATTCTTTTGCAAGAAGCCGCAGATAGCGTAAAAGAAGTATTAGCATAATTTAATAAAACACTTTATTTAACGATGGATTTTCCTAAATTTGTGGGAAAATCCATCGTTCATGTTTAAGGGCATACTACCAGCTATTCTTTTTACTTTCATTCACCTTTTTTCTCAGGCACAATCAGCATTTCATTCAGGTGAGCTCATTGTTCAATTCAACAAAAAATATACTTCTGCCTCACTTCAACAACAACTTAACAGTAACTATCCATTCGCTCAAATTGAAGTGAAAAGGGTTTTGTCGGCAAGATTCAATATTTGGTTATTAAAAACAGTCGAAAATACCGAACTTGAAGTTATTTCAGAACTTCAAAGATTGCCGGAAGTAACTAATGCCCAAGTAAACCACAAAGTAGAGTTGAGAAACACTACTCCAAATGATGCCAGTTTTACCAGTCAATGGTCATTAAATAACACTGGTCAAAACAGCGGAACTGCAGACGCAGATATAGATGCCGTTGAAGCTTGGGACATTACTACTGGTGGTTTAACGGCTCAAGGAGATTCAATTGTTGTAGCAGTTATTGACGGAGGATTTCAATTAAATCACCCAGATTTAATCGGTAATTTCTTCATCAACAGAAATGAAATTGCAGCCAACGGAATTGATGATGATAACAATGGTTATATTGATGATATAAATGGATGGGATGCATTTAATGATGATGCAACAATTCCTTCAGACCAGCATGGAACACACGTTGCCGGAACAATTGGCGCAAAAGGAAACAATACTATTGGAGTTTCTGGCGTAAACTGGAATGTAAAAATATTAGCAATTGCAGGTAGTTCGGGCGATGAAGCAACTGTGGTTGCTGCTTATTCTTATGCAGCCGAAATGCGTATTTTATATGACGAAACAAATGGAGAGAAAGGAGCCTTTGTAGTTGCAACTAATTCTTCGTTTGGGGTCAATAATGGCGACCCTGCTGAATTTCCAATATGGTGTTCGTTTTATGATACTCTCGGAAGTTATGGGATTTTAAGCGCTGGTGCTACTGCAAATGCAAATTATAACATTGATGTAACTGGTGATATACCAACTGCTTGTGCTTCAGAGTTTTTAATTTCTGTAACGAATTCAAACCGCAACGATACTAAATACAACTCTGCTGGATATGGAATTCAAAGTATTGATATTGCCTCTCCTGGAACAGAAGTCTATAGCACAATTACAAGCTCAAATTATGGTAATTTAACAGGAACTTCAATGTCTACACCGCATGTTGCAGGTTCTATTGGTTTAATGTATGCCGCTGCTTGCAATGAATTAATTTCTGCCTATAAAGCTAGTCCTGGTGCTATAGCATTGGTAATGCGAGATTATTTGCTAAATGGTGCAGACCAAATTCCAGCATTGGCAAACCTGGTAAATAGCAATAGAAGGTTAAATGTAAATGGTGCATTATTAGGTGTTCAGTCGTTTAATTGTATTCCAAATTCACCGCCCAATGCAAATTTTACTGCGACTAACCGCTCAGGTTGCCCGGGATTATCAGTTCAATTTAACAATCAATCTTTTGGAAGTGGTGCTGAATATTCATGGTTGTTCCCCGGAGGAAATCCAAGTTCGTCCACGTTAGAAGAACCAGTTGTTACCTATACAGAATTTGGACAATACAATGTTCAATTAATTGCAAATAATCAATTTGGCGCCGATACTATAATTTTGGCCAATTATGTAGATGTAAATAACAATGGAGTGATACAAGTTTATTCCGAAGATTTTGAAAGTGCTGATTTAACAGCAGCAGGATTTGTAATCGAAAATCCTGACAATCAAAATGGATGGGAACTTGCCACAACTGCGGGAAATACACCAGGAAATAAGTCTGTTTTTATTGATATTTTCAACAATCAAGCAAGGTCGGGCGAGAAAGATGCATTCATAACACCTGCTATCAATCTTAGTCAAACCAGCAACAATGTATTTTATTTTCAACATGCGCATCGCCGTAGGGCTTCCAGCCAAAGTGATTCTCTAAATATTTATGCAACAATAAATGATGGTTTTAATTGGGTTAAGATTTTTGAAAGAGCAGAATCAGGTACTGGTTCTTTTGCTACAGCTGGTTTATTAACTACATTTTTTACTCCTCAGAATTCTGATGATTGGTGTTTAACTGGTACCATTGGCACATCATGTTTAAGTGTAGATATTTCTGATTATGATGGAGCCTCAAATTTTAAATTGAAATTCGAGGTAGTAAATGATGCTGGAAATAATATTTATCTCGATAATTTTAAGGTAGAAGGAAATTGTGAAATACCTACAAGTATTAAAAAACAGAATAACATTGAAGACTTTATATTGTATCCTAACCCAGCGATGGATCTATTGAATATTGACTTAGGAAAAACTGAAAATGGCTTTGTTGAAATCATAGATTTAATGGGAAGAATCATCAATAAAGAATCTATTTCAAATACTAATTTCAAACAATTGAATGTTTCCGGTTTATCAAAAGGAATCTATTTTATTCGTTTGCAATCGTCTCAGGGTACTTCTGTAAAATCTTTCATTCATCCTTAAATTAAATAAATTGAATAAAATATTAGTTGCAAATCGTGGTGAGATTGCATTAAGAGTAATGCGTTCGGCAAAAGAAATGGGTATAAAAACTGTTGCAGTTTACTCTGATGTTGATAGGAATTCACCTCATGTAAGGTATGCAGATGAAGCTGTGAATATTGGTCCAGCACCAAGTAATCAATCTTACTTAAGAGGTGACAAAATTATAGAAGTTTGCAAAAAATTGGGTGTCGATGGAATTCACCCAGGTTATGGTTTTTTATCTGAAAATGCTGGTTTTGCAAGAGCTGTAAAGGAAGCTGGGATTACTTTAATTGGTCCTTCAGCAGAGTCTATGGAAATGATGGGTTCGAAACTGGCCGCAAAAGCCGCTGCAAAAGCGTATAATATTCCATTAGTTCCAGGCACGGAAGAAGCAATTTCTGATCACCAGGAAGCTAGAAAAATTGCGCAGGACATTGGTTTCCCTGTTTTGATTAAAGCGTCTGCTGGTGGTGGTGGAAAAGGAATGCGCATTGTTGAAAATAGTGAAGAATTTGAAGAACAATTGCAATTGGCAATTTCGGAAGCTACTTCAGCTTTTGGGGATGGATCTGTATTTATTGAAAGATATGTTTCATCACCAAGACACATTGAAATTCAGGTAATGGCCGATACACATGGCAATTGCGTATATTTATTCGAAAGAGACTGTAGCATTCAGCGCAGGCATCAGAAAGTGGTTGAAGAAGCACCATCTATGATTTTATCTCCAGAAATGAGAAAAGCTATGGGCGAGTGCGCTGTGCGTGTTGCGCAAGCTTGCAATTATTTGGGAGCAGGTACGGTCGAGTTCTTAGTTGATGAAAAATTGAATTTCTATTTTTTAGAAATGAATACGCGTTTACAAGTTGAACATCCTGTTACAGAGCTAATAACAGGAAAAGATTTGGTTAAAGAGCAAATTCGTGTGGCAAGAGGGGAGAAGTTAAGTTTTGTGCAGGAAGACCTTACCATCAATGGACATGCAATAGAAATTAGGGTGTATGCAGAAGATCCTGCAAATAATTTTCTTCCAGATATCGGAAATTTATCTGTTTATCAACTTCCTCAAGGCAATGGTGTGCGCGTTGATGGAGGTTTTGAAGAAGGAATGGATATTCCAATCTATTATGACCCAATGCTCAGTAAGCTCATTGTGCATGCTGAAAACCGCAATGCTGCAATCCAAAAAATGATTCGTGCAATTGATGATTACAACATTACAGGAGTAGAAACCACTTTGTCGTTTTGCAGATTTGCACTCCAACACGAAGCTTTTGTAAGTGGTAAATTCGACACTAACTTCGTTAAGTTATATTTCACTCCAGAAAAACTGCAGCGGCCATTAAGCGAAGAAGAAACTAAAGTTGCAGCATTGTTTTCTTCTTGGTTATTGGCACAAGACAAACCTGTTGTTTCAACTTCAGAATCAGTTGCAACAACTACATCAAAGTGGAAACAAAGGGCGTTTAACTAACGCACAATTGTTATTCTCGAAACCAAGCTGTATTTCTTTCCTTTGAGTATTGCGTAGTATTTACCGTCGGCCAGTTCCTGCATATCAACTTTGATAAGACTGTGTTTCTTTACACGTCCTATATTTTGTTGCATAATTTTGTTTCCCTCGCAATCTTGCACTTCCAGTTGAAAATGCTTTTCTTTGCGGGGCAGATTTAGTTGAATTTCTGCTTCCATTTTATTGTTGTGAGGGAAGATAACATAATGCTCCATTTCCTCTAATTCAAGTGGCTTTGAATTGTCAATAACATTCACCACTATAGATTTGGAATAGGATTCTTCACCGTTACTGGCTTGCAACATTACATTATAAGTTCCAGGTTCAGTAAATTTATGTTTTACATGTTGAAATCCACTTACGACGGTTCCGTCGCCAAATTTCCAAACAAAGTTTTTAGCCCAGCTCGACTTAGCAGAAAATTCAACTTGTTTTTCTGAGTTTAAGTCAATGTTTAATTTAGACGCTTTGATATCTAAATCAATCATTTCCTTTTTAGGAACTGGTTTAGGAGCTTCATATTCGGCGTTTAATTCCGAAAGAATTTCAAAATTAGGTGAGAAGTCACCAAAAGCAACTGGATCTCCTGGTTGAGGAGTTGTTTGTGCGAAACCGTTTTCAGTGAGAAAAGTTGCGCCCGTTGCAAACAAAATTAAAAGAGGTAAGGTCTTATTCATAGCTGTACACTTGTGTGCTTAGCAAACTTACTTTTAGACCATGGCCCTACTTTTCCAAATAACTCTGATTTGGTAATGTGTAAGAAAATTTAATTATTGATATTTGTTAATATTGAAATGATTTGTTATATATATTGATTATGAATAAGATACAATAATTACAAGTTGCTTTTTAAAACTTTTCTATTGATATTAAAACGCTGTTATGTTTTTGTAACCTTTCAGGGTTACAGCAAATTTTGATTTATTAAAAAATTACAATTTTATCGTAAAGGGCTTAAAATGAAAAATTGACAATAAAAAAACCGCAAATCGTTTAAGAAATGCGGTTGAACAAAACACGAAAAAAACAATTAACTTAAAAGTAATTTTGAAATTACAATCTTTTGAATTTCTGAGGTTCCTTCTCCGATAGTGCAGAGTTTAGAGTCACGATAGAACTTTTCAACCGGAAAATCTTTGGTATAACCGTAACCTCCAAAAATTTGAACAGCTTCATTACTAGCCCAAACACACATTTCAGAAGCATAAAGTTTAGCCATAGCCGATTCTTTGGTCATCTTTTCGCCTCTATTTTTAAGATCTGCTGCTTGGAAAGTAAGTAATTCAGCAGCCTCATAGCGGGTAGCCATATCTGCCAATTTAAAAGCAATTGCTTGAAACTGAGAAATCGGCTTCCCGAATTGTTCTCTTTCTTTTGAATATTTTAATGCAGCATCAATAGCACCTTTACCTATTCCTAAAGACAAAGCTGCAATAGAGATTCTTCCTCCATCTAAAATCTTCATGGCTTGAATAAATCCATCACCAACTTTACCTAAAACCTGGTCTTTGTGAATGCGGCAATTATCAAATATCATTTCAGCGGTTTCTGAAGCGCGCATTCCCAATTTATTTTCTTTTTTACCCGCATTAAATCCTGGAGTTCCTCTCTCAATTATAAAAGCGGTCATTCCATGAGAATCTAGTAATTCACCTGTTCTAACAATTACAACAGCAATATCACCGCTGATACCATGTGTAATCCAGCATTTGGTGCCATCAATTACCCAGTAATCCCCATCTTGCTTGGCTACACATTTCATACGCATGGCATCTGAACCAGTATTTGGTTCTGTTAGGCCCCATGCACCTAACCATTCACAAGTGGCAAGTTTTGGTAGATATTTTTGTTTTTGTTCTTCATTCCCAAACATTAAAATATGATTGGTGCATAAAGAATTATGTGCAGCCATAGAAAGCCCCACAGATCCGCATACTTTTGAAACTTCGGTTATCGCGGTTACATATTCAAAATATCCTAAGCCGGCTCCACCATAAACTGTAGGAACTAACATTCCCATAAGTCCTAAGGCTCCCATTTTACGAAACACATCACGCGGAAAAAACTGTGTTTCGTCCCAATCCATAAAATAAGGGCGTATTTCTTTTTCGCAAAAATCACGAATCATATCTGTGATCATGCGTTGATTCTCATTTTGTTGAAATTCCATCTTTTTTGTTTCTTTTTTGAAACTTGCTGCAAAAGTAAGGGAATGCTTCGTTTCTAAAACAAAAAATACGTTAAATAATTATGAAAATCTCAAAGTGTCATTATGACAACTTTAAAAATTGCTGAATTGTTAATCAATAGAGGTTTTTTATATTAAATTGATAACAATACGTATTGAAAATTTTCAGAAATATTTTATCCACGGTAAACGATGTACGGAATTGTTCGTGATAATTGCAATCCAATACATTCCATTGGCCTCATTTTCCAGGTTACATGAGGTTTCATAATCATTAATTGTTTGAGAAAGCACAATTTTTCCGCAAACATCAGTAACAATAATCTCTTTAATTTTATCTGAAGTACCTTTTATTATAAATTGTCCTTTACTTGGGTTTGGAAAAACTACAAAATCGCTGCTGCTGTTATTAATTGATGGAAATGAAGTAGCAAGCACTCCATTAAAATAATTGATTCCTCCTGAATAATTCCCTGTAACAGCTTCTGGGAATGCATCGTCTGTCATTTGAGATAATGTAATGCTCGAGCGCTCTCCAATAGATGTTCCAAGAAAGAGAGAGTCTTCTAAAATGAAATCACCACTTAAATTACCATCAATTCCAGAATAAATATAAAATGGGCCATGTGTACTTCCCGATACTATATATGTAGTGCCACTTTTGCGAAAAAGCACAGGAGTGGAATATCCATTAGGTTCGCCTTGAAGTGCTGTATTTATATTTCCAAAAGTGCTTGAGATTTCTGTGAGTTGTATTTGCTGGTTTGAACTTGTGTTTCTATAATAGGAAACTGTACCATCTTTTTTACCAACCAGTAAATCTATTTTTCCATCTAAATCTACATCACCCAAAAATGGTGTGGCAAAAGTGCCGATATCTATTCCTTGGAAATTGGCGTCTACAAAAACGAAATTTGCTATTTGACCGCTCGATGCTGTATTATCGAGCCTGAAAATTCGCCCATCAGAAGTTCCTACCAACAAATCTAAATCTCCATCACCATCTAAATCTCCAAAAGTTGGGTGGTAGCTTGTAGAATTTCCTGCAAGGGCGCCAAGATTCGCGTAATCTCTGGTAACTAAATCGAATGTTGGATTTTCATTTGTTCCATTATTTTTTAACAATGCTAATTTCGGAGCGTAATTGCCATTCGTTTGAAAGTATCCGTAATTGCCAACAACTAAGTCTTTTTTCCCATCATTGTTATAATCAAAAAATACAGGAACAGCTCCTTCACCAAAATCTAATGTTTCATCAACAAATAATTGATTTTTCTCAAAACTGAAAATGGGTAAAATATCTGTTCCTTCATTTTTGTAATACCAAATACACGTAAAATTTTCTGACCCACTTTTCGAATTCGGAGAAACAACAAGATCTCTTTTTCCATCTTGATTGATATCAACATAAAATGCTCCCGGAAAAATTGCTAAATTAATAAAGGTTGTATTGGCTGGAAAGTTGGTTTGTTGCTCAGTAATTAATGCTTCGTTTGCATTTCCTCCATTTATCAACTTTGTTAATGTTGCATAAGCAATATCTCCAATCAATAAATCTTTATCATTATCACCATCACTATCAAAAGCCAATATGGTAGAACCAACGTGCCTTTCTCTAAACTTTCCAGACGTTGACCTGTCGCAACTATCGTTAAAAGTTACTGTATTGGAAGAAAAACTTTCTGTAAACTTTCCCCAGTTATCTGTTTCTAATTTTAAAACAACAGTATCGCATCTCCCTAAATTTTCTTGCGCCATATTTCTATGATATTCTACACAAGAACCAAGTAAACTAAAAACCAAAAAATCTAAATCTCCATCGTTATCAACATCTGTTGCATTAGGAATGTCAATTGGAATGGTAAAAACTGGTAGAATATCGACATTGTTGTACAATGATTGCAAACTTTCCTGATACAATTCAAACTTTAATCCATCAGAAAAGGTAGAAATGTTTTTATACAACCTCAAGCCACTATTGGCAAAAGTTACAATATCTTCTTTTCCGTCGCAATTAAAATCAACCAACTGAATAAAATTGCTGATTAAGGGAAAAGCTGCAGTATACCTAAATTCATGTTTATACCTTGGAGACTCAGGACTGCCTGTAAATACTAAAGGAATCAACCTGTCGCCGGTTCTGTCAAATACTACAACATCTTTTTGACCATCTAAATTCAAATCAATATTCCCGACCTGACAGAAATTAAAGCCTCCGGTCCAAGGAAAATCCAAAGAATCTGTCCCAATTGTAACTTTTAAGGTGTCGTTTCGTTGCAAGGCAAGAATTGTTTGTTGGGCACTTAAATTTGAACCAAAAAAAGACAAGAAAATGATAAGTAGGAGTAAATTTCTCACAAAATATAAATTGATGATTAGCTGCAAATGTCCTAAAAATAAAGCATTTTCGAAATATTTTCTTGAATTGGTATTTAATGCTTGATATTCTATATTTGCCGTCCGAATTTTAAGAAATTTTAACAGAATCCAATGCAAAATAAAGGTGCGATTAGTTTTTTCGCGATTCTCTTGTCGTTAGTTTGTCTTTTCGAATTATCGTTTACATGGAAAGTAAGTAGTATAGAAGGTGATGCAAAAGCATTTGCAGCCGGTGATCTCCAAAAGGAAAGAGCCTATATTGATTCTATTTCCAGCGAAGTAGTGTACAATGTATTATTCAAAAAATACACTTACAAAGAATGTAAAGAAAGAGAATTGAACTTAGGTCTTGACCTAAAAGGTGGTATGAATGTAACTTTAGAAGTTGCAGTTCCAGATGTTGTTAGAACTTTGGCTAACAATAGCACTGACCCTACATTCCAAAAGGCGTTTAAACAAGCTGTTGACAAACAGAAAAAAAGTGGAGGAGATTTCCTTGATCTTTTTTCTTCTGCAGTTTTAGAAATCGACCCTCAAGCAAAATTGAGCTCTCCAGCGTTCTTTGGTAACAAAGACATGAAAGATTTGGTAAATTCTAAAATGACCAATCCAGAGGTTCTTGAAGTAATTCGTACCAAAGTAAAGGCTTCTGTTGGAAATGCCTTCACTGTAATTCGTAACCGTATCGATAAATTTGGTGTTGCTCAGCCTAACATTCAACAACTTGAAGGTTCTGGAAGAATCTTAGTTGAATTACCAGGTGTGAAAGATCCAGATCGTGTACGTAAATTATTACAAGGAGCGGCAAAATTGGAGTTTTGGGAAACTTATGATAATAAAGATGCTTTCCAGTATTTGGAAGCTGCAAATAAAAAATTAAAAGAGTTGAATGATTTACAGGGCGGAACTCCAGCTCCTGTTGATACTGCTGCTGTAGTAAATGCTGCTGCAGACACTTCAATTGCAGCAAAAGCTGCTGACACCACTAAACTTACTTTAGCGCAAAAACTTGCTCAAAAAGATACTGGTAAGGCAGCAAGCGATACTTCGAAAGATGCAATGAGAGCAAAAAGCTTGAAAGAAAACCCTCTTTTCGCAGTTTTAGGCCCAAATGTTTCTCAATCTGAAGAAGGAAGTTTCTTCCGTCCAGGTCCTGTTGTAGGTATTGCTGCAGCAAAAGATACTGCTAAGGTAAATTCAATTTTAGCAATGCCACAAATTGCTAGTTTAATTCCTAAAAACGTTCGCTTTTTCTGGGGTGTGAAACCTTTTGATGATAAAGGTAATGCTTTCGAAATGGTTGCTATTAAAGTACCAAACGATGGTAAACCTAGATTAACTGGAGAGCGTGTAACTAATGCACGTTTACAATTCGGTCAATTGAATAATAAACCAGAAGTGAGCATGTCTATGGACGGTGAAGGAGCTGGAATTTGGAAGCGAATGACTGGCGAAAATGTTGGGAAAAGCATTGCAATTGTTTTGGATAATTATGTGTATAGCTACCCTAATGTTCAAGGAGAAATACCAGGTGGTAATTCATCTATCAACGGAAATTTCACTATTAAAGAAGCAGAAGATTTATCTAATATCTTGAATTCAGGTAAAATGGATGCTCCTGCACGTATTGTTGAAGAAGCTGTTGTAGGTCCATCTTTAGGTCAGGAAGCTATTAATTCTGGATTAATATCTTCAATGGTAGGTTTACTTTTGGTATTCTTATTCATGGGCTTTTACTATAGCGGTGGTGGATTAGTTGCAGACGTTGCATTATTGGCAAACGTATTTTTCTTAATGGGTGTTATGGCTTCTTTGGGAGCAGTGTTAACATTGCCGGGTATTGCAGGTATCGTATTAACCATTGGTATGTCGGTAGATGCAAACGTATTGATTTACGAGCGTATTCGAGAGGAGCTGGCTGCAGGGAAAGGATATAAATTGGCAATTGCTGATGGTTACAAGAATGCATATTCAGCCATTATCGACTCTAACGTTACTACCTTATTAACAGGTGTTATTTTGTATATTTTCGGTACAGGTCCGATTCAAGGCTTCGCAACAACATTGGTAATAGGTATTATCACCTCTTTATTCTCTGCTATTTTTATTACGCGTTTAGTTTTTGAATTCTTAGGAGCAAGAAACAAGTCAGTGAAATTTTCTGTTCCAATGACTGCTAACATTTTAAAGGATAGCAATTTCGATTTCATTAACCAGCGTAAAAGATTCTATGCAGTTTCTTTAATTGTAATCGTTGTTGGACTTGGTTCCATGATTTTTAAAGGATTCGGTTTCGGTGTAGATTTCGAAGGTGGAAGGTCTTATGTGGTTCGTTTTGATAAACCTGTTGCTTCAGATAAAGCAAGAGAAGTGTTATACGCAGCATTCAAGCAAGCTCCAGATGTAAAAGTATACGGTAGCTCAAACCAATTGCGTATTACAACAGATTATATGGTTGAAGATGAGTCTTTGGCAGCAGATTCAATTGTTGGAAATCAGGTTGTTGCTGAATTAACTAAAATAACAGGAAAAGCACCAGAAATTGTATCTTCTCAAAAAGTAGAGCCAACTGTAGCTAATGATATTAAAGAATCAGCAGTATTGTCTGTAATCTTCTCATTGTTAGTATTGTTCCTTTATTTATTACTGCGTTTCCGCAAATGGCAATATGGTGTGGGTGCAATTGCGGCTTTAGCTTATGTTGTTATTTTCATCTTGTCAATCTTCTCTATTTTTAATGGTATTCTACCATTCTCATTAGATATTGATCAAGCGTTTATTGCGGCAATTTTAACTGTTGTTGGTTATGCTATTAACGATACCGTTGTAATTTTTGACCGTATCAGAGAGTATTTGGCATTGAATAGCAGTAAAAAAGAAGAATTATCTGTTGTAATTAACAATGCATTAAACAGTACATTGAGTAGAACCGTTGTAACTGGTTTAACAACCATTGGAGTTTTAATTATCTTATTCTTATTTGGTGGTGAGGTAATTAGAGGTTTCTCTTTTGCGATGTTATTAGGTGTAATTGTAGGTACTTACACTTCTTTGTTTGTTGCTTCTCCAGTAGTGGTAGATTTAACTAGAAGAGTTGTTAAAGACAGTACACCAAAGGAAGAAAAGAAATAAAAATTTAGACAATAAAAGCTTAATTTAGTGGCGGATTTCTGACAAGGGAATCCGCCATTTTTTATGCTTTCAACTGTATTATTATTTTTTGATATTGGTGGTGGTGAGTTGTTTCTCATCATGATGTTTGTGCTGGTATTTTTCGGCTCAAAGAAAATTCCAGAATTAGCAAGAGGACTAGGAAAAGGAATGAGAGAATTTAAAGATGCTTCAGCGGGAATTCGAAGAGAAATTCAAGAAGAAGCTGATAAAATTCAGAAAGAAGTGAAAGTTATTAAAGAAGAGGTAAATCTTGAAGAAGAAATAAAAAAACTGAAAGAATAAACTGATTGATGTACCAATACATTGTAAAACCGCTTTTATTTCTGTTTACACCAGAAAAAGCACATCATATTTCTATTACAATTTTAAATGTATTTTTAATTTTTCCTTTTGGGAAAAATGTGATTAGAAAGTTGTTTTTTATAGAAAGCGCTTCCTTAAAACTTACAAAAAAAAATATTACCTTTCCTAATAAAGTTGGCCTCGCCGCCGGATTTGATAAAAATGGCAGTTTTTACAAGTCATTCCAGCATTTTGGATTTGGTTTTTTTGAGTTGGGAACCGTTACTCCAATTGCTCAACCTGGTAATCCTAAACCTCGACTTTTTAGATTGCCAAAAGATGAGGCATTGATTAATAGAATGGGATTTAACAACGATGGAGTTGACGCCTTGGTTGAAAGATTAAAGAAAAGACCATATAATATTGTAATTGGAGGAAATATTGGAAAAAATAAAAATACACCTGAAGAAGATGCAGTAAACGATTACCTTATTTGCTTTAGAAAATTGTATAATTATGTTGATTATTTTGCCATTAATGTAAGTTCTCCAAATACACCTGGATTAAGGAATTTACAAGACAAAGAACCATTAACAAAACTACTGAATGCTTTAAAAAAAGAAGGAAGTACATTTTCGGTTACACGACCAATACTCTTGAAAATTGCTCCAGATTTGAGCAAAGAAGCCATTGTTGAAATTGTGGATGTTATTAAAGAAACCGGAATTGATGGAGTAATAGCTACCAATACTACTATTTCAAGAGAGCATTTAAAAACAAGTTCAACGGAAATTAGTGCAATAGGAGCAGGAGGATTAAGCGGTAAACCTTTGACAGAAAAGTCTACTGAAATAATTAGCCAATTGCGTAATTTGTTAGGTGATTCTTACCTTATAATGGGAGTAGGAGGGATTCATTCTGCAAAAGAAGCCAGTGCAAAATTAGCTGCTGGAGCTGATGTAGTGCAACTTTATACAGGGTTTATTTATGAAGGTCCATCATTGGTAAAGAAAATTAATAAATCACTCTTAAAGAGAAAAGTATGATGCATTTTACAGAATGCCCGAGAGATGCAATGCAAGGCTTGCTCGATTTTGTGCCAACAGCTGAAAAAATTGGATATATTAATTCTTTATTGGAAGTTGGCTTTGATGTAATTGACGCAGGGAGTTTCGTTTCTCCCAAAGCAATTCCTCAATTGGCAGATACTGCAGAGGTTTTTAGTAAAATAGACTGGAGTAAATCTTCATCTAAGATTCTTGCCATTATTGCAAATAGGCGTGGAGCTGAAGAAGCCATAAAAATGGAAATGGTCGATTTTATTGGATTTCCATTTTCAGTTTCTGAGACCTTTCAACAAAGAAATACAAACAGTTCGATTTTACAATCATTAGAAACTGTTGAATTTATACAATCCTTGGCAATTCAAAATAACAAACAGTTAAGGGTTTACCTTTCAATGGCTTTTGGGAATCCTTATGGTGATGATTGGAATGCAGAAATTGTATATAACTGGCTCAATAAAATGTTAGAACTAGGAATAACTGATATTGCTCTTGCCGACACAACAGGCGTTTCTGATGTGGCAACAATAAAGCAGCTGTTTGGTTTTATAATTCCGCAATTACCTCAAAATGTTAAGTTAAGTGCCCATTTGCATGCTCCGCTAAATGAAGTTCAAGAAAAAGTAAGTGCCGCCTGGAATGCAGGTTGCAGGCATTACGATACAGCATTCAAAGGCTTTGGTGGTTGCCCAATGGCGGCCGATTCATTAACCGGAAACACTGCCACAGAACTGGTTTATAACTGGTGTAAATCACAAAGTATAGAAACAAATATTAACGAACAAGCATTTTTAAAGGCAGAAAATAATGCATTAGCATTGTTTAACAAATACCACTAAAATTTATTAGCTTGCATGCTCTCTACCTGATGATGAAAAAAATATTATTCGTTTTATTACTAGTCTCTACTTCTCTTTGCGCTCAAGTTCAACAGCATTCTCAAATCGAATGCTATGTTAGATTAAAAAAATCAACTTCTCGGGAGCTTGAATTCTCAGCAATAGAACAGTTGTTGAAACAGTACGCTTCACCATATACTATTCAAATTAAAGAAAGTTTTAAAGTTTCAAAATCAGAAGCTTTAAAAAGAACATATCGGGTAAAATGCCTCGAAGAAGGACAACTAGATAATTTGATGCTTCAACTTTCTTCAAATCCGAATGTAGAATATGCAGAACACATTCAATTTGCACAACGTTTTATTACTCCCAATGATTTATTGCCTAATTCTGTGGGTGCAAATGGACAATGGTATTTGTACAAGGTGAGGGCGCAACAAGCTTGGGATATCCAAACGGGAGACAGTACAATAAAAGTTGCAATTTGTGACGATGCTTTTGATATTGATCATCCTGATATGCAAGGCGTTTATACTCAAGGTGCAGATGTGGCAGAGTTTGATTTAGATGTAACACCACCAACTTCTGAATTTGATCATGGAACTTTTATTGCTGGTTTGATTGGTGCAAATACAAATAATGGAATTGGCATTGCTTCTTTAGCTTATGGTGTTAAGATTATTCCGATTAAAATTGCTAACGATTTCGACCCAACTCAAGCTTCATATGGTTTAGAGGGAATAAACGAAGCTGTAAACAGAGGTGCTGATTTGATAAATGTTAGTTGGGGATTTTCCGCAGTTTCCCAATCGCTCCTTACAGTTGTTGAAAATGCCTTAAGTGCAGGAATTCCAATTATTGCAGCCGCAGGAAATACGGGAGACGTTTCTGTGAATTATCCAGCTGGGTGCTTAGGTGTAATAAGTGTAGCATCCACTACTAATACCGATGCTCGTTCAAATTTTTCAACTTACGGTTCTTCTATAGATATTTCTGCTCCAGGTAGCTCACTTTATTCTTTAAAACCAGGTGGACTTTATTCCGTTAAAAGTGGTACTTCTTTTTCAGCACCTTTAGTTACTGCCGCAGTTGCATTGATGTTATCTCAAAACAGCAATTTATC
Organism: Bacteroidota bacterium; assembly: GCA_027490225.1. GTDB lineage: Bacteria > Bacteroidota > Bacteroidia > M30B66 > M30B66 > JAIXYK01. The sequence goes on along the minus strand of JAIXYK010000011.1, from coordinate 26,582 downwards.
TAATGAAGAAATTATATCTTGCTTAAGAAGCAGCGCCGATAACATTGATATTTTTAACCCTTCAGCTCAAGGATTATTGGGTGCCGGCAGATTAAATGTGCAACAATCTCTCAATTGCTTGGTGCAATCGAATGCACAATATGATGGTGAAGTATTATCCATTTTAAGCCCAACATTAAGTAGTTGTAATACTACATTCTCTCCAGTTATAAGGGTTCGTAATAATGGTAGCCAAAATCTTACTTCATTTCAGATAACATATCAATTAGATGCTAATTTTCCGCTTCAATATAATTGGACAGGAAATTTAGCGTTTGGACAAATTGCCTTAGTTGTATTGCCAAACTTAACTGCCTCAGTTGGGAATCATTCACTAAAAATAAATTTGCCTTCTGCTCTTAATGGAACACAAACAGACGCTTATTTAGGAAACAATCAGAAAATACAATACTTTCAAATAGTTTCGAGCACCGGTCAATCAATTCCTTTTTCAGAGAATTTTGAATCTGGAGTTTTCTCAACCAACAATTGGTATATCGAAAATACAGCTTCCGATTTTACCTGGGAAATTGCATCTGTTAGTGGAAATACACCTGGCGCTACAGCAGCGAGATTGCCCTATTTTATTGATTTTCAAACAGAAACAAGAGATTATCTTTTAACTCCAACGTTTAATTTTTCGGGTTATGAAGATATTGTTCTTGATTTCGAACATGCATACAAAGAAAGAACATTCGGAATTTCGGATTCATTAATATTAAGTATTTCTACAGACTGCGGAAATAATTGGATAAGATTATTGCAATTACCTAATAATGAAGAAGAAAACGGCGGTTTAGTGACATCTGTGAATCCTTTAGACTTTTTCTTACCTGAATTTAATTCAGATTGGTGTGGAAGTAATTTATCGCAGTGTCATTCAATAGATCTAAGTTCTTTTGCTGGTTTTACAAGTGTGAGGTTGAGATTTGAAGGTTATAATGCTAATGGAAATAACATTTATATAGATAATATTAATATAAGTGGAGTGCCATCTAACGCTCCGCCAGTTGCAAACTTTAATGCAGATGGCAATCAAGAAGTGTGTCAGAATCGTCAAGTTACATTTAATAATACGAGTTTAAATTTGCCTACTACTTATCAATGGTTTTTTGAAGGAGGTGCTCCAAGCTCAAGTAATTTGTTGAATCCAACAATTACTTATAATGTTCCGGGTAATTATGACGTAAAACTTATAGCTACCAATCAAAATGGTGTAGATTCTTTATTGCTAGAAAACTACATAACAATTTACCCAATACCTGAAGTCTTGGCATTTGCATCTCCAGATTCAATTTGCAGGGGAAGCAGCTCTTCATTGATAGCAACTGGTGCAGCTCAATATCAATGGAATGCAGGTTCTGGATTAACTAATTTAATTGGAGATACAATTACAGCTTCACCCTTTAATACTGCAAATTATACTGTTACAGGCGTTTCAGAACAAGGCTGTACTGATATTGGAACTACTTCTCTTACTGTTTTATTACCTCCAACGCAACCTACAATAACCTCTAATGGAGTTTCAATTACTACAGTGCCTGCGAGTTCATTTGTTTGGTATTTAAATGGAGTTGAATTACTTGATTCTGATACCATTACTTGGGTACCAGATACAAATGGAAATTACAATGTAAGGATATATGATGAGTTTGGATGTACTTCAATATCTGGGATTTTTACAGTAAATTTTGTAATTGATGATGTAGGAATTGAACAACAAAATGACATTAATGGTATCATTTATCCTAATCCGGCGAATAGCAAAGTATTTGTAAAAACAATAGAGAAACTTGTTAAGTTACAATTGTACTCAATTGAAGGTAAGTTTGTAAAGGAAGTTAATAATTCCAACGAACTTGACCTTGAAGGAATTTCTTATGGCACTTATTTATTGAAAATTGTAGATAGTAAGAACAAAGTTGCAGTAAAGCGTTTGGTTGTTTCAAATTAACTAATTAGTAGTTTCGCTGCTTTTTTCCCTACCAAACTTCCAATAGCTACACCCATTCCGCCCATGCGAACAGCGCACACACTATGCTTTCCAATGGCTTGGATGATAGGTTTTTTTATTTGCCCTAAACCTAAGGTTCCACTCCAGCGTTGCTCAATTGAATAAGATTGATGAGGTAAAATTACTGTAGAAAGCAAATTTTCAAGTGCGTTCTGAATTTTGTTTGTAACCTCATGCGAATATGTTTCTTCGCCCTTAAAATCCAAATTTCGCCCACCACCGAGTAAAATACGATTTCCGATATTTCTGAAATAGTAATAACCTTCATCGAAATGGAAACAACCTTTTATTTTTAAGTTTTCAATTTCGCTGGTAATGAGCACTTGCGCTCTGCCTGGTTGCACATCTAATTCGGGCAATAGTTGTTTTGCAAAACCATTGGTGGCAATTATCAACTTTTTTGCTTTGATGGAGCCCCATTGTTGCGTTTCTAATTCAACACCAACTTCAGTTTCTTTAAATTGCTTTATTTCTGTTCCACCTATAATAGTAACGCCTACATTCTGCACTTTATGAATCAGGGCTTTCATCATTTTCCCCGTATCAATTTGACCTTCTAAGGTGTTTTTAATTAAATGTTGCACACCATTAAAACCAAAGTTATTGATTGTTTCTTCTGCGTTTTGATAAATGGGAGCACTTGTTTTGAAACGCTCTTTTAGCAATGTGTTTAATCGGGGCATTAATTCCAAACAGTGCTCAAATAAGTTTTCCTGTGATGAGGTAAACATTTCAAAACCGCCCCATTCTTTGTAATCGAGCGCTTCGTCTCCTAATGTTTCACGCAATAATTGAAGTCCAAGATATCGTTCTTCTATTAAATCTAATACCTCATTCTCGGGCATTTTATTTAAATCAGAAAGTATTTCACTTAAGCTTCCGAAACAAGCAAAACCGGCATTTTTGGTACTCGCACCTGAAGGAAGAATTCCTCGTTCAACAACTAGAATCTTTAATTTTGGCGCATTTGTTTTTAAATGCAAAGCTGCGTTTAAACCTACAATTCCGCTTCCAATGATACAAACATCAATGTTACTGAACCATGAATCTTTTTCCCAAAAACTAAGCATAGGCGTAAAATAAAAAAATCCTGTTTGCAACAAAGAAACAGGATTTTTTGAAAGGTTTGAAAGCTGTACTATTTAACTTTTTGTTCTTGAAGTTTTGGGTTGTTTTGAGTAAGTAAAACTAACACACCAAAAAACAAAAAGCTGAATACAAAAGTTCCTAAAATGTCGTTGCGATAAAATGGAATTCCTAATTCATACGTTGCCATTAAACCCGAAAAAGTTTTAGGAAGGTTGTTGTGTGTCCATTCACCAAAGTTTGTAGTAAGGAAAAATAATGTAGGCCCAGCGAATGAAGCGATTCCTAGGTTTGACCAAGTTTTACGGTTGCGTAACCAGAAACCCATTAATGTCATACCAATAAAACTAAGGTAAATCAATGCAGTGTATGGTGCAGAGAAATACTCAGGAATATTGATGTATTGATAATTGATAAGTGTAATAGTAAGCACATCGCCCAATAACATTGCAAATAGCGGAAATATAAAAGCGAATGTTCGGTTTTTAATTAATGCTCCACTCACCAGCGCTATTGCGCACATAGGTGTAAAGTTTGGCATAATTGGAAATAATCTGCTAAATGCTGCAAGAATAAGTAAACCTATGATGATGGCAAGTTTGGGTTGTAAATGCTTCATTTTATTTTTTGAATAAGGCTGCGAAGGTAGGAATTTTCTTATTTAAAAATGCCCTTAATTTTTCATAAGAATGCGCTTAAAACTACTACTCAATTATTGGAACCAAACCACGTAAGCCCATGTCTACCACATTTTCGTTGGCACCCGGTTCAACGTCCCATTTTCCATTTCCATTGGTGTCGACCCATTCGAAGCTTTTGTTTACAGAAAGTGACATGTTTATGGTAATGTTTGATGTTTCATTTCCCGTAATTTGAAGCGGCGCTGCAAACTGCCCCGTAACAACACAAGAACCAGCTGGAATAGGAGAAGAAGCAAATAATGGATTAGGAACTGTAGTCGCTCCAGCTGGTGCTTGTCCTGATGTGATGCCATTGATGGTTTCGAATGCCCAAAAGCCCTGCAACTTGTTGGCATTTACAGTTAATTCCTGATTTTTTACAGGGAATTTTGAAATATAAGTGTTGAATCCAACAAAACTGGCTACTGTGCCTGTTAAAGCCAAGCCATTAAAATAAAATTGAAGGTCGTAATTTTGGTAAGAAAGAGAAAGTCGTACCCAAGAATAGCTACCTGGTGCAATATCTTTTATTGGAATTTCAAGAAAAATATCCCCCGGATTTACAATTTTACTTTGACTGAAATTAATGGCAGTAGAACCACCAGTTGTGGTTTCGGGAGCATGATACAATACTTGTCCTGCGCCTAACGCTGTCAAAGCAGTTGGTGCCAATTCGAAGTAATGTGCTGAGATTTTATTGAAAGTCGGATTTTGTCCTGCATTGCCAGCAGGAATGGAAGTTGGTTGTCCTAAATTGCCTAATCTTTCTTGGTTTGGATTGGTAGAAAGTTTTACAATAAGTTTAGGGCCAGGGCTGGGCTGTGGTGTAGGTGTTACATCTTCATCTTCTTTTTTGCAGCTTGATATTAAAATTATTGCCATTAAGATTGCCAGCGTTTTATTGAATGTCATGAGTAGATGTTTTTGAAATTTAATAACGAAGAAGTTTTGTACAAAGTACAGATACCAAATTTAGTTGTAAAGCTCTGCGAGGGATTGGAGCAAGCCACCGTGTGGCGCGGAAAGCCCGGCGCCCTTTCTGAAAAAGATTTTGGTTTTTGAAATGTAAATGGGGCGCGCAGCCAACTATTAATTTTCACACTATCGATATAAGGTAACTTTTCCTACGCTGCTTTCTACTTGTTCATTTTTAAACTTGATGTTGTATTTGAAAACATACACATCGTTTTGGGCTTCCCGTTCATTTACGGTCCCATCCCATTTTTGGAAAGCATTTTTGGTGTAAAAAATTACTTCTCCCCAGCGATTGAATACCCAAAAGTTGAAATCATCAGTTAAACCCTCGAAATAGGGGCCAAATGAATCGTTAATGCCATCACCATTTGGCGTAAATCCTGATGGAGTGTACACCGAAAGTTCATCTTTCATGATGAGTGGCTTAATGATAGAATCAACACAACCATTTTCATTTGTAACTTTTAAGGTAATGTAGTAAACGCCGGCAACGGGATTTGAATATAGGTATGCTGCTTTAAAAGAATTGTAAAAATCTCCATTTCCAAAATCAGTGGCGAAATTACTTCCTCCAATAGATGTATTTTCTAATTGAATGCTAGGCAAACTGGTAAATGCAATTTCTGGTGTAATGTTAAAATTGGCGGTTGGAGTGGGGTAAACTGTAACTGCATTTTCTAATGTAAGTGTATCGCTGCAAACGCCATATTTTGCTATCAATGTGATTGAATAAAGTCCATTTTCACTATAAATATGCGAGACATCGTTTGTGGTGCTGCTGGTTTGGTCTCCAAAGCTGAATTCAAATGAAGTAAAATCTGTAGAAGTGTTGTTTAAGTTTACAGTAAGCGGCTCACAACCACGAATGGGTGATGGTGAAAAATCTGCTGTAGGCTGGTTCAAAACCGAAATTGGTTTGGTGGCTGTATCTGAACAGGTAAAGGTGTTTTGAGCGATAAGGCTTAATGTGTAATCGCCTTCGGTTGCATATTGCAGGGTGGGCGCATTTTGATTGCTGCTGCTGCCATCTCCTAAAAGCCATGTAAATCCTATGGCTCCTGTTGAATTGTTGGTAGTTGTGATAGCAGTTGGTACACCACAAACAGCCGAATCGCTCACTGCAAAAGCACTTACAGGTTTTGGATACACCTGAATGGTAAGTTCAGTGGTATCGGCACACTGGTTAAAGTTTGTGCCAATTACGTTCACATTGTAAGCACCATCTGTAGGGTAAATTGCTAATGGATTGCTTCCGATGGATGTATTTCCATTTCCAAAATCCCAGGAATAAAAACTAACATCTGAACTTGTGTTGGCGAAGCTGACAGTTAATGGCATGCAACCTTCGGCAGGCTGCGCAGTAACTTGAATTTGTGCTGTTGGATTAACGGCAATGGGCAATGAAATGGTATCGGGACAGTTGGTAACGTTGGTAAAACCGATTAACTGGATGTTGTAATTTCCATCGGTAGCATAGCTGTGAGTAGGGTTGGGGCCAAGGGTTTGAAATCCATCACCAAAATCCCAGGAATAAACACTTGCGCCGGTTGAATTGTTAATGGCAGTTACGGATTGCCCTGTACAAATGCTGTTTTCTGAAAGGCTGAAATCTAAATCGGGCGGACCATTTACTAAAACATTGCTGTAGAATGTATCGGCAGTGCAGGAGTTGATGGCAATGAGTCTTACGGTATAATTTCCTGCATCTGTATAAGTTACGCTGGCATCTTCGGTGTTAGTGCCTGAGCCATTGCCAAAATCCCAAAAGTAATTGGTGGCACTGGCTGTTACGTTGGTGAGGTTTACGGTTAATGGCGCACAACCAATTGCAGGGAAAGTGTTAAAAAATGGATTGATGGTGTTAGGCAGGACATTTACAAAATTGACGAACGTATCTGCGTTACAAGTATTGCTTACTATTAATCGGATAAAAAATGTGGTATCGGCAGCTCCTGTTACAAAACCAATATTTACGGGTAAGCTAGTTGTAGATGTGTTTCCATTACCAAAATCCCATTGGTAATTTTGAGGGTTTCCATAACTGATGTTTTGGAAAATTGGAAAATAGGGCGAACAACCTTCAGAATAATCGGTGCCAAATTCTGCAACTGGCGATGCCAATACAAGAATATCAGCAGTGTCTCGCTTTAAGCCACATGCGCTGCTTAGTTCCAGAATAATTTGATAAGTGGTATCGTTTAAAATTGGTGCAGGAAGAATAATGGGTGGAGGTAGTGCTGATGTGGAAAATTGTGAAGGATTTAACCAAGAATAAGCAACATTAAATCCTGATGATTGATTATTAATAGTAACTGCCAATGGACCACAACCTTGATTTACATCGGTTGAAAAATTTGCTACGGGAGCGCCAACTACAGTAACTAATTGACTAATAGAATCTTTACAACCAATAGGAGTTGAAACTATTAGTTTTACTGTAAAATCGCCAGTAGTTGCAAAGTTGAAAATGGGTGTTGGTAAGGTAGAAAAGTTAATGTCATTAATTTTCCATTGGTAAGTTTCAGAAATGATTGGATTTGTAGTTGGAATGGTTGCTTCGCTTGAACAAACTGTATCTGGCAAGGTAAAAGCTGCAATGGGCATGGCTTGTACATCTACCAAAATTGAATCGCTGTTGTTACAACCTGTTGTTGGGTTGGTAAATGAATAAGTAAGTGTTGTATTGCCTATTCCTGCAATGCTTGGCGTGAATGTATTTCCGCTTAAACCAGTTCCTGTCCAGTTGCCGCCGGCTGGCGTAAAGCCTGAAAGGGGAAATGCATTGGCTGCTAAACAAACAGCTAAGTTATTTCCAGCATTTACAATTGGTAGTGCATTAATGGTAAGCAATAAAGAATCTTTTGTTAAGCAAGTGCCGCTGCCAGTTTGATAAAAGATAAAACCTTGTCCTGCGGTTATTGGATTTATTAATCCGGTACTTGAAATACCTCCAAAACCTGACCAAGTTCCATTAATGGGCGAACCACTAAATTGCACTGCATTTCCATCTAAACAAATGCTGGTATCGTTTCCTACAACTGTATTTTGTGGAGTAATTACATCAACTTGCACTACATCATTTCCGATACAACCGTTGGCATCTGTTAACGAATATGTTAAGTTTACAATTCCAATTACAGAAGGAGTAAAATTGCCTGTTGCAGAAACTCCCGTTCCCGACCAAGTTCCATTTGCAGGAATACCAGTTAATTGCACCGAAATGCCATTTAAACAAACTTGCTGGTTTACTCCTGCATCTGCAATTGGTGAAGCATTCACATTCACATTCTGAGCCACATTGTTGCTGCAGCCGGTAAGCGCATCTGTATAAGTATAGTTTAATGGTGTAATTCCGATAGGCAATAAACTAACATCTAAACTACTGTTTGCAGCATTAACGCCAGTTCCGCTCCAAACGCCACCAATAGGTGTTGGCCCAACTAAATTTACGATTGTATTTTCTTCACAAAATTGTAAAGTGGGTGCAGCGTTTACTGCTGGTAAATCTATTACAGTAATAATTCGCAGGGCTTGAGCTGCGCAACTTCCAGTGCCAACGGTATAGGTAAGCGTTACAGGTCCTACAGTTGTTGGATTAAATATTCCTGCAGTAGACACTTGACTATTTCCCGACCATTGCCCATTAGCTGGAATTCCATTGAGCTGCACATTGATGGCGTTTATGCAAATACTAGTATCATTACCAGCGTTTATGCTCGTGGGACTTGTAACTGTAACATTCACTTGGTCGCTTCCAATGCAGCCATTTGCATCTGTATAAGTATAAGTTAATATTGCATTTGCACTTGGCGTGAAAAGTCCTGTTGAAGTAACATTCGTTCCTGACCATGTTCCTCCTGCAGGATTTCCAACTAATTGCTGCACTGCTGTGGTGTTACAAAAACTTGTATCGTTCGCAGTAACTACTGGCAGTGCATTCACCGTTACCGTAACTTGATTGCTGCTGCTGCAACTGTTGCTGGTTCCTGTTACTGTGTAAACTGTTGTGGTGGTTGGGAATGCCCTAACTATATTTCCGCTTGCGTTATTTAATGTTGCTGATGGCGTCCAAACATAAGTGTTCGCTCCTGTTGCAGTAAGTATACTGGTATCTTGTATAGCGCAAATGTTTGAAGGGTTTCCTGTAACATTCACAGTAGGCTGAGGTGTTACATTAATAACTCTAACATCATTCACAGCGCAAGAACCACTGCCAGCGCTATATGTTAAACTGAATATTCCACTTTGTGAAGTATTGAATTGATTTCCGCTTAATTGACCTGAGCCCGACCATGTTCCTCCAACTGGGCTGCCCAGTAATTGCAGTGTTGGTGAGTTCTGGCAAATTGTAGTGTCATTGCCTGCAACTGCAACAGTTGGATTTTGAACATTCAAAACTACCGAATCAATTGCTGTACAACCCGTAACTGGCGCTGTGTATGAATAATAAGCTGTAAAATTCCCAATAGTTGCAGGTGTAAATTGTCCGTTTGCCAATAAACCTGCAGGTCCTGACCAAGTTCCATTTACAGGAGTTGCCGTAAGCTGCACTGCAACTGGCTGGTTACAAATAATTCCCGGAGGCGTTATAGAAATTGTGGGAATTGTATTGGCAGTTAAAGTTATACTTGCAGTTCCTGGACAAATATTTCCATTCTGTAATCCAGTAACAGTATAAGTTTGTGTGTTAAGAATAGATGCAATTACACTGGCAGTATTGGTTACATTTAGTCCTGTTGATGGAGTCCAAGTATAGTTATCTGCTCCTGATACTGTAATTGTTACAGTTTCTTGACCCGGACAAAAATCTGGATTCAATGGCGAAATATTGATAACTGGCGGAGTATTTACCACCACTGCTGTTGTATTTGTATTGCTGCATGTGCCAGCTGATGCAGTTACTGTGTACGTTCCGGCATTGCTGCTTTGTATGTTGGGCAATGAAGTTGAAGTTCCTACAGCTGAAAATCCTGCAGGACCAGACCAGGTGTAATTGAGACCCGTAACTGGCGTAACCGATAAATTCAACGTTTGCCCCACACATAATGGAGAGTTAGAAACAATTACTGGCGGAGCTGGTGGACTTGCAACCGTAAAATTTTCTGAATCTGTTGCTGTTCCACATTGATTAGTAACACTTACCGAAACAGTATAATTTCCTCCAGTTGCGTAATTAATTGGTGTTGGGTCAGCAACATTCGAACTTGCTGGCGTGGCTCCGGTAAACGTCCAGTTGGTGGCCGAAATAGTTCCTCCTCCGTTGGTAATTACAGCAGAAGGATCTATAGATGTTGGCGCGCAGCCCGCCGAAATAGGGTCTATCGCAACTGTTGGCGGTGCTACTACCGTAACTTGTTGGGTTGAGGTTACTGGCCCGCAACCATTGCTGGTGGTCAGAGTAATGGTATAAGTTCCTGCGGCTGTAAATGAGAATCGGGGCTGAGCCGATGTAGCAGTTGTATTGTTAGTGTAGGTCCAGCCTGTAAGTGGAGAAACAGACCATAAATAATTCAATACACCACAATTGGCGTTACCTGTTGAGTTATTGGTAGTATTTACTGCCAATGGTGAACAACCATTTACCGGCAACGCAGTAAATGCTGAGGTGGCAGGAGTTTGAATGCAGATATCTTTGATAATAGTATCAGCTCCGCAGTTGCTTCTGGCAATTAACCTAATTTGATAAATTCCGGGAGAAGTAAATGTTACATTTAAATTTGCACTTCCTTGTGTTGCGGGATTGGCAGTAGGAGGTGAGGTTCCGAAAGCGCCTGAATTCAAATTCCAACCCGCAGCGGGACTTATATTCCAGGCAATCCAACTCGTTGAGGTACAAACGCCACTATTGTTTACATCCACACCGGGTGAAGTAACATTTGCAATATTTACTGGAACATTTACGCAGCCTTGCGCTGGCGCATTAAAATCGGCACTTGGCCGCTGGTTTACAATAATTGGTTCAATGGTAGAAGTCGTGAACCCACATGGATTAAAAATCCTTAATCGCACAAAAAACACATTGGGTGTTAATGCACCAATAGCCCCGCAAGAAGTGGTATCAAAAATATAATTGAAGTTTACTGGCGGAGGTTGTGAGTAGAAAATAGTATCAGAGCCATCGTTTATGGTAATGGCATAAGTAGTTCCATTGGAATTTCCACCGCAGCCATTAAACGGAAAACTCAAGTTAGCAGGTCCGCATAAACCTACAGTTCCTCCAGGACTGGTAATAGAACCAGCTGGATTTGTACCATTAAAAACAATATAAGTTTGTGAGGCGCTGCAACCATTTTGTCCTACAATGGTGCAAACCAAATTAAAGAAACCAGATGTGGTGTAACTATGTGTGGCATCAGTTCCACTTGCATATGTTGCTGTAGTAAAGTTACTTACGGCACTGCCATCACCCCAATTTATTGCATATGTAGCATTTGTAGCAGCAGTTGAAGAGGTATTGGTAGCTGCCAAATTAAAATTTCCACTTCCACAATTTACAAACGGACTTAAACTCACATAATCGTTCAAAGAAACATCTGGCGCTTGTTTTACACTCACAGTTGTTGATCCAGTTACAATGCAACCTCCCGTACTAGTCCCAACAACTGTAATATTGGGAGTTAACGTTCCGTTTCCTACACTTACTGAAACGGGCCGCGTGGCGCTGGTACCAGTTGCAGTTGCCCCACCGGGAAAGGTCCAAGTGTAGGTTACATTTGCTTGTGGATTTGTAATGCTTGCAGCAACATTGTTTCCAGAACATACAGGTTGTGTGGTGCTTACATTTATATTTGGAATATTTAAAGCTGCGCCAATCGAAACGTTTATCACTTCCGTTGCTGTGGCACAAGCGCCGCCATTCGCAGTTAAATTTAAAGTTCCAGCAGCAGTAGCAGTAAGTTGAGGATTTGCAACATTCGCATTATTCAAAGTTCCCGTTCCAGCAAATACCCAAGAAAAGGAAGTGTATCCATTATTTAACGTAGGTGCTATTTGAGTAGCTTGTCCGTTGCAAGCAGTAAGCGCTGCAGGATAATTAATTGTACAAGGTTGTGCTATTAATTTTACCGAAATTACCATCATTGTTAACACAATCAGAATCAGATTCTTATGTAAATTTAAATAATGATAATTTTTATTCAAGTTCATTTTTTTGTTAGAAAGGCGGTATTCTAAAACAGTCCTCAACGAATCTGCAAGATATAGATTATCGAATAGAATAACTATCAGGTATATACCTCGTTTTTCAATCAAAATAAGTTAGTAATTTTATTTTAATTCTTGGGCGCAATTTCGCGTGCTCGGCTATAGTCCCGACCTTGCTGCGCCGGCCGGGAGCTATTTGCCTCGCCCACGTGCGCGGCGTTTCGGTAAATCTGAATATTCAATTTATTTTCAACACCCTTCAGTTTCCACACTTTTTTTAAACTCCGAAACTAATTTCTTCATTTCTTTCAGATGCTTTATTTTAGAGTCGATAGAAAGTAATTTTTCATCAAGTATTTTTAGCTTTTCTGAAATGGTAATTTTGTTGTTATACCAAGCGTCCATCAATTGACCAATTTCATTTAATGTAAAACCAATTGACTTCGCATCTCTAATCAATTCAAGCTTCTCAACCGTTTCTTCATCGTATTGAAAGTAATTATTAGACTTCACATTTTCATCTCGTTTTCCTTTTATCAATCCTGATTTTTCATAAAACCTGATGGTATGTGCAGTAACTCCAGTACGTTTAGATAATTCATTTATTAGCATAGCACAAATGTATTTGGTTTAAAAATAAAATACAAGTATAGACTATGCTCTAATGTTGTAGGTTTTAATCAATTGTTTTAGTTTTGTCGCAAATTAAAACAATCTATATGGCAACAGCATTAATTACAGGAGCATCCAATGGTATTGGGTTAGAATTGGCAAAAGTACACGCTTCCAAAGGAGGCGATTTGGTTTTAGTAGCAAGAAACATTGCAAAACTAAACGAACTGAAAGCTGAATTAGAAAAACAATACCAAGTAAAAGTGTATACCATTGGTAAAGACCTTTCAGCTCCTAATGCAGCATTAGAAGTATATGAAGAAACAAAAAAGCAACATATTCAAATTGATTATTTAATAAATAATGCAGGCTTTGGCGATTTTGGAATGTTTGTAGATTTAGATTGGAGCAAGCAATTGCAAATGATTAATTTAAATATTACTACACTTACCCATTTCACGCATCTTTATTTGCAAGACATGGTAAAACGCAAAAGTGGAAAAATTATGAATGTTGCTTCTACAGCAGCCTTTCAATCTGGACCAACTATGGCAGTTTATTATGCTACAAAAGCTTATGTATTAAGTTTCTCAGAAGCAATAGATAATGAAGTAAGCGATAAAGGTATTACAGTTACAGCTTTATGTCCTGGAGCAACCGAAAGCGGATTTCAAGCAGCAGCTTCAATGGAAGAAAGTGCTTTGGTTAAAGGAAAAAAATTACCAACCTCGCAAGCAGTTGCCATTTATGGATACGATGCTATGTTAAAAGGTAAGACCGTTGCCATACATGGTTTTATGAATGCAGTTATGGCTAATTCGGTACGATTTACTCCAAGAGCATTGGTTGTAAAAATTACAAGAAAACTCCAAGATAAAGCACATTAGAAATGAGCCCCATCGAAAAGTATTTTAATGCAGAGAAATTCGAAAGTCTATTATTTGTTTTGGTTGGTTTGGCTGCAATTGCCGCTTCCATTTATTTTTTAATTAAAATAAAACAACCATTTTACACAGGAATGGTCTTTCCTTTAATTGGTATTGCTCTCATACAAATTATTGTGGGAAGTACAGTTTATTTTAGAAGTCCTAAGGATATTTCTAGGGTAAATCAAATTGTTCAAACCAACAAATCGGCTATTAATTCTGAGGAAATTCCTAGAATGCAAGTTGTAATGAAGAATTTTGTTATGTATCGATTGATTGAAATTGCATTAATTATAATCGGAATTATTTTGTATTTTTATTTTCAACCACAACCACTTTGGAAAGGAATAGGGCTGGGGCTTTCTATTCAAAGCAGCTTCATGTTATTGCTCGATTATTTTGCAGAAAGTAGGGGGAAAGCGTATTTATTGTTTTTACAAAGCTTGTAAATAAAATTATTTTCATAGGAAACCCAACTCCCCTACCCAGCAAAGCAAAGTTATGCTTTCGACTTGATTTAACCGTTTTTTAAACGTGTATAAACGTTTAAAATTTTAGAACTTTGTAATTGAAGTCAATGGTAGCATCTTTTTTTAAATTTATTAGTATGAAGTTAAGGATAGTGTTTTTTATTTTTATTAGTGGTGTTTTCCAATCAATTTCGCAGCCTCTCCAAATTGGCATTCAAATGAATGTGAAAGGGGAAATTTATTTGAGCACTTTTGATTATACAATTCCTGATATTGCAGGCAAAGACTCCGTTAAATATTCTGAATTCAATAAGTATGAAGATTTTCAAAGAAGAACCATTCAAGAATTTATTCAACAAGAACTTACTTTTCAACAGTCCACTTTTATTGAAAGTCGCTACAGCAACAACATAACTCCAGTTCAGATTATTCAGAAGGATGCACTTAGGAAAAAATCCCAAAAATCAAATGCTCATCGAAATTTTCCTTTTGAAGATTATACAGAATTTGAAGGAGATTTACCAAAGTCTTTTCTCGAAAAAGCGAAACTGAGGCTTAAGCTATACGCGGATTCTAATTATCATCAAATAGAAACTCCGGATAGTTATGAAGCCATCTGCAAAGATTTTAGTAAACGAGAAATCGTCATCAATAAAGAAAGCTCGTTCGATTATAAAGTACATAATATCGTAAATTTCGAATATGTTGATTCGAAATTAAATACAATCATCGCCTATTCAGATGGGGCAGGAGGTATTACACGTGATCAATTTTCATATAATCCCGATGGCCAGCTTATGCATTATTTTAAAAAGAAAATTGGTGAGGCTGGTGGAGAATCTATTTCTTTCGATTATGATGAAAAAGGTAGGGTTAATCTTGCTATTGTAGCAAGTCATGGATATTATTTCGATTCTTACGGTAGCATTTCAATAGTGTATTTGCTTTATTTTCAATACGATAATTCGGGTTTCTTAAAGAAAATAATAAAGAATTTTGAGGGCCATGATTTTGTTTCAAATGTGGAGATTTATTAAGTAATGTTTTTACCTTTATCAAGAGAATTAAACTGAATTCTTCTCTTAATTAGAAATGGAAATTCCTGATAATTTATTCAGCTATTATGCTGTAGTTTTCGCTTTTACGGTGATAATAACTTTGTTACTTTTTTACAATACAATGTTAAAATCTGTGAATAGTAAAACCCCGAAAATTGCTCTTTATGTGTTAGTTTTTAGTATTATCTGGATTATTTTACAATCTGTTTTAAGTTTAAACGGGGTGTTTTATTCAAATACAAATTTATTACCACCTAGAATCGTCCTTTTAGGCATTCTGCCAATGTTATTGCTCTTTATTATTCTATTTAATACCAAAAATGGAAAGCAATTTATAGATAGTCTTCCTTTATTTCATATTACACTTATTAATTGTGTTAGAATTCCTGTTGAAATTGTATTGTACTGGCTATTTATACATCAGCTTGTTCCACAAATCATGACTTTCGAAGGACTTAATTTTGATATTCTGGCAGGTATTTCAGCACCTATTATTGCATATTTGGGTTTTATATCATTGAAATTAAATCGAAATCTTCTTTTAATTTGGAACATTATCTCAATGGTTTTATTATTAAATATTATAATTCTTGCAATACTTTCCGTTCCTTCACCATTTCAGCAAATTTCATTTGATCAACCCAATATTGCAATATTATATTTCCCATTTAGTTTACTTCCTACTTTTATTGTTCCTGTTGTTATATTTGGGCATTTGACCTCTATCAGACAATTAATTAAAAAGTAATATGTGGCCAAATAAACACTCGTTTATTTCTTTAATGAATATATTTTTTAATTATATTATTTTGCCATTTTTCATTGTTTTATTTTATTCATTTAATTTATTTCCAACTGATAAATCTTCTAAAAGATTGCATAAGAATACTTCAGAAGACTCGCTATTACTGATTCAATATCAGCAAAAAATAATAATGGAAATATTCGAATTGGATTCATTCATTACCGAAGAAGAAAAGCAAATATATTTAGAACAAACCAATTTTAATTTGCAAGATGGTTCAGTTAAATATGCTCCTGATAGTACATTCAAAATTTTTGTTATTGAAGGCGACGATTGTGGGGCATCTTGCAGTAATTTCTATTATTCATTTATTCATTATTTTTATTTGGGAAAAGAAATTGTAATACCAGCGGACTTTACAGATATTGATACCATCTACGAATTAGAGAAAAATAAATATTTAATTTTACAAAGTAGCTCAGAACATCCTGTTGGTCCTGTTTATAATTATTGCAAATCAGCAGACCTTGTTTCATTTACTGCGGATTCTGTGTATTACCAGCCTATCTTTTATAAAGGAAATTCAGCTTTAAAATTTTGTCAACAAGAATCTGCAATTACTGAAAGCCAACCTTTCTTAACCTATAACACGAAACAAAAATTGCTTGATTATTCATATGCTACCAATTATGCTTACCAACTAGATTTGGATATCGATACAATTCGAACGGGCAGTTTTAAATACGTAAAGGGGCAATTCATTTTGCAAAAAGAAGATATTAAAGCAACTGCTAGAAAGTAATTTTACACTATTGTTTTCGAATTTTTATCCTTTATTTGGATCTCGAATCATACTTCAATGAAGTTTTATTTTCAGTTTAACAATTCATTTAGCTTATTACATGGATAAACTAGAAAGAGAAGATATTTTACAAATTGCTCGATATAGCAATATTTCACAACAAGCTTTATCAGAAGCTTTAAAGGAGAATGTGTATGCCGATAGGAAAGATTGGTATAAATTTCTAAGGATTTTCCTTATCAGCCTTGGTGTTGGTTTTACAGTGGCTGGTATTATTTTCTTTTTTGCTTATAACTGGGCCGACTTGCACAAATTTGTAAAACTTGGAATCATTGAATTGTTGATTGTAAGTTCAGTAGGAATTGCCTTGTTTGCTAAATTGAATCAATTAGTTAAGAATTTGTTAATCACAGGAGCATCTGTTTTAGTAGGCGTTTTATTTGCTGTATTTGGTCAGATTTATCAAACAGGAGCGAATGCCTATGATTTTTTTCTCGGTTGGACAATGGGTGTTTCACTTTGGGTTTTTATAAGTGCATTTCCTCCTCTTTGGCTGGTTTATTTAATTTTAATTAATACCACAATTAATTTGTATGCTGAGCAAGTTGCTAGTCAATGGTCCACAGTGTTTTTGTTTTTACTTTTATTTTGTGTGAATGCAACATCTTATATCATCTCATTGTCCATAAAAAAGGTAAAACAACATTCTAGAGTGCCTGTTTGGTTTAATAACAGCCTTGCTTTAGCAGCAATTGTTCCAGCCACACTCGGAAGTTCTATTGGAATCTTTAATGAATACAGCAATGAATTTCTAGCCATCATCAGTCTCACTGCAATTGCATTTGGTCTAGGTATTTATTTTGGATATTTATTTAGAAGTGGATTTTTACTCTCAGCAATTCCATTCTGCATCATTATAATATGTTCTTCTTTATTTATTAAAATATCCGATAATGAAGGTATGTTTCTATTTACAAGTCTCTTTATTATTGTAAGTGTTACGCTGGTAATCAAAAATCTAATTCACCTGTATAAAAAATGGAACCATGAGCAAGCAGCAACAAATTGAAGATTTTTTGTTAGCCTTAAAAGAAAAAGAAGGTGATGCGCTCGCGTGGAACGAAGAAGAGATGTTTTCTGAGATGGGAGATAAAACAAGTAAAACTGGAACCTTAGCGATTAAAGTGCTTTCTATTTTTGGCGGCTTTCTTGCAACATTAGCATTTCTTGCTTTCTTGTTTATTTCAGGATTAAATGATTCTGCATTTGGCTTGGTGTTTTTTGGAGTGCTATTTATTGTTTTATCAATTATTGGTAGCAGAATATATGATAAAATTGTAATAGATACATCTGCTATTTCTCTTTACGTAAGTGGTTATGCGCTGCTGACTTTTGGCCTTGGTAAAATGGACTTTAGCGATACATTATCATGTTTACTTTATATTGTTATTGCTTTTGTTGCTTTAAATTATGTGAGAAGTTTTATATTTTCTTTTATTTCATTTTTAATTATATTCAGCTGCATCATTGCCATATTTAGTATTAATAATTTATATAATGCTTATCATTTATTATCAGTAACATCTGCAATATTATTATTCTATTTATTTCAATTCGAATCGATTATATTGGCTAAATTGAAAAGAATATCCATTCATTATGAGCCGCTGCGTGTTGCATTTATTTGTTCTTTTATTTTTATGTTGTATTTGGTGAGTACCAATTTCATGTTTCCTGTGACTCGTTCATTCTCTTTTATCTCAACTATAACCAATATTTTACTCGTTTCTTATTTTATTTTTGAAAATCGAATCACATTTAATATTGTTAAAAACAGTTTTTTAATCTGGATATTTATTGCGGTTGTTTTGCTTTTATTACCAACAATTAATTTTCCAGCAATTTCGGGAAGTATTTTAATTCTGTTATGCTGTTTTCGAAGTAATTACAAAACAGGTTTTGCATTAGGCTTGCTTAGTTTGATTTATTTTGTCAGTCAGTTTTATTACGATTTGTCTTACACATTGTTAGTGAAATCAATATTAATGTTCACAACGGGTATAGTATTTTTAATTTGCTATTTTATAACCAATAAAAAATTAGTGACTGATGAAAACAATTAAGAATATTTTAATAGGTGTTAATTTAATTGGCCTTTTGCTGATATTCAATTTTTCTGTTAAGAGCAAAGAAACCATCTTAGAAGAAGGAGAATTCGTATTATTAGCTTTAGCGCCCATTGATCCACGTTCGCTTATGCAAGGAGATTATATGGATTTACGCTATGCCATAACAGATACAATTGCTATGAACAAATCTTCAAAAAGAGGATTTTGTATTGTACGATTATATGAAGATCATACTGCACAATTTGTTCGTTTACAGGAAAATAGAACTCCGTTAAACAATGGTGAAATTTTAATTGAATATACTTCTTCCAACCGGGGATTCAACATTGGTTCTCCATCTTATTTTTTTCAAGAAGGTATGGCAGAGAAGTTTGATAGTGCTTTTTTTGGAGGATTAAAAATAGATGCAGAAGGGAACTCTGTTTTGATTGGACTTTACAACCGCGAAAAAAAATTAATTAATCCTAAATAAAAATGAAAAATATTTTAAGTATTTATTTAAGTGTGTTTTTAATTCTCAATTTTTCGATTTTATATTCGCAAAAATTAAAAACAATTAAAGTCAAAACTCCAGCTCATATTGGTATTAAAGAAGTGTTTCAGGTAAAAAAAGATATGCCAGAATTTAAACATGGTTATTATAAAAAATATAAATATAAAAAATTAATTGAAGATGGCTTTTATAAAAATAATCTGAAAGATAGCACCTGGAAAGAATTCGCAATGACCCAACAATTGGTCGGAGAAGGTAAGTACGCTGCAGGAATTAAATCTGGTATTTGGAGTTATTTTTCAAGCAACAATAAAATAGTACAAAAGTATAATTATGACACACATCAATTGGAGTATTTTGATGTTAAAACAGAACGAAACATTGGAAATGCACCATCAGTTTTTCCAGATACAGCAAGTGAAACAATACCAATATTTATTGGTGGGACATTCTACATGCAAACATACTTGAGTAACTATTGCACTTATCCTGAAGGCGCTTTTAAGGCATCTAAAACTGCAAAAGTCTACGTCAACTTTATAGTAGATAAAGATGGAAGTATAATTGAAGCGAAAAGCATGAAACCAGCAGGTTTTGGATTTGATGAGGAGGCAGTTAGACTCATAAATTCAATGAATAAAGCTTTTATTCCTGGTAGGCAAAAAGGTGAAAATGTAAAAGTAAAGTTTGTATTACCTATTAACTTTAGTTTGAAATAAGTACTGTTTCCTTTTTTTTAAATGTGAAGAAATCTATTTTAAAAGAGGGAGGACTTTTAATAATTGCTTATTGTTATATGTTTTGTAACCAACGCATCAAAGATTTGTCATATACGGAATAACATGTGTTTTCTGCAGGGATTTGCAGATGTTTTCATTTTTGAAAAGTAATAAACAAAATGTATTATACATAATGTGTTATACAAAATGTATAATTTATAGGTGCTTTGTTTTCAAATTAAATATGTACCTTAATTCAAGTTTGGGCAGATTATCTTTACAGCAAATAGCAATTCAATGAAGCGTAGATAATTTAAATTGAATAAAATATATATTTGATAAACTATAAATCTAAAAATTATGAGCACATTAAAAAAGCCAGATTGGCTAACTAAAGTAAAACCTAGAAAGTATCCTGAAGAAGATTTGCTGCCTTTAGGAACAGGCAAATACCCAAACAGAGAGTTATTAAAACCGAAAGCCAAAAAGAAAGATAAAGAGTAATTTTTGCTTTTGTGAACATTGCATTTTACCATAATATTTTTTGTAATTACAAGTATTTGATTCGGTTCACCTAAAAAAGTTCAGACACTATGAGCACATTTACAACAGAAAGAATTCAAGAAATTTCAGAACTTACCTTTAAAGCATCCGTTCAAAATGATCTTGCCACATTAAGAAAATTGCAAAGGCTTGTTGAAGCACCGGATCCTGAAGGACTTTCTTATTCTATGGGAAATGAATGGTTTTATGGTTTGTTAACGCCTGAGCAGTTTGCTGCTTTGAATTCTTAATTTTCATTTTTATTAATATTTCGACTTGTTTAGTACATTCTAAGTAAGTTAATTTAGTACTTGTTTATCAGTAAATTGAGCATAGGCTGATAATAAATTAAATAGTGACAATGCAGAATTTGCCAATGCCTTTAGCATGCATTATTTGGTTTTGTGTATGCAAGTTTTACAAAACCAGCATGTAAGTTTCTTCCCAAATCTCCTGCAACGATGGTTTTTACAATTTCGTTAAATGCTTAAAACATTCAACGTATGCGCATCGTACATTCAATATTGCTTGCATCATTAGCTACTGGAGCAATGAGCAGTTGCAAGAAGGAAGAAAAATTGGAACCCATTACCAATCAGGCTGGAAATCAAAATGGAGCGCAACCTCAAATACAGGCAATTACTAGAAATGCAGGTTCTGAAAAATCATTTGTTTTTGGTAATAGAAAGTACATTACTGGCTTTACACAGCGTTCCAACAACCAAGATGCTTATGTAATTTGCGAAGAGAATAATGTAATAATTTGGTCGCGCTATTATGATTCTTCGGCCGATGATTCCCGTGGAGAAGCCATCATTGCTGATGGTAATAATTTGTATGTTGCTTTTTCATGTACTGGCGGAAACACATCATTTAAAGCTACTTCCGGAGCTTTTCAAAATAGCTATGGAACTGGCGGAGGTCCTAAAATCTTGTATTTAACACGCATGAAAGCAATAAATGGAAATATTGAAGGTGCAACATTTGTGGGAGGAAAATTAAATAACGGCAAGACCAATACGTTACGTTTGGAAGATGGAAATATTGCTCCTTTAAGCATTCTTCCTGGAGGATTATTAGAAGTAAAAGCTACCAAAGCTTACGACCGTTCCGATGGAAGATTAACTCCAGACATTGGTCCTGATGAAGACTGCCTAATTTCTGGCGGAGGTTGGACGGGTGTTTTTAATGCTGAAATGAAATTGTTAAACGGAAATTGCACTTCGGAGCAATAAAAAAGGCCCATGGTTTTTACCACGGGCCCAAAAAGATTATTTAAATAATTTATTTAATGCTATGCGTCAATTCTCGCATATTTTGCATTCTTTTCAATGAAATCTCTGCGAGGAGGAACTTCGTCGCCCATGAGCATTGAGAATATTTGATCAGCTACGGCAGCACTGTCAATACTTACTTGACGTAAGGTACGGTTTTCAGGATTCATGGTTGTTGTCCACAATTGTTCTGCATTCATCTCACCTAAACCTTTATAACGCTGGATGTTTACACCTGTATCTTTTCCATCTTTAGACATTTCACTTACTGCGCGTAGGCGGTCGTCTTCGGTCCAGCAATAACGTTGGTCTTTTCCTTTTTTAACCAAATAGAGTGGAGGAGAAGCAATGTAAATATAACCGTGCTCAATTAACTCTTTCATGTAACGGAAGAAGAAAGTAAGAATCAAAGTAGTAATGTGGCTTCCATCCACATCGGCATCGGTCATGATAACAACTTTGTGGTATCGAATTTTAGTAAGGTTTAATGCCTTGCTATCTTCCTCGGTCCCAATGCTCACGCCAAGTGCAGTAAACATGTTTTTGATCTCTTCATTTTCGAAGATTTTATGAAACATGGCTTTCTCAACGTTCAAGATTTTACCACGCAAAGGTAAAATTGCCTGGAAGGCACGGTTACGGCCTTGTTTGGCTGTTCCACCTGCCGAATCTCCTTCGACTAAGTAAATCTCACATTTTGCAGGATCAGTTTCAGAACAATCGGCTAGTTTTCCTGGTAAACCAGTGCTACTTAAAGAGCTTTTGCGCTGTACCATTTCACGTGCTTTTTTAGCAGCATGACGTGCAGCAGCGGCAAGTATCACCTTGTCAACAATAACTTTCGCTTGTTTTGGATGTTCTTCCAGGTAATTATTTAACATTTCAGAAACAGCCACATCTACAGCGCCCATAACTTCATTGTTACCTAATTTGGTTTTGGTTTGTCCTTCGAATTGAGGCTCTTGTACTTTTACTGAAATTACAGCTGTTAAACCTTCACGGAAGTCATCACCACTGATATCAATTTTCAGTTTGGCCAACATGCCTTCTTTTTCGGCGTAGCTTTTAAGTGTTCTAGTAAGCGCACGACGGAAACCAGCTAAATGTGTTCCTCCTTCGTGGGTGTTGATATTATTCACGTAAGTGTGAATGTTTTCAGTGTAGGTGCTATTATACAACATGGCAACTTCCACAGGAATGCCTTGTTTTTCACCTTCCATAAAGATAGGTTCTTCAATAATTTTTTCTCTTGTAGCATCAAGGTATTCAACAAATTCCTTTAAACCACCTTCTGAATAGAATATATCAGAAATAGGTTCATTGTTTTCGTTAAACTCGCGGTTATCGGTTAAGGTAATGCGAATGCCTTTGTTCAAGTATGCCAATTCGCGCATTCTTGAAGCTAAAGTTTGGTAATTATAAACAGATGCCGTAAAGATGGTTTCGTCTGGCTTAAAATGCACACGCGTACCTCTTTTTTCCGTTGTTCCAATCTGTTTTACATCATACAAAGGTTTACCAATAGAATACTCTTGTTGGTACATTTTACCTTCACGTTCTACAGTTACAATTAGCTGAGTAGAAAGCGCATTTACACAACTCACACCCACACCATGTAATCCTCCAGAAACCTTGTAGGAATCTTTATCGAATTTACCACCAGCGTGTAATACAGTCATAACAACTTCTAAAGCTGAACGACCTTCTTTTTGGTGCATTTCAACAGGAATTCCACGTCCATCATCTTGAACTGTAATGGAGTTGTCCTCGTTGATTTGTACTTGAATGTTTTTACAATATCCTGCAAGTGCTTCGTCGATAGAGTTATCTACTACTTCGTACACCAAGTGATGCAATCCGCGTACACCGGTGTCACCAATGTACATGGATGGACGTTTACGCACGGCTTCAAGTCCTTCTAGAACCTGAATACTGTCTGCGCCATAAGATTTGTTTGGGGAATTTTCTTCTTCTAAAATCTGGTCAACCATAGGTATTTTATCAATTGTAAGCCTTGTAAATGGCTATTTTGAGAGTTATTTTTGATTTACGCGCAAATGTAGTGAAAATAGACCTCAATAAAAAGGCTGAAACCATTGATTTGAATGATTTTTTACACAATCAATTAACAAAAAAATGACAATTTATTCATCTATCTTTTTGCTTTGGAAAGTAAACAAATCTACTATGATGTTTTTTGGTGAAAGAATCAGAATTTTTAGTAGTTCCACATTAAATATTAAACCCTTTTGGAGCTTAATCTAATATCAATCCTAACTTATTTTTTAATAAGGTGATGTTAGGATTACTTTCTTCCAATGCAGCTAATTTCTCTTCGGAAGTATAAGGTCTCGTTTTAATAGGTACAATTGATTTTTCAAGATTTAATTGCACACTGTAATTATTTAATTCCTTCCTTAAGAACATCATTAAAGCAGCTTTTTCCAGTTCAATTTCTTTGAGTTGCGCTTCATTTTGCACTTCAAAATGCAATTGATTTCCATCTGTTAAAGTTGGTTGCGTTATAGACAATGAACCAGACATTGCTTTTCGACCTTCGTTTGATAATTTCTCGCAGTATTTTAACCAAATGGCTTGCGCTTTTTCTTCGTTAAATGGTGCTTTTGGTAAATCTTCAGTAATTGAATGCTCTAATGATTTCGTACCTGTTTCTACTTCTATTCCAGCTTCAGCAACTTGCTTTTTTTGAATGTGTTGATTGATAGAAACAGTTTTAATAGTGGCTGAACCTCGGTAATTCATCACTGTTCTTTTTTCTTCTAGCGCGGGAATTTGCGGTATTACTGGTTGAGGTGCTGAGTTTGAAATTCCTGCGGATACTTCAGGCTTTTTTTTTTCTTCTTGCTGCATCAAGAGCATGCTCAATTGTAAAAGACCTAATTCGATGTGTAACCTTTGGTTTTTTGCTTCACGCAAGCCTTGAACGGTTTTGGAAACAATTTCTAGAGATTTAATAATCAACACTGGTGAACATTGCTGACTTTGCATTTGATACCTGCTTTTAACGCCAGTGCTTACTTCCAATAATACCAAAGTAACGGCATCCTGACAAACCAATAGATTTCTGTAATGCTCGCCTAAGCCACTGAGGAAAGAGCTTCCATCAAAACCTTTGGATAAAATTTCATCGAACAGCAATAAGGCTGCTCCATAATTGCTTTGCAAAAGGATATCGACCATTCTGAAATAATAGTCGTAATCGAGCACGTTAAGGTTATCGATTGCGTTTTGGTAAGTCAAAACTTCGCCACCTGCATAACTTACCAATTGGTCGAACATAGAGAGCGCATCACGCAAACCTCCATCGGCTTTTTGAGCAATAACATGCAATGCTTCAGGCTCAGCAACAATATTTTCGCTTTTAGCAACATGTTGCAGGTGATTGGCAATGTCGTCAACTTTTATTCTGTTGAATGTAAATACCTGACAACGTGAAAGAATAGTTGGTAATATTTTATGTCGTTCGGTAGTTGCTAAAATAAAGATGGCATGTTTTGGCGGTTCTTCGAGCGTTTTAAGGAAAGCATTGAATGCTGCTGTAGAAAGCATGTGCACCTCATCTATGATGTAAATGCTGTATTTTCCTATTTGTGGGGCGAAACGAACTTGGTCAATGAGGCTGCGCATTTCATCAACGCTGTTGTTGGAAGCAGCATCTAATTCATGTATGTTTAAGGAAGCGTTGGTATTGAATCCTTTACAACTATCGCATTCGTTGCAAGGTTCAATATTTTCGGGCAAATTCATGCAATTGATGGTTTTTGCCAAAATTCTTGCACAAGTGGTTTTACCGACACCTCTTGGACCGCAAAACAAAAATGCTTGCGCAAGGTGATTGTTGCGAATGCTGTTTTGTAAAGTGGAGGTTATATTTTCCTGACCAACAACAGATTTAAATGTTACTGGACGATACTTACGGGCAGATACAATGAAATTTTCCATTGACACAAATATACAACAAGGCCTAGCTGATTACGGGCATTGTTAACATCTTTTGAGAATGTTTTAGAAATGGATTTAAAGGAAAACCTAAGCTATTGGTTTTGCGATATTTGTTGCAATTAATGCTCTTGTAAATTTCCTTTTTGAAGCGCAGGATTGATGTTGCGGTACTTATTTGATCTTGGTCTTTCGCGACCGCCATCGAGTACATGTTTTGGTACTTCTCTTATTTCCCAAACAATGCCAAATAGACCCAGCAAACGAATGAGGTAGTAAGTAATATCAATTTCCCACCAGTAAAAACCTTGGCGTGCTGTGCTTTGGTAGTAATGGTGGTTGTTGTGCCAGCCCTCTCCTAAAGTAACTAGAGCGAGAATGACGCTGTTTTTACTTTTATCGGTTGTTGCATAACGGCGGCCACCAATTACGTGCATTAAAGAATTGATGGTAAATGTACCGTGGTATAAAACAACTGTACTTAATACAAAACCGATAAGTAAGGTTCCCAGGCCAGCAGAAAAATCGAAGATGCCAGTGCCATGTAAAACATTACCGGTAAAATAAACTACAACAGCGAGGAATAAAGCTGGAATCCAGTGGTACTTATTGAGCCATACCAATTCAGGATATTTTGCAAGGTCCTTTATTAAGTCGTAGCGGGTAGCTTTGAATTCCGGACTGATAATCCAGCCGATGTGAGCATACCAAAAACCGTAAAGGTTTGCAGAGTGTGGATCTTCGGGTTGGTCGCTGTATTTGTGGTGCACCCTGTGATTTGAGCACCACCACAATGCACCTTTTTGCAAACTGCTTTGTGCAAAAAATGCCATAATGAACTGGAAAACACGGGATGTTTTGAAGGTTCTGTGGGAGAAATATCGGTGATATCCTGCAGTAATAAAGAACATTCT
>JAIXYK010000046.1 GCA_027490225.1 Bacteroidota bacterium | reverse complement strand
CTGCGGCACCGCGTGCTACGCTATACAAGGTATACGCTGCGCCCGCTTGCGCAGACTGCGTACAACTTTAGATAGATTATGTTTAAAAACGAATTTATTCTAATTATACCTCTTCATTTTACTTAATACGGTAACCCAAAATTGAAACTTCACCTAATTTTATATATTTGAATCGCCTAACGAAATGATTCTATGTTTCTTTCATTGCGAATTTGCTTGATTACCTTCATATTGCTTTTGGAGCTATGTAGTTCAATGCAAGCTCAGGGCGATTTTCAGCTAATTGGAAGCGGAGGTCAAGCCAATTTAGGCAACAACTGTTTTCGCCTCACGCAGGCTGAGAATGGAGCTTTCGGTGCAGTATGGTACCGATGGCAATCCGACCTGAGCCAGGATTTTGAAATCAATGCAGATCTTAATTTTGGTGTTAACGATTTTGGTGCAGATGGTATCGTATTCGCTTTACAAAATTTATGTACGAATGTTGGCTCCACTGGAGGAGGAATGGGAATCATGGGTGTGAATCCTTCGCTTTTCGTAGAGTTTGATACCTTTTATAATGATGTTAACAGCGATTTGGTTTCAGACCATATCGGAATATTAAGTGATGGTATTTTGTTTCATACAGGACCAAGTTCCTTATCTCCTCCAGTTTGCGCGTTGCCAGATTGCTCAAATATTGAGAATGGAGTCAGTTATCCTGTTCGTATCTATTGGCAGGCCGCTCTTCAAACCTTAGAGGTTTATTTCAATGGAACACTTCGTTCAACTTACTCAGGCGATATTGTAAATTCCATTTTCAATGGTAACCCCATGGTGTATTGGGGGTTTACTTCAGCAACCGGAGGTTTCAATAACACTCATTCAGTTTGTATTAACGATTTTACTGATAGTCAAATTCAACCTGTAGATGCAATTTGGTGCGCAAACCAGAATATTTCATTCAGTGTCGGAAATCCGGTGAGTACTGTTTCTTATCAATGGCAAGTAAGTTCGGACGGTGGCGTATCTTTTAGTAATGTTTCAAACTCAGCTATATATAACGGAAGTAACACTTCTACTTTAACTATAGCAGGAGCACCCAACAGCTTTATTGGCAATTTGTACCAAGTGGTTATTGCTGGCTGTGGTGGGCAATTTACCAGTAATCCAGCCGAAATTACAGCAGATCAAATAATTAACATCACACAGCAACCTGAGAATTTGGAACAATGCGAAAATATTCCAACAACATTAACTGTGGCTTCTCCTGAAGCTTCCAACTTTCAATGGCAGGAATTCATCGCAGGTGTATGGGTTAACTTAACAGATAATATCAACCTAGGAATCAACGGAACTCAAACACCAGTTTTAAACCTCAGCGGCCCAGCTGTATCAGCAGGAAGCAGAGTTTACCGTTGTTTGTTGATGGCCGATTGTAGCGCTAATTTATACAGCAATGAAGTAACCATTATTAACAACCCGGAACCATCTATCATCAATCAAGCAATAGAACAGTCTGCTTGTTTAGGATCAAATGCTAGTTTCTCTTTTAATGCTAATGGTCTTGGATTAACATATCAATGGCAGATGAGCACCGATGGAGGAAACTCATTTATCGCAATAACAAATGCAGGTCAATTTAGTCAGGTTAATACTGATTCTTTAATAATCACAGGCGTAACTTCCAACTTAAACAATGTCTCGTTTCAATGCACAATAATTGGAACCTGCGGAAGTCCTTTATTAACAGCTCCTGTTAACTTAAATGTGCAAAATCCTCCAGCATTTACGCAACAACCAAGTAATGTTCAAAGCTGTGTGGGAAATTTGGTACAGTTTGTTTCAAGTGCATCAGATTCAGAAATTTGGGAATGGGAATATAGCATCGATGGAGGAATTACTTTTCAAAATGTTCCGAGTGTTAATCCATTTAATGGAACCAACGATTCTATACTCTATATAAATGGTGTTTCAGCCAATATGCAAGATTGGATATTTCGGGTAAAAGTATCTGGCTGTGGTCAAGAAGTTTTTAGCTCCAATGCAACACTCACTTTATTGCCAGAATTAATCTTAGAACCCATATCTGAGCAAGAAACAAGATGTGAAGGAGAATCGTTACAGATTTCTATACAGGCGGAAAATGCAAATTCATTCCAATGGGAACTAAATACAGGAACAGGCTTTGAGCCAATTATTGATGCAATTGGTGCAACAACATCCAATTTGTTGATAACAAACATTCCAGCATCTTGGCATATGGCTCAGCTCCGATGCATTGTAAATGGGTCATGTTCAACCATCACCAGCAACTTGCTCACTCTCTACGTGAACGGTCTACCTGAATTGTTAGCTCAACCCTTGGCCACACCTATTTGTTCAGGAAGTCAATTGTTATTGCCGGTTCAAGCAAATGGCGTAGGAATTCAGTTTCAATGGGAAATACTTGATGCATCGGGTGAATTTATACCTTTAATCGGCACTGGATTTACAGGAGTTGCTTCTTCCAATCTATTAATTCAGACTCAATCTGTAATGAATGGGCTTGTTTTACGATGTGTTTTAAGCGGCTGCGATGCTGTAGTTAAAACTGATTCAATTCCCTTAATAATTCTTGAAAATGAACCAGTATATATTCCCAATTGTTTCAGTCCGAATGAAGATAAAATCAACGCGGAATTTCGATTATATACAGCCGGAAATCCCAAAATAGATGCTTCTATTTTTAGTCGATGGGGTGAATTAATTTTTAATTGGAAGGATTCAAACCAGGGCTGGGATGGTAAATTTAACGGGGAATTTGTTGCAGAAGGGATGTATGTTTATAAAGTCAGGGTTGAGACCTCATGCGAAACCAAAAACTATATGGGACGCATTCAAGTTATACGTTAAGTTTAGCGTTTGTGCCGTTTGAAACATGCAACTCAACAAATGTTAAAATACATAAATGTATCTCGCTTCTTATACATTAGGTTTTGCAGCCACATTTTAGTAAATGGAAATCTTTTTTCTATTGACTTTTGAAACTCGCAATAGATTGAATCAGTAAATCTTATCTTTTTTACAACGAACTAACCAAACTGTGTTTGTCTTAATCCTATAATTTTGATGTTTCATATTAATATCTCTTTTTTTATACTTTACATCACCTACTTTTGATTATTTGTTATTGACAAATGAGCATGAAGCTTTATAATATTGTTTTTTTGCTGAATTAACTTACTTCCCGTTGTTTCTGCTTTTTGAGCGTTCCAGACTGCTGGAATTTTAAAATAACCTTTGGAAATAGAATACATCCAAATTAAATCGAGCATATTTACAAACAGATTTATTTTGTAAAACATTGATGGCTGTTTTAGCTCAAAACCAAGTTTATGAATGGTTCTTTGACTCATAAAATATGTAGTCCCACAAATAATTACTGTCTCAGGAATTGCACCTTTTTCTATCTGTTTAATTATATTCAGCAATCCTTCTAAATGATATTTCAAAACAAGATTTCTAAATGTTAAACCTGCTTTGGAATTAGTCATTACAAAAAGGTAGTCAAAACTACCACCACTATGCAGATCTATTTGTTTTTTGTTTGCCATGTAACCCAGCAGCATGGGAGAATAATAGGTGTAAACACCAATAAGTCTAAAAAATGGAGCAGTAGAAAACTGTCCTACAGGAACATATAGTAAGAATAATAAACTATAGAATGCATTTTGA
Source organism: Bacteroidota bacterium (assembly GCA_027490225.1). Classification (GTDB taxonomy): domain Bacteria; phylum Bacteroidota; class Bacteroidia; order M30B66; family M30B66; genus JAIXYK01. The sequence goes on along the minus strand of JAIXYK010000046.1, from coordinate 74,577 downwards.
TAAATTAATTCGATGAGCATTAAAGCTGGCAAAAATCCCAGAATTAAAAGCAGCGAAGCCAAGAACCATTGCCAAAAAATAGGAAGCGTATAAAAATTATTCATTGATTGTTTAAGAACGATGCTAAATTAAAACCCAACTTCATTAATTATTTGTCTAAAATTGATTTAATTAACAAATTGATTTTCGATACCTACGAGAACAAAAAAGATTGGAACGAAAAGCTCAGCCATTGGGCAACGCAGAAATAATATCTCTGATCGTTTTTTTGAAATTTAATAAACATTATGACTATCATATAATCAATCATTAAATGGATTTTTATTCAAGAGCTCCCCTACTTCACTCGTTTTCAAATATTGTTGAGTAATCGGATTGAAGAAAATTTTGATTTGCTAATTCTAATGCGCAAATTTAATCACACTCTTCACCGACAATTGAGCACATTTCCCGATAGTAAAATTCAACTTTGTAATCTGTAAACTCCAAGTTAGTTGGGAAAACGTAAAAGAAATTATAACCTAAAACAATTTGACCCCTATTTAACTCAAAAATCACCCCCCCCTTTTTTAAAGCTCTTAATCATGTTTCAATAGTATTCTATAGAGCTAAAATCATTACTTTAATACAAGTAAAACTATATACTGTTTATTTAAAGATACTTCTTTTAATTTTGCCGCATGAGAAAGAAAATATTGCTTTTAGGTTCAGGAGAACTGGGTAAAGAATTCGTCATTGCTTGTCAACGTTTGGGACAGTATGTAATTGCTGTTGATAGTTATGAAAATGCACCAGCAATGCAAGTTGCTCAGGAATTTGAGGTAATTGATATGTTGAATGGTGATTTGTTAGATGCGCTTGTTGCGAAACATCAACCCGATATTATTGTTCCGGAGATTGAAGCAATTCGTACGGAGCGATTTTTTGATTATGAAAAGCAAGGAATCAAAGTTGTTCCAAGTGCAAAAGCGGCAAATTTTACCATGAATCGCAAAGCTATTCGCGATTTAGCTGCAATTGAAGTAGGTGTTAGGACCGCGACTTACAAGTACGCTTCTTCTTATGAGGAATTAATTGAAGGTGTAAAAGTAACCGGAATCCCTTGTGTTGTTAAACCCTTAATGTCGAGTTCGGGGAAAGGACAATCCGTAATTAAAACGGAGGAGGATATCGAAAAAGCATGGAAATATGCACTCGAAGGTTCTCGTGGAGATTTACTAGAGGTAATTGTGGAAGGATTTATCGATTTTGACTATGAAATTACCCTATTAACCGTTACTCAAAAAAATGGAGAAACACTTTTTTGTCCACCCATTGGGCACAGACAAGAAAGAGGAGATTACCAAGAAAGTTGGCAGCCCATGCCGATGAATCCTGCTCATTTAAATGAAGCAAAAAAAATGGCGGCAGATATCACCAAAGCGCTTGGAGGAACTGGACTTTGGGGTGTTGAATTTTTCGTAAGCAAAGAGGGTGTTTATTTTTCAGAATTATCACCCCGTCCTCATGATACTGGCATGGTTACTTTAGGAAACACGCAAAATTTTTCTGAGTTTGAATTACATGCAAGAGCCATTTTAGAAATCCCTATCCATGAGATTACTTTGGAAAAAAATGGTGCAAGTGCGGTGATTTTGGCGACTGGCGAAAATACCAATTTCCCAATATTTGAAGGCTTAGATAAAGCGGCATTAATGACTAACACTGACTTCAAAATATTCGGCAAGCCATCAACAAGACTTCACCGAAGAATGGCCGTTGCATTGGCATTTGGAAATGAAGATGTAAAAGATTTAGTGAATAAAGCGAAAGCCGTTGCTTCTTTGATTTCAGTTAAATGAAATTTTAACTTATCCGCTTTGGTTTTTTAAAACTTATGAATGTTTGTTGTTATTGATATCGAGACCTGCATCTGGGTATTTATTCCATTCAATATATTTTTTTATATAATTAAATCTAAGTTTACTTCTAATTTCTTAGCGAAATTTACAATATTCGTAAACCCATATTTTCAATTAATTGCCCGCATTCATCAACCTCCATACACACCGAAAACCGCAATTGGCCAATGAATTAGCCATTCGGAATGCCTATCACAATTATCCTAAAAACAAGCTCGAAGCACTTCCCTACCCTGTTTCTGTTGGTATCCATCCATGGCAATTGCAGCCAGATTTTTCTTTGCAACTGAATCAATTAGAAAAAATAGCAAATCAAGACAAGGTAATTGCCATTGGCGAATGTGGACTCGATCGCATAAAAGGACCAGCAATGGAAATTCAGGTCAAGGCATTTCAACAACAAATAGAAATTGCCAATCAGCTCCATAAACCGCTGATACTGCATTTGGTAAAAAGCTATTCAGACATGCTTGCGCACGCAAATTCAATTCATGTTCCTTGGATTGTCCATGGTTTTAAAGGAAATTTAATAGAAGCAAATACACTCATACAAAAAGGAGCATGCTTATCTTTTGGTCCTCGTTTGTTATTAAACGATGATTTAAAATTGATTTTTACATCACTTCCCATCACATCCATATACCTCGAAACAGACACCAAGCCCTTTTTAATCAGCGAAATGTATAAAATGGCAGCATCGCTAAGAAATATTGAAACCGATAACTTAAAAACAGCTATTTCGGCTAATTTCGCACGCGATTTTAATTACAATGAAACAAGATAAAGTTCCTTCCTGGATGGGCCGTACGCAGTTAATGACTGGCGAAGATCCCATTATTAAGTTAATGAACAGCCATGTATTAATTGCCGGACTGGGCGGTGTTGGTGGCATTGCAGCCGAAATGCTGGTCCGCGCAGGAATTGGTAAAATTACCATTGTAGATTCTGATACTGTCGATGAAACCAATCGCAACAGGCAAATTCCAGCTTTGAAAAGTACCGAAGGCAAATTAAAAACCGAGGTCATGGCCGAGCGCTTGTTGGATATTAATCCTGAATTAAATCTCGTAATAAAAACCGTTTACCTACGCGATAATATTACAGACCAGATTCTAGAAGAATCAAAACCCGACTATGCTGTAGATTGTATCGATACACTTTCACCCAAAGTAAACTATTTAATAAAATGCCTGAGCATGGGAATTCCCATTGTAAGCTCTATGGGTGCTGGAGGCAAAATTGACCCAACACGTTTGCTGGTCGATGATATCTCTAAATCTCGGCACTGCAATTTGGCAAGATATGTTCGAAAAAGGCTACGTACATTAGGTGTTTATAAAGGAATTAAAGTCGTGTACTCACCGGAATTAGCAGATCCCGCAAAAATTATCCAAGCGCCCGAAGGCAACGTAAAAAAGAGTTTCATTGGCACCATGTCTTATATGCCAGCAGTTTTCGGTTGCACCGTTGCCAGTGTGGTAATCCGCGATTTAAGCGGCGTAAAAGAATACAGACCAACACCCGCAAGGGTTCCAAAACCGAAAAAGTGATTGTTTTAAAATCAAAAAATCAACTTTTAGATTAATTTTTGGGCGCATGCCGCGTTCACATTACTTTTCACAAATATCATTTCGATGCGGCACCACGTGCTACGCTATACAAGGTATACGCTTCGCCCGTTTGCTCGAGGCATTAGGGAAACATGTATATTGTAACACAAACAACCATATCTTAAAATTCATTTACCAATATACTTTTCATTTGCTTTTCTAATTCACACAAATCTTTAGCAGCATAATAAACCCCTTCCAGTTTTATTCCATGATAAACATGGATTATAAAATTTCTAAATGACCTCGGTATATGCCAGGGATATTTGTACTTATCCAAAATTTCAAAATCAATATTTCCAATTGCTTCCCCAATTAAAAGAAATTGAAATTGAACAGCACTTTGCAATTTAACATCTGCAATGAAAGTTGGCTCATCAACATTTGCCACAAATTGATTAATAGTATTAATTGCGCCAAGCACATGCTCTACTCTTTCTTTCTGCGTTGGTTTACCCATAAATCTTTATAAAATCATTATTTGCAGTTTCTGCGGCAAAATCTTTTAAATAGCCTTTCTCTACCAGGTCAACTTTTCTATTTATTGCTTGCTCAATTAAAAAAGCAATGTCCATTAAATCAAACATGGAATATTGTTTTTGGGAATTCATTTCTACCATTATATCCACATCACTATTTAACTTTTCTTCGCCTCTGGCCACTGAGCCAAATAACCAAGCAGCAGCAACTCGCCCATCTTTTTTAAGCACATTATTGATTAAACCAAGCACATTTGTTTTCATATTTTGATAGTTGGTTTGGTAGGTAATTTTTTTCTCAGCTGCTATTAATGCTCTTTGACCAACTTCTTCATTTGCCAACTCATTTACTAATTTGTCAGATAACCAAGCAACCAGCAAATCATTTTCATTCAGCTTAAAATAAGCAGCAAGATTTACAACCTGTTTTCTGGTTGCCATGCGCTGACCTCTTTCTATCTTGCTTAAAATAGCTTGATCAATGTCTAGAAAAGCTGCAACTGTGCGCAATGGCAGTTTCTTTTCATTTCTAGTTTTTTTGATGATTTCACCTAAATTTTCCATAGTTCAGCATTTCTACTTGTACGTTTTGAAAATATTCACCTTGACAAATTTTGTCAAATTTATAATTTTTCTCTTTACCTCCAACAAATTTCAATTATCAATTGCTTGAATGGTCTAACTTTGAAGCCACTGCATAAAATAATACTTTGAAAAAGTTAGCGGTTTCTATGAAATCTGAAGAAAAATAACCAGCCTCAATAACTTTAACATACCAGAATGCCTTTAGGCAAAAGATCTACAGGAATTTTAATCATTAAAACTAAAAACAAATGCTAAACTTTTACCTTGTTGCATAGTATTTTAAATACATTCAAAACTAAATGAATGAATGAATGATTCTTTACACTTTAACAATTTTTAAATAATGCACCTGTAAATCATTTATTTTTAAAACAACAAAGTAAATTCCGTTCGGAAGGTTTGAATCAGGTTTAAAGGTTGCAGTATATTTTTTAGGTTTTAGATTTTCTTCATTCAACACAGCCAACAAATTTCCATTTAAATCAAAAACCTGAAGACTCACTTTTGAAGACTTGAAAACTCCATAACTTATTTCTACAACATCTGTAAATGGGTTTGGCGAAACAGCATATATTACTCCTTTATCTAAGTGCAGGTCTGCAATTCCTACATTTCCATTTGCAGCTAAAGCTATGTCCCAAGTGCCTTCGTATTTCCCTTGGTCATTCAGCGAAATTGGAATTATTCTGTATGTCGCATCAAAAACACCTGAAGTTATAGAAGCAGCGGCATCACCCGGAATATCCGCATCTCCTTGAAAGTAAATTTGTGTGATAAAAGTTGGGTTTCCCGGAACTGTAATTCGAAAATGAATATGACTTGGTCTATAACTGGCTCCGTTCAGATACTTGCCTGGTAGAATTGTTTCAATAACATAAAATCCTTGTGAATTTGTATAGGTTATTCCTCTCAAATTATAGCCAACATTATCATAAGCACCTGCATCATTGGCATGCCATGCATCAATCAACGTATTGGGTATTACTTCAGTACAATCAAGGTTTTTTACAATTCCAGTTAAAATTAATCGCGTGCCTGGTTCATCTGCTGCTGCCAATTGATTATCAACAATTTCTGGCGGATTGGCTGTATAAAACGGACCCTGACCATAATAATCGGGCGTGGTTGGGTAGCAACCTCCTGCTGTTTCTGCTTGTTGATGAACGTTGGATTTTGATATGTTTGAAAGCAATCCAAGTGAAACGGTCGTTAATGCAGTGTTACGCAAAAACTGTCTACGCGATTTATTCTTATTTTCCAAAGGCATATATTAACTATTGTAATTACAGCAAATATATACATCTGTTTGAAAAATTTGAATTGACCTTTAATAATTTCCTTGCTTACCCAAAAACATATGTTTTAAACTTCCTTTTTCAACCATTAAAACGTACAATAAATATGGAGCAAAAAACATTATTCCAATAATCATAGCAATCATAGCAATTACAATCGACGAAAATGAAAACTTGTTTCTCCACATTATCCAAATCCCAGAAAGTAATAAGTAACAACTAAAGTCTAAGTTAAATTGTCCATTCCAGTTAAGGGATAAAACATTTGTGGTAATTACGTTAAATAAAGTCCAACCTTCATTTTTAACTGCAAAATAAGTATATATTATTAATGCAATTGTTTGAATAATTAGTATCGACTTTAATAGATATTGCGATTTGTTTGATCGTTCCATTTTTGCTTTTTTATAAATATTTCAGCAAAACTATGGACTTAAAAAGTGGATTGTTAGACGCTTGCGTTTAAAGGCTGCAAAACGAAATTATTAACGATTTTCTTTAAGTTGGTAAAATAATTAAAAAGCCATTCATGGTTTAGATTTTTCAAATTAACCTGTAAATAAAAATTCTCAAGTGCCAACTCAAATATACTTTCTAATTGGTTTTGATTGAGCCTTAAATCTAAGTCTCTCACCCAAAGCATTACAAAAGCATTCCCAACTATTTCATTAGATTTATCAAGGATTATTTGAAATCTTTTTTGTTCACTGTTAATCCTCAATTGTCTGTTAAACAAGATATCTATTTTATGTTCAACAATTATGTTGATTAATGCTGGATCAATATTTTTGGCTGCTTGTTCTTTTTGAGCAATTACCTTCGATTGTTCAATATGATATGCTAACAATTCATCTATAAAAATAGAAAGATCAGCAAAATAATGATAAAATGAAGATTTATTTTTACCTACTTTCTTGGCCAACGGCTCTATTTTTAGTCCAATTTCTCCTAAAACCGCAAATGTTTCATATCCCGATTTTATCCAAATATCTTTATTGTCCTTCACCATAAATTACAATATATTTTTAAATAAAATATCATAGTAAAACTATAACTCATTCATTTTATTTATTTAACTGCACTTTTTCCGTTTCATCAATTTTTCCCACATCTACACTAACGCCTTCTTCTTCCCATTTCACTAGGTAAACAAATTTTTCTCCCCATTTTATTTCAGAAGCATTATAAGACGAACGCGAATAAACAGTTTGCGAAAATGATTCATCAAAAGCTTTCATCATAACAATAAATTCAGCATTTCTAGCTAACAATTCAGCTTCTTTTATTTTGAATAGCGGACTAGCCTCATTAATTGGATGCACAATTGTCCACATATATGGAAAAAAAACAATTTTATTCCTTTCTAATTCCAAGGTATAAAAATCACGCAATTCAGAATTTTCTCTTTTCATTGAAAAAGAAACATTCACTTCTACTTCCAGCAATTGACTACTTCGAGGATTCACCACCCGAAACATAAATGCATTTATATCTTGATATGGCGCCAATACGGCGTGTGAACTGTATTTTATCTTTCCCAAAGGCCTCGAAAATCTTCCATATAACAAACCTGTGGCAAGTGCAAAAAAGAGCAAACCTACCATCGATTCTATTGCAGCAACTGTATTGGCCAGAATTCCCATAGGAGCAACACGGCCATAACCAAGCGTAGTAATAGTTTGTGAACTAAAGAAAAAAGCTTCAATAAACTTATCAGAAACAGATAAGGCATCTATTCCCGTGAGGTGTTCTACTCCAATAATTAGAAAAATGGATGCGAATATTAAATTGGCAACAAAATATCCCAAAAATATGAGACTGAAAAAATTTAACCATGGCATAGAAATAAGCGAATGGAAAAAATTGAAACGCTCAAAAAATCGAACATTGGTCTTTTTTACATTGAAAGTGCCGTCTTTATTCAAAGAGCGAAAACTGCCCGAGGAGGTTTTCGTTCCTAAACCAAGATCATTGTATTCTGTTTTTATATTTTTTGCCATTTATATTGATGCTATAAATCGTAAATCCATTTAAATATTAAATTTAATTAAATAAAAATTCGTTATTCCAATTAACATTATTCAAAAGTAACTTGTCTCAATATTGTTCTCCCCATCGGAATTAACTGCACCTTCTCAATATTGTTTGTTTGCTCATTTTTTAACTTAGTCTCAATCATTCCACTTACCAAAACTGCACTTGCATTATTCACAGCAGAATATTTAACCTGGGCTTTTGGTTTATAATTAAAATCAGAAAAATTACTTAAATATGTTTTCCCCTTAATCACTTCTGAATCTATAGGTTTCGCATAAATAAGAGGTCCATAAGTAAAATAAGTATTCTTGTTATTGTCTTTTTTAATTTCAACTTCCGACATTAAATTTATTCGAATATAATCTATTGATTTAAATTCTCTTTTAATAACTATATACTCATTGTCAACAACAAAATTCTCAGGTGTATCAATAGATTTAACCCAGTTAGGCTTTCTTATTTTAATAGTTAACAAAGCGGGTTTTTCCAATTTAATCTTAAAGTTAAAATAATTGCTATATGGATATTCTGTTTCAGTTTCTATAGAAATCTTATTATCTCCAATTGTAGTTTCTAAAATATTTGGCAATAATAACGTAGCAACCAAGGTATTTTCGTTTTCTTTCATCCAAGAATTTTGAACGAAATAAGGTGAAATTCTTCCAGCATTCGGATTACAACAAACAGCAACATCTTGATGCGCAGGAGAATATTTATAACGCGTTTGTTTCCTGTCGGCCTCCACTTCCCCATTTTTAGTTCCCATCATTTCAAATGAATTGTCGGTTTTCAAATACGCAATGCAAGAATGAATTGGATCTCTGGCTCCCTGTGCTGCATTATAAAATGTTTTTTCTATGGCATCACCATACTTTGCGCTACCTGTTTTTTGTAATAAAAGCGAATAACTATCTAACAATTCCTGCAATGAACAATATTCATATCCAGTATGTGTCGCATCGGCTGTTCTTCCTGCAATCCATTCATCGCCAATTGCTCCACCTGAAATGGTTATTACCTGCTCTATTCTTTTTAAATAAATATCCAAAGCCGTTTTAAACTCTTCATTACCAGCAGCATAAGTCGCCACAATTAATGGTCGCATATGCTCAAATGTGTGCACACCATGAGACTTTAATTTATACGCAGGATTTAAAATATTCTTCAATTGAATGTCTTCTTCAGATTGATAAGTATTCGAAAAATCCTGATAAAGAAACAATGCATACGCTACATATTTTTTATCACCCGTAAGAAAGTACATTCGGTCTAAAACATCCGTAAACGTTAAACCATGCGACACTCCTCCATTAAATTTTTCACCCGAAGAAAAAGGACTTGATGCATTAATCGGATAATTCTGCATCACATTTTCAACCGCTTTTTTAATCGCTAAAAAAACCTTTTCATCTTTTGTAAATTCATAATAAGCCAATAAACCTCTGTACAATGTTGCTTTTGCCCACAATTCACCATTCTCAGAATTAAAATTGTAACGCAACTCTTTATCATAAATTCCAAGATACCCATCTTCATCCTGTGTCGCTAAAATTTGTTTTATATACATTTCCACCTTTTTAATTCCCGCTGCATCATTCAATAAAAAAACATTTCTAATATATGCGTCCCACCAATTAGATTGCGTTTCGCTGTTCCACCATTTATATTGATCGCTTCCTGCTGCGTCTCCGGCTTTTAAATTTCCTAAATCTTTCAATTCACTATTTTTATGCAATCTACCCGTTCCGTAAATTGGATCGTTAATTAAATCAGGAACTGATTTGTCTAAATTTCCAAGATATCCATCAACATCTTTCTGCATTTGAGCTTTTAACCAACCACTTGGTTTTATGCTTCCAAAGGGCAAATTTTGAAACAATTCTGGGGTATTTTGTGCATTCATAAAAGTGGAAAGTGTAATAAGAATAACGTTTGCAAAGTTCCTCATTTTGTAATTTTTATTGAAATATTTTAAAGCCAACATACACAAAATACTTAAATTACAATGTTAACAAAATGAATATTTTTAAAGAAGCGATTCATGGCGGCTGCCGCTTCGTTCCTCGCGTCACCGTGTTTTCGCGGCTCGCTTTTTTCCATCCACAGGTTAAAACCTGTGGATAGTCAAAAGAGCTCAAACAAACCGCTCAACCACTGCCGCGGACATTTATGTTACATTAATGCCCGCCCCTGATAGAGCCAAATACCGCCCGAGGAACGAGGGTAGTATGGGCGATAGCAGGAAAAGGCGCACAATACTATTTATTTAATTTTTAAGCATAGTTTTACAAAAAATTAAGTGCTCCTTTCCTTTTGAACCTCTCCGGCCCCGACCCTACTATTCTCCTCGACATTGTTAAAACACCCATGCCATTTGGAAAATACAAAGGAACGCTCATATGCGATTTACCCGTGTATTATTTAGAATGGTTTGCCAGACAAGGTTTTCCAGCAGGTAAATTAGGAGTGATGCTGGAAACCATTTTTGTAATTAAAACCAATGGTCTTGAACAATTGCTAACTCCTTTGAAGAAAGCAAGAAAATAAATACCTTCGCCGGTATTATGAAAATCATCACATCTGCCCTATTGGCCTTGTTATTTCCTTGTTTTGCAATGGCGCAATTGGGCAAAATGGGAACCGTTGCGCTAACTGGAAATGCTATTGTAAACGAATACACCACACTTACTGCTGACATTTCTAGTGGTGATGTTTTAATTACCGCTGCCAGTAATACATTGAATGCCAACAATAGATTTCCAGCAGTTTTAGCACCTGGCGATTTACTGCTTTTTATTCAAATGCAAGGTGCAACAATTGGCACAGCCAACGATTCTACATATGGTGAAATTTTAAGTTATAACAATTGTGGAAATTACGACTGGGCCGAAGTGGCTAGCGTTGGCCCTAACAATACAATTACGCTGGCTTGCGGACTGCAAAACAACTATACGGCTACGGGCAAAGTGCAAATTATAAGGGTTCCTCGTTATGAAAACCTAACTTTAAATAGCGGCTGCATTGTATCTGCTCCAAGTTGGAATGGGCAAACAGGTGGAATAGTTGTTATTGAAACTAACAGCAATTTAACATTTGCTGGTTCAGGGCAAATTGATGTTTCAGGAAAAGGTTTCAGGCCCGGAAATACTGTAGTACACGATGGAATTTGGGATTATCGAGGTTTTGTGGCCAATGCCCTGACTTTTGGTGCCGAAAAAGGCGAATCTATTGCAGGATTTACAACTGATTACGATATAATTGGAGGTCGTTATGGTCGTGGAGCACCTGCAAATGGTGGTGGTGGAGGAAATTCCCATAACACTGGCGGCGGCGGCGGGGCCAACGCAGGCGACATTGCATTGTGGACAGGTAAAGGTAATCCATCATTGAGCAATGCTAATTGGGCTGCTGCATGGAACTTACAATCACCAGGATTTGCTACTTCCACATCTTCAGGAGGCGGACAAGGTGGAAATAGTTTTTCTGATAGCAACCAAAATGCCTTAACTGTTCCTACTTCCAATTCTTTGTGGGGCGGAGACTGGAGAAGGAACCAAGGTGGTCGTGGCGGACATCCTTTAGATACGCAAAACGGAAAAATATTTTTTGGAGGAGGCGGAGGCGGAGGCGACCAAAACAACAATTTTGGTGGAAATGGTGGCGCTGGAGGTGGAATTGTATTGTTAAGAAATTATGGAAATTTGGTGGCGAGTAATTCGGCATATATCAAGGCAAATGGAGCAAATGGCGTAAGTACAACATCCACATTTTTAAGTGGAGGTACAGATGGCGCTGGCGGCGGTGGCGGCGGTGGTACAGTTGTATTTAGTTCCAGCAACTTATTAAACAATACCAACTTACTGCGCATTGAAGCTAAAGGAGGAAATGGTGGAAATCAATCTGTGAGCGGTCTTACCACCGAAGCTGAAGGTCCGGGCGGCTGCGGTGGCGGTGGATTAATAGCTGTTTCAGGAACGCTAACAAATGTGAATGTAGCAGGAGGCGCCAATGGCACAACCAATTCATCAGGTCTTTTAGAATTTCCGCCAAATGGAGCAACCGCCGGAGGAGCTGGTTTAATTACCGCAATTGATCAATTGATTAGAATAAAAGATGATATTGCTAAATCGAGCAGCTGTGGAACTGGAGAAGTAAATCTTCAATTAAATACGCCTGAAGCTACTTTAATTTCATGGTCAGATTCCTTAATGGGAGTGCCTTTGGCTACAATTGCCGGTTTCTCCACTACAATTTCAATCACCCGTGATTTTTATCTTACAGCTTGCCCATTCCAGCAAACCCAAACTGTAGAAGCTGTATTTTTGCCTTTACCAATTGTAGATGCAGGCAATGATATTCAGATTTGTGCAGGACAAACCTTTCAATTGCAAGGAACTGGAAACGGAAATTTATTTAGCTGGTTTCCTGCTCAATTTTTAGACAACAGCTTAATTCTTAATCCAATTGCAAGCGGCATTGATTCAGTAGAATTCTTTTTAACCGTAATAGATACAAACAACTGCATTAATTTCGATTCTGTTTTAGTTTCACCCGGAGCTGAGTTAACCGTTACTGCAAGCTCAGACACTACAATTTGTGCGGGCAATCCCATAACCTTACAAGCTTCGGGCGCCAGCACTTATGAATGGACAAGTCCGGGAATAAGCTTAAATGGAGCTGCTGTTACTTTAAATACCGATACAACAATTGTATTAGAATTATTGGCAAGTAATGGCAATTGTGTGGCGAGAGATACTGTAACAATTACAGTTAATGCACCTCAGAGCTTTTCATTACAAGGCGAAGGATTTGTTTGTGAAGGTCAAAATGCCCAAATAACTGCAGAAGGAGCTATTTCAGCATGCTGGATTACAGGATTAGATACTTTATGCAATGCATCTAATAGCTTTAGTTTTGTGCCAACAGATTCAATATTTGTTACAGCCATTACTACAGATGCAAATGGCTGCAATACTACAACTGCTCCAATTTTAGTAGGACCAATTTCTGCTCCTGTTGCAGATTTTTCTTATAACCAGATTTCAAATTATGAAGTTGTTTTTACAAATAATTCAATTGGAAATACAAGCAATAAATGGTTAATGGATAATCAGGTTTTAACACAAGCCTCCCCTATTTATGATTTTCCGTACAACGATTTTTTTCAAGTTACTTTAGTAATTGAAAATGCCTGTGGATCAGATACAATTACAAAGTTAATTCAAGTAATAAAACAACTGGGTTTTGAAGATATTAAAACGAACAATTTTACTATTTATCCGAATCCAGCTGTTGGTTTTTTCCAGTTAAAAAGTAAGTTTAACGATATTGAATCTATAGAAATTTTTGATGCCATTGGTAAATTGGTTGTTGTTGAAAGCAAGCTAAAAACAAATCAACCTATTTCTATAAAAAATCTCACATCCGGAATTTATACAGTTGTAGTAAATGTAAATGGGAAAAAGGAAGTTGAAAAATTAGTGATTTATAATTAAGTCAACCTCCTTTTAGGTGCTCAGAATGTACTGTTCAATTGCATTTATTCCATTGCAATTAGTCCTTTTTAAATAGTTTTAGAAACTTCGGTTTTTCAATTCCTTCCTTCTTTTTGCTTGTATCTGTAATTTCAATTTGACTAATTTCAAATATTAATTTATACATTTACTTATGTTCAAGTTTTGCTGAAAGTTAAAGGCAATTAATAAATTGAGATATGACATTTATCATGAAAATAAATAAGTAATATGATTATTTTTTATGGTTTAAAAGTCGAATTAATTTTAATTTAGCATTGAAATAATGTCACTTTTGCTACTTTCTAAATTGAGTTAATTATAAAAGCTACTGATGTTGACTTTTTGAAAATAAATTAAAAGACCGAATTTTTTACCGAATAAAATTGATAAAAATGAATTTTATGTAAAACCAAACTTATTTTTATTCTATATTTGATTATGAGGCTTTTGAATGTACATCTTTTTTTTAATTTTTTATTCAGATTTTACAAGTGGGAACGGTAAAAAAAAGTGAAGAGACTTTAATGCAAAGTCATAGTGTTTCTGAATATTTAAGATATTCTAAAGAACTCTCATGTATTATAATAACAACTGATACAGAAGGAAATATAATAAGTGTAAACGAAAATTTTTGCAAAATTTCAAAATTTACAGAACAAGAATTGCTGGGAAAAAATATGCGCATTGTAAATTCAAGATTTCATGCATTGATATTTTTTGAGGAGCTATGGAATACAATATCAAGCGGAAATGTTTGGAAAGGTGAAATAAAGAATAAATCAAAAGATGGTTCTTTTTATTGGGTAGAAACAACCATCATTCCTATAAAGAATGAAGCTGGAAAATGTTACCAGTACACAGCTTTACAATTTGATATTACAGCGCGAAAAATCAAAGAAGAAAAACTTATTTTAAGAATTAAGAATAAGCAAAATGTACTAAATGAAATTTCTGACAATATTTTCCTTTTAGACAATGAATGGCGCTATACATATTTAAACGATGCTGCAAAAGAAGATCAATCCATAGGATTTGATGAACTAATTGGGAAAATAATTTGGGAAGTGCACCCTGAATTATTGGGAACAAAATTCGAAAGCAATTATCGAATTGCAATGAGAAATAAAGTTACAATTGAATTTAAAGAATATTCTGAAACTCAAGGAAATTGGTATGAAGTAAAAGTATCTCCTCTAGCTGATGGACTTGCCGTTTTTCTTAGAAATATTAATTCTAAAAAAACTATAGAGAACAATTTATTTATAAGCGAGCAAAGACTTTCAAAAGCTGTAAAAATCGGAAAAATTGGCTACTGGCAACAAGATTTAAATACAGGTAAAGTGTGGGCTACTAAAGAAACTAAGAAAATTTATGGTTTTCCTGAAGTTGATGGAGAATTGGTTTATGAAATTGTGGAAGCTTGTATAATAGACAAAGAAATAATTCATCAAGCAATTAAAGATATAATTGAAAAAAACCTAAAATATAATATTGTTTATAGAATACAACCCCACAATGGAGAAAGCATTAAATACATTGAATCTGCAGCTGAACTTGAATTAGATAAAAATGGAAATCCTTGGCTTTTGGTTGGTGTACTAAGAGATATTACAGAAAGTAAGTTAATTGAAAATGAATTAATCAATTCAGAAGAAAAATACAGATACTTATTTCATAATAACCCGGCAACTGTTATTATTTGGGATCTCGAAAATCTCAAAATTTTAGAAGTTAATCAGCAATCTATAGAATTGTATGGTTACACAAGAGATGAATTTTTAGAATTAAGAGTTTTAGATATAAGACCTGCTGCAGATAGAAATAAAATCAAAAAATTCTCTCAAGAAATATTGAATAACAATATTTCAAAAGCAAAAAGAACCTGGAGGCATTTAAAGAAGAATGGTGAATTGATGTATATGGACATTACTTCACACAAAATTGAATTTAACAATAGAAAAGCAATTTTATCCTTAGCAGTAGACATTACTGAGCAAGTAAAAGCAGAAAATCAGTTAAAGGATAGTTATGATGACATTAGACGTTTAAATGCGCATTTATTGACAATTAGAGAAGATGAGCGTACTTCAATTGCCAGAGAAATTCACGATGAATTAGGGCAACAATTAACAGGATTAAAAATGGACGCAAGTTGGCTGTTAAAGAAAGCTACAGGCATCGAAAATGATCAAAAAGAAAAACTTTCTCAAATGATTTCACTCATTGACGAAACTGTAAAAACAGTAAGAAGAATATCGAGAGACTTAAGGCCTGGAATTCTTGATGATCTTGGACTTGTTGCTGCATTAGAATGGCAAAGTTGCGAATTTGAAAATAGAACAGGTGTTAAATGCGATTTTAAAGCATTTGTTTCTGAACTGATGCTCAATAAAAATGCAACAATTGGAATATTTAGAATATATCAAGAATCTCTAACCAACATTATGAGACATGCAAATGCGACTTTAGTTAATGCTTATATAAAATCTCATAACAATATAATTGAGTTAAGCATTCAAGACAATGGTGTAGGGTTCGATAAAAATTTGATAAAAGCAAAAAGAACACTTGGGCTTACTGGCTTATCAGAACGCGCAATTATGCTAGGAGGAAATTTGAACATAGAAAGCGAAAAAGGAAAAGGAACAAGAATAGTATTTGAAATGCCAATAGACTAGTTATGAATATTTTAATAGCAGATGACCATGCAATAGTAAGAAAAGGACTCACTCAAATTATTAGAGAAGAATTTTCTTTTGCCGAAATTACTGAAGCAACCAACAGCCTAGAAGTATTTGAAAAAATTAAAGAAAAAAAATGGAATATCATTCTCCTCGATATTTCTATGCCAGGCAAAAATGGAGTTGAAATTTTAAAACAATTGCGCGTAAATGATGCTTCAACTCCTATTCTAATGCTAAGCATGCACCCCGAAGAACAATATGCCTTAAGGGTTTTAAAAGCCGGAGCTTCCGGTTATTTATGCAAAGAAAGTGCTACCGATGAACTTATTACGGCAATGAAAAAAGTACTTTCCGGGAAAAAATATATTACCCTTTCTTTTGCAGAAAAATTAATAGAAACCTCATCAGATTTATCAGCTGAATCATTACATAAAAAACTCTCCGACCGAGAATTACAAGTATTACAATTACTTGCAAAAGGTAAACCTGTTTCCGAAATTGGTCAAGAAATTTCTTTGAGCGTTCATACAATTAGTACCTACAGAGCGCGTATTCTGGAGAAATTAGGGCTTACAAACAACGCTGAATTAATGCATTATGCGATAGATAATAAAATAATGTAGTTATTGAATTTGTAGTACAAACCATTACATTTTTTTCAAAAAAGCCGTTACTTAATCTTCTGTTGACTCATTCTATTATTGTAGAATAAAATTGATTTAACAGATTGATATGAATTTGGATAATCTTACCAGCCAAAATGAATCCGTCTTTAAAATACTTCTTGTAGAAGATTCTAAAGAAATAGCCTCAAGGGTGTATTTGATGCTAGAAGAAATTCCTAATGTAATAGTTGTAGGGTTTGCAGATAACGTAAACAATGCAATTGATTCAATCAATAAATACGCTCCTGATTTAGTAGTTCTTGATATACAACTTCATTTTGATACAAATAGTAAAACTGGCATAGACTTGCTAAGAATTATTAAAGACTCTTATCCCAATATTGAAACTATAATGCTCAGTAATCATTCCGAGCCTCATTATATAGATATATGTCTGCGTTTAGGTGCTCGTTATTTTCTGGATAAAACACTCGACTTTGATAAGCTTCCAGAAAAAATATTAGAGACTTTCACATTAAAAGAGAATTTAACCGGTTAGCCTATTCAAATCGAAACATTTCGCAATCACTAACATTCATTTAAACATCACAAAAAAATATTGAAATTTTAAACATCATTGAGTTATTAAATATTAAACAAAACTCGCATCTTCAAAGTAAATTCTATGAACAAAGAGAAACAATCATATAAATTTTTATTACTTGAAGAAAATCCTGATTATTTTACAATCATACAGGAATTGCTTTTCGAAAAATTTACACATCCTTTAGTAATAAGAGCAAAATTTGAAAAAGTCACTGATTTTTTAATTAATAAAAATAATCCTTTTGATGCTATAATTTTAGACTTAAGTCTTACAATTAAAAGAGGAAAAGAAATAATAACAGACTTATTAAAAATTGCTGGAAATTGCCCAATAATAATTTTAGCAAATACGCGTGATGCAAAATATTGCGAAACATATATAAATCAAGGTGTAGCTGATTATTTATTCAAAGAAGAAATTACTAGTACATTACTTTTAAAAAGTATTTTATATGCTATTAAATCAAATATTCAAAATCAAAAAATAATACAGTCTGAAATTGAATTAAAAACAACTCAAAAAGCTGCCAAAGTAGGAACTTGGCAAACAAGTTTATACGATTTTAGTTCAATTTGGTCAGACGAGATTTATCGAATATTAGGAGAAGAAAAAAAAGAATCTAAGGTTTCACACCAACATCTTCTCAGATACATTTACCCTACTGATTTACATGTATTTAAGGACGCATTTACAAAATCATTGTCATCAAAACATCTGAATGTAATTCACCATAGAATTAAAGATAACTCAGGACAAATTAAATTTGTTGAACAAAGGTGGAAAATAGTAAGAGATGAAGAGTCTCAACCGATTTACGCAGTTGGAACATTCAATGATGTAAGTGAAAAGAAAAGATTTCAGGAAAGAGCTTTAAAAATTGAAGCCTATAACAAAGATATCCTCAAAAATATAAGTTCAAATATTGCAATAATAAATTCTAAAGGTGATATAATAGCTTCTAATGAAGCTTGGAATCGTTATTCAATAGAAAATGGTGAGCCAATAATTGAAAAAACAGGGAACGGAAGCAACTATTTTAAGGTTTGCCAAGATGCATGGAATTCTGGAGATGTTTCTGCTCTCAAAGTATTAGAAGGTATTAAAAAAGTTGTAAATGGAAAAATACCAGAATTTGTGCATGAATACCCTTGTCATTCTCCTGAGAAAAAACAATGGTTTGCCATGAAAGCGCTTAAAGTTAGCAACACTGATAAAAATGTATTAATCATCCATCAAGATATTACCCCAAAGAAAATAGTTGAATTTGAAAATGAAAAAATTGCCTTTGATTTAACGCAAAGGAATAAAAACATTGAACAATTTTCATATATCGTTTCGCATAATCTCCGGGGTCCTTTAGCAAATATTCTTGCCATGTCAGAATTACTAAAGTATGATAATGTAAATCCATCAGACATGTTACCTATTTTAAAAGGAATGTCGAATGCCGCTTTTAAAATGGATGACGTTTTAAAAGATTTAAATGCGATTTTACACGCTGATAATCCTTCTTCAGAAACATTAGAAGAAGTTTATTTTCAAGAAATTACGGATATTATTTCAAACAGTTTCAAAAATATAATTGAAAATCAAAACATTCAAATTCAAACAAATTTTAAAGAGGTAGAAAGTATTTTCTCTTTGAAAAGTTATATTCATAGTATTTTTTACAATTTGATTTATAACAGTATACAGTTTCAACACAAAAATGTAACGCACAAATTAGAAATACAAAGTAAAAAAACGGAAAATGGAATTCAAATAAAATTTAAAGACAATGGTACGGGAATTAATCTACAGAAAAACAAGGAAAGACTTTTCGGCTTCAATAAAGGTTTGGATAATATCTCTGAAGATAAAAGAATAGGACTATACATTGTAAAAAGTCAAGTTGAAGCTTTAAAAGGCAACATTTCTGTTAAAAGTACCGTAGCGAAGGGAACTGTATTTACAATTGAATTTAAAATACCGCTTTTATGAAATCTATAGAACAAATTATATTTATTGATGACGATGAAATCAACAACTTAATAAGCGAGCGAATTGTAAATAAAACTATTGTAAGTAATTTAAAATTATCTTCTTTTGTTTATGCAGAAGAAGGGCTGAAATACATAAAAAGTGAGGCTTTGAAAATAGAAGAAAATAAATTAATTCTAATTTTCTTAGACATTAACATGCCTTTTTTAAATGGCTGGCAAGTATTAGAGCAAATAGAGCAAATGGGTGAAATCGTACATAATAAATTGCTCATTTACATGCTTTCTTCATCTATAGACCCTAATGATAGAAGAAAAGCAAGTGAAAATAAATTGGTTAGCGAGTTTATTGAAAAACCACTATCCAACAGTATAATTCTTCAAATTATGAAAAATTACAATATTCCTATTTCTGAAAATAAAATATGAAATAAAAAATAAACGACTATTTCTTAATTATTGTTTTTTACTTTTGGGTAGGAAATTGTTTTGAGTATTTTTTTATTACTTCAATGAAAAGTGAATGGAAATGTGTTTTTTGCAAACAGTGGAATAGTTATTCTAATGATTTCTGCAACAATTGTAATAAAAAGCGAATTGAAGATACAGCATCTGAAAAAGAAAGTCTAGCTAGAAGATTAGAAATTAGTCAATTAGGCGGTATTTCAATTTACCCAAGTGATTCAATCTTGGTAAAAATATTCAAGCGAATTTTGATATTTTTCCGGTTTATATTTTTCGCTATTATAAGCATATTTTTATGGCTCGTGGCAGTTTCTCATGGATAAAAAAGTATATTCCTTTTTGGTTTATTTTGTTTATAATCATATATCTAATTAATCAGATAACTGATAAAAATTCAAAAATCGATTTTCTTAATTATTACCTCAACGATTTCTTAGCTGTGCCAATAGTACTTCAACTAGTACTCATAAGTTTTCAGTTACTTTATAAAAATGTGAATATTTATTTAGGAAAAGATAAAATTCTTTATACCGTAATTTACATCAGCTTTTTTTTTGAATTATTATTACCCTATTTTTCTGAAAGATTTGTAGGTGACTGGTTAGATGTAATAATGTATTGCTTAGGCGGTTTAGCATTTTTCTTATTCCAGAAAAATTCGAAATAAATATTTAATTAACTATTAAAAAAAACTTCCAATTTCAGTTATTACATAAGCAACAACTAAAATTGGAAGTATAATTAGGTTTTAATTTTAAAATTTTATAAAGCCAGCGATATTCCTAAACTTGCACCAATACCACCAATTTGCTGCTTGTAAGTATTAAGAAATCTTCCTGCATTATTTGTTCTGTTTTCATTTTGAATAATAACATTAGGTGTAGCAGTAAAATAATCAACCCGAAGCTCCACTCCTACTTTTTCGCTAAAAAAGTAACGAGCCCCTACTCCAGCTTGAATGCCTAATCCATTCCCTGTAGATACTCTTTGGTAAAATGTTGCCGCTGCATTATCTTCTAGATCCACGCGCATTTCAGGAGTTCTGAGTGTAGATAATCCAGCTAACACATGTACATCAACAGATAATTTACCAAGTGGAAAAGTATATGTTGGCCCAACTAAGTAATTCATGTTTATATAATCACCAGAAAGGGTAACTGTTGTGCTATCTACATCAAAATCATCTAAATATCCATCAGACAAACTCTGCAAGCCTGTAGTTTGAAAAAAGCGTGAACCCAAAACTAACCCAATTGCTAAATTCTTAGAAACAAATAAACCTGAATGCAATTGAATATTTAATCCACTTTTTGCAGCATAACCAGCTGCAATGTTTGTATACTCCGTTTTAGTGAAGTTACCACTCGCTGTTGTGTATCCTCCAAGAATACTGATAAATAATTTGCCTCTTTCTTGCTGTGCATTCAATTGAACACACGATATGGTTGTGCTTATGAAGAGGGCTATTTTTAAAAATATATTTTTCATTTTTTTGTGTTTAGTTAGTTAGAAATATTTACTTGAAAGTTAACATCAATATCCGTTGAGCCTGGTGCAAATGTGCCATTTTTTACATTCGGTTGGTGCTTTAATATAACATTTACTTTTCCACTAGCTGCACTACTAGTTATAAAATTGCTGGTAATACCTAATGGCAATGGAGGTGAATTGGTGTCACTATCAGTTACGTTTACCAACAAATTGGCCCCTAAATTACTGGATGGAAAGTAAAACAACTGGTGATAATTGGCTCGTTCCTTTATTTCTTCAGTAATATCTTCAGCTGGTGTTTTTGTCTCATCCAATAAATATACGGTGGCTTTATAGGTACTGTTTTCTTTCAAATTTAAAACTGCCAAAGAAGTGTCTGCTGGATTGGAATCTTCTGGAGTTAAATCTCTCCAAAATGCAATCACCGTATCGTTGTTGGCAGTGTTTACGAGTACTAGTTTTACAGTTGTAAGAAATTCATTGCCCGGTAATGGAGGAGAAACAACTTGTTCCTCTTTTTTACAGCCTGCAATAAACAAGTTTGAAATTAAAATTATAGAAGCTAAACTTCTAATTATGAAATTATGTTTTTTCATTTTTTAAGTTTTTTAAAAGTGAATGGAATAGTAACTCGCAGCATAACAGTTCTCCCAATATCATCAGCGAAATACCTGAATCTATTGAGATAATCTCGGTATGCTACATTCATTAAATTGTAAATAGAGACACCAATTTCTATGGGTTGTTTTTTTCCAAAGGAAGAGGCTGCCTCTAGGTTTAAAAGTTGATAAGCTGCAGGAGGACTAGTGTAATCGCTGTTTTGCGGTACATTATGTTGTTGTGCAACCATTAAATAATTAATTTTTACATACGGTTTTTTTCCGCGCTCATTGGCCTTTCCTTCCAAAACCAAAAATACTTCTGCCCTATTTGAAGGAGTGAATATCAAATAATCTTTTACAGTTCTATTCCACCCTTGAATTAAGCTAATTTTTGTACCTAATTTTAATTTCGGAATTACTTGATATTTTAAATCGAAATCTACTCCTGAAATAGTTGCATTTACTTGCGTTTGAGCAAATGAAGGATACGAACCTGCAATTGTTGTAACGGGCTTTAAAAGTGGCTTTAAGTAAATGAAATTATTAATGTTATTCGAATAAATCCCAGCTTCAAATTCCAGCTTTTCCTTCTTAAAAATGAAAGAAACAGCAGAATTATAGGCGCGTTCAGATTTCAAAGTACTATCGCCAATTTCAAATGAAGCAGCACTCTGGTGTACGCCATTTCCATATAATTCATTTACGTTAGGCGCACGCCAAGCCGAACCTAAATTCAGGTTTAAACTCATAAAAGAATTGATGTTTAAGGTGCTGCCTATGGTATAAGTAAAATTATTGAAATCTCTGTCGCCTGTAAATGGAATCAAGGTATTGTAGTTGATTCTGTATGTACGCAACCATTTATAATCATATCTCAGTCCAGTTTCTATCAATAGTTTTTTATACTTTTTACTGAGTGCTATAAATGTTCCTCCACCATAATTTCTAAAGTTAGGAATCAAAGCCCTATAAGACAAACCTTCAAACACATTTCCTTGGGTAATAAAACTTGCACCTATATTCAATTGAAGGTTGTTTTTAAATTCGTTTTTATATAAACCTTCCAATGTATGAGTACTGATTCTAAAATCGGCTTGTGGTGCTGCAAGTATCGCAGGATCTGTAGAAAAAGGCAATCCGGTATCGAATTCCTTGCGCAGATTTCTCTGTAAGCCATAAACTATTTCCAATTTACCAGTTTCTGTAAAATGGTAACATATACGACCTTTAACTGTAGCATGTAACACATCTTGGAATCCACGTTCTATTTTCCTTGTAAAATCAGCTTTTAATATTGGTTCAGATTGTTGCAGCGCTGCTAGTAAATCTTTTAAATTACCGGCATGTGAACCTCCAAAAATTCCGATTTTAGAGGTAAAAACAGCACCTGACATTTCTATAATCAACTTCTTATTTTGATAATATAAAGTGGATGACAGATTCTTCTCATTTACACCAGTATTTTGCAGAAAATAGCGTGCTGTTTTTAAGTTTCCTGCGTCTTTCAGCGTTCCTTGTATGCGTGCACCCAGACCCTTTAGTTTACCCGAAAATGTATGGTCTAAACAGGCAGAAAGAGCGCCCATTCTGCCATTGTCCATTCCTATTAGCTTTACTTCCAATTCAGTTCCTGGTTCAATGGAAATTTCATGCGGTTGCAATAAAACAACTCCTCCAATGGCATCAGAGCCATAGCGAAGGCTTGCTGCCCCTTTTAAAACTGTCGCATTGGTTACTGTAAACGGGTCAATTTCGGGCGCATGTTCAGAACCCCATTGTTGTGATTCTAAACGCAATCCATCATTCACAATTAAAACCCTGTTACTGTGTAAACCGTGAATGATGGGCTTAGAAATAGTTGGCCCTGATTGCAAGCTATTTACACCGCTCACTGCTTTCAGCATTTCACCCAAGGGTTTGCCAGCATTGGCATCTAAATCAGCTTGCCTAAGCGTTGAAGTTGGAATACTTTCATTTCCAATACTTCCGAAATGATCATCGTGAATTTCAACAGTGCGCAACTTCCTATTCACCGTATTTACCTGTATAGTAATTTCAGTAGAAGCTGATATTGTGAATGTTGTATCAACAGCTCCTTCATACAATCCTTTAGAATACAATGTATACTGTCCAGCACAAAGTCCCTCAAACTGAAGAATTTTGTTATCCTTTTTTGTGAATTGTTGTTGTTCTTTTTGAAGTGCAAAAATAACCTCTTGGCCAGCACCGTGTTGCTCTGTATGTGAAATGTGTATAGTAAGTTTTAGGTTACAACCTTGAGCTTCTATGTTTTTTGGGGAAGCAAAAAGAGATAAAACTAGACCACAAACAAACCACACGCAATAAGCGAATGATTTTTGTTTCATTGAAAGTAAGTCCTATAGAAATGTGAATAATATCTTTAAGAGTTAATTTCTGGTGGACCTTTGTTACAGAGCAAATGGGTGAAACCTCTGTATATACTTGTTGTTATATAGGCTTTTGAAAAGTAGGCAATAGTTACTGTTGGAGTGTAGCTAAACGAAGGACTTTCAAAATATTTAGTGAAGTCGAATCCACAACTGGCACAAGGATGTTTTGCAAGTTTTAAGTGGGCTTTGTCAGTACAGGAATTTTCGTTTTCCCAACCAAGAACTTCAGCAATTTCGCAAGCTGAATGCAAGTGAATGTGATGAGCGTGTTCCTGAATACAAATTTCTGTTTCGCTTCTGTGCTCGTGATTTTCAATGAGATACGAAAACCTAAAGCAGAACGCAAAAAGACAGAAATAAGTGAGGATCAATTTCGAATTCACAGTGCAAAAGTAATAATTATGTATCGTGTTTTACCTTAAATCTTTTAAAAACGGGGGGATTGCATCCCCTCCCCGATTTCAATGTACGCCGAAACAAACCAATTAGTCGTATATTAAACGTTTATAAACGGCTAAGTTTTCAAACATTTCTTGATAAGTTTTGGTTGGTTTAAAATATAATAATTTCGAAATTTGAACGAGGGTGGGAAATGTAGTTTCCCCTTTTTATCACCTACAATTCATCAATATTGACTTTAAAAAATCAATATTAAATTTTAATTATTTATTCTTAATTCTTGAAGCTCTTTCTCAATCGCACGCTTAGTTTCTTCTCTTACACCTACTAAAGGTAAGCGTACAAACTCTTCGCAAATGTTCAAAAGCTTTAACGCGTATTTAATTCCTGCAGGATTTCCATCCACAAAAAACAGTTTCGTGATTTCTAATAACTGAAAATGTATTTTTCTAGCAGCTGCATAATCATCTGTTTTAAAAGCATTTACCATTTGGGAGCAATGAGCAGGAAATGCATTGGCTGTTACCGAAATTACCCCATCGCCGCCGCAAGCCAAAATAGGTAAGGTTAATGGATCATCACCACTTAACACCAAAAAATCTGAATGCCTGTGATTTAAAATATCCATTACTTGCTCCATGTTCCCAGAGGCTTCTTTTATTCCAACTACATTTTTGCATTCTTTTGCAATGCGTAATGTTGTACTTGCCAGCATGTTAGAACCCGTGCGACCAGGAACATTATATAAAATAATTGGTAAAGGACTTGCCTCTGATAATGCCTTGTAATGTTGAAAAATTCCTTCTTGCGTAGGTTTGTTGTAATAGGGTGATACAGATAAAATTCCATCTACACCTGCATATTTAAAGTTTTCTAATTGTTGAACCAATGCAGCGGTGTTATTACCTCCAACACCTAACACAATGCGACAATGGCCAGCATTTTCGGTAATTACAGTATTTATCACCAAATCTTTTTCCTCATCGGTTAAGGTGGCCGTTTCTCCTGTAGTACCCAAGACAACCAAAACATCTGTATTGCCTTCTATTTGGTGTTTTACAAGCTGTTTCAGGGCTTCAACATCAACATTTCCATTACCATCAAATGGAGTAATAATGGCTACTCCTGTTCCGCTGAATGGATGCTTGTTTTTCATTATTAATATTGCTTAAATAGTGAATAATCATATAGGCAAATGAACGCAAATCGGCGTCTTTGTCAAGAAAAAAAGTCATGTCATAGCAAAAAGCTACAGCACTTTCGGCCCTTCCAATTTTTAAACCTGCTTTAGAAACGGATGAAATATAGTCTATTGCAAAATTGTCTTCTAATGTAAGGTTGATAAGCATGTCGAATGGCTCATCAATAAAATTTTCCACCACAGCCCCACTTGGTTTTTGATACCAATTTTGTTGATTTTTGAAAAAGTAATCGGCTTCTGGTCGCGCTAAAGGATGAAAATGTAAAGCTTCGTTAAAGTCTATATAACCTAATGAAACAGGACTTTTCTTATGCTGCTTTAAGTCTAAATAAAACTCTTTAACCAATTCAAATACTTCTTTGGTAGTGGCATCATACAAAATACCAATTGTTCCTGCAGATTGTAAATCAGGATTTTTCCGAACGCGTTCAACTTTATTTGCCTCTCTTTTGAGCTGCAAATTACCATACATCGATTTTATATTTTCTAACATTATTGACCAATCATTGTAATAAATTCTTCTTCAGAAATGATGGGAACGTTCAATTTTTCAGCTTTTTTCCTTTTTTCTGGTCCCATTTTATCTCCAGCAATTAAAAAACTGGTTGCTGCACTCACTCCACTCAACACTTTGCCACCGTTTTCTTCTATGCGTTTCTTCATTTCGTCACGCGAAAATACATTAAATACTCCGGAAACCACAAAGCTTTTTCCTAATAATGATTCACTTTTTAAGGCGTACGCGGTTTCGTCTAAGGTAAACTGCAAACCAGCTTTTTCAAGTCTTTCAAGCTGTTGTAAGTATGCTCCATTTGAAAAGTAGTCAATAATACTGTCAGCTATAATTTCTCCAATTTCGTTGGTGTTAAGCAGTTGTTCTCTAGTTGCTAATTTCAAAGCTTCCAAGTTTCTAAACTGTAAAGCAAGTTTCTTAGCAACTGTTTGTCCCACATATCTAATTCCAATTGCAAATAACACGCGCTCAAACGGAATTTTCTTTGAAAGTTCTATTCCCTCAATAATATTTTGTGATGATGTTTCTTTGAATCCTTCTAGTTTTCCAAAAACATCTTCATATTTCAAATCATACAAATCGGCAATATTCTTTACCAAGCCAGCATCATATAAAGCTTCAATGGTTTTTTCTCCTAAAGAATTGATGTCCATTGCCTTGCGACCTATAAAATGCTCAATTTTACCTTTTATCTGCGGAGGACAACCCAACTCATTGCTGCAATAATGAATCGCCTCACCCTCTTTTCGCATTAATTCTGTTCCACATTCAGGACAATTTTGAATGTATACGGTTGGTTCACTAAAGAGTGTACGCTGTTCGGTCGCAACTGCTACTACCTTGGGAATAATCTCTCCTCCTTTTTCAACAAATACTGTATCTCCTTCGCGAATGTCCATTTGGGTAATGTAATCTGCATTGTAAAGTGAAGCTCGTTTTACGGTTGTTCCAGCCAAGAAAACAGGTTTTAAATTCGCAACTGGTGTAATGGCACCCGTTCTGCCAACTTGATAAGTTATGGTATTTAAAACAGTACTTACTCTTTGAGCTTTGTATTTATAAGCAATGGCCCAGCGTGGCGATTTTGCAGTAGCGCCCAATAAGCGCTGCATGTTATATTCATTTACCTTTATAACAATACCATCTATTTCAAATGGTAAGGTTTCCCGTTCTTTTTCCCAGAAATCGATGTATTGCATGATTTCATCGATTGTATGGCAAATCTTGATGTGTTCTGAAACTTTGAAGCCCCATTTTTTTGCCATTTGCAGGTTTTCAAAATGACTGTTAACTTCATTATCGACACCAGAAACAAAGTACATAAAGCAGTCGAGTTTCCTTTTGGCTACCTCAGCACTTTCTTGCATTTTGAGACTGCCAGAAGCTGCGTTTCGTGGATTTTTAAACAGTTTATCAGAAATCTGTTCTTCATCGTAACCTAAATCTTCCAGTTCTTTTCGCTTTTCGTTATTCAAACCTGCAAAGCTTTTTAAAGGCATGAACACTTCTCCTCTGATTTCAAATTCTTCCGGAAATTCGTTGCCCGACAATTTTAAAGGAATACTTGCAATGGTTTTGGCATTTTCTGTTACGACATCGCCCTGAAGCCCATCGCCACGTGTCACAGCCATGTTGAGTTTACCATTTTTATATTTCAAACCAATGGCAACACCATCGAACTTCAATTCGCATACATAAGAAAAAGTTTGCTCAGTGTTCTTACGAATACGTGCATCAAATTCAATTAAATCTTCTTTGGAATAGGAATTCCCTAAAGATAGAAACGGTTCTGAATGGACAACTGTTTCAAATTTTTTGGTGATACTTCCTCCTACTCGTTTGGTTGGAGAATCTTCATGAGCGAGCTGTGGATATTGTTTTTCAAGGTCTTGTAATTCCTTTAATAAGACATCAAATTCATAATCAGAAATTGTAGGATTCGATAATACATAATATTCATAATTATATTGATGCAACAGTTTGCTAAGGTTATGAATCTTGTCTTCGATTTCTTGCATTTTATAATGGTAAATTTTAAGGCAATAAAAGTAATGGAAAGCTCTTTAAATCTTGCTTTAAAGTTTTGATAGAAACTCTATAATTTATCTGCTAGATTTTCTTGTGTTTAATTTACGTTGTTTGTAGCTGTTTATTGCTGATAGCTTCGCTGCGCTCAAAATTTTTAGCACAGAGTTCACTAAGGTTGTTGCACAGAGTTCACTGAGGTTGTTGCTGTTAATTAATGATTGCTTCGCTCAATTTTTTTTGCACGAAGCACACGGCAATCACTGAGCTTGTCGAAGTGAGGTTAAGGCACAGAGCCACAGAGATATTTTAATGCTATTTCTCAGCGATATGTAATATAAAATCTAGCTAAAACTAAGTATTCAAAACTATAGGCCATTAAAAATAAAATATTAGAAAAACTCAGTGCCCTCCGTGCTACAACCTCTGTGAACTCCGTGCTACTTTATTTTCGAAAAAAAACCTATTCTCCTTTTAAAATAATGTCAAACAAATCAGCTTCAATACTCTGTTTCACTTGTTCTATTATTCGCCCAATTTCCTTCCCATTTCTCTGAATAATAAATGTAGGTACGTTTTGAATATTCCAGTTGGAACAATCAGCCAATGGACATTTTTTCTCCTTATCTACACCAATAAAAGTAACAGGAATTTTTAAATCATTATTTACATGAATAAACTGAGGAACTAATTTCTCACTGTCTTCGCACCAGGTTCCCAAAACTATTTCAATTTGAATGTCCTTTAAATTCAACTGTTTCAGGCTTTCAAGTGCACCTGCGCTGGGAACGTATTCCTTTGCATTCTTTTGCCAAAGAGAAGCCCAATCCTGCTCAATAAAATTTGCAGGTAAATTCCCAGTTATTACAGTTTCTTGAGCTTTCATACTAGTTGTAAGCAAATATAAACCTATAAAAATTATGGAAGATAGAATGCTGTTCATTTTACTTCACCATATTCAAGATACGAGTAAGATTTGGGTCTTTTTCAGTTTCACGAATGGTATCAAAAATTACGTCAATTTCTGTTGATTTCTTTTTCAATAAGGTTTGGTCCATTTCCATGGTTTGAACTTTTGAAACATCTGTTCCTTTTTCCTTAATCTCTGCAATTGATGCACTTAATTCATCAACCTTAGCATCATAAAATGCCTGGTATTCAGCCAATACTTGAATTCCAGAAAGTCGTAACCACCATTCCTTAGAAGTTTTTGCAATATTCTCAAACGTTGGAACAGATTTGTAAACCGTGCCCTCATCTTGAGAAAGAGCGTATTTACCCATAATCTGAACAAAGAAATACTTATCATTTGGTTCTTTAATTCTTTGGAATGCTTTACTGAAAAACTCAATTTTGTTTGGAGTTGCAGAAGCAGTATATATAGCTGCTATAGAAGTCAGCATATCGCCTGTAGCTGTGGTTTCCATCTTCTCGGCAACTTCTCTTGTTTTAGCAGCATCTGTTTGATACATCGCTGCAATTGCAGCACCTTGAACCTGCGCAGAACTATCATTTAATGCAGCTGTAAACAAATCGAAAATTCCAGGTTGCTTATTGTAAGCCATTAATTGTCTAATAGCTTCTGCTCTCACGGCAGATTTTTTATCATTCTTTGCAATTTGTTCAATAGTAGTTTTGAAATCAGCTCCCTCACTTGTCAACAAAGGCTCTATTGCCTTTAATGCCATTAATCGAATGTTCCAGAATTTATCGTTCAATGCTAATTTTAATACAGAGGAAACACCCGGCTGGTCAGCATTTTGTGCCATTGTTTCAACAGCTTTTAATCTATGATAATACAAGGGTGCATTTAAATACTGAAATTGAGCTTGTTCAATTGTTATCGGCATATTGAAATTTCCTGTCAGCATATTCTCCGCATCAACCACAACCAATGTAGGTTCTGCTTCAACAGAAATTGTAAAAACCTCATTGTCTTTTTTCATCACAACGCGCTCTCTTCTTACTTTTCCATTGATGTATAAATCGACATCTAATGGTAATTGGAACACTTTACCATCGTCAGTACTTGGTGTTTGGCTTAAAATAATAGCAATTGTTTTATTTTCTGCATTGTATTCTGTTGCAGCTTCTACTGATGGGTGACCTTTTCCTAAAAACCACTGATTGAAAAACCAATTCAAATCTTCACCTGTTACTTTTTCAAAAGCCAAACGAAGATTATGAATTTCAACTGATTGAAATCTGTTGTCATTTAAATATGTTTTTAATGATTCGAAAAATGCTTCATCACCAACATATTTGCGCAACATGTGTAAAACAGTTCCACCTTTTTGGTAAGAATGTCTGTCGAACATGTCCTCACGGAATTCGTAATTAAAACGGATAAGATTTTCTTGCTTTTGAACAGATTCATCTAAATAAGTTTTTAAATCGGCAGCTAAATGATGATCTGCATCATCTCTACCATATTTATGCTCTTTCCACAAATATTCAGAATACGTTGCAAATGATTCATTCAATGGTAAGTTTGACCATGATTCACAAGTAACCAAATCTCCAAACCAATGGTGGAAAAGCTCATGCGCAATTACATCTTCAAAATCGGTATCTAACCTTTGTTTAGGTGTTTGTTGAATGAATTCTCCAAAAATTGTAGCTGATGTATTTTCCATCGCTCCCGAAACATAGTCGCGCACAACTACTTGAGAATATTTAGGCCAAGGATAATCTACTCCTAATTTTTTAGAAAAGAATTCCAACATTTCGGGAGTGTTTCCAAAAATCTCTTTTGCATATGGCTCAAATTTAGGTTCTACATAATAATCCACCGCAATTTTGCGCCATGTATCTTTAACAACAGCATATTCACCAATTGCCATCATTACTAAGTATGGCGTATTGGGCATATCCATTTTCCAAATATCGGTGCGGGTTTCATCTTTGTTATCTTTTGAAGAAACCATCAATCCATTACTTAAAGTCTTGTATTTCCTTGGAACTGTAATCTGCAACTCATGTGTCATTTTTTCATTAGGCTTGTCAATCGTTGGAAACCAGCAAGAGTTTGATTCTGTTTCACCCTGTGTCCAAATCTGTGTTGGTTTTTCATCATCTTCTTCCTTATTGTCAATGAAATAAAGTCCTTTTGCATCTGTAATTGCTGCACTGCTTGCATTTTTTACCTTATTCGGATTTGCTTTGTATTGAATGAAAATTCTGTAGGTCTCATTTTTAGTGAACATTTTTCCAAGACCAATATGAATCTGAGCACTGTCGTATTTGAAATTTAAATCGCTCATTGCACCATCTTTGCTGAGCATGGCTACTTTTTCAATATCAAAGCTTTTTGCATCTAAAACTAATGAATCGGTAGCGTAAAAATATGGTTGAATATCAATGGTGGCTTTACCATTTAATTGCGCTGTTGCAAAGTTGAAGCTAACTTCCAATTTGGTATTTAAAATATCGTTTACCCTTTTTGCACTTGCATTGTATCTGTTTTCCGATTCCATACTTTTAGCATCCACTTCATATTCAGGAAGATTAAACATGGAATCTATTGCAGCTGAAGCAGCTAATGAATCTGCAATTTGCTGTGCCAAAGCATCTGCCGAGGCCTGGTCTTTTTTGTGCGTTTTACAAGATTCGCTTATTACAGAAACAAACAAGAATGCTGCGATTGCAATACGGATGGTGTACTTCATATTAAAATTTTAAGGGTGCAAAGATGAATATATTTACTTGTTTTTAATTGCTTTTTTTTCAAGATTATCAATCAATTCGATAAGGTCACTTAACTGATTTGCTTCAGCTGCAACTTTATCTTTTCTCCACCTCAAAATACGCGGAAACCGAAGTGCAACGCCAGATTTATGCCTACTGCTTTTTTGAATTCCTTCGAAACCAATTTCAAAAACCAATTCGGCTTTTACACTTCTTACGGGTCCAAATTTTTCAATAGTATTGGCTTTTACAAAACTGTCTACTTCCTTAATTTCTGCATCTGTTAATCCTGAGTAAGCTTTTGCAAATGAAACCAATTGACCATTGTTCCAAATAGCAAAAGTGTAATCGGTATATAAATTTGCCCTTCTGCCATGTCCTTGCATAGCATAAATGAGCACTGCGTCAATACTCATTGGGTCGAGTTTCCATTTCCACCAATCGCCTCTTTTTCTGCCCACTTGATATGGTGCCTCTTTGCGTTTTATCATTAATCCTTCGCTGTTCATTTCTCTTGCCTGCAGTCTTTGCTGTGACAATTGCTCCCAATTTTCAAATTCAATGAGTGGTGAAATTTGTAAAGCATCCAACGCTGCATTTGAAACAATATTTTCAAGCAATTTTCTTCTTTCCGTATGCGCCAAACTTCTCACGTCATTTCCTTCAAATTCAAAAATATCATATGCAATAAGTCCTGCCGGAGCTTCTGCAAGCTGCTTATTGCTTAGATTTTTCCTGCTGATGCGCGTTTGCAACAATTGAAAAGGAAGTACATTTCCATCTTTCCAACACACAATTTCAGCATCTAACACAGTTCCATCGGGAAGCTTTTCTAACAATGAATGGTATTCTGGGAATTTCGTTGTTACCAATTCTTCACCGCGAGACCATACAAAAATTTCACCTCCTCGAATTATAATTTGTCCTCTAATGCCATCCCATTTCCATTCGGCAAACCAATCAGCTGCATTTCCCAATGTTTCGGGTAAATCTTGCAATGGATAAGCTAAAAAGAACGGATAAGGTTGGGACAGATTTTCTGCCGATACTTGCTGCTCAATTAAATCTTTAAAGGCGATAGAATCTGGTGTCCAGTTTCCCATTAAACGGTGCGCAATAATAGAAGCTTCTATTCCGGTTACTTTGGCCAATGCTTTTTCTACCAACTTTTGCGATACGCCAACACGAAATCCTCCTGTTATTAACTTATTGAATACGAAGCGCTCTGAGGCATCCATTTGCTGCCAAGCTTCAACTATAAAAGCCTTTTTCTCTTCCTCAGTTTTACCAGCTAATTGATTCAATTTGAACATCCATTCCCACAATGGTTTTGAATCTGCACTCGATTGTTGGTCAACCAATAAAGCTATGGTTTCGGCTAAATCTCCTATGGTATGGTAACTTTCTTCGAAAAGCCAATCGGGAATTCCTGCTAATTCGGCTGCCCAGGTTCTCAGCATACCTGAATTTACAGTACGTTTAGGTCTTCTACCACACAAAAGTGCCAAAGCCCAGATACTATTTTCAGGTGGTGTTTCTTTGAAATAATCTGCCAATAAATTCACCTTTTCATTGGTGCTGTTTGTTTGGTCGAGTAAATTGTAAAGCTCAGAAAATGCTTGCATGGCTAGTCTTTTCTAAAACCTTCAAAAGCACCCAAACCAAACAAAGCATAATCGTATTTTACAGGATCCAGAGCATCGAAAATGCGCAAATTTGCGGTCAATTCTTCTACGGCTCTCCAATCATCTTGTTTTCTGTCTAATATTCCAAGTTTGCGGCCTACACCGCCCGAATGCACATCTAATGGACAATACAACTGAGATGTTTTAAACACATTCCAAATTCCAAAATCTATTTTTCGTTCATCTTTGCGCACCATCCACCTTAAAAACATATTGATGCGTTTGGCAGCAGAACCTGCAGAAGGATCAGCTACGTGTCTGGAAGTTCTTTGTGGAGCATTGTTTCCTAAAAACCTACTCCGAAATGCAATGATGCCATTTTTAACTTCACTTCCTTCTGTTTGAAATGCAGCTTCCAAAGAACCGAATTCCTTGTACAAGCGCTGGATTGCATTCAAAAAGAAAATACAGTCTACATGGTTAAAAGTTCGGTGAACGAATGTTTCAAATGGTTTTAAATCTTTTTTTGTGAAAGATGTAATAAAATCAAATGGTGCATTGTCCATATTATCAAGCAGATAATTTGCATTTTTTATCAACGTAAATCGTTGACCCCAGGCAATTGTTGCAGTTAAAAATGCAGCAATTTCAATGTCTTCTTTTTTAGTAAACCTATGTGGAATTGAAATAGGGTCAGTTTCTATAAAAGAGAAGCGATTGTACAAATCTGCTTTTTCTTCCAATAGTTCTTTTAATTCATTCTTGGTGAATGGCTTAGAATTCTTCTTCGTTCCAGAATTCATCCTCATTCAATACTTCCCAAGCTTCTTCTGTTGGTGCTTTATCTAAACCTGATATTCTTTCAATTAATTCCTCTTGTAAATCTTGCATCAACATTGCAATTTCTGTGATATCAGAGTTTTCATCATATCTAATAAAAATTCTATCAATACAACTATCCCAAAGATTTTTAAGTTGTTCAGCGCTAATTCTACCATGCGCCTCTTTTTCTAATTTATCGCACACTAAGCTAATCACAGCTTCTTTATCAGGAGGAATTACCCAGAAAATCGTGTAAGCATCACCAAACAACTCTTTATCATTTGCTTCGCTTAAAAGTGCTGAAGGCAAATTGTCAAAATGAAAAACTCCAGCTTTTAATTCTTCTTCACTAAAACGGTAACTCGCCAATTCTTTTGCTTCACGGGTGTTTAACAATAATGGATGTGGAATTTTATCAACCAAAGGTTCATAATATGGAGCCCAATCAATTTCCTCATAATCAGTAATTTGATACCCTTTGCCCATACTAAACTTAAGGTTCGCATTTTTTAATAAAACCCAGCACGGTAAAGGTTTATCTTCTAAGAATTGGAGTAAAGTTGTCATATTGTTTTTTAATGCTGCGAATGTACAATTCAGTTTGGTTGTTGCAATTATATCAAACAAATTTTATTTATTTGAGTTCTATATCATATGATTACATTATTCATCTATTTAATTGGAATGCTAAGTTTAGAAAACCAATCACAAAGTATTAGTTTCAACATTGCTAATATAAAAAACGATAAAGGTTATGTACTCGTAGCTTTATACAACAGCGAAAAAGGATTTCCAGATAAACCAGCATTAACATTTAAAAAACAAAGGGTAAAAGCTGTAAAAGGACAACTCACCATTGTTTTTACAGATATTCCTCCGGGAAAATACGCAGCTGGTATTATACATGACGAAAACGACAATCAAAAATTAGATACTGGCTTTTTTGGAATACCAAAAGAAGGTTTTTGTTTCTCAAATCAGGCAATGGGAACTGTTGGCCCTCCTTCATTTGAATCTGCATCTATTTCTGTTGCTAACAAACCAGTTTCTCAAAGTTTAAAAATGTCTTATTGGTAATAGAATTGATTTTTATTTTATGTTTTGAAATATGACAAATGTCATAGATTTTAATACATTCTTATTCAATAGGTTTGTCACTTAAAATTAATGCTACGTCATGAAAACACATTTAAAAAAATCAACGTTTTTTTTAATTTCTCTTTTGATAATAAGCAGTGTTGCTTTCAATGCTTGTAAAAAAGACCTTGCTGAACCAATAATTACTTCCGATTATTCTAATCTTACTGCTGTAAGTGGCTTGGTTAAAAACAAGCAAGGAAATCCAATAGCAGGAGCAACAGTTACTGCGAGTGGAAAATCAACAGTTACTGATGCAAATGGTGCTTTTCTAATCAGTGAGGTAACTTATAATGACCGTGCTTTTGTAGTTGGTTCTAAATCTGGCTATTTCAATGGCAGCGTAGGTATTAAACCCAAAAAAGGAGAAATTACCAGGGTTGAAATCAGGATGTTAGAAAACGCTCCAAACTTTAACATTACACCAACATCAACTCAAAATTTAGATTTAGCAAATGGCGCAGGAATTAGAATAAATGCTAATAGTGTTGCTGCAATTGGTGGTGGAATTTATACAGGAAATTTAAATGTTGCTATTGTGCACCTTGACCCTTCTGACCCTGATTTTACTAGTATTACACCCGGTGCTGATTTAATTGGGACCTCATCAACTGGTACAACAAGACAATTACAATCTTTCGGAATGCTCATGGTTCAATTAACAGATGATGCTGGAAATGAATTACAATTAGCCCCAGGAAATACATCCACCGTTACAATGCCAGTTCCGGCAGACATGATAGGAAACGCCCCTTCCACAATTCCTTTATGGCACTTTAATGAAACTTCAGGAATCTGGGAAGAAGAAGGCCAGGCTACTCTTCAAGGAAACGAATATGTTGGTACAGTTACACATTTCTCAACCTGGAATTGCGATGCACCATTCGACAGAGGTACCGTAAGAGGTAGAATTTTAGATTGTAACGGACAACCTGTAGAAGGCATAAAAGTAAAAATTGGCCAAACAAGCGATATTACTGATAATCAAGGATATTATGAGCGTTTTGTTCCTGCAGGAGTTAATTTTAACGTACAAGTTAATCAACCCTTATTAGGAATAGTTTCTAATGAAGTACCTGTTAACGGTGTATCAGACGGTCAAACTTTTAATGTTCCAACCATTAACATCATTTGTCCAGCTTACATTTCCGGAACTATTACCTGCAGCAGTAACTTTCCAATTATTGGTTATGCAGCTATTAACTGGAATGGAAATACTTTTACAAACACCATAGAAGGAGACGGAACATTTAGAATCGCTGTACCTGCCAATGGCCAAGCCGCTTCTTTAACAATAGTTAACTCCTTTACTGGTTTTTCAGAAACAGTATCAATAAACTTTCCATCAGTAGGCGGAGGAACCACCAATGCTGGGGCATTTGATGTTTGTGGAAATGTCGATCCAACCAATCCTTCAGGTGGCGCATTACAGCAAAGCTTTGTAATTAATGGCGACGGATTTAATAACCAAACCATATTAGTTAGTTCTATTCCTTTAACAGCCTTTTCAATTTATACAATTTCAGAAAATGTAACTTTTGGCATCGCATCTGGCGAGCAGGGCAATTCAATAACAATTGGCTTTACTGGAAACTCAATAGGTAATTTCAATGTATCAAACAATAATGATGTAGTATTTACAACTACTATAGGAGCCAATTCCTATATCATGGGCGACAATTTTACAGTAAACGTTACGCAATATGGAAATGTTGGAGGTAAGATAAAAGGTACTTTCTCTGGTGATGCAAAACGCATTTTCTTTAATGAAGTAACACAAACCGTTGAGGAATTTCCTGTAACAATTACAAATGGTGTTTTTGAATTACAAAGAAATCCAGACCAAGAATAAATATTTGTTATTTGGGCGCCTTAACCCGCTATCGCTGCTACTTGCCTCGTTCCTCGGCAGGTAGCTAGCTCTATCGGTGGCGCGGCATTTTCTTAAGTTTAGAATAAAGTTCTGGATAGAAATTAAACCTTATTCAAAGCAATCTTAGACGTTTATCTTTATTTCCTTTTTTCTAATTCATCTCGAATTTTCCCTGCGCGCTCATAGGCTTCATCTTCAATTGCTGTGCGTAACAAATCTTTTAATTCTTCTTTAGATTTCCTAGATAACTCATCTCCTCCTTCTGCACTAACAACAGCTGTAGTTGCTGCATTTGCGGCCAAAGAAGTATCTGATTCAGTTCCCGGTTCATCATCAATTAATATTCCCGCAGAACTTAAAATAAACTCATAAGTATACACTGGGCACTTAAATCTTACGGCTAGTGCTATTGCATCACTTGTTCTTGCATCCACTTCAATATCATTTGCTCCTTCTTGCTGGCAAATTAACTTTGCATAAAATATACCTTCTACAAGATTATAAATGATAACTTCATTAATTTTAATGGAGAAAGATTCTGCGAAAGTTTTAAAAAGGTCGTGTGTTAATGGACGGGTTGGTGCCATTTTTTCAAGCTCAATCGCAATTGCCTGTGCCTCAAATCCACCAATTATTATGGGCAACCTTCTTTTACCACCACTCTCTCCTAACACCAATGCGTAAGCTCCACTTTGTGTTTGACTGTATGACAAACCAGAAATTTCAAGTTTTATCTTCTTCATAAATTGCTGATTGAAAGTACAAAACTTTCTGCAGTTTTAACAAAAGTGAATTAAGAATTTTGAGATTTAAATTGTTTAAAAGCAGCTGTTAACTTTGGAACAATCTCGAAAGCGTCACCAACTACTCCATAATCAGCCGCTTTAAAGAAAGGTGCTTCTGCATCTTTATTTACTACAACTATAACTTTAGAGCCATTTACACCAGCTAAATGCTGTATTGCTCCAGAAATTCCTACAGCAATATATAAATTAGGTCTAATTGCTATTCCTGTTTGTCCCACATGTTCGTGGTGAGGTCTCCAGCCAATGTCAGAAACAGGACGAGAACATGCAGTTGCAGCGCCAATAGTTTTTGCCAATTCCTCAATCATTCCCCAATTTTCTGGTCCTTTCATTCCTCTTCCGGCAGAAACAACAAGTTCAGCTTCTGGTAAATTAATTTCACCTGAAGTATCATGTGTTTTAGTTTCTATTTTCAACAAAGAAATTGTCTCTTCAACTCCACCCAGAAAATTTTCAACCTCACAAGAAACTTGCTTTTGAATTGGAGGTACTGAATTGGGTAACAATGAAATTATTTTTTTCTCAGTATTAATTGAATATTCAGCGATTGCTTTACCCGAAAACACATTTTTCTTGATAGAAAAACCGCCAGAAACAGCTGGAAGTGAAATTGCACCCGAAACCAAGCCAGCTTTTAATATCGCCGAAATTCTTGGTGCAATGGCTTTACCAGTTGCATCATGACTTAAAATAATTACGGATGCTCCAGTTTTTTCTGCAGCATTCATTACTAATTGAGAATAAATCTGAGAATCAAAAGCGTTTAAATTTGTATGGTTTGCATGCAATACTTTAGCTACACCAAAGCTACCTGCAACTTGCAATGATTCTGCAGTAGCCGTTCCTGTGGCTAATAAAGTTACATTGGTATTTAACAATGCAGCCACTTGAGCTCCATAAGAAATCGCTTCAATTGCGTTCTTTTTTAAAATTCCTTTTGAGGTTTGTGCAAATACGAGTACTGACATAATTAAATAACTTTTGCTTCTGAATGTAACAATTGAACGAGTTCTTCCATATTTTCTGGATTGATAAGCTTCACAGCAGATTTTGGTGCAGGTAACTCAAATGACTTTACACTTACCAAATTATTAGATTGTCCAGCTACAACTTCAATTGTTTTAGTTCTTGCAGCCATAATTCCGCGCATATTTGGAATTCTTGCTTCTGCCATTCCTTTCGCAGCACTTAATACCAAAGGCATTTTCGAAGTAATCACTTCTACTCCACCCTCAATATCAATTTCTACAACAGCATGGTCGCCAACAATTTCCAATTTAGTAGCCAATGATACGAATGGAAGATTTAATAAACCTGCAATCATACCTCCTACTTCAGAACCATTGTAATCAATGGTTTCTTTTCCAGCCAAAATAATGTTGAAATTTTTATTTTTAGCATAAGTTGCAATTGCTGATGCAGTTTCAAAAGAATCTACTGCATCCAAATCGATTCTTACAGCATTATCAGCACCAATTGCCAAAGCTTTTCTAATAATAGGTTCTACCGAAGCATTTCCTACAGTAATTACTGTAACACTTCCGCCTAAAGTTTCTTTTAACTCTAAAGCTCTTACCAATGCATACCACTCATCATAAGGGTTTACAATGAAGGTTACTTTATCATCATTAAATTTAGAATTATTATCTATAAAACTGATTTTTGTGGTTGTATCAGGAACCTGACTAATACATACAAGTATATCCATAAATCTGCTTGTTTTTGGGCGTGCAAATGTATTGAAAATAACAGCTCGTTTATCAGTTTTGTTGCTGATTATACAAAAATAATTAACTTTTTGATTATCATAGTATTAACAAATTAATAAAAGAAAATTTCATAAATTGAACTTTACAACTATTAGCTGCATATTGCGGGCAAATTTCTTAAAATGAAAATTATTCTTCCACTGTCGCTGGTGCTTTTCCCATCTATATTTTTTGGGCAAATGAACCAAAACGAACCCAGTAAAGCTGTCTTACTCACAGAACCTGCAGTTTTCTCTACTTTCGAAAATAAAAGTACTATTAAATCAGAAACACCTTCTGAAAATGAAACAATTACTGAGAAAAAGAAGGTAATTAAAAGCACGCAACTGAATAAGTCTACAAATCAAACTTTGATTCCCAGCAATTACAACAATCAAAGTAACATGAACAATATTTCCAACCAAATTTTCAATACAAATTATTCAGAAATCACCTGGTTTAATAAATATACCAGCTCTAGAAATGCATATTTAAAAAATGATGGTAAAATTGATGAAGCTGAGAATAAAGAATTGAACCAAGTGTGTGAACAGAGTAATAACTTCATACCATCTACATTTTATAATAATTACATCTTACTCAAACAAAACAGGAACAATAATTCTTCCATACAATATCTAAAAAACGCCCAGAAAATTGACCCTCAAAATACTCTTTTAATTACAGAAGCGGCTTGGCTGGCCGAAAGAAGCGGTAACTTAACTATTAGAAATCAAGCTATTTCTCAATTAAATAAAACAGGAGGAATATCTGAATTAAGTAAGTTGAATGCCACATTGATTATAAATGCAATTCCCGAAAATAGTTTGCTAATTACCAATGGTGAATTTGATACATATCCTTTGTGGTTTGCCTCTGAAAATAAAAACATATATGTAGTTTCTTTGGCAATGATTGCCGATAAATCCTGGCTCACAAAACAATTAAAATCCTGGAATTCTTCAATTACAATTCCTAAAGGTAATATTGATGAAAATGAACTATTTGAAATAGTACTTTCAAGTGAGAAGCCAGTTTACACAACGTTATCATTGAGAAAATCTCTCATAAATAAATGGTCTTCTAATTTGTTTGTGTGTGGAAATTTCACTTGTTTATCTAATCAAACAATAAACAATATTGATAAGCTTAAAAGTTTCTATTTTAATAACCCACTTTTTGAACAGTTGATTTCAAAAAGTTCTTGGCAAGCTGATACTTACGCCCCATCACTTATTAACTTCTTGCCCGGAATTAAAGTTTTACAACAAAGCAATCAACTTAGTAATCCCGAAAAACAAAAGTTATTGCAGATAGAAGATAAAATTAAATTATTCACTTCTAATATTTCTAACAAATGAGCATGCCAGCCTTACAACCATTATCGGACGAGGCTTTAATGGAACGCATAATTCAACGCGACCAGCAAGCTTTTTCTATACTTTATGATAGATACAGTGGAAAATTATTGTCTTATTTCAAGAGAATGCTTTGGAACAATCACGATTTAGCAGAAGATTGTTTACAAGATTTATTTATGAAAATAGCCAGACAACCTGAATTGTTTGATGTTTCAAGATCCTTTCGACCATGGGTTTACACCGTAGCCAATAATTTATGCAAAATGGAATACCGTAAAAATAGTACAAGAGGTACTAAAATATCATTAGATAAAACAGCTGAATTAGCTGATAATCATGTAAAAATTACAGAAAAAATTGACCGTAAAGATTTTATTCACAAGTTAAAAGAAGTCTTACAAACCATCAATGAACCTCACAGAAGTACATTTATGATGCGGTATTTTGATGAACTTTCATTAAAAGAAATAAGTGCCATTTTTGAGTGCAGCGAAGGAACAGTAAAGAGCAGATTGTTCTACACTTTAAGAAAAATTGCAACCAAACTTCCACAATTTAAATACGCTTAATCATGAAAAACAATTCATTCCTTATAGAAAACTTCGAAGAAATATTAATTCAAAAGTCATTTGATGATTTAAATGATGCCGAAAAAGAACAACTTAAACTTGAAAAAATTTCTGAACAAGAATATACTGCTATGAGAGAAATGTTTCTTCAAATGCAGGAAATTGATGAAAGCGAAGAAATTCCCAATCATTCAATTAAAGACAGATTGATGGCTGAATTTGCAGCACCTCAAAAGCTTGTTACCAAGAACAAAATCATTGCTATCAATAAGTGGTTTTATTTAGGTATTGCGGCCTCTTTAACTTTAGCATTTGTTCTATTTTACAAACTTTCTGAAAATGTAAATAGTTTAGATAATAAACAAGTAGTTCAAAAGATTGAAAGTGATCAAAAACCAAATAATTCAATACAACCAGAAACCCCAAAATTAAATGATGTTTCTGGAGTATATACTGAAGTTAAAGCTGATACTTTGATATCAGGATCTTCACTTTCTGAAAAAGAACAAAGTAATTTAGAAAAATTACAAATGGAAATACCTGCTTCAATTTCTAAGGAATCTGAAAGCGCTGGATTTGCTGATGATTACATTCCTCCCATTTCAAATACTACTGCGGCATCTGAAAATAAGGATATGAAATTTGCAGATGCTTATAGAAGTGATGAATCTGCATCAATTGGTAAAAAACAACAAACAGTTGGAATAAGTTTAGCCGAAGTTTCAAACTTACAAGATTTTACCGTAGAAATTTACTGATTATTAATTTCGCACTATTCTAAATAAATTTTAATAAATATGTTAACATTTTTAACCTTAACATAACGCAAATACATTTTATATTCCGTAATTTTGCGAATTAAATAACAAAATTATGGTTCAACAGCAATTCCCACTTCCAGAAATGGGCGATGAGTTTAACCCATTCTTCCAATCTGCATTTTCTGTTTCAGCCGTTATATTTGGTTTTCAAGATAAACGTATCAAAGTACTTTTAGTAAAACGATCGCGCGAACCTTTTATAAACCAGTTTGCTTTACCAGCCGGACTTGTTTATCCAAATGTCGTGATAGAAGACCGTATCAATGGAATTATTCAACAAGCTACAGGTACTTCACACTTTTATAAAAAACAAATCAGGGCTTTTGCTGATCCAACAAGACATCCAATGGGCCGTGTAATCAGTATTGGCTATTACTCTTTTGTAAATGTGAATGATTGTAAACTCAATTCAAAAGATAGTATACACACTTCAAGTTGGTGCGACTTGGGTATGATTCCTCATTTGGCATTTGACCATAATGAAATTGTGGAGGCTGCACACCGAAGACTTTTAGCTAAAATGAGTTCACAACTGGCTGGCTTAGAATTACTTCCTGATAAATTTACACTTAAAATGGTCCAAGAACTTTATGAAGCTTCATTGGGTCATGAGTTGGATAAACGAAATTTCAGAAGAAAATTATTGAGCCAGGAAATTCTAATAGAAACGGGAGAGCAACAATCTCCATGGGAAGAAAGTGGAAAAGCACCTTTGCTTTATATTTTAGACAAGCCAAAGTATGAACAAATGAAAGCTGATGGGCATCAGTTTTTATTGTTTTAGTTTATCAACGCTACTCCTTTCTTTGCGAGTATATTAACCGAATGAAATGAAATTTCGTTTATTTGCGCAACTGACAAATGAAAAATGGAAATTTCAACTTTAAAGGGAAATAAGAAAATAATTCGCGCCTGGACAATTTACGATTGGGCTAATTCCGTATATCAATTAAGTATAACCTCAGCCATTTTACCTGCATATTATGCAGCTGTTGCAGTTGGTGATGCTGAAAGCAAAGTTGATTTCTTTGGATTTTCTGTTGTCAATACTACTTTATATGCTTGGACAGTTTCCTTCTCGTTCTTAGTGGTTGCAGCCTTATCACCATTGCTATCATCTATTGCTGATTATACGGGAAGAAGGAAATTGTTTATGCAAATTTTCACCTATATTGGAGCTTTTGGATGTGCATCTTTATATTTTTTCAATAAAGACAATTTAGAATTCGGCATCATTTCATTTGCATTGGCAAGTATTGGTTATAGTGGAAGTTTGGTTTTTTACAATGCATGGTTGCCCGAAATTGCGGAGAAGGGCAGTGAAGATAAAATTTCAGCCCAGGGTTTTGCTTTAGGTTATATTGGAGGAGTTGTTTTACTGGTTTTTAACCTAGTTATGTTGTTACAACCAGAAATGTTCGGATTAGCAAAAGATGGTTCAGCAGCTCGCATTAGCTTTTTATCTGTTGGTATTTGGTGGATTGTTTTTGCGCAATACACTTTTTACTTTTTGCCCAGACAATTAACGAAAGAAAACAAATCAAAAAAACTATTATTAAATGGTTATAAAGAGTTAAAGATGGTATGGCAGCAGTTTAACCAGTTTAACTATTTGAAAGTATTTTTAATTTCATTTTTCTTTACCATGATGGGCGTGCTAACAGTTATGTACATGGCAGCCAATTTTGGGAAAAAGGAATTGGGTTTAACCGATGAGGTTTTAATTCCGACCATTTTAATTATTCAAATAGTTGGAGTAATCGGTGCTATTGCAATTGCAAGGATGTCAAAAAAATATGGAAATGTTGAAGCGTTAATATTTTGCAGCACCGTTTGGTTGTTTATCTGTATTGCTGCCTACTTTGTAAACTCTGAGTTAAGTTTTATAATATTGGCAAGCTTTGTAGGGTTTGTTATGGGAGGAGTTCAAGCATTGGCGCGTTCTACTTATGCTAAATTGATTCCTGCAAGTAATGACAACACCTCGTATTTCAGCTTTTATGATGTTTGTGAAAAAATGGCAGTGGTGTTAGGTACTTTCTTTTATGGATTATTAGAACAACTTACTGGTTCTATGCGAACTTCA
Organism: Bacteroidota bacterium; assembly: GCA_027490225.1. Lineage (GTDB taxonomy): Bacteria > Bacteroidota > Bacteroidia > M30B66 > M30B66 > JAIXYK01. The sequence goes on along the minus strand of JAIXYK010000046.1, from coordinate 29,636 downwards.
ATTGTGCTGCTTGGATTTTTATTTTTAATTGCAATAATTGGTTGGATACAATTAAAGAAATTTAAATTGTCAATAATCAGCAAGTAAATTAATTAATTCTGCAAATGTGACCTCATGATTAACACGCTAGGTACATGTTCTAACCAAAGGCTTTTGCTTTCAGTTAATCCTTTCCAGCTTGCATAATTAATCAGCATTAATTCTTGTTGAGAAAGAAATTCTTTTCCAACAGTTTTATCTTTAATTAATGAAATATTTTTGGGAAATTCTTTTTGAAGACGATTGAATTTTTCGAGCATTACAGATCCTGAATCCATTAACTGAAATGCATCCATTACAACAAATTCGGCATTAGAATTCTTTATAAACTTTCTGGCATAATTCAATAAATAGGAGTCTTCTTCACCAAATAATGGGAGGAATACTGTATCTGCATCACTAAAATCTCTGTCTAATAAAACTCCAACATCGCATTGTGCATCTAATACAAACTGCCTTGCTTTTTCATCAATAAAATCATCTGTCTGAAACAATGGTTTTGCGCCAGTAATTGAGTTGATTAAATTTTCTGGCGATAATGCAGCTTTGGTAACCCCAACCAAGTTACCTAATAATGAACCTGTGTAAATAGACTTTCCTGCACCAATCAATAATAAATTAATTTCTTCTTTTTCAATAAAAGAATTCACTTCTTTGTGCAAATCGGTAGTTAATTTATAATGGGTAACTAGCGGCACATTTATTTTTTCAGCCTCTATTTTTATTGGCTTGAAACTTTGCTTTTCAAATTCTTCAACATTTAACAAACTTACGTCAGCACTTGGTGTTAAGTGCATCGCTTCATACCTAATTTCTTTATCGGATTTCCCTCCCATCTGCACAGCAAGTCGAAGTAATTTCTTTCCGCTATTTGCTAAACCAAAAGAAATCAGAACTTTATAAGCAGGTACATTCTTTACTAATGGTTGTAATTCTGGTGATTCGTACTTATCGCGAAATGCCCAATTAATTAAAGATAGTGTAGGCCCCGTCATAAAAGTTGTAACAAGCGCCATTATAACCATCATTGCAAAAACAGTTGGACTTAATATTCCTAAGTCGAAACCTATGTTTAGTACAATTAACTCCATTAAGCCTCTGGTATTCATTAATGCACCAATAGATAAACTATCTTTCCAACTTTGACCTATAATTTTTGCTGCAATAGCTGAACCTATAAATTTCCCTGCAATTGCTACTGCTATAACAATTCCGCATATTTTCCAGAGATATAAATCATTTAATAATCCTATTTCAGTGCGTAATCCTGTAAAAACGAAGAATAATGGCATCAACAAAACCAAAGCAATATCCTCAATTTTGTCAATAAATATTTTTCTGAAATTTATATTTGGAGGCATAATTACACCTGCTAAGAATGCTCCAAACAGAGCATGAATTCCTATTACTTCTGTGGTATATGCAGATAATAATAACATGATAAAAATCAATGCTACAATCCCTTTTGAAATTGTTTCTTTATTAGAATAGATACTTCCCAATCGCTTGAAAAACGGACTAATCACGAAAATCATAATTACTACATAAATTGCAGAAAACCCGATTGTTAAAGCTGCACTTAGTAATGTACCCGCTTTTACAATAGCGATTACAGCTGCAAGTAAGCACCAAGCGGTAATATCATCAGCAGCAGCGCTTGTAATTGCAATGGCTCCTAACTTTGTTTGAGACAAGCCTCTTTCTTGAACTATCCTTGCCAATACAGGAAATGCTGTAATACTCATTGCAATCCCCATAAACAATCCAAATGATAGAAAATGGATATCCGTTGGGGCAAATTCAACATAAAGAAAATATGCTAAAGCCATTCCAAGAGTATAAGGAATAACAATGCTGGCATGTGAAATTACAACGGCCTCATGCATCTTGTTCTTCAGCACTTTTAAATCAAGCTCCATTCCTACTACAAACATAAAAAGCACTAAGCCAATTTGACTTAAAACCTGCAAGCTTCCTAGAGAGTTAGGAGGAAATAATAGCATTGAATATTCTGGCCAGAAATGACCTAAAACAGTTGGACCTAAAATAATTCCAGCACAAATTTCTCCGATAACAGATGGCTGTCCAAAACGTGTAAACAAAAAACCAACAGTTCTGGCAATCAAAATAATAATAACAATCTGCAAAATTAATGTTGCAATTGGATGTTTTATATTGTGAATAAAAACATCTTTAACACTTTCAATTAAATCTCCTGATTTATTATCAAAAAAAAATTGTTTTGAAAGGTTTGCAGATTCAAGCAACTTGCCTTTCATTTGAATAAAATACATAATGGCCGCCGCGCCAAATATTGTAATTAAGTAAAAAGGTAAATTGCGGCGCATGAGCTATTATAGTTATTGCAAATAAATATACATTTTTTTTATTGGGAAAAAGTATGCCCCATTTTATCTCTCTTTGTAGCCAAATAATACTCATTGTGGGGATTAGAAGGAATTTCAATGGCAATATTCTCTACAATTTCTAGCCCGTATCCAATTAAACCCGCTCTTTTTGTAGGATTATTTGTCATTAATCTGATTTTACTCACTCCTAAATCTCTTAAAATTTGAGCCCCGACACCATAGTCACGCTCATCCATTTTGAAGCCTAATTTTTCATTGGCCTGCACAGTATCTAAACCTTGTTCCTGCAATTTATAAGCTTTCAACTTATTTAATAAGCCAATACCTCTACCCTCTTGATTCATATACACTATGATTCCTTTTCCTTCTTTTTCTATCAAGTCCATAGCTGCATGTAATTGAGGTCCGCATTCGCAGCGACAAGAACCAAAAATATCTCCTGTTAAACAAGAGCTATGAACTCTTACCAATACAGGCTCAGAAGTATTCCATTCACCTTTAACTAAGGCTAAATGCGGTTGACCTGTATTTGTTTGTGTGTAAGCAATCATTTTAAAATCGCCTCTTTCTGTAGGTAATTCAATGTCAACTTCTCTTTTTATCAAACTATCATTTGCCAGTCGGTACTTTATTAAATCTTCGATAGAAACGATTTTCAAATTAAACTTTTGCGCCATTTCCAAAAGCTGTGGAAGTCTTGCCATGGTTCCATCTTCATTCATAATCTCTACCAAAGCACCGGCTGGTTCAAATCCGGCTAATCTTGCAAAATCAATGGTGGCTTCGGTATGTCCGGCACGTCTTAAAACACCTCCATTTTTAGCTTTCAAAGGAAAAATATGTCCTGGTCTTCCAAAATCGTTAGGAGTAATTGTTGGATTTACCAAAGCTTTAATAGTTTTAGAGCGATCAGATGCAGATATTCCAGTTGTACAGCCATCACCAATCAAATCAATTGAAACTGTAAACGCAGTAGTATGAGAAGATGTATTATTGCTCACCATCATATTTAACTCCAGCTCTTCACAACGTTCTTCGGTCAGAGCAACGCAAATTAAACCTCTTCCTTCTTTTGCCATGAAATTTACAACTTCAGGACTTGCGTGTCTGGCAGAAACAATAAAGTCTCCTTCATTTTCACGGTTTTCATCATCTACCACAATAATAATCTTCCCTTCTTTCAGGTCATTTATTGCTTCTTCAATAGTATTTAATTGAGACATATTAATTGTAATAAATTATTTTGTTTGGAACTTGAAACAAACGAAGCAATTGCTCATTTTGTTTATCCCAACTATATTGTTCCACCATCCATTGTCTAGCGTTTTGGCCTATTTTCATAGCCAATTCTGTATTGTTTAATAGAAACGAAATCGACTCAGCTACTTTTTGAGGAGTATCTGCAATCCAAATATGTTTTCCATGAGTTGCTCCAATTGCATTATTAGCAAGAGTGCTGGTAATAACAGGTATTCCCATAGACATCGCTTCTAACAATTTGTTTTGCATGCCTACACCAATTTGCATAGGAGCAACCAATAAACGTGCTTGCTTAAAGTAAATCCTCAAATCATTCACCCAACCAGTGAGTTGAATACTTTTAGAAGTTAAATCGGTAAGTTCTTTGGCTGGATTTTTCCCTGCAACAACCAATTGAATAAAAGGAAATTCTTTCGTTAATATGGGCATTACTTCATTCATGATATACAATACGCAATTTACATTGGGCTCATATTGCATATTTCCAGTAAACAATAAATCTATTGTTTTTGCATTGGGTTCAGGTTTAAAGTATTCGCTATCAACGCCATTTTTAATAATTATCAAATCTTTTTGCATTGGATGATCAATTAATTCGGCATCTTGCTTAGAAATGATGGTACATTGGGTAAATTGATCGAAAATTTCAATTTCGTATTTTTTCAATCTTGTGAATTCCATTTTCACCAACCATCTTTTCCAAAATGGTTCATGTTCAATTCTTCGTTCAAGGCCTTTTGAAAAGGCATCTTGGTAATCCAGTATTCTGATTTTCTGAGGTAAATTTTTACAATACTCGGCCATTCGAGCCAATTGACAATAAACAGCATCTGGTTTAACTTGCTCTGTTAATTGTTGAAATTTTCGTTGTGCTGAATTACTAGTAAACCAGGCAACTTGAAATGGTAATTGAGAAAAAAAATTCTTAAATAATCTCAAAAATATTCCTCTTTTTGAGAGATTTACAATAGTTACAGATGCACAGATAGCTGAAACGATTTCCTGGTGCTCTTTTTTAATTGTTTCATCATTTAGGCAAAACAAATGCACTTCATGGTGCTTACACAAGCTTTGGATTTGAAACCAAGCCCTTAGTTTGTCACCTTTATCAGTAGGATAAGGAAATCTTGAAAGTGCAACTAAAATTTTCAATTCTTCAGCAATCTTTTATACAATGCAATTAATTTTTGACTGTTTTTGAGGGTGTTGAAATTTTCTTGGGCAAAGATAGCAGCATTTTCCGAGATTTGAAGGCATACTTCTGACTTTTCAAGACACTTTGTGATTTGTTGTAAGAAATCTTCCTTCGAATCTGCAATCAAAATGTTAGTATTATCTGTAACCCCTAATCCTTCGGCAGCAATACTGGTAGCAATAACAACTTTACCCAATGCCAATGCTTCTATTATTTTCACACGTATACCACTCCCACTTAATAATGGCACAAACAATATCTGATGTTGATTCATAAACTGTTCCGCATCATTTGCTACTTTAATTTTGACATTAATATTCTCAAGTTCATAGAACTTTTGAGGCATGTTTAGTCCAGCTAAAACACATTCAAGTTGTGGGTAAGCAGCATGAACCAAAGGCCAGCATTGATTCAGAAACCAATTAATACCATCTTGATTAGGTTTCCAATCCATACCACCAATGTGGAAAATATTTGAAATAGGAAATGTTGGGTTAAATGATTTTTTTAACTTCGTTCCAATGCCAATTACCTCAATGTTTTTTGATGGAAAATTGTTTTGGAAGAATTGTTTATCAATTTCAGATAAGGCAACAATTGCATCTGAATAATTTGCAATTCTTAACTCGTCTTTTTTGAGTTTTTTTACAAGAGTGTTTAAATACAATTTTTTGATTGGATTCTTTGTAATCTGAGCGGTCCTTTCCCAGATTTGATGCTCCACATTGTGCGCTCTTAATACAATTGGAATATTAAATCTCTTTTTAATTTCTTCAATAGCAGTTAGACAATAAATCGATTCTGAATGAATGATATCAGGTTTATACTTTTCAATAACGGCAATTAATTCACTATTTGCTTTCTTATCATCAAACCGTTGAATATTATAAGATTGACTTTTGAATAAATTCAGAAATGCTGATTTCCAATTTATTGAAGTGTCTATAAAAGACTTTTCAATGATTTGACCCGATTCAGAAGTAAATTGTTTTGGAAACGTATGAAAACGCGTGTGAATCATCCATTGAATGACTTCTATGTTATTTTCTCTTAAACCTTTTGCAGCATCAATCATGGCTAGTTTCCCTCCATCAAATGGTGCAAACAATGGTTTAGAACACAACTGCAAAACTCTCATTAGATGCTTGTTTTGTTCTTTTTACTAAAAGAAATTCTTTTGAATAATTTCAAATAAGCATCTCTTTCAAACAATTTGGAGTCTGTTGTAGCTTTATAAGTTAAAAATAAGCCAATTGGCAGCAAAATAATTGCAGACAACCACATTCCCCAAAAAGGTGAGGTAACACTTTCTCGTGCTAGTTTTTCTCCTGTAATTGAAACCATGTGATAAGTAATGAAAAAAACCAATGAAATAACAACAGGCATTCCTAAGCCTCCTTTTTTAACAATTGCACCTAGCGGAGCACCAATTAAAAAAAGCAATAAACAAGCGAAAGACAGTGTAAATTTTCTATGCCATTCAATTTGATGCCTGTTTATTCTCTCTTGTTCCTGGTTAAAATTTTCTATAGAATAATCAAGTGTGCTTTTGTTACTTCTTAACAACTTATCAGCTGCTTCATAAATGCGTATTTGATCGCTTTTGTTGAAGTTTTTCAAAACGGCTTTCTTGTCTTTTAATTCTATTGGTTTTAATTGACCATTGTTTATTGGCACCGTTACAAATCCTCCGTTTATAGCTGGCAGTGTGTCTTCGAATGGTTTTTTACCTTTTAAGTTAAATTCCATATTTTTTCTCATTTCCAATTTCATTTTTAGGATTCGGGCCATGGAATCTTGAGTAATGGAATCTTTTGGATTTTTCTTTTTTACGACGTTGTTAATTGTGGAGTATTTTTCTCCATTTTTAAAAAATGGCCCATTAAATAATGATTCAATTAAATACGTCTTTTCTTTTATCAATTGCATATTTAAGGTATCACCTTCTTTACTTAATTGAGTAAGATTAAGCATTTGATAGTTCTTTTTAAACAGGCTTTCATCCGACTTACTCAAATCGAAAATAGAAAGGTCGAACCTTATTAAATCTTCTGTAAAATTCTCTCTTAAAAATGGGAACCTGCCTCTTTTGACTTTATTTGGTTCTGCTTCTGTATAGGTTTTTCCATTTACCAATTTCAATTCTAAAAAGCGTTTATCGTCAGATAATTTCATCACACCTTTTTCTGCAAGAATAAGTCTATCGTTTCCTGCATGGTTGGTATGGTCATAAATCATTATTTGTTCTAATTGCTTGCCGTCATTGCTTTTTTTTCCAATCCGGATTACGAAATTTTGAATATCACTGTTAAAAATACCTGGTTTAATATTTAGTTCCGGTCGTTTATTTTGAATATCATGCAACAAAGTGCGCATTTTTAAATTGGCGATTGGAAGCACATTATTAGAAAAATAAAATGCTAAGCCACTCATTATCAAGCAAAAAATAAACACAGAACGCATGGCTCTTTGCAAAGAAATTCCAGAAGCTTTTAGGGCAGTTAACTCCATATATTCTCCCAGATTTCCAAATGTCATGAGAGAGGAAAGCAAAATAGCAAGCGGTAATGCCAAAGAAACCATGGTGGCGGAAACAAGTACTAAAAGTTTCCCTATGATTAACCACTCTAGTCCTTTACCAACTAAATCATCTACATATTTCCATACAAACTGCATTAACAGTATGAAAAGGGAAATAAAAAAAGTAAGTACAAAAGGACCTAAATAAGATCTTAGAATTAATCTATCAATTTGTTTCAAATCGCAAAATAATTGACAAAGGTACTAATCAAGAACCTATAACACTGTGTAATTTTTGAATTGCACTATTCCATGTTAAAATTAACTCTTCTTCATCTTCAGGCTCCGCGAAATCAGTAACTATCAATGCCAATTCACCTGTAATTTCATCTACTTCAAGTAAAAATTCGAAATATGCATTTTCAGGACCATCTAACCATTTGTATTTAACATACTTGTTTTCTTTAAGAGAAATCAATTTAGCATGTTCCTCAGAATCTCCACTCCATTTAAAAGTTATAACTCCTCCCCTGTTGTTTACATCATCACAAAACCATTCAGAAAGTCCGCTGGCTTCTGTTAAAAAAGAAAACAAAACATTAGGCGATGTTCTCAATATATATTCTAATTGTATTTTTTTTAATTCGCTCATAAAATTACACTACTATTCATTTATTAAATAATCATTGTGCGAGGATACAAAAATATAAGTGATTTGCAACTAATTTTATTAAATAAAATCGAGTAATTCGAATTTTCTCATCAAAGTTTTGGTATGGTCGAAACCAATTCCCTTTTCAATAAGCGTTGCATAGATTTGACGAAAGTCCAGTTGATGAATTAAATCTCCATCTTCCAACTTTGTTAAATCAGAAACTGGATTGCACATTCCTTGCTTTTTTAATGCTCCATTTATGATATAAACATTGTTTGCTGTGCCATGGTCAGTTCCTCCCGAAGCATTTTGCTTTACTCTTCTTCCAAATTCTGAAAAAACCATTATAACAGTGTCGTTAAAATTATTTGATGCTATTAAATCTTCCACAAAGGTTTCTAATGCATTTCCAACGATTCCAAACAAGCGATTTTGAGTTTCTAACTGTCTTACATGCGTATCAAAACCTGACATGGAGGTATAAAAAACCTTCGATTCTATTCCAGAATTGATTAATTCAGCAATTTCTTTAAGGCTTTTTCCAATCTCATGTTGAGGGTAACTTTTGGAAGATTGATATATTTTCGATTTTGAGTAAATGTAATCTGCTGAAGATGCAGTTTCTGCTAATGTTTTATACAAAAATCCTAATTGACTTTGGGTTTCTAAATGAGTATTACTTTTTTGAATATCACTATAAATTGGATCTCTTAAAGCATTCCTCAATTTTTCGGGATCGCGCACTGCAAAACCACTTTTATCAGCACCTTTCATAGCCAAAGAAAGCGTATCATCTGCTTCAATTGCATAATATGGCTTTTCGCTTCCTGGGCAATTTGCATCTAACATTCTTCCAATCCAACCGGTATTAAAATATTCGTCGGCGTTGCTACCTGTATGCCAAATATCCATAGACCTAAAATGCGAACGATCTGGATTTGGATAACCAACTGAATTATAAATGCTTAAATAACCTTTATCAAACAATTGCTTAAACCCTAGCAATGCAGGATGAAAACCAGCTTCTTGTGTAATTTTTAATAATGCGTCGGCCTTGATTCCTAATTTCGGTCTTAACTTATAATAATTATCATCTCTGAACGGTACCAAGGCATTTAGTCCATCGTTACCGCCAGATAATTGAACTATAACAAGTCTTTTACCTTGAAAAGCAAGCTGATTGAAAGGAGCAACTAAAGCTTGAATAAAACCAGGAACCAAAGCTGCAGTGCTTGTTAATCCTGAATATTTAATAAATCTGCGTCTGTTCATGTTAGGTTAATTGGTATTCAGGTAAACGAACAATATACAAAGCGTATGTTTTGATTTTTGTGGATTTAACATCAAACTTTTGGTACTTCAAATTTTCAGGTTCTAGCGGCAAATTGATGGGAGAAAGCAAATAATTGCACATTGTTTTCCACAAGTCTGCATCATCTATCGATTCGAAGCGTTTACAAAACAATTCCCAGTTAAAGCTACAATTGAGTGCATTTTTATTGGCAGCTTTTCTTGCACCTCCTGGTGATTCATCATTCATATCATCTTTAACTGTTACATCAAAATCTGCGGCTTCTGCAAGTCGTTTAGGCAGATTCATTCTTGTAACCAAGGTAGAATTGTCTATCCAATTTCTACCGCCAGCCCAGCCTGCAACATTTGGAGGGAAAAACAACATTTGACCTAAAACGCGCTGTACCGCCAACAAAGCTTGAGGATTCTCATATGAAATACCAAATGTTTTATTGAGACCAACCAGCAATTCAACAGGACTTTTAATATTGCATGAAATGTTTTTGGGTTCATAAAACCAATCAGATTCAAAAATGCTTTTCATTAAATTGGTAATATTGTAATTTTCGTTGAAGAACTTATCAGCCAATTGTTTCACCTGGTTTTCATCAACATTTTCGTTTACAAAAAACTTGTAGATTTTTCTTACAACAAAAACCGCTGTTTCTTTTCGGGCTAAAATCATTTTAATAACATCTTCCCCACCCCAATTTCCGGTTTTCCCAAAAATGGTTTTGCTGCCATAATCATGTTGATTTTCTTTCAAAAGAAATGTATCATCTTCATCAATACCCCATCCAGTAAAAGCGCGTGCGGCTTCTTTAACATCGTTTTCGGTGTAATTTCCGCGTCCTAAAGTGAATAACTCCATCACTTCTCTTGCAAAATTCTCGTTAGGACTGTTCTTTTTATTTTGCACATTGTTCAAAAAACGTAACATCGCAGGTTCTTTGGAAACAGCCATTAATAAATCTCCAAAATTGCTCAAGGCATATTTACGAACTGTATTGATATAAGACTCAACTTGAGCAAATCCTCTCACCCGAACTGCAAAATGTCCGTGCCAGAAGAAAGCCATTTTTTCTCTAAGTTGCCCTTGGGCGCTACCCATTATTTTAAGCCATTCAAGGTTTAACTTTTTGATATTGGCAGCCAAATCGTCTAAGATTTCTTTCCGTTCTTCTGGAGTCATTTTCAGGAGTTCACCTGTAGTAACACGCTCTTCATCTGGAAGATAAATTTCTTCGAATTTAGAATTTGATGTAAAAACTGTACTAAAATTAGTTTCAAAACTTTGGGAAACTAAGTTTTTGATAGAATCACCAAAGCCTGAGCGACGCATTAAATGTTGTATTTTTTGTTGTTCAGTTACCATAAGCTGCCGAGAAAGAAGCATTTTTTCTTAGAAGGTTTAAAGGAAATAAAATTTATCTTTCGGATTCTAAATTTTCAAAACATTTAACGCATGTCTTTCAGATATCTTGCCCTAATTGCATTGCTTATTTCATCAAATTATACAGAAGTAAAATCACAATCAATATTAGATCAACCACCAGCAGGTGAAATCAGAACCATGGCTGAATGGGAAGAAATTCAAGCTTTAGTTGTTTCATGGACCTCTTATAAACCTTTGTTAGCAGAAATTATAAAATATGCACAAGAAGAATGTAAAGTGATTGTACACATTCCAACTAATTCAACAGCAACAAGTGTTACAAACGAGTTATTAAACAATTATAATGTAATTGTTGGTTCAAATGTAATATTTAGAAGACAGCCGTTTAATTCTATTTGGATTAGAGATTATGCTGCAAATTCAGTATACATGAATGATGTAGATTCTTTATTTCTTGTAGACTGGAAATACAATCGTCCTTCCCGTCCTTCAGATGATACATTACCAAGAAGTTACGCGAGATTATTGAATTTGAATCTAGTTCAAAATATTGTTGAACCAAATCGTGTTGTGCATACAGGCGGTAATTTTATGAGTGATGGTTTTGGAACTGGATTTTCATCTAATTTGGTTTTAGAGGAAAATCCAACAAAGACTGAAGCACAGATTGATGCCATCATGCAAGATTACATGGGCATTTCGAGGTACATCAAAATGGAAACATTACCTTATGACGGCATTCACCACATTGATATGCACATGAAATTGTTTGATGAAGAAACTATTTTAATGACACAATACCCAACAGGAGTGGCCGATGGACCACAGATTGAAGCTAATTTGTTGTATGTTTTGGATAATTACAATTCTGTTTTTGGAACACCTTATAAAGTAGTAAGAGTTCCTTCACCTGCCGATGCATTTGGAGATTTTCCTGATGCAAATGGTGATTATTTAACATATTCGAATTCAGTATTCGTAAACAAAACGGTATTATTGACAAGCTACAGAGAAGAGTATGATACCATTGCTTATAGAAAATATAAAGAAAGCCTACCTGGTTATCGTGTTCAATTGTTAGATTGTAATGATATAATTGGAGCAAGTGGCGCTATACATTGCATCACACATAGTGTTGGAGTAAATGACCCAATGTTGATTTCACACCAGGCGTTGAATGATACTTATGATACTACTAATGCATATGTTGTAAAAGGCATTGTAAAGCACAGAAGCGGCATTCAGCAAGCACAATTGTTTTACAGGACTGATTCTACATCAAGTTTCTTAACCGCTCCTATGACTTTAAGTGCTGATTCTACCGATTTATGGGAAGCTACAATTCCTGCGCAATCTGCAGGTACGCATATTCAATATTATATTCAGGGATTTGCACAAAGTGGAAAAACACAAGTAAGACCTATTACTGCACCGACTGGTTTCTGGAGTTTTGATGTGCTAGATTCTTCTGATGTTATTACTCAAGTAAAAGCAATAGAACAACTTTTTGAAATAGCATTATTTCCAAATCCTTCTAATGGAATTACCTGTATTCCGGTAAAAAGCTTAGGTAGTTTATCGCTCTCAATAGAAGTTTATGATATCAATGGAAAATTGGTTAACAGTATCTTTAAGGGAACAACTTCAGCTGGAGAAAATAGATTTTATATTAACACTGAAAATTGGGAAGCTGGTGTTTATTTGGTAAAAGCGAGTACTTCAAAAGGGAATGCTATGCAGAAGTTGGTGGTGTATTAAGAAATAACCTTTAAGAAATTGAAAGTCTTTTTTATTGTTTGAAAAACCTTATTCTTTAAACACCAAAATCTCTTTCATCACCGTTTCCATTTCTGTAAACTTGCCTTTGAAACGAGTGCCTCTCACAATATGATTATCAATCCAATGGTAGTTTCCACCGCGAGGTTTTCCTAATAATATTCCGTGGTATTTAAAATTGTGTTTTTTAAGCCACACTTCAGTAATTTCTCTTAAATCTTCTGTTCTTGAAGTAAAGAAAGTTATAATATGACCTTGCTCGTACCAACGATTCAAAGTTTCTAATGCATCAGGATATGGTTCTGCGGTAACCATTCTTTCAGGCTCTTCGTTTGGAACATCGTCGCAAATAGTGCCATCAATATCTATCAGGTAATTAATAATTTCACTTGGTAAAACGGGACTAATGTGGTGTCCTTGCTCGTCGAATGTTTCCTGTAATGTCTTATCCGTCATAAGATTGATTTATACTTTTCGCAAATGTAATCAAAAATACTTAGCAACAAAATAGTGATTTTGCCAAATCGTTAACGAATTATTAACGATTAACCTATTTACTTGTTTTAATCAATGTTGTATCTATCACCAACCAAACTTCTTCGTTATCTTTTTTCATTTGGAATTTTTCTCTTGCGTACTGCTCCAAATGACTATTGCTAGTAAGTAACGCTGTTAAATCTTTCTGAGTATTTACTATTTCTTTTTGATAGTAGCGTTTCTCTTTTTTCAATTTGAATAACACATTGCGTTCTTCAAACTGACTAATCATATTATTGCTATCAAAAAACATGATCCAGACTAAAAAAATAATAAAGGTAAGTAAATACCTATTTTTTATTAAAGGATAACGATTGGTGATATTCTTGATGAATGACATAATACAAAAATAGGAATCTACCTTTAAAAGCAGACTCCTATTTTAAAAAAGTTGTAAGAAATTAATTGTTAACTTCTCAATTGATTACTCTACAATTAATTTACCAATCATTGAAGGGAAATGTCCCGGATAAGTGCAAATGTAATTGTAAGAACCAGCTGCAGGCGCTGTAAAATCTAATGTTACAGTTTCTTTTGGCTTGGCTAAACCAGATGCTGCAATGATATTTGGATTTTCAGGAATGTAGTTTTTAGCTGTTCCGGCAGCAATTGCAGCAGTTGCTACTTCTTGACCTGTTCCAAGTTTTACCAATACCCAATTGTGCAACATTCCTTCAGCTGCATTTTGGTTAATGAGCGTTAGTTTAACTTTATCGCCTGCTTTTACTGTGAATGACATTGGGTCGTAAGCCATATCTGCCATTGAATTTCCCGTAACATTAATGGTGATATTTGCCTCACCTGGAGTGGCAGTTGTTTCTGTTTTAGCTGTTGCAGTATCTTTCGTTTCGGCTTCTTTTTTTTCTCCACCACCGCAAGAAGTAAATGCAAATAAAAGTGCTACAATGCTGATTTTAATAATTTTCATGATTTTATTTAGTTTAAGGTTCTGAATGAACAAGCAAATAAGCTTAATGTTTCAAAATTTAAAGGCTTCCCTCCCTTTACTTTTGAATTTTAATTAGGTTTGCAACAAATTTAAGATTTCACATGAGCGATTCTGCAACAATTATCAAAAAAACTCCATTCTTCGAAATTCACAAAGCTTTAGGGGCCAAAATATTACCTTTTGCAGGCTATGAAATGCCAATCACATACGCTGGCGTAATTGCCGAGCACGAAGCAGTGAGAAAAAATGCGGGTGTTTTTGATGTGAGTCATATGGGTGAATTTATTTTAAGAGGCCCGAACGCATTGGATTTGATACAAAAAACTACTAGCAACGATGCATCTAAACTTACAGATGGAAAGATTCAATATAGCTGTTTTCCCAATTTAGATGGTGGAATTGTTGATGACTTGCTAGTTTATAGAATTAAAGAAGACCAGTACATGTTGGTGGTAAATGCTTCCAACATAGAAAAAGACTGGAATTGGTTGAAACAAAATGATGATTGGAATGTAGACATGGAAGACATTTCAGAAAAAACAGCTTTATTGGCAGTACAAGGTCCTAATGCTGCTGCAATTCTTCAAAAACTTACGGATGTTAATCTTTCTGAAATAACTTATTACACATTTACCAAAGGTACTTTTGCAGGAGAAAGTAATGTTTTGATTTCGGCGACAGGTTATACTGGTGCAGGAGGATTTGAAATTTACTTTGATGTTGCGAAAGCAGATAAAATCTGGAATGCAATTTTTGAAGCCGGAAAAGCAGAAAACATTCAACCTGTTGGTTTAGCCTGCAGAGATACGCTGAGATTAGAAATGGGATTTTGCCTTTATGGTAATGACATCAATGATACAACTTCTCCTATTGAAGCTGGTCTAGGTTGGATTACCAAATTCAGCAAAGATTTTAACAACAAAGCAAATTTGGAATTGCAAAAGCAAAATGGCCCAACAAAAAAATTGGTTGGATTCCAATTGGTTGATAAGGGAATTCCACGTCACGACTATGAAATTTGTGATGCTCAGGGAAATAATATTGGTATTGTAACTTCCGGAACAATGTCGCCAAGTTTGCAAATACCAATCGGAATGGGTTATGTTCCGTCTGGATACTCTGCGCTAGATTCAGAAATTTACGTAAAGGTAAGAGAGAAATTACTGAAAGCTAAAGTGGTAAAATTACCTTTTTATAAAGGGTAAGAAATATTAACCTTTTCTGGTAAATAAGGACCTCCACGTTCCTTGTTTGATTTTTGGATTTCCGACTGTGAATAAGATTGCAATCAAGGAAGAAACTCCAAAGACAAGTCCTTCTCTTATAAAAATCCAGGCATTTGATATACCTTCTTTTTGTGAAATAGCAAATGCTGCGAAAAAGAAAATACTAGCCCAACCAATTACGAGAAATGCACAAGCCTTAAAAACTTCTTTTTGAGAACCACTATGGTGAAAAAACTCAGAGTGATTCAATGTGTTATTAAACATTCTTCCCCAAATCACAAGTAAAAACATAACCAATAAAGCGCCTAAATAATAGGTCAATGCGCCAGAAACCAAGGCATTGAATAAAGCATGAATGATTACTGCTAACGCGTATCCCAGAAGAAAAGGCAAAATTGAAGGTAATCTGTACTTCGATTTATTTACAAAAAGTAAATATCCAATAATTGAAGAAGTAAACATGTGCAATATTGCAGTATAAAAGGCTCTTCCTTCAATGATATGAATGCCATGATTATTAAAATACTGGATGTTTTCTATGGTAGCGAAACCTAATGCTCCTATTGAAGCATATTTCAAATAATCAAAAGATTCATTTATAACATTTTTAAATCTCAGCATTATTAGAAAAGGAATAATTTTCACAATTTCTTCTAACCAAGCAACTGCTGTTAAATGAAAATTAAACCTTTCTCCAAAAGAATTACCATTTTCAATTTCATCAACAAAAGGGAAAATTAGATGTAATGGCCAAAGTAGGTAAAGGAAAATCATTCCCAGAAAAAAACACAAAAGGGTGTATTTCAATGGTTCTCGTTCAAAAACATCGAGTAATCTAATAAAAATTATGTAAACAAAAGCCACTAAAAAAGAGGCTGCAACTGCATAAATATTCATTTTATGGAACTAGCTTAATACCTTTTCTGCTGATGGCATGTGCTGAAAAGAATCCCATAGCTCCATTGCTAATATTGCTATTAGGATTGGCTGGTGCAGCAAACTGTCCGCTTCCAGCACTTAAAGTTGCAGATAAGGTGTAAAAATAATCGAACACACTTGCATCAATACTCCAGAGTTCTATGGTTGCTGAATCTCCATATTTCTCTTCAAAATCACCTGAAATGCTAAATAAGTCGCGGTCGATATATTCTCCATTAAAAAATTGGTCGCGGTCTATATTTATGTCTTTTCCAGTAGAATCTATAAAGAAACTTTTATACCTGTAGTAATTCACATTATCGACTGGATCTTGAAAATGGCAAGTAACTACTTTTGATGTATCACCAAAGAAAAAATCATCTTTCACTGAAAGCGAATCAATGTCAACTTGAGCTGGCATTTTACTATTTGCAATATATTGTTTTCCATCCGCAGTAACATTCAATTGATAATTAGCACCAATAGCACCCACAAAACCATTCAGTTTGTAAATCCCAGGAGCAACTTCTAAAAAAGTATATTCTGCACTGCCATTTTCAATAATCTTCACACTAGCATTGCTTACGGCATTGAATGAATTACTGCTGTAGAAGTTGCTTACCTGTGAAATTTTAATAACACAATAATTAGAATCATTTGTAATAGTTCCTTCAATTACTAGACGCTGGTCGGCATCTTTTAATGGAACATCAATTACTGTTTCACAACTGCAAAATATTGCAACTATAAAGAGAAGTGTGTAGTATCTTATCATTTGAAATGGAAATTATATGTAATTGCAGGAATTAATCTAAACAAAGAGAGTTTTACAGCTTCATTCTGATTGGGGTCTGTGCTGCTTTCCCTAAAGTTAATGGTGTAAGCATTTCTGCGCGCATAAGCATTGTAAATACTAAAAGACCAGCTAGATTCGTATGTAGCTGTATTTTTTCTGTAATAAGTTGCTCCAAAATCAAGTCTGTGATAAGCGGGCATTCGGTAGCCGTTTCTTTCTGTATAGTAATTTACTGTTTGACCTTCAATTTGATATTTCCCACTTGGAAAAGTTACAGCATTGCCGGTGTAATACACCCAATTAGTAGACAATGACCATTTTTTACTCAACTCATACATAATTACAACACTTATGTCGTGGGTTCGGTCTTGCTTTGCAGGAAAGTATTTACCATCATTAATTTCTCTGAATTTTCTTTCGGTGCGCGATAAAGTATATCCAATCCATCCTGTTAATTTTCCTAATTTCTTTCTACCCAAAAGTTCAATTCCGTATGCTCTTCCAGTTCCATAAACCAATTCGCCTTCAACCAGTTGATTAAATGCCAATTCAGCACCGTTTCTATAATCTACCTGATTATATAGATTCTTGTAATATGATTCTGCTGAGAGTTCAAATTTATTTTCTTTCAAATTTCTAAAATACCCAACAGAATATTGGTCACCTAATTCAGGTTTTACGTTATTAGAACTCGGTACCCAAATATCTGTAGGATTGCCAGAAGTAGAATTCGAAAGTAAATGCAAATTCTGAACAGTTCTGGAATAAGCCGCTTTTATAGATTGCTTTTCATCAATTAAATAACTGGCATTGATACGAGGTTCCAAATTAATATATGTTTTAACAACCTCATTTTTACCTGCAGTTCTTGTAGTTAAAACCTCACCATTTTCATCATACGTATAAATTGTTCCTGGACCAAGGTACCTGAAATCAGTAACACGAAGTCCATAATTAACAGTTAATAAAGGAGTAAAGTTAATTTCCTGCGATGCATAAACGGAACTTTCTAATGCATATCTTTTTTCGTTGGAAACCGCATTAGCAAAAATACCAGAGCCTTCTATTTTACCAGGAATAAATGTATGGTGTATGACATTCCATCCGAATTTAACACGGTTTTTATTGCTAACGAAATACTGATAATCCTGTTTAAAATTTAAATCTTTAATAGTAGAACCAATTTTAACATTTAAATCTCCTGATTCCACGGAAATTCTATAATTATAATTGCTATAAATAAATGAAGTATTAGAAAACAAACGGCTATTAAAGATATGGTTCCACCTTACCGTAGCTGTTGTATTTCCCCAATCGAAGCTAAACTGGTCGCCAAAACCAAAAACATCTCGACCAAAATAACCACTGGCGTAAATCCTGTTTTTTTCATTTATTTTATAATTGAATTTCGTATTCAAGTCATAAAAATACAATGTTGATTTTCTTCGGTTAGAATCGGCAGATAGTTTTAAAAATGCATCTGCGTATGTTCTTCTTGCGGCAATCATAAATGAACCTCTATTTTTCACCACTGGGGCTTCTAAAGTAAGCCTCGAAGCAATTAAACCAACTCCACCCTTGGCACCAAATCTCTTTTGATTTCCTTCATTCATTTTCACATCTAAAACAGATGAAAGTCTTCCACCAAATTCTGCAGGCATGCTACCTTTGTATAATGTTACATCTTTTACTGCATCAGAATTAAATACCGAAAAGAAACCCAATAAATGCGAGGCATTATAAACAGGCGCTTCATCCAATAACACTAAATTTTGGTCTGCTCCTCCCCCACGCACATAAAATCCAGCATTTCCTTCTCCCGCTGATTTTACTCCAGGTAATAATTGCAAAGTTTTTAATAAATCTTGTTCTCCAAATAAAACAGGAATCTGCTTAATTTCTTTCATAGTCAATTTGTCAACTCCCATTTGAGTTCTAGTGACATTTTCATTGGCTTTTTCGGCAGAAATCTCTACTTCTTTTAATTCGCGTCCTTTGGGTTCAATGGCAAAATTTAACACTTCATTTATAGTTAAATTCAATTTTTGTTCAAAATTTTCGTAGCCAACATATCTTATAACTAAAGTGTAAGTTCCTTTAGGAAGAATCAAAGTATAATAACCATAACTGTTCGCAGCTGCTCCGGTATTTGGCAATTCTTTGACAGTTACAATTGCTCCAATAAGTTGTTCTCCTGTTTTTGCATCTGTGATTGTTCCGTTGATACTAAAATTTTGACTCTTACAAATTGGAACAATAAATAATGTAAGCAGAAATAAAGTGATTTTATAAAGATGCATTAAAAATAATTTAATTTTTATAGTCAGCGAAATTAATCAAACCTCAGTAGACGCTTTTTTAATGTAATATTATGTTATCAACAAGTTACTTGCAAAAAAAACTTGATAATGTAAACTGAAAGTCTTTATTATTTATATTTTTAGTCCTTAAACTTTATTCTATGAAAGGATTGTTTACCCTACTGTTTTTGCCAATTATAGCGTTTTCACAAATACAATATAACAGCTCTGAAATTGCCGGTGGTTCGCAAGATGATGTAGCAAGAAAAATAGAAATTGACGCAGACGGCAATTTCTTTGTTTTGGGCAACTTTACTGGGCCAGCTACCTTTGGTGCAGATAATTTTCAAGGAGCAGGATTTTCAGATTGTTATTTACAGAAAATAGATGCGAATAACGAAATAATCTGGACTATTGCTATCGGAGGTCCAAATACAGATGCAGTTTTAACTTTAGCAATTGATGTAAATAACAACGTTTGGATAACTGGAAAATATAGTGGTTCTATTGATTTAGATCCTTCAAATAATGTAGTCAATTTGGCTAGCGATCCTTCAAGTGGAATAGATTGTTTTTTGGCTTGCTACAATGGTGAAACTGGCGCTTACATTACCCACAAAGATATTTCCAGTGGGGGGAATCTTGAAATTAGGGCGATAAAATTTACTGAAAATCAGCAAGTAATTATTGCCGGAACTTTTCAATTTACAGTTGATTTTGATTTTTCTGCTGGTACATTATCCAAAACTTCGTTTGTAAATTCCTATGATGGATTTATAGCAAACTACAGCGCTGATTTTACTACTAATAATTGGGTGAATATATTAAACAGCGGAAACCCTGCTTTGGATTATGTAAATGATTTTGAAATATTGAATAATAAAATTTACTTAACGGGTCTGATTGCTGGCACCATGGATATTGATCCTGGAAACAATACGGTTCAGTTAATTGGAGCAACTGATGCATTTTTAATTTCATATAATGTAAATAATGGAAATTTAAATTGGGGATTTAAATTAGGAGGAAATTCGCTTGAAATAGGAAATTTCGTTTCTATAATTAATAATAAAGTTTATTTAAATGGAACAATAAATTCCAATAACGTAGATTTTAATCCAGGAAACGGCACCAATTTATTATCGCCGAATGGTTTAAGTTCACCTCCTTATATTGCAAAATATGATACCTTAGGAAATTATATTTCTGCGTATATATTAGATATTGCTGCAAGTGGAACCTATACAATTTCTGAAATTACAGCTGCCGAAAATAATGAAATATTGGTTTCTGGATATTTTAAAGGAAATATAGATATTGATCCATCAATTGATTCTGTAAATTTAAGTTCAACAGGAGTGAATAATTCATTTTTTATGTGGTTAAATCAAGCAGATAGTTTGCTAAATTATAAATTCATTGAGAGTACCAGTGAAAATACATTGAATGATATTATTTTTAGTCAGGGTGAAGTTTTTGCAGTTGGTGGGTTTGAAAACAGTTGCAATCCAGATCAAACATTAACTATTTCTCTTGATGCGCTTTTTGAAACAAATAATGATGCATTTGTTTTTAATTATTCACCAAATGTAACTGCAGTAAATGGACTATTTTCAAAAGATTTAAACTTGTTTCCCAACCCAATAAATGAACAAACAATAATTGCTTATTCTCAACAACTAGCATTTGATGTGTTTGATATTACTGGAAAAAGCTATGGAATTGTTAATACAAATGCACAAAATAAATTATTCAGTGATTTGTCTGCAGGAATTTATTTCGCTGTAAACATTAAAAATAATTTATACATAAAATTCATAAAAGCCGAAAATGATTGAAAATACTTTTCTCGATAATTTAGCTGAGCATTTTTATGAAAATTATAAGGATAACCCGGATGAAGTAATTATAATATTTCCAAATAAAAGAGCTGGGATTTTCTTTCGAAAAGCGCTTTATAAAATCAATAGTGCTGTGCAATGGTTGCCTGAAATTACTTCATCTGAAGAATTTGTTAGGGACATTACCAACGTTACTATTTGTGAACCAATAACTCAGCTATTTGATTTTTATACTGTTTATTGCGAAACTGAAAAAGAACACGCAGAGCCATTTGATGTGTTTTCAACATGGGCACAACAACTGTTACACGATTTTCAAGAGATTGATTTGTATTGTGTAGATACAAAAACGCTTTTTGGTTCTATTGATGCGGCTTATGCTTTAAAATGTTGGTCACCAGATGGAATAGTTATAACAGCCAACCAAGAGCAATTTTTAAGATTTTGGTCAAGAATGAAAATTTGGTACCATGCATTTAGGAGTTTTTTATTGGAAAAGAAAATGGCCACCAATGCAATGGCTTATCGTGAACTTGCCGAGAATACTGATAAATATGAAGATAAAATTATTTGGAAGAAAGTAATTTTTGCAGGTTTCAATGCCTTGAATAATTCAGAAATTAAAATTATTCATTTTCTAGAAAAAAGAAATAAAGTTACATTAATCTGGGACGCTGATCCTTACTATGTTTCAAACAGTTTAAATGAAGCTGGATATTTTATTAGAAAACATAAAAAGGAATTTCCAAATAAAGAATTCCTATTTTCAAAAGCATATTTTAAAGAAACAACAAAAAAAATTGAAGTAATTGGTGTTGCTAAAAATATAGGTCAAACAATAGTTGCTTCCGGAATTATAAATGAATTAAATAAAAAAGAACAATTACTTACTGATACAGCCTTGGTTTTGTGCGATGAACAATTGCTGATGCCAATGCTGGAGCAGCTTCCATTAGATATAAATGATACAAATATCACAATGGGATATCCAATGTATTTGTTGCCAATTTGTAGTTTATATCAGGTAATTTTTGATATTCATAATAAAAGTAAAATACAAGCATCGAACGTAAATAATGCTGTATATTATTTTAAAGATATTTTGAGATTATTAAGAAATCCTTCTTTAAATAATGCATTAGATAAAAATGGAATTCAATTATTAATCAAAAAAATACAAGACAGTAATTATATTTATTTATCTCAGCGATTCTTATTAGATCCAATCAATAATACGCCATCTCCTTTCAAGATTATAGAATTTATTTTTGTTCCCTGGAATAACAATGTAGAAGTTGCGATTCAATGCATTATTAAATTAACTGAATTTCTTAAAAATGAAATCGAAAATGAAGATAAGTCATTAGTTAATCTAGATTTTGAAGCATTATTTGCTATTTATAAATTTGTAAATAGAATTGCTGATTGGAAAAATAACTATGTTGGATTTGATTCTGTAAAGACATTAAACAGGATTTTCATGCAGTTGTTAAAGCAACAAACTTTGGCATTCTACGGAGAACCTCTTACAGGTCTTCAGATTATGGGAATATTAGAAACAAGGAATTTAGATTTTAAAAATTTAATTCTATTGTCTGTAAATGAGAATGTAATTCCATCAGCAAAAGCTCATAATTCTTTTATTCCTTTCGATATTGCCAAGATGGCTGGTTTGCCTACTTACAAAGAAAGAGATGCAGTATTTGCTTATCATTTTTACAGGTTAATGCAAAGAGCAGAAAATGTTTGGCTAATTTATAATACAGAACCCGATGAATTTGGTAAAGGTGAGCAATCAAGATACATTACTCAAATTGAAGAAGAATTAAAGTATGAAAATGTATCATTTAATAAATCATTTTACATTCCTCAACTTCCTAAATATGAAGAATTTGAGATTCGCATAGAAAAATCAAAAGAAATAATAGATAAAATATTAAATTCCCGAAGAAAAGATGGAGAATTTGCTAAGTTCTCACCTACTGCACTTTCGGTGTATAATGCTTGTTCACTAAAATATTATTTCCAGTATATTGAAAACATTTATGCAGAATCAGAACGTGAAGATGAAATAGGAATGGACTTAGTTGGAGAAGCTATTCATGGAGCTTTGCAAGATGTATATACGCCCTATTTAAATAAAATTATTCATTCCAATGACATTGATTTAATGCTGGGTGAAATCAAAGAAAGAATACTTGAAAATTTTCAAAAACTGGTTGACAAAGATGAGCTGAGCAATGGACAAAACCACCTTACTTGGAAAGCTGCAGAAAAAATGGCTGAAAACTATTTATTGGCAGAAAAGAAAATTATTACCGAATTAAAAGAAAACAATCAGTATTTAGAACTGCTGGGACTCGAAGAAAAATATAATTTTCCAATCCAAATTAACATAAATAATAATGTTGAAACTGTATTATTAGAAGGTAAAGTTGATAGAATTGACAGAGAAAATGGAGTGCTAAGAATTTCTGATTATAAAACAGGAAAATTCGATCCAAAAGAAATAAAATTAAAAGATGTATTTGATATTTTAGGTGATGCTGATAAAGCCAAAGCGCTTCAATTATGTCATTACATTTTAATTGCAAGAGATAAATATCCCGATGCTGATGTTAAAGCGGGAATCATCGCATTAAGAAAGCCTTCAGATGGTTTTCAAGCATTAAATATTGATAATAAATCAACATTTAAAATAGAAGAAAGTGAAGATATCATTTTGCTATTTAAGCAACTCATAGAACATTTATTGAATGATAAATTTCAATTTGAAAAAACGGAAGATGTAAGTACTTGCAGTTATTGCAATTTTAAAGAAATATGCCAAAGGTAATTTGTATTGACTGAATTTATTTATATTGTCATCTTCAAATAAACAATGCGCTACTTAATATTCCTATTATTACTTTTTTGTGGATTAACTGCCCAAACCCAGCAGTTATATTTTGCAAATTATACACTAGATGACGGATTGCCGCATTCTCGAATAAATTCATTAATACAAGATAAACAAGGATATATTTGGATTGGCACCAGTATGGGTGTTTCAAAATTTGATGGGCATGTATTTAAAAACTACACTATAAAAGACGGTTTAGGCGATAATAAAGTAACAGCCATTTATGAAACTGATGAAGGAATTATATTGTTCGGTCACGAAAATGGAAGTATCAGTTACTGGAATAAAAACAAATTTGAATCTAGCTTATTAGAAAAAGAAACCAAACGAATATTTTGCATTTATCCCGACAAAAATGGTAATGTTTGGTTTGGCACCCAAGGTTCTGGTGCGATTAAAGTAAATGGAAAAGACTTACTCGAAAACATTAAAAACAGGAAATACGAGCGGTTTGATAATACAAAAGGATTGACCAGAGATGTTACAAGCGTTTTACATGACTATCAGAACAGAATGTGGTTTGTTACGGATTTAGGAATTAAATTATTAAATAATGTAACAAAAGAATTCGAATTTTATTTACCTAAAGGAGTAGAATTTGTGCAGTTTTCGAGTATTGTTGAAGATGGGAATAATGATATTTGGCTGGGTACAGTAACTTCAGGCGCTTTTAAGTACTCAAAGCAATTAAAAAAATTTGTTGCATTTAATAGTGAAAATGAAAAATTGCAATCCAACTTTGTTACTACTTTAAAGAAAAATAGACAGGGGAATATTATGATTGGAACTTGGGGAGGAGGGTTTGCAATTTCAAATAAAAAAGAGGATATCACCACGATTAATGAAATAAATGGACTGAGCGAAAACAAAGTGAGATGTTTGCTGGAAGATCGTGAAGGAAATATTTGGATTGGAACAAATCAAAATGGATTATCGTGTTACCGGGGTAATCAATTTAAAGCATTTCTTAAATCAAAAGTCGCAACCAATACTCCCATTGGAGCAGTACTGAAAGATAGCAAAGGCAGATTATGGTGTGGAAGTAACAATGGAATTTACTTATCGGAAAACAGAAGTTTAACTGATTTTAGAAAAATTGATTTTCTTACAAATGGAGAAGAGATAGAAGTTACATCTATTATTGAAGATAAAAGTGGAACAATTTGGGTAAGTACATGGGGAGCCGGAATTTTATTGATTCATCCTCAAAACTATACTGTTGATAGGTTTCAAGGTAAAATACCATTACTTGATATTCCCACATTTAATGAGCAATACGTTCATACCCTAAAAAAAGACAGCAAAGGAAAAATATGGATTTCAATGCTGAGAGGTTTGGCAGTATTTAACCCAAAGGAAAATTCTATCAAGACATTTACAAAACGAGATGGCTTGGCAGATATCAGTAATACCGATATACAAGAAGATAATTTAGGCAAAATTTGGATTGGATCAGCGAGCAGTGGATTAACAATTTATGATAAAGAAAAATTTACTGTTTTAAAAAACACTAACATTCCAATAAATCCAGCAATTTCTTCAATTTCAAAAAGCCCTAACGGAACAATTTGGATTGCAACAGAAGGTGGTGGTATTTACAGTTTTAATGATAATATTTTTACGAATTACACCATTTTAGATGGCTTATCTTCAAACTTCATAACCTTAATAGAATGCGATTCTAACAATAGGATTTGGCTAGGAACCAATAAAGGCATTTGCCAATTTGATCCATCCAAAAAGAAATCAATTATTTATAATAAAATTGATAAAAATTCCAGAATTGAAACGAAACCCAACGCTTCCTTTTTGGACGAAAATGGAACTATTTTCTTTGGAACAATTAATGGCGTTTTACAATTTAATACGGCTCAATTTAAAACCAATCCGGTTGAATCAATTACAAAATTATATGCAGTTAAGGTATTTCAAGACACTATATTTGCTGACAATACGAAATTAAATTACAAAAAAAATTACCTCAGTTTTTATTTTAATGGTATTTGTTTCAGCGATCCTGAAAAAGTTTTTTATCAGTATAAACTTGAGGGATTTGATGATACTTGGCAAACACCAACACAACTAAATTTTGCAACATATAATAACTTAAATCCCGGGAATTACCGTTTCTTGGTTAAGTCGTGTAATAACGATGGAATTTGGAATAAAACGCCGTTAACATTTAGTTTTGAAATTACACCACCATTTTGGATGACGTGGTGGTTTTACACAATTTCAGCTGTTATTTTAATCATAATTATTGTTGCGTTTGTTAAATTCAGAGAACGTAATTTGAGGCTGGAGAAAAGAAGATTGGAAGATTTAATTGGAGAACGCACAATTGAAGTTGTTAGGCAAAAAGAAGAGATTGAAAATCAAAGAGATGAATTGAGAATTAACAGTAATATTATTGAGCAAAAAAATCTATCAATAACAGATAGTATCAGGTATGCCAAACGCATTCAATTGGCAACATTACCATACAGCGACATCATAAAAAAACATTTGCCCGATTCATTCATTTTATACAAGCCAAAAGATATTGTAAGTGGAGATTTTTATGCATTTGCAAAAAAAGAGGATGAAATAATACTGGCGGCAGCAGATTGCACTGGCCATGGTGTACCTGGCGCATTTATGAGTATGATTGGAACCAATTTATTCAATCAGATAATTAATGAAAAAAATATTACCAAACCCTCAGAAATATTAAATCAATTAGATAAGGGTATTGAGAGAGCATTAAAACAAGAAGAAACAGATAACCATGATGGAATGGACATGGTAATTTGCTCATTCAATTTTAAGGAAAATAAATTCCAATATGCAGGCGCAAATAGGCCACTTTGGATTGTCAGGAAAAATAAACTTGATTCAGATGCTCTTTTAACAAAAGATAATTTTGGAGAGTATATGGAAATTATCAAGCCCAATAAAAATCCGATTGGAGGCTTTAATCAAGAGCAAAAAGAGCCATTTATAAACCAAATTTTTGAATTAGAATCGGGCGATACTATATACTTATTAACTGATGGATATTCAGACCAATTCGGTGGAGCCTTGGGTAAAAAACTTCTCTCTAAGCGCTTGCGTGATTATTTAATTGAGATTAAAAATGAATCCATGCAAAAACAAGAAATGTTATTGGATTTGTTTTTTGAGGAATGGAGAGGCAAACACGAACAAGTTGATGATGTATTAATCATCGGAATTCGTTTATAACTTAAATGTACGTTTTGATAATTCCTCTTGAGAAAACTCCGGAGGTTGTATTTTTTTAATGCTACTTTTAATATTCGATGCTCCAAAGAGTAGTTTTCCCGTTTTTTGGAAAGTAGTTTGGAATGCTGCCATAGTATATTTTCCAAACGTTGTGAAGCCTCCTTCGAATTTCTGTAAATCATACTCTTTTTCGGTGGTACAATACCCGAAAAACTCATTGGCATAAGAAACAATAATCACATCTAAAATCCCTTCATTCTCTAAATCGTTTAAAATACTAAGTCTCAAACGTTCTCCTCCTTTGGTAGAAATATCGCCAGGAAATCCAACTATGGCAATTTCCCCGATTACAAATAACTGCACTGGCAATATTACTGGCAACCAAGTATTTTCTTTTAAGGCTCCATTGCTATATTGTTTTTTTATTTCATCCATTGTTTCAGTTAACACATTCGACAATGGTAATTTTTTTAAGTTACTAAACCCTAAAATTTTCTTTGCTTGTAACTCAATTACAATTTTCTTGTTTCCATGCGCTTCATACAAACGTTTTTCTATCGTTCGTTTTCGCAGTGAATTAATCACAGGAATCTTCCTAAAAGTTTTTAAATAACCGCTCATTAAACTAACAGCTGAAGAAGAAACGCTATCAATTCCCGGACAATCTATTTCTGAACCTTCTAAAAATGAAAGACCAATGGTTGCTTCGCCAGTTTCATGCACTATTTTATCATCGGTAAATGTTGCATCACAATCTATACTTGAAAAATCGAAATAAGCCAATGCTGATTTTAAACGATTGGAAATGGGTATTTGATGTTCTTCTTTTTCAATCAGCGTTTTTGCTTTTTCAAATTGCAGAAAACCATTGAAATATGCCGACTTAAATGCATCTTCGTATTTACCCCTTGGCCACCACTTTCCTCTTCCGTGATAATTAGGAGAAACGTCTGCTGCTGCAGAAGCACAAAAAGCTGCAACGAATGGTTTCTCTTCGGTTTGATCATTTTCTAAGAGCGAAGCAGCATATCCTTTATTATCTGAATGAATCTTTGTATTGTCTACTCCGATGGAATTTGACTGAACACCGAAAAAATTTATTACGCCTTTATTTCCACCATTCTTATTCGTAATTCTAAGTTGCTTCATCATCCTATCTAAAGCCAAATTTGTTTGAGCATCGTTCAAATCTGGAACATCAGGATTTTCCATGTATGCATCAAAACTTCTATTAAAAGCAACATCAGCATCCACTTCGAAATTATCTGCATTTAAGAAAATACTCGCCTTTTCTAAATCCTTTATTGCAAGCGTAATTGCATTGATACAAGCTGTTTTATAGCTTTCAAATACATCGGGTCTAAAGCCTTTTGTAGTAATGTTAAAGGCAGCATAATGTCCGTGACCGCCGGGAGCTGCATGTGTATGCTGTGCACATAACATTAGGTTTTCCATTTTAATTTCTGCAATTCCTTTGGCATTTAATTGCTTTACAATGGCCAATTTGAGGTGATGGGAAACAAAACCACATTCAAGATTTACAATTGACAGAAATTCTTTTTCGTATTTAAAAACAAAAGCACGGGCAAACAAATCCGTTTCAGCCCCATCGCTCAACTGGTTAATTTGTCCATAACCATGCAGAGCATGACTAACTTTATTGAATACAACCTTAGATTTTGCGCAGCCTATTAGCATTTTTCAGAACTGCTCAAAACTAAGCTTTTTAGAAGTTCTCTTAACAAAATGAGATTTTTTTTAATAAAAATTTGCAGGAACGATTTTTAATACTACTTTTGCCATCCATTCAAAAAAGGACCGGTAGTTCAGTTGGTTAGAATGCCGCCCTGTCACGGCGGAGGTCGCGGGTTCGAGTCCCGTCCGGTCCGCAACTGAAAATCAAAAAGCTCTGTAGTTTAAATATTACAGAGCTTTTTTTATGAACCATTTTGAATGGTTAAAATGAAGGTTATCTTACCTTTAATATCCTATAACCAATTTCTTTGTTGCAATAAGCATATTATTTTCTTTTATGTTTATGAAATAAATTCCACTTGGTAAGTCCATTTTAGGGATTTGAAAAGATGTTGCATTTACATTTTTGAAATCAATTAATTTTTGTCCTTGCATATTATATAATGTAATATTGGCATTTTTAAATTCAATTTCTGAATGAATGGTTATGTTTCCTGAAGTTGGATTTGGAAATACATTTATACCATTTTCTAAACTATTTAAATTGTGAATTGCTAAAGGATCTTCGCTGATGGTAATATCGTCAAATGCATAAACTCTCCAGGCTGCACCTATGGTTTTATATTTTAAAGCGATATAGCCACTATCAGAACTAAATGGTATGCCAATAGTTGTATCTACCCACGTATTTGCTGGTTCCATTGCAGATAAATTAGCGATTAATGTAAAATTACCATTCGCAGGATT
>JAIXYK010000019.1 GCA_027490225.1 Bacteroidota bacterium | reverse complement strand
TTAAATAAATATGAAAATAACTGGCTTTAATACATTACAAGCGTAAAAAGCACATTTAGGTTCGTATGAAACAATTTATTAGTTTTGAAATTTCTTGTTTTTTTTGATATTTTTTGGGTTGAAATGCTTTCTGCGACAGCCAAGGGAACGTTAAGAAACAAAATGTACAACTCATCAAAAAACTAAGATATAAACTAAAAAAATCGGCGATGCTGAAAACCGAAAAATAGAGTAGGCGTTAATAAAATGATTAAAATAAGTATGAGGATAATTTACACAATCTTTGCTTCAATTTTTATTTGCAATTTTACTGGCTTTTCACAAACTGATTGGAAAGTTAAACTAAGTAGCGGTACTCCAAATATAGTTGTTTCGGATGATGAAGATAATGTTTATATCGCAGGAGCAATTCAGACTATTGTAGACTTCGACCCAAGTGCGAATGTATCTACCCTAACACCTCTTCTTTTGCTAAATGGCTCTTACGCTTCAAGTGTATACATCGCAAAGTATAATTCCTCGGGTTCCTTTATTTGGGCAAAGGGTATAAATGCTACAAATCCCAATGATTACCAGTTTAGTTCGGGTTTGAATTATGTAAGTGATATGAAAATAGATGGCTCTGGAAACTTATATTTAACCGGAAGCTTTTTTAAAAGTGTAGATTTCAACCCCGATATAGCAGAAAATGTAGTTAATGGACAAAATGATGATAGTTACTTACTTAAGTTAAATTCTGATGGGCAATTTATTTGGGTAAAAACGTGGGGGGCTGAGCCTTATATTTTAAACGCGACAGCAGATGGTGGTTCAGCCTTAGCAGTATCTGATTCAACTGTTTATGTTGCCGGAGTTTTTTCTTTTCCTACAGATTTTGACCCAGGTTCAGGTTCTGTAATTTTAAATGCATTCGAAACAGATACATATTTGAGTAAATTTGATACATCTGGTAATTTTATTTGGGTAAAATCTTGGGGTAATACAGGAAGTAATACATATCCGAATTGTATTGCCATCCAATCTAACGGAAACGTCATTTTAGGTGGATCATTTTCTGGAACAATTGACTTTGATAATTCTGCTAACACCTATAATTTAACTTCAGGTTATTTTATAAATTGGCCTAATGCATTTATTGTAAAAAGCAATTTTGATGGAGCATTTGTTGACGCGAAAATATTTACAAGTAATCGGTACTCTTATCTATATCAATTAGAAATAAATGAAAATGATGAAATTGTTTTAAGTGGTCAGTTTTCGGGTATTACAGACTTTGATCCAGATACTTCATCAGCAATTGTTGAAGGAGATCCAAGCCTTTCAGGAATTCAATTAAGATCATATTTATGTAAATTAAACCCGGATTTAACATTACAATGGATAAATACTGAAACTGATTATTTAGGGAATTTTACATACTTAGATATGGATCTTAAAAACGAAGAAATATTGTTAACAGGTTTTCGGAATCCAACTTCACAGAACTCTCCTGATGAGAAGTCAGTTATTTCGAAATTTAATACTATAGGCGAGAATATCGGTCACTACAACTATAATGAAACTGGTGTGAGAGCAAAGGCAATAAGTTCCGCTGTTTTAGACAATAATACTTTATATGTTTTAGGATTTTTTGTAGGTGGTATTGATTTTGCGATTGGCCAAGCAATAGACACACTCCAATCCAGTGGTACTGCGAGACGTACTTTTTTGGCTAAACTGAACCTCAATGATAATTCTGTTTCAATTTTGCCTACAGCTGAGCAAAGGGATTTTATAATATACCCCAACCCAACTGATGAAGTAACAACAATTAAATTTCCAACTTCAACAAAAAGAATACAGGTTAGAAATGCAACTGGTCAGCTAATTATGGATAAACCAATAATTGATTTCCAACAAACTTCTATTTCCCTATTAAGTAATGGAGTATATTTTATTAGTTTATTAAACGATAAAGAAGTATTCACCAAAAAACTTATTGTAACGAAGTAAAGAAAAAGCGGAATCGCATAATAACATATTTACTAATGGGGCTGGCTTTATGGTAAAAATTTCATTGTATTTAAAATAAACACTTAAAGTAAAATGAAACATTCTGCCACGAAGCCAGCCAAATCAATAAACTATGGCCAGAAATACTCAACTTTGCTATAACATCTACCAATAGAAGTACAATAAAACAAATCAAAAAAAGAAGCATTCTGGGAGTTGAAATCATTTGTCAATAAACCGCAGAGCTA
This sequence comes from Bacteroidota bacterium, assembly GCA_027490225.1. Classification (GTDB taxonomy): domain Bacteria; phylum Bacteroidota; class Bacteroidia; order M30B66; family M30B66; genus JAIXYK01. The sequence continues at coordinate 15,619 of JAIXYK010000019.1, read as the reverse complement.
ATCATTCAAAATATAAAATCATCTAGCCCAGAAAGGAAAGCAAACAATAACTGTTGCTTTATGGTTGCGAAATACCCTCAGAAATTGCTTATCAACTTTTATTTGTTTCTTTCTGGAAGTGTAATAGGTACTCCTACTTTTATACCAAAACTTAAATTTCTATTTAAATAATCATCATCTTTTTCAACAATACGAGTTGAAATAGAAGTTCGCCTATTATCACTTAAATCCTCAAATCTAGCGTATAAAGAAATTGATAATATACTTTTCTCTTTGTCTTTTTCTCGGCTATTAATATTAAATACAGGTCCACCTTCAATACTAAAAATACTCTCGTCATTTTCTCTACCTTCAACATCTGGAAGTTTATATAAACTGGATAACCCTAAATTCCCATTTATGTATAACCCAGGCAGAAAATTATTTAATGGAAGTAAATAATATTCAAAAGAAAGTTGAGTTAAAGTATTTTGTTTAAAATCACTTTGGTTGTACGCTGTTCCTGTTTTTATTTTTTCAGTTACATTATTGGGATATGAAAAAAAAGTTGTTCTAGTTTCATAATTAAAAGGAGTGAGCGTTGCTAAATTGTTAGAATGGAGAATATTTATGCCTAATTTCAAATAATTAATGAGTTTTGGGTATTCACATAGAAAGTTAGTAGAGCCAGAAATTCCATAGAAAAAGGGATTTGTTTTTTTGAAGTATAATGAATCTACATTATCTAGTTTTGTATAGTAAAGATTTAAACCTTCTGTTCTTATGAATGGACTCACAGTAAACCACTTAAGACTTTTTTTTGTCCAGGCCTTCTTAGCATTAAGAATTTGTTGCGATATACTTTTATCTGCCAAAACCTCCGCAATCGCTTTATATTTCTCAAATAAGTCTACTATGCTATTATTATAAGTCTCAATAACATTTAAATCATTTTTGTCTTTTTCTGCTATTGGAATCTTGTTAAGTAAAACATCAACTGAATTTTCTATAGATAAATTTGCTATATCTTTAATATTAAGTTGTTTAATGAAATATAATAACAATTTTTTTCTAACAGTGTCATTACCAGTATCAATTTTCTCTAGAGATTTTTTAATGATATCTTCTTGAAAAAGTAAATTTGGCATATTTTTAAAATGCTGATTATATATACTATTAATTATTAAGAAAGTATCAATAGTAGCTGCTGAATCTTTACTTACTAACTTATTTTTAGCCTTAATAATTGGAAGTTCTGAAGTTTTAAACCAGGCACTGTTACAATCTGGAATAAAATGAAAGTTAGGACGAATCTCAAAAGCAGAATTAAAATTACTCAAACCCTCATAAATTTTGAAGGTTTTATCAGTTATGCCGCCTTTAAAATCAAAGCCAATTAATATCCAATCAATTTTTTTAGATTTAAAAACACCTGAAATTGTTGCCTCTGGTTTCGATAAATCTAATTTAATCCCATTAGTAGGACTACTTTCTCCAAAAATAGCATAAGTAACATCATTTATTACCATTCTATCAAAAGCTTTATCGATAAGTAGTTTTTGTTTGGTACTTTGTGCAAATAGCATGTTAGAAATTAAAAATAATAAGATTAGGGTTGCTGTTTTTCTCATTTTAATTGTTTTTATGCAATATTAGAGACTAAATTATCTTCTGAATAGGGTATTTTTCACGTTTGGTTAATTGTATTTTACACGATACCTTTCACCAAAAAATAAGTTTATACTTTTTTCAAAAATGAAAGACTTTATTGACTCATTGACAGATAGGATAAGAAATCCTTTTTTGTTTTCTTTTATTATTAGTGCCTTCTTTTTAAATTGGAAAATATTTGTCACACTTTTTTTTCAAAGTGAAATACAGCTCCATAAAATTGGTTACTTATCGTTTGAGCAATTTGTTTTAGAAAGACTAAATATTAACAATTATTTATTTTACCCATTACTAATTGCATTTGCTTATTCAATATTCATTCCTATCATAAAGGAGCTAATCATTGTATTAAACACATTTCTTAGTGTTAAACGCAATAAATGGGTAGTTAAACTCACTAAAGATTCAGGCATACCATATTCAATGTATTTTGAAGCTGTAGAATCTTTAAATAAAACAAAAGAGCAGATAAATAAAATGCTAGATGAAGAAAGAAAACATTCAGAGGAAAATGTGAATTTGAGAATAGAACTTGGAACTCTTAAAAATGATTATATAAATGAAATAGAATCAAAAAACTATTTAATTAATAGATATGATGTTTCTATGATAAGTGGCTTTTGGCGCTTAACCTATGATATTAATAAAGCTAATCCAATTACTAAAGATTACATATTTTCTTTAAATCAAGTATCTTCAATAAATAATATTAATAGGGACCTTAATATGATTGGACAAATTCTTAATTTTCAATTTAATCAGGATAATAATACAATCACATTTATTGTAAGATATACTGACCCAACAAAATCAGGCAAAAGTCCTCATGTGCCATGCTATTATGAATTAAGAAAAGTTGGAGACGTAATGATAGGAAAAGAAAATTTTAACATTGATGTTAATTTTAAAAAAATAGAAGAAAAGTAACCTAAGTAAACCCTTTCCCCTTTATACTTACCCCTTTATACTTACCCCTTTATACTATCCCCTTTCCACTTTCAACTTTATACTTTCAACTTTGTACTTTGTACTTTCGACTTTATACTCCCCAAAATTCTTCAACCAAGGCATCAAAAACTTAATCGCTTCCATTTTTTGCTCCATCGCTTTATAATATTCTAAACGATCTTCAGCGGTATATAGGCGATATTGAAGTGAATTGTATTCGGTACTATTAGGTGAGGTTTTTTCGATGAGTCCTTTGAGCAGTTCGATTCTTTTGATTATTAACTCTTTTTTACCAACCTGATTTTTTAAATTTCTCAAAAGAATTTCAAGTTCTAGCTGAGCTAAGCTTATGTCGTTTTCTAGGCTTTGCAAGCTTTCAATATTAAGTCTAAGGTTCTTCATAGTCTAAGATTTTAACCAATAAAAAATCCCGGCTCATCACCGGGATTTCCTTTTTTGTGGTGGTTAATTAGCCATTTATTTCAACTTTTCTGGCTTCTACCTGGGTAATAAAATCGTTAGTATCATCAATATTGGAGGTTAGGCGTGCAATTTCCAATTCATCGTCGACAACGCGGGCGGGGCTGCCGCTTTTATTGGTGCTACTTAGATCGCGTTGACGCGCTATTTTGCGGAAGCGGTCTGTAATGTAATCTTCCTTGCGCTGCCCCTCGGGTGTGGCGGCAATTTGCGCATCCAGTGCGGCAATGTCGGCTGTAACCTCGAGCAATGCTGCCTGCCGGGCGGAAGCTGTGTTGGCTGAATTCTCCTGTACAAACAGAAGAATTGATCTTTTATGCTCAAAAGAGCGACGGTCTGCTCTCGCATTCGCGAGCAGCGTATCACATTCGGCTACCGATGTGATAGTAGAAAGAGAATAAGACATAAATGATATTATTTAAATATTTAGGACTAAATAAGCAAATTAATACATACACTCCAAATTTATTTTAAATATATTTTTAAGTCAATTTATATACCTATAAATGATTAGGCCCCTAAACTTTCAAGTTCAATTTCAAATTGCCGCAACTCCTCGTTAATACTGGCAATGCGCGCTTTCGACTGTATAATATTGATTCTTGGAATTCGTCTCAAAATCTGTTCCTGGGTTCTTATCTGAATCATGATCCATTCGGCATCCAAGCTCATTTTGGGGAACAAATCTTCGCGTTTTTCCATTTTTCGCAATCCGATAATTGATTTTTGGGCCCGATTGTGCGCTTCCTCCAACCCTTCCAATTTCCGCTCCTCCATATATAGTTTCCTACGCAATTTGCTGCATTCTTTTTCCAAGCCTTTGCGCAATTCGTCTTGCTCCGCTGCTGTTGGCTGAGGCGTATCACCATTTTTAAACGCTACCTCAACAGCCTCCATGGCATCAATCAGCGCATCAATCCGCACAATGCTTTGCCTGCTAATTATACTGCGCTTACCTATTTCCCCCATAGAAAGCAAACTGCGCTTAACTCCTAAAAACCGAGCAAGCTCATTTTGACTCAAAGAATAATCTTGTCTAATTTTTTGTACATATTCCATAATATATAACATTTTTTGGATGGTATAAATATAGTCTTTTATTTATGTATCACAAACTTTGTGGCAAATATTTTTGCTATAATTTTTTTGCCACAAGTTTGTGGCAATTTTGTTTGTGGCAAAATAAATTGACACAAATAAAATTGACACAAAAGTTTAGAAGCGAGGGCTTCGTGGTGTAGCTATTGAATAAGTAGTGTTTGAGGCTAGCTGAGAAGCGCTAGGTATTCAAATTCTTTTTAAAAAGAAAGTACTTTGGTACCCTGCTCGTCAATTATAATCTTCTGGTTATCATATTGAGGCTACTATAGCCAAAATGAAGCAACGAGGCACCTGTGGTTACGTTTACTTTATCATTTATAAAACCACATAAATCCTTAATGTAATGCCCTCATCTCTAAAAAGAAAATAAGGCTGGTTATTCGATTGCAGCGTAAATTCTATGATATCATTGCTGCATAATAAATTATGTAAACTGCCGTGATGGTTTACAACAAAAGCGCTGCTTATCAGTGAGCAAGGGGTATCATTCAAGTCATCATCTGTAGTAAAGAAAGCTGGCAATGGAAATAAAGCATTTAGAGCAACTGATTGAGGTTTTGTATGTGATAATCTAACAATAATATTCCCATTAATTATTGATGCATTTATTGTCCAATTATTCAGCGAAATGTCAGTGCCAGATGCCCCCCACTCTATTTTATCTGATCTGTCGTGAAGTTTAAAAATAAGTTGGTCAACATCTGTATATGGATTTATTGGGTGCAATGGAGGTTGAACTTTATTTATTGAAGCATGTACCTGAAATCTTAGCCAAGCTGAATTCACTATTGCTATTTCTGTTCTACGGTTAATTGCATCAAAAAGGTCAAATGTTTTTTTCTTAGAGTAACCAGGAATAAAATTTTGCCGTCTGATGTGCCCAGTTAAACAATTATTCGGAGCACAGTGAGGAACTAAAGATGAACCACAATTTATTGGCTTTCCTGCTGCATCTTTGCATTCAGTTACATTGAAAGCAGTGTTGATTTTTTGAAAATGCATCAATACCCATTCCTCAAAAGAACGAGAAGAAAACGCAATTTTTACTCCTTCTGCAGCAGCATTATCAAATGTTTCTGGAAGTCGGGGATGATTATCTTTATCGAACACAATCCAGGCAAAATTGGCTGCCCCATCTTCTATTACCTTTTTTGCTTTTTCATACAATTGGTAAGGCGTTGTTTTAGGTTTATCATCGTTTTCATCCGGATAAACGTCTACCCGTTCAAAAAAATTTAATGCCTCATCGGTTTGAGCCCAGCTTTCAAAATATTGATATTCTGAGGAAGTACCTTCACAGGCAATAAACAACACCGGCTTTATTATTACCCCTCTTTTTTTCCTAGCCATTGGTATTTATTTCTTGGCGATCGAAAATGAAATCCAACTCTTTTATTTTTGGAAGACCTCCAAATTTACCGCTCATGTACCATTTGTCGAAAGGAATATCATCCCTCAAACCTTCTACATCTAAATCGTAAACACTATATAATTTTGTAGAGCCGAATTTATCTTTTGAAGTAATCCAAATTTGATCTTTCCGGAAATTATTCCTATCTAATAAAGTGGTTTCGTGGGTAGCAAAAATAAGCTGTGCATTATTGGGGTTACTCTTTGGATGATTAAATAAACTAATCAGAAATCTGCACAAATAGGGATGTAAACTATTGTCTATTTCATCTATCCATATTGGCCGGCCTTGAGGCAGGCTTAATGAAATTAGAATTTCTGTACTGAGGCCTACTAATGCAAATGTGCCAGAGGAGCCTTGCTTTATTAAATCAAACTGTTTTTTGCCAATTAAGTTTTTATTGTCATAAACATTATGATAGGTCTTAAAACGCTTTTGCTTTCTAATTCCTGAATAGGTTTCATCTTGCTCATTTAATGTATTTATATCTGACTTTATTGCCTGCTCCTCTTCAACAAGTTCTAATCCTTTAATACCAAGATCGGATAACTGGACTAACTTAATAACTTTATTTTTTATAGCAATTGCATCTGCATCATTACTTTCAAAAATGCGCTTGGCATTTTCTGACGTACGATATACCATAGTATATGATGTGCTATTTAATACGGAGCTACCAACAACAAAATAATTCCTGAGTTCTTCCCAAAACAAATCCCCATTATTGCCCAATTCGGACAAAAATAAACGCTTAGGGTTTATGCTTTCTACCTCGTTTTTACCCTTAAAAAAATCAGGGTTTTTAGACAAAACTTTTCTACCCCTTCTTCTGTATATTAATTTTTGTGTTTTTTCTGGATAGAACTTTAATGTTTCTTCAATTATACCTTCAATTTTCGAGATAGCAATAGAATAGATGTATTGTTGCTTATCCCAAGCAATAAAGTTCAAGGTAAATTTAGTTGGTTCGTTTTCTGTTTCGGGCGATAGTTCAAAGGGTTCGGCAAGCACTAGCTCATCGTTTACATCAAAACGGAACGAAGTAGCTATAAGTTGGCGAAAAGACCAATAAGCCCTTATTACATTGCTCTTTCCGCTTGCATTTGCTCCGTAAATAACGGCTGTTTTTAATAGCCTGAATTTTTTGCCATTCTTAGTTTCTATTTCCGCTATATTATCGGACTTACCTTTAGAGCCAGATGCTTCCAGACTTAATACTGTTTCCTCCTTAAAGGAACGGAAATTTTTTATGGTGAAATCAACTATCATTTGTTGCAGATTTTTCACAAATTTACACCCATTATTTTTATTTCAAAGCAAATGAGCCAAATTATTGTAAATTATTTACAATTTTAGCGACTTAAAAACCAAACCCCTAAATTCTTTAGAATGATGATATTTAATGAGTGAAATTAAACTGTTTATGGATGAATGTTTGGGAGCTATCTATTTTTTCCACAAATAAAATTGCCAAAGAAAATTAAAAGCGAAAGCTGCGTGAGGTAGCTATTAAATAAATAATGCACTAAATAAAGGTCCATTAATTATCCAAGATTCTATTTAAACAGAAATAACTTTATTCCCTTGCTCGTCTATTATAATTTTCTTATTGTCAAACTGAGTTACCAAGGCAAAGCCATTGTAGAAAGGTTCAATACAGAGATATCTATCTTTATAAACTCCCCTGCCCTGTTTATCAATGTGAAACCATCCGAATTCATCCTTGGCGGTTGCAAAGTTTTTATGAAATACGCCTAAATCAAGAAAGTTAATTTCGTTCAAAAAGTTACCATTAATGTCTACGTGCTTGTAAAAACCTTCTGAAGTTTTTACGCATGCAATTCCATCTTTAAAATCACCTGCATAGATAAATGTTTGGGAATAGATTTTATGGCCAACTAAATCAATATGGAAATATTGATTGTTGGCATCTCTTACTGAGCAAATGTTTTCCTGATAATTACCTGCCCAAAGAAATGAATTTTGGTAAACTTGCTTTCCCATTTCATTGATGTGAAACCATTTTTCATTTAGCACGACTGAGGCTCTGTTGTAGTAGAAACCAAAGGTTCTAAAATACCTATCATTATATAGTGGTTTACCAGTTGCGTCTATATGATAAGCGCCGCTTTCATCTTTAACTGGTGCAAGGCCTGGTGAGTGAAATTTGAGTACTTCAATAAAACGCTTATTGAAAATTGCTTTTCCTTCAAATAGAAAGTGAGTGTTGTCTGCGGATACTTTAATGTCTTGCCAATTCATTTTTTGAAAATCAAAATTGTTTGTAGCCCATTTAATTGTTTGCTTTCTTGAAAAGCCCCCCCCTGTGCTTCGCAAAGCTTTTTGTATTCCATAGAACTGCGCTCATAGCTTTGGCACATTACAGCCATGTTTAATGACAATAATGATAAATTAGTCTGAATTTTATCTGTGCAGTTTTCTATCACATATAAAGTTCCGTTTTGAGGTAATGCATTAAAACAATTCTGTAGTATAAGGTTTGCTTTTCCATCATCCCAGTCGTGTAATACTCTTGAAAGGATTATTGCATCAGCATTATAAGGTATTTCGATAAAGAAATCACCACCAACTGTTTCTATACTTTCATTTGTAACATGCTCAATCACTTTATCTATATCGAATAACAAGCAGCTAATATTTGGATATTTCTTCTTTATCAAACTAATCGCAGCACCATAACCGCCGCCAACATCCATTATACTATTGTGAACGCTGAAATCAATAATATTAGGTAGTTCCTTATAGTCATCTATTGCATATTCAAACATTGCTTTATGATAATTTATGAGCTTTTCAGGATGTTCATCCAAATAATTAAAGTACGGCTTTTGGTAAATCTGTTCGAATGTACTCTTTCCTGTTTCAATTGAATATTTAAGATTTTGCCAAGCATTTAAGTGTTCTCCTGACCAGTTTAAGCAAGCATAATAAAGACCTTCAGGATTATCTTTTCTAAGGAGATTGCCTTTCTCCAATAAAACGTAATCATTATTTTCTAACACATTCAAGTAACTTTCATTAATCAGAAATCCTATCAAATTCATTAATGTCCGTGAATCCCAATTGTTGCTTTTAACTAATTTTTCTGAGCTGTTTTGCCCATTAAATATTTTGTCAAATATTTCTAATTCACAAGCTGCATTTACCGCAAGGTATTTCCAGTATTCTGTAAACATTGATTTAAGTTCATTTTTCATATCTACCGTTTTTGAGTAATAAACCTGATAGGTATTTAATCCAATTTTCTTTTGTGTAAATCGTCTTGTTTATGCTGTAATGGTAAAAAGCAATTAACATATCGTGTGTAACAAAAATCGTTAAGCCATTTTGATTTGTGTTTTCAACCAGATGATTTGTAAAAGTCTTGTTAAAGTCAGATAAACCAGGAACTCCTGGTATTTCGATTTCTTGAATAAAACGGCGATACATTTCGTCAAAGCCATAATTCAAGAAAAATTCGCCTGCTAATTTTTCATCAGAGATATGCAAGCCCGGGGCACCCAAAGCTGTTGTCTCAATTATTTCAATGCTTTTTCCATAACCTTTTGCTATAAACTCCGCAGTTTGAACACATCTGCCAATTGGGCTAGTAAGGATTCTGTTAATGCGCATGCCAGCAATGCGCTCTCCAAATTTTAGGGAGTTCTGTTTCCCTTTTTCATTCAGAAGGACTTCATTGCCGAATGAACCATGCGGAATTTTGTCTCTATCACCATGTCTAATAAGCAATGAGAGTTGGTCATTTTCTGAATAATGTTTTAATGTTTCTTCTATCATATTATTTCGGCTTACGCATATTACAAGTTTTACAAAGCGGTATTGTTTTGTAGTTATTTACAAGTTCGGTGTAAGTCGAACTTTGTAAAACATCTTCAATTGTTGTTGTAGAAATGTTTCCAAAATCACCTAAAGATTTACGAAGATTATCTGGAGCGCAGCAAGGAGATATTTTTCCTGTTGCTGAAATCCACAATTCTTTAGTGAGAAAAGGACACTCATAATGTTCTGGTACTTCTGTATTTTCATTGTCTGTTAAGGGAATGATGTTTTCTAGAAGCACTTTTTCGTCATTTGGCTTTCTGTATTTCTCTTGGGCTTCTAATGCTTGCTTAACATAGCTATTCCATTGAGCTGTGCTTTCTTTTGATGCCTTCATAGAAAGACTTTTAATTTCATCAAAATGCGCCCAAAGTTGATGTCCTTTCACTCTATCAACACCCAATGAAGCTGCCAATTTTATGATGTCAGCCAACTCATGCACGTTGTTCTGCATAAATGTTAATTGAAAAGTTATTCGGCAGAAATAACCTGTATTAGCAAGGTGTTCATCACGATACTTAACAAACTCTTTTACATTTTCAATTGCTTTTTCAAAGTCAATTCCCTGCATTACTTTTTCGGATGTTTCCTTTGTTGCACCGTTCCAACTAATTTTTACATCCGTAGTGTTTGGCACAATTAATTTTGCCCATTCTTCAATTGATTTTTTAGGAAAAGTGCCGTTTGTAGTAAGGTTGATTTTTATGTTTTTCTGTTCTGCTAATTCAAATATTTTATCAAACTCTTTGTAAAGCAACGGTTCGCCCATCGTTGAAGGGATAATTTCTTTTACACCTAATTTCTCTGCTTGCAGAAAAATATCTTCCACCGTTTCAAACTTCATTCTTCTGCGTTTTACACCTGTTTCCTTGAATAGCGTTGGTATGAAATCGCTATAAGGGCTGTGCTCTTCACACATGATACATTTGAGGTTGCAATCTTCGGGGTTAGTGTCAATGGTTATTCTCCAAAGGTTTTTTGGTGTAATAAAACGGTTGTAGATTTTCTCTAATGCGCTGCAATGGTTTTGGATATTCGGAACACTGCCATCTTCTGAAAACAAATAACCCTTCTTGCCATATTCCTTCATCAAATGTGGGTTTTCGATAGCAAACTTCATTTGCTGGGCCAATGAATTTGTATTACGATGCTCAAACAATAATCCATTCACATGATGCTGCACATATTCTTTCATTCCTCCAAAATCGGCTGTGATAACTGGTATTTTACAAGATTGAGCTTCGTGAATAACAAGAGGTGAATTTTCTGCCCAAATACTTGGAACTACTATGCAATCTACCTTTGAGAAAACATCATTTGCCAAATTGTGATTGATGTATTCACCCGCAAATTCAATTTTGTTTTTTGATTTGCTAGCAAGCAACTTCAGTGCGTCTGTGCTTTGTCCGTTTTGTCTGCCGTATATTCTTAATGTTGCAGGTGTTTCAATTTGGCAAAAGGCTTCAATAAGTTGATTTACGCCTTTTGCAGGTATCAATGTACCAATGTAACCAAAAGTGAAATTGATATTGTCTTTTGGTTTTTCAGTTTGCGTTAGGTATTCGGTTGGGAAACCATAATCTAGGTAAATGATTTTGTCTTCAAGTACTGAAAACTCATTTACAAATCTATTGCGCAAGTAATTAGAAGGAGCAATGAACAAATCTACCTTATTGATGATTGCTTTAGTTTCAATCATTCTTTGGTGTGTCCAGGTACTCCAATGTTCAATATCTTGTTGAACGAGCCCTAAAACGCTCTAAAATCACCAAACTAGCACTTAATCTATCAGATCAAACTGTTGAGGATTCACTACTATCCTCAAAACCTAAAACGGGTTGTCTGAGGAAGATTTTTGATAGCAATTTAGGACAATCTTGGGGGACGAAGGGTTTCAAATCACTTTTGAGAAAAACCTCTGAAAGACCTGATTTTGCTACGTTCTTTGAAGCATTTGTGTGCAAATTGTGTGCAAATGCAAAAAGCGACTACTAGGCCAAACCTCGTAATCGCTTGATTATCAACGTGGGAATTACTGGGTTCGAACCAGTGACCCTCTGCTTGTAAGGCAGATGCTCTGAACCAGCTGAGCTAAACTCCCTACTCCGTTTTTGTTTAACGGGCTGCAAATATACCGAGATATATTATACCTCCAAATTTTTTTTAAAATATTTTTAAATTGCTTCTGCTACTACAAATGTGCTGCCCCCAATTAAAATCATATCAGCCTGATTAGCTGCGCGTTTTGCTGCTACCACTGCCCTTTTTACACTGCTGTATTTTTTTCCTGTAAGTCCTTTTTCCTGGGCCTTTTGTTGTAAAACATCAGCTGCCATCGCCCTTGGAAGGTTCGCTTTGCAGAAATAATAGGTAGCATTTTGCGGTAATAGGGATAAAACCTTGCTCACATCCTTATCGCCTACCATTCCCCAAACAATATGTAAGTGCTTGTAATTGATGCTTGCTAATTGTGCCACTACTTCCTTCACCCCTGCTTCGTTATGACCTGTATCGCAAATTATGAAGGGTTTATTACCCAATTGCTCCCAGCGCCCGCGCAAGCCGGTATTGATTGTGGCATTGTAAATTCCTTGTTGAATATGTTCCTTGGTAATTTTCCAACCGCGCTCCTTTAAGACTTCCACAGCCACGAGTACACCTTTTATATTCTTTTGCTGGTAATTGCCAGTTAAGGGACTTTTCACTGCAATCGTTTCACCCTTTCTATAACGGTTCTCGCCTGTAAGCGCCAGGTAATTCCTGCCGTTTTCGAATACTATTTTTTCCTTATTCCAGGTTACCAAATCGGATGCAAAAACTAGCTGTGCACCTTGGTTTGTCCCTTTATCAATAAACACAGCGTGGCTCTCCTCCTGCTCCTCGCTTATCACAACGGGAATTCCTTGTTTAATGATTCCTGCTTTCTCGTACGATATCTTGGCAATGGTATCGCCCAATAAATCCATGTGATCCATAGAAATATTGGTGATTAAACTCAATTCTGGGGTAATGATGTTGGTAGAATCTAACCTTCCACCCAATCCTGTTTCAATAATGGCAATGTCTACCTTTTCTTTTGCAAAATGCTCAAAAGCCAAGGCCACCGTCATCTCAAAAAAGGAGGGCTGTATTTCATCAAAAAGGGGACTGTACTTTTCTGTAAAGCGCACTACTTTTTGCCTGGAAATCATTTTTCCGTTTACTCGGATGCGTTCCCTAAAGTCTTTTAAATGTGGTGAAGTAAACAAGCCTGTTTTATAACCCGCTTCCTGAAATATAGAAGCCAAAAAATGAGAACTGCTTCCCTTTCCATTGGTGCCTGCAATGTGCACTGTTTTAAATTGCTTTTCAGGATTACCAATGGCTGCACTTAATGCCAAGATATTATGCAAATCGGCTTTGTAGGCCGCTGCACCAACACGTGTAAATAAAGGTAGTTTGCTGTATAAATAATCCAGCGTTTGCTGGTAGTTCATTTAGTTCCGCACAAAATTATAGGTAATCGTTCCAATTTGTTTTTCCACCCCATCTTTACTTGCCTTAAATTTCGCTTTCTTGGCTGCACTTTCTGCTTGTTGAAACAGTTCAGCATCCTGCACTGTGGTGCCCCTTCCTCCAGCTACAGCTTTTATTACATTGCCCGCATCATCCACTGTAATATTCACCACTACACGTCCACTTTTTTCTGAAGTGTACCTTGGTTTCGGTAAAGTTACACTTCCTCTTCCTGCCAAATCAAAAGAAATTCCTGCACCTACTCCTGTCCCTTTACCTGTACCATCACCACCGCCTTCTCCCCCACCGGTGCCTTTTCCTTTTCCTCCATCTCCACCCTTACCAGCTTTTCCATCATACAACCGTGCAAATGGATCACCGTCTTCTTTTCCTTGGTTTCCTGCCTTACCGGTATTTCCTTCGCTTCCGCTTTTCTTTCCACCATACAATGCAGCCCTGTTTACTTCCTGCACAGGATCAGCCTGCTTGGTAATTTTCGGGAATTGTTCCGGGCGTTTTAATTGCTTAACAGGCTTCTTAGGTTTCGGTTTTACTTCCTGCACGTAATTGTCTTCCTCCGTTTCATCTGTCAACAATTGGTCATTCTCGGCAGGTGCTGCTGCCATTGCTTTTTGCGAAGATGGTAGCAAATCAGGATTGGTATTTCCCATTCCATCGGCAGAATTCCCGAAGTTCAATTCAACACCCAATCCTCCGCCCCCATCTTCTGGAAATGCCGGAAGTGGCGTGATAATTTTGTACAAAATAAAAAGCAACAATAACAAACCATGAATGGCAATGCTGATAGCTGTTGCGTAATACTTATCGGTTTTCTGCGTAAGTTCCATAATGTTATCCGTTTGGAGCCTTGGTTGCCAAGATCATCTTTACTTTTAGTTTGTTCCCAATTTCAAGTACATCTACCAATTGCTGAATGTTTAAGCTTTCATCTAAACGCAACACAATAGTTGGTTGTTGCATTCCTTGCACAGCTTCCGCCATTTTTGTTTCCAACTCTTCAAATGCTACATCTTTTCCTGCCAACACATACCTTAAATCTGCAGAAACTTCCAACGAAATGGGCTGCTTATCCATGGTTTGCGCATTTTTAGCACTAGGTAAAGTAAGTTTCACTACACTAGGGCTTACCATGGTAGAAACTATCAAAAAGAACAACAACAAAAAGAACATGATGTCATTCATTGAGCCTGCATTTACCTCTGCAGTGTGTCTTATTTTGTTGCTTCTTAAGTTCATTATTTCGCAGGTTCGTGAAGCATATCAATAAAATCTAATGCAGTAACTTCCATTCTGCGCGCAATTCTGTCAACACTAAAATTCAACCAGTGGTACAACACAAAAGCTAAAATCCCTACAATTAATCCCGCCGCACTAGTTATCATTTTCTCATACAAACCACCCGCAATCAATCCGATGGAGATATTATCGGCCAAGGCAATGTTATAGAAAATCTTAATTACCCCTAATATCGTCCCCACGAAACCAAACATCGGCGCAACACCAGCAATTACTGACAATACCGCCACATTTTTTTCAATGCGTCCTAATTCCTTTTTCCCAACACCTTCCATCGATTTTTCAATCTCTTCCAAAGGTTGACCAATTCTCGAGATACCTTTTTCCAGCATTCTCGCATCAGGCGTATTATTGCTTTTGGTCAGCATCAATGCCGATTGAATGTTGCCACTGTGAATTTGGTCGCGCACATTATTCATCAAATTTTCAGGATTTCTGCCCGCTCTTGCCAACACAATAAATCTTTCAATAAAAATATAAACGGTAACGATAGATAAAATTCCGATTGGAATCATAATCCATCCACCTTTTTGTACCATACTCCAAAGGCTTAAAGAGTCAACTTTTTGAGCAGTATCAGTTGCAGCTTGAGCAAGAGGTTGTGCCAATGAATCTGTGCCTACTACGGCTTGCAGGAATATTCCTAACATAAATGTTGTTTAATTTTAAGGTTAACGCGTAATGTTGTTTAATCGTATCCAAAATAAACCATTAATAGTGGCGGGTTTCCGCAAAAGAAATGAACGTTTTTAACGTGGTTATCAACAAAATAGTATGGGCGCTTTAACACGCTTTCCGCAGTAGCTCCTCCGGAGGCTACTTTGCTCCAATCGTTAGCGCAGCATCCTTCAATATTTAAAAATTGTTTCCAAACAAGGTCTTTAGTATTTAAATCTGGCAGGTTTAAATTTCAATGTAGATTTTGGGAAACGAATTTTGCCCCTACGAAGCTACATACCGCCTATTGAATATCATCGGGACCCATTATGTGCAATTGAGCGAGAAATTGGAAACTGTTCGAAGTCCTTTTGCCTTCGGCACGACTTCCTTTTGTCCTGACACAAAAGGAAGCAAAAAGTCAAGAAGCTCCAAAGAGCTGTCCTTCGGACCACTCGGCACTTTCCGCCAGAGCCCGCAATGCCAACCCTTCGGAAAAGCCTTCGTTCAGCTTGCTGGAGCTTCTAACATTTCGATAACCCTACGGGGCATTTAGAAAATATAAAGCATCTTTTTTACTAAAAAGCCTTGCCCCTAAGAAGTTACATACCGCCTATTGAATATCATCGGGACCCATTATGTGCAATGAAGCGAGAAATTGAAAACTGTTCGAAGTCCTCTTGCCTTCGGCACGACTTCCTTTTGTCTTGACACAAAAGG
>JAIXYK010000064.1 GCA_027490225.1 Bacteroidota bacterium | reverse complement strand
TTGACTTTAACCACTGAAAAGGAACCACTTATGAACGACGCACTGACCACCGCCCACCAAGCCGAAGTAATCTTCGTAAACCACTCCGGGGGCAAAGACTCCCAAGCCATGCTCGCGTACATCATGCGCCAAGGCTTCAAAGGGCGCGTCGTTATCGTTCACTCCGACTTGGGCGAGATGGAGTGGGAACCGATGCACGGTTTCATCACTGCGAACGGCTACGGTTGCGAAGTCCATGTCGTGAAACCCGCTCAAGACTTTTTCGAGCTTTGCCGCCGCTTCAATCGCCTCCCTTCGGGTATGGCACGGTTCTGCACCTCAGAACTCAAGACCGCCCCCATTGCCCGGTTCATCAAGGCGTACATGAAAGCCCACGGGTTCACCCGCGCGATCAACGCTATCGGTATCCGCGCTGAGGAGTCCCCAAGCCGCGCGAAAAAGAACCCGTTCACCTTGTCCGCGAAGTTGTCCACCAAGCGCGACGGTGTGCAGGTTTGGGAGTGGTTCCCAATCTTCAATTACACCTTGGGCGATGTATGGTTTGAAATCAAGAAAGCCGGGCAACAACCGCACGAGATTTACTCGAAGGGGTTCTCCCGGTTGTCGTGCGTGTTCTGCGTGTTCGGTCGCGTTGAAGAGCATCGCATGGCAAAAGAGATGCGCCCCGAGTTGTTCGCAAAGCTCGCGAAGCTCGAACGCGACTTGGGCAAGACAATCCGCTTGAAGCAAGTGAACGGCGTAAAGTTGCCCAAGTATCTTGACGAGACTTTCTGCTAGTCCGAAACGCCCGCGAGGGCGTCTCACCGTTAGGCGGTGACTGAAGAGGACAACCAAATCAGAACTTGAAACGCCGCAAGGCAAAAGGAACCACTCATGAACACCAAAACCAAAAACGCAAACACCGCAACCGTACAACCCGCTTTCGACTTCGGCTCGAAGTTCTATTACACCGAAGAGCTTTCGAAGTTGAACGCACGCGAGAACCTGACTCTCAAGGTTGTTGACGACTCCGGGAACTCCACCAAGAACCTTTGCGTCAACGCCGAGTCCATCGAAGCGCTTGGGGACTTTTTCGCCGGGCTTGGGCTTGAACAGCGCGTTCTCAAAACGCACTTGATCGAAGTCCGGTATCTTGCGCCCACGAACTCACGCGGCTCGCGCGTGCAGTTCCGCACCTTCGACGGTTCACACTACAAAGGCGGCAAGGCGCACACTCGCACCGTTAGTTTTGACCATCAGTTTTACGGAACTGAAGAGCAAGGCGAGGCAATGCTCAAGGCGGCGGGCTTCAATGTTACGGGCATGAACTCGCAAGGACCGACCGTGTTTTTCACTGCGCGTTGGAACTTCGAGACGCTCGCGAAGTTTTTCAAGATTAAGTCCATTGACATCAACTCCCTGTAATCAACTCCCCCAAGTAAAGGAACCCAAGAACATGAACCCAACAAAAAAACAACTGAAAGCAGCACTCCGGAAAGCAAAGCGCCACTACTCAAACGGCGTGCGCTATTACGACCGCAAGCACAACACGTACAACCCCGCCTCGCAGTGCGAGAACATTCTCGAACACGTTTCGGACTTGCTTGGGTTGTTCGGCGTTGAAGCGTACGACGTCGTGCGCGAGGTTGCGCGCCCCGATTATCTTTACATCAACACGGGCGATTCATACCGCTTGACCGTTGTCTACTCGCGCAAGCGCGGGCAGTATTTGATCACTGACATAGGCTCAATCGCAGAACGCGAGTACGCTTACGGTCAACTCTAAATAACCCCCCAAGAAAAAAGGAACCCAAGAACATGAACACGACAAAAACAGAATTTTTAAGCAAGAGCGCCCAAGTGAGTGCGCAAATTAAAACCGCTATTCGTCAGGGCTACGCGTGGCCGGGCGGGTATACGCTCTTCGGCGTGACCGCTTCGGGCGGCTGCCTTTGTGTGCCTTGCATGAAAGCGAACTTTAAAGCGGTTGTATGGGACCGCAAGAACGACGCGCGCGGTGAGTGGTGTGTCATCGCGATCGAGTGCGCGCAAAGCCTTGAGGGGCGTGAGTGGATCGAAGAAAACGGCGAAGCCGAAGGTTTCGCGCTAACCACTTGCGACAACTGCAACGCAATCTTGAACGACTAGAAAAGGAACCCCAAGTCATGCAATTTGCAATCCCCCAAGTCAATCTCGCAACCCTCGCCGATAAACTCGCAAAGCTCGAACGCGCCGCCGTTCGCCTTGGGCTTGAGCCGCCCGGAACTCACTCACCCGGCGTGCAACTCTTCCCGCCCGTTCGCAACTCGCAGGGCGAAGTCATCAAGCGCGCCCGCAAGTTGCAACTCGTGGAACTTCTCGGCGTGTCCCCCAAGTTGCCCGGCGGCTTCGTGTTCTGCGCCACCCTCGAACATCACACAACCGGAAACATCATTCGAGCGGTTCCGGGCGTGGAAGTGCCCGAAGAGTTCCGCACCGTCGAGCCGCGTTGTGATCACTGCAACCTGACCCGCTCGCGCAAAGATACTTACCTTGTCCGCGACGCCTTGGGCGCGTGGAAGCAAGTCGGCCACTCATGCGTTGCGAATTATTTGGGGCACACCTCGCTTGAGCAAATCGGCTACTGCGCTGAAGTCATCAAGACCGTTCGCGAGTGCGAAGACGAAGAACGCTTTCGAGTCGCGGGTTCCGAAGTTGTGACTCCGCTTGAGTTCCTCGAAATGACTTGCGAGGCGGTCGAGCGCTTCGGCTATCTGTCCGCGAAGAGTGCAGCCGACAACGGCGGCACGACAACTGCGGGCATCGCGTGGCGGCAGTTGTTCCCCGGTCAAGACATGAAAGAAAGCGAACGGCTCCGAGTGTCCCCCAAGTCCGAAGAGCGCGCCGCCCAAGTTCTCGCTTGGGTGCGTGAGTCAATGACTCCTCGAAGTGATTATGAGTGGAACCTTCGCGCGAGTGCGGCGCTTGAGTTCATCGAACACCGTCAAGCGGGAATCCTCGCTTCGGCAGTTGCGGCGCACGCCCGCGCGCTTGGGTTGCTCGCAGAACGCGCGAAGACTCGCGGCGAGTCGAAGCACTTTGGGGAAGTCGGCAAGCGCGAGGAGTTCACCTTGACCGTCATCAAGGAACACACCTTCGAAACGTCGTTCGGGTTGTCGACCGTGTTCATCATGAAAGACGATTCAGGCAACGTCGCGAAGTGGTTCACGGGGCGCGGGTCGCTCGACGTCGGAACAACGTACCGGGTCAAGGCAACCGTCAAGGCGCACGACTCGTACGAGGGGACCGCGCAGACCTCGCTTACACGGGTCACGGTCATCAAGGCACTCGAAGCGGTGAGTGCGTGACCGCCCCAAGCCGCCGCCCCCAAACAACGCCGGAAAGCCGCCTAGCCGCCGATTTGAGCGCGCCGGGCGGCGCTGGCCGCCTCAAGCTATGGGGCGCGATAGAACGCGGGAAATCGAGCGCTAGGGCGCTTAGAATTGACGGGCTGCCATACGCTTTAAAACGCGTTTTAAGCGCTTGGGCGCGGGTGTGCGTGGGTGAGTCTAGGGGGGGCAGAAAAATTTTCTGGCGGGATTCTAGGCGGAACCGCGCCAAATTCCTCAATGATTACGCAAAGTTCCACTATTCCAGTAGAATCAACCACGTTCGTTTAGGCCAAAACTCAAGGTTTCATATTCAACATTACACGGAGTTAAACTCATGACAATACATTACAAAAACGCTTGCACAAAAATAGTGGAAATATATTCCGGGGCGGGGCGCCCGGTGTATATCGAACGCGCCCGCTTACTCGCGCCGGATTCAATGCCCCAAGAAACAAAACAAGAGCCTCGCACCAAACGCCACAACAAAACGCGACGCCCAAGGCGCGCAAACGCCCCCAATAGAATTTTGGATGGTAGGCTCCGGGGGGGGTTATGATTTACAAGGGCAGAATTAAACAGCGGCGATGGAAGCGCGAACAAAGATTGAAGCGCCTTGAAACGCGGCTCAAGTTCTACATTGCGGACCGCCCCCAAGACTTACAGCGCCCCGTATGGGAAAAGCGCCTTGAGATGGTCCGTAAGACTTTGCAGAACTTTGAAGAGTCGCCGTATATCTTGGAGCATGACCCGTTTTTCGTGGACCGAATACAGGTTAAAATCCTGCGGCTCGAATACCTATCGGGATTCTATCGCGAAGTGAACCGCAGTCATAGGCGCGGGCAGAACTTTGAGGGCATTATTCTTACGAAGTATTGGCGCGAGAAGATACAAGAAAACATTGGGTTATATGGTATCCCGTTCCCGGAAAAAGCGTTTTGGGTTATCAGAACGACTCTCCGCTACTACCGGAACCGTTTAAAAAAGTAACTGACTTAGTTGATTATCTACTAGATTTGTTTATAATTTCGACTAGAATCGTGTTGTAACGGACCTCGTTTATCAACTAAATCCGTTCAGGCGCTAATCAAGGTTTCTCGGATATGGTAAACCGGGAACGAAAAAGGAGTTGCAATGTTGGATAATTACAGTATGCCGGATAGTTTTTACGAAATGCCGCCAGTGTTTTTTTACGCCTGTCCCAATTGCGATTGGTGCAGTGAGGAAGCACAAACAAAAATGCACGCGATTATGCGCGAACCTTCGTGTTGCCCGGAGTGCGGGTGCGAAGAACTGTTTCTAGATCAGGCGTAGAATTTTGGATGGTAGGCTCCCCTAGGGTAGCTCGCTGATAGTGACCGTAATCAAATCTTTATCGGACCATTTCTTGTAGGCGCTGATAAGAGCAACTTGTTTGTCATCAACAAACGCAATCTCGTTCAACCCATCAAGTACCGCTTTGATTAAATTATCCAAGTCCGCCCTCGGTACGGGCAGCGTACTTTGTTTAGGGCGCTTGTACTCAAAGATGATTCCAATATCGAGCGTACCCGCAAACGGCTCCATGCCCGCGAGTTCAAGTTGTAGCTTGGTGCTACGGCGGATCGCCCGCTCAAAGTCCGATGTACTCTTGGGAGTAAACACTCTCCCTCGCGCAAAGCGTGGGCGTCCCTTTGGGACCGGGCGCATTTCAAATTTCAGTGTAATCTCTTTCACCAAGGTATCTCCTCTTCGTCAAAGTCGTTTGCTTGTTTCATTCTGAAATCTTCTTTGGGCTTGATCGCGGGCGCGGGAACGGGCTTGGGAGCCGGGGTGTACTCGGTATCAAACTCGGTTGCGTACTTCTCGCGGTACTTATTTCCCCAAACTGGAATTGAAGCGGAGAGTCCCCGGCGTCTTGAGATGTCACACCCACAAAGAAAAGCATACAGCGCTTTTGATTCCCGGTGTTCAGCTACGATTGTGCCTGATGAATTGCAGCGACTACATTGCAACATTTTATGCCCTCCGAAAAAAATGCTTGCACAAATAAATTGAGTTGGGTAGCTCTAAAGAAACGAAAGGAACCACTATGAGAAAAACATCACTACAAACTTATCGACAAATTGAATCGGAGGGGCTTCTCAGTGCTTTGCGCTTTGAGGTGTACTCTGCAATCTTCCGGGCGGGCGAACCAATTACCCAAGGAGAATGTTGGGCAACTTACTTTCCGCATCGCCAACGCCACGACGTTGCACCACGCTTTGCAGAACTGGAAGCTCGCGGAGTTATCGCAAGTGTTGGGGAACGCGTATGTCGCGTGACCGGGCGGCGCTGTATGGTTTGGGCAACAACAAATAATCTTCCCAAGGAACCGCCAAAGAAAGCGAAAGTGAAATGCGAACACTGTGCGGGAAAAGGATATTATGTTCTCGGGGAAACTATGGACTTCTTGGAGGTGCTGCAATGATTACAAAGAATCTCGTACAAGGTAGTCCGGAGTGGGTAGAGTTCCGCAAGAACGGCGTAGGTAGTAGCGACATTGCTTCGATTGTAAATGCCGAGGGATCATTTCAAAACCGCGAGGAAGTAATGCTTTCAAAGCTCGGGTTTGAAAAGCCGCTTACGGACTTTCAAAAGAAACTTTTTAATGAGGGGCACGAATGGGAAACCGTCGTGCGTGATCGGCTGAATGAGCAGGGCTTCAACTTTGCCCCATGTGTTGCGGTTGGCGAGGAGGGAATGTTCGCCAGTCTTGACGGGGCTGATGTGTCCAAGGAAATGTTGTTAGAGGTGAAGTCCTGCTCTTCAAAAGAACGCTTCGCGGAATACTGCGAAAAGATCCCGGAGCATTACAACGCCCAAATGCAATGGGCAATGTTCATCACGGGATACACCAAGACGATGTTCGCAATCGTTCATGATGGCGAATTGAATGTGCGCGTGGTGGAAGCCAACAAAGAAGTGCAATTGAAATTGGAATCGGCTGCAAAAGATTTCCTGCGCGATCTTGCCGGGATTCGATCAGGCATGATGCCAATGCCAGTAAAGGAAGTTTACAACTCGGATGTTGAGCGTCTGATTGGGTTGAAGTATGGCGCGGTCGAATTGGGGAAGCGCCTTGATGAAATCGAATCAGAGATTAAAGCAATCTCCGAAAGATTGTTGACCGAAAATAACGCCCTTCAACTTACCTCTCCGCACATCACGATTCAGTGGGTCGAGCGCGAAGGATCTGTTGACTACAAAAAAATTCCGGAACTGGAAAAAATTGACTTGTCAAAATATCGCAAGCGCGGTAGTCGTTTTATTAAAGTAACACTGAAATGAAAGGAACCACTATGAATCAAGTTACAGTTGTCGAAAACAAATCCCTCTCCACCAACTTCAACGCCGAGAAAATTGCACTGATCAAGAATACAGTTGCTCAAGGCGCAACGGATATGGAACTGCAATTGTTCATCGAGCAATGCAAGCGTACCGGACTAGATCCGATTACTCGCCAAATCTATTTCATCAAGGATCATCGCGGCAAGGTTCAGGTGCAAACCTCGATTGACGGATTCCGCTTGGTAGCGGAGCGCTCCGGGCTGTACGAAGGGCAGACCGTTCCTCAATGGTGCGATCAGGACGGAAAGTGGGTTGAGGTATGGCTGAAGAAAACCCCACCCGCCGCGTGCAAGGTTGGCGTTTACAAGCGCGGATTCCGGGAAGCTCTTTATGCGATTGCTGTGTTCGACGAATACGCGCAACGCAAAGCCGATGGCTCTCTCGCGTTCATGTGGGCGAAGATGAGCGCCTTGATGATCTCGAAGGTTGCCGAATCATTGGCTCTTAGAAAAGCGTTCCCCAACGATTTGTCGGGGTTGTATACCCAAGAGGAAATGGCGCAAGCAACGCCAGTTCAAGAGAAGCAGATTACTAAAGTTGTGATGCCGGAAGTAATGCCAACATATCCAACGGCAGAACAAGCGGAAGCGCCCCAAGATGCCGACATCCCCCCCCAAGCATCTTGGGACGTTCCCGCAAATAATGAAGACCCCGGTTCCTATGTTATACCAATCGGCAAAAAATTCAAGGGAATGAGTTTAAAGGATGTCCCGATTGACGAGTTGGCTAGCTTTGCAATGTGGTTGCAGAACAAAGCTCAAGAAGAAAACAAACCACTCCAAGGGCAATCTGCGGAGTTCGTAACCAAGGTTGAGAGTTTCATCAGACAACAACGGGCGCGTTGATTGGGTGGTTCCTTTTTCGCGTCCGGGGGGCGGTCGAAAGATCGCCCCCAAATATAAAGGGGAATTATGAAACTCGAAGATAAGAAACACAAAGTTCTACAACTGCACAATCTGTTGCAGCAAGCCAATGTCTTGCTAAGGGAATTGACCGGAATAAACCCATTAGCATTTGGGGATGTGTACCGAATCAATTCAGAGTTCGAGGCGGTATTGGAAGCGGTCTTGAGTGACCACAATTTGATAGACGATAAAACTAAACACTAGGGAGGAATTATGGGAGTGAATTCGACCAAGCAGGATATGGCGTACAAAGTACGCTCATCAATGTATGTGCCTTGTAAGAAGTGCGGCACGCTAACATCTTCTAAGGAGGATATTTGTTTGCCGTGTCGACGCCGGGAATGTCCGGTGTGCAAGGAAAAGAAAACCATCAGTTACTTTTCAGGGCGCGTATGCCGTTTGTGCGTGCGAAAGAGGGGTGTAGAATGATGTTTGAGGAGTTTTTATTCTTATGTGGGATGTGCATTACCTTGGGGTTGTGCATAGTGTTTGGCGGCTTACTTGGAATTGCTGTGTTCGCGTGGGTTAAATCGGTTTTTAAAAATGCAAACTAAAGGGGGAACTATGAATTGGGATGAGAAAATGATGTTGGTGTACGGTTTTTTAGCGCTGTTTGTTTTGCCAGTTTATTTTTTTAACTACTTGGGAGTCATCTAATGCACGAAATCAAAAAGATCGAAAACGAAATTAACAGGGTAAGCCGCATGTTGTTGGCGGCACGAAAGAAAGATGCGGCTATGTCTTGGAGTGAAGACACCCACGACAATTACATTTTGCACCTTGAGAAGCTCGAAGAGGAATTGGCTTCGTTGCTAGACGAGAAGGGGATGTAAGAAATTGGGATGGGGCGAAAGAATGGTTATGCGTCTTGAGCGGTTCATGGCTTTCTTTGTCTTTGCGTCCTATGTCTACTGCACGATTGAGGGTTTAAAATACTTATGAACCGAAACAAGAATAAACACCAATGCGTGTTCGTGTATAAGCGCAACGGGAAACCGTATCGGTATGTTGTGCGGTTTACCGTACAGAAAGAGCGCAAGTACATCGGGTGTTACAAAGAGTTGCATGAGGCGGAGTTAGCCGCAAAGGAAGCGGCGAAGCGTTTGGGCTTGGGAGAGCTGTATGGGGCGGCGTGAACTGGAAAGCCGTTTAAGGAATGTTGAAAAACATTTGCGTATGGCGAACTCCCAAGACCCCAAGTGGGAATTAGACGACGAGGGTATTCTCAGATACGAGAAAGAACTTGAAAGATTGGAGAGGGCTTTAGACAAGCTAGATGATTATGAACAAGATGAACTATAAAGAGTTTGGGTTTTACTTTGTTGCGGGATTTGTGGCGGTCGTATTCTTTGCCATCGCCATTTGGTTGTTCGACGAGTTTTACATAGGATAAGTTATGCTGACATTTATTATTGGTGCTTTTGCGTGTGTTGTGTTCCCCCCAATGATCTTCGCCGTTATTGGGTTCTGGCTTGGTGGAATCGTGGGCGGTATCATCGGGCTAATTATTGGGTTGTTTCTTGCGGGCTAATGGGTAAACTTTACCGGGGGGGATTGTATGCAACAATTGACCAAGGTAAAGATTGTCCTGACTGCTCTTGAGATTATGATTGCGGGTTTCTTTTTCGGTGTGTCCGCCGAATTTGGCAGAATCATGCTGATCAAGCTACTCACCTAGAGCCACTTATTTAGCTTTAAAACCTTAAAGATTCCTTCGTCGAGCGCGTACACGATACGCTCCGGGATTGGCTCGTGGTATTCAAACTCAATCGCGTGGATGAGTTCGTGAATAAATGTCTTCGCGGTGTCTGTGTTGCTCATCCCAATCTTGATAATGATTGTGCGGTCTTCTTTAATGGTGATCCCCATGCAGGAATGGTCATCGGCAATAATTTCCTGCCAAAGCACTTTGTAATAAACGCCTCTCTTGATCTTCACTTTAGCCGGGATCTTCATGTCAAAATCTTCTCGCATTAAACGAAATGTGTGAAATACTAAATCCATGTTGCGTTTGGTTGACGAAAAAGTAAACGCGCCAAATCTTGTTCCGGATAAGCCAATCTTGGTTATCTCGGATCTTCAACTACCCTACGAACACAAAAACGCTTTACAGTTTTGTTATTCACTCCGCCAAAGGTTTGACATACCCGACGAAAACATTCTGAATGTAGGCGATGAGATCGACAACTTTCACGGCTCGGCGTACCCAAAAGATCCGGACGCCCCGGACTCCGCAGTGAACGAGTTTGCCTTGGTGAGATCAAAAGTTGATATGTGGAGGCGCAAGTTCCCAATCATGAAACTCGCCATCTCCAATCACGGGTTGCGTTGGGTTAAAAAGGCAAGCGAGGCGGCAATCCCGTCCCACGTTCTTAAAGCGTACAACGAAATCTTTAAGCTCCCGGAGGGGTGGGTTCACAAAGAGGAATGGCGGTTCTCTACGGGGCTTAAAATGCCGTTTAGAATGATTCACGGAATGGGCTACAGCGGAATCCTCGGGCATCGCAACGCCGCCCTAGATGGGCAAATAAGCACGATCATGGGGCATCTCCATTCCCATGCCGGGGTGAATTGGATTCAAACAAACGGCGGCGCTCGTATGTGGTCTTGCAATTCCGGAAGCCTGATCGACAACGACGCGTTTGCCTTCAAGTACGAAAAGTACAACCGGATCAAGCCGCAGATTGGATGCGTGGTGATCTTCGATTACGGGCGCTGCCCGGTGTTCTTCCCGTTATAGGGCGGGAGGGGTTGGAATCGAACCAACGACGACCGATTGGGCGCGCACCAATTGTGTCCGCTCTGCCCCTGAGCTACCCTCCCGTTACGGGATAAAGAACCGCTTTCCACTAAGAGGGGGCATGATTTGAAAATGTACCCAACCCTTTGTGTAGTCCGGATGCTCGCACCAAAGCCCGATTCTTTCAAGTACGCTTGCGTTGTCTAAACACCACTTCCCAAGCGATCCGTCCTTATCGAGAATGTCACACGCGTTACCCGAGAGATGCTTGGAGACTCGGGCAGTTGATTTCCCCTGAGCTATCAATTCCTGTTGCTTTTCTTCGGAGCGTAGCCCGGAAGTTACAATCATTGGCTTTGCCCAAATGGAACGCAACTCGTTCATTCTCTGCAACAAGATAAGTAAGTTCTTGTCGATGATTGGCGTAGTCGGATGGCCGCGAGGATTTAATTCTTTTGGTGAAATCATACTCCCCCTTTAGGAACACCCCCCGCCGTGTCATAGCGGAGGGTTTTATCGAACGCTCCGGCTCGGTTCCTGTAAACTACAATACATTACAAATTGTAGGTGTCATCATAAGTTTTCATGCACACCGAAATAAACTTGGGAAGGTACAAAAAAAATTCCCGCTTTTGAGCCGGAGTAAGCGAGGTGTATGGGTTTCCGCCGTATTGCAATTCAGAGGCTGCGCTATCAAATCTAAAAACAACTCCAGTGGGAGCAGTCCAGTCAATAGGGCTTGGCATTGGTCCAGTGCTATTAAAATCGTAATTGTTCAAATCAGTAAATGCACTTTGCGCACGATTCAATTTATTTTGAAGTTCTACATTGTGCGCTTCGAGAATTTGAGATTCGATAGTTGTTGTGTTAAAAACCGCCATTTTTCAATTCTCCTTATGGATACAGCAGATTTCTCATCGCTAGGTTAAAAAGCCCACCAAGCTGTGGGTAGAGCCTGAGCTGTTCTGCATCTGAAAGACTTATGACCTCAACATCGTCAAAAGTTCTTTTGATCCTGCTGCTGGTATAATTGATTTCTAAGAAGTATGTGTCCCCCGCACCTTGGGTAATCAATTCGGTTCTTGCGTCGGCAAACGCTGAAAGAATGTCCACGCTTTCGGCTGTAAGTTGTCCTGCTATTGTTGCATAATTTGGCATTTATACCCCCAAAACGGAGCTAAAGCCTCCGTCACGCTTTTCGGCTCTGTATTGGTTTCCGTCTTGACGAAGCTCAAGAAGCCTTTGAGCTAAAGCGAGATCATCTTGCATCTCTTCCACAAGAGTCCAATACTCGTTTTCATCCACTACCTTTTTAAAGATCTGAATCATTACGAAGCTCCCTTTGCTTTAATTGCAATATAGTTCAATGTCGATCCGGCTCCTGCGGTAGCCACGGTTGCTCTGCAAAATTTTGGAACAGATCCATCCGCAAGGCTTAGTGCTGTGGTCGATCCTACAGTTGCGGTTAGTGCAGTTCCGATATTGTACCAGTTAGTATTATCTTCCGATCCTTGCAGTTGAATCACGGGAGCCGTACCACTAGCCGCCATATTAACAATAAGGTCAGTATATTCGCAGCCTTCTGTAAAAAGTGATGCGGTAGAAGAGCCGAGAGTATTAGGATCAAGGGTTCTATTGTAAATTCTACGCAAGTTTCCTGACGTTACTTGCCTTGGAATCCTAATAACACTCATTGTCGCTGTTGTGAGCGTTCCTGTTACAGTCCAAGCATACCGAATCCTATCGCCATTAACTTTTAACGATGGGATCTGCTGTCGTACTGTTCCCACTCCAGTAACTCGATCAAGATGGAATATATCAATCCAGTTAGCGCCCGCATCGTATGATTCTTGAATCACCGCATCAATAGAGCCTGTACCCGTGGTAATTAAATTAGTAACTTGAAAAGAGTGAGCATGAGAGTTCAAAGTAGAAATTCCCGTAGCACCGCTGTTTCCACTTGCTACTGTAGAAACGGAAACCATATCTCCCACGGCTGTACTTGCTAGAGTTGCTCCTGCTACTACCGCAGTACAGTTAAGGTTGGCTGCGGTTGCTTGTGTAACTGTTCCTGCCGAAGTAAGCGAGCCACTGACAGTAGCGTTGAGGTTCCCCGCTACGGATTGAACACTTACAGGAATAATGGGCGACCATGATTCTTGGCTCAAACGCAAGTTAGCTCTTGGGGATCCTGAGAGGGTAGCCGTCACATTGAGCCGGATATACCTTTGCTTGATGGGGAAGTGGTACACGTTCGATGAAATCACACCAGCAATCACACCAGTGATCGGGTTTGGTGAGACTGAGTCTACTCTGAAAACTGGTATGGTGACCCAATTGGTATTGTCACTTGAGTGCTGAAATTCAATCGAACCGCCCGCAGCAGTAAGGAAGACTTGAACCGCTGCCGACTTGTACCCGCTTGCGTCTGTTCCGGTAGGTCCGGCAACAGCGTTGAAAAGGTTGTTGCCGATAGCCGTGTTGATTGCACCGGCAGTATAAAGATCCGGTAGCCCGATATTTACACTGGATTGATCAGATGCCAAAACGACAGGCATTGAAGCAGTCATAGCCTTTTGGCCTAATGTAGTGGCTGTTCCACCGTACTGGCTTATGTTGGTTGCCACGGTCCCGCTGATCGTTGAATCAGTTACCAATGCTCCGCTCGGGTTCACCTTTACATTGACATAGCCTCCCCCACCGCCAGTAGTCACTCCGGTAATAACTGATCTGGTAAGGGCTGCTAAACTCTTATCGTTCAGTGTGTCCGTGATGGGACTGTATGCGCTCGTGGTTCCCGCTCCCCAACAAGCCGTGGTAAGCGTTGAATTGGTTAAGCCTCCACCTGTTTTTACAAGCTCCAAAGTCATGGGCAAGTTAGGATTTTGAATAGATGGATTAAACGAAGTGTTAGGCTGTCGGATATTGTGAAAGAGAACCCACTCACCGTCCGGACTGAACACCTCAAAAAAGATGTTAGCAGACCCAAGCCATGCGAATCTGATTCTAAAAAGATTTGATACTGCAAAGCTAATGCTTTCAGGGATGCCATTTCTTTTAAATTTTGAAGTAGAAAGCCCGGTAAGCGTGTCTGTGTTGAAACTGCTTTGAGGTGTGCTTGTTTCAACGCCGCCATTCCTAACAAAAACGCTAAACGTTCCGCCATTATATCCAATAGCAAAACCGTTGCTTGCGTCGAATAATCCAATTCGTGATTGGCAAGACGCTTGTGGGGTTTGAAAAGCCGCAGTAAAAGCTGCATAAATCTCATGAGCCGGACGATATGTAGTGGTCTGAACCGATACAGCCCGAGCACTAGATGATGTGCTTGTCCCCGTTTGATAAATGCTGTGACCGTTCGTGATATTTACGGAGCCAGAGCCTGTAAATGTGTTGGTGATCAGAGCCGCGCCCGGAGCCGTATTAAATGCGATTTCAATTTGATTGTTTCTGTTTCCACCGATAGCCACACCGAGGATGTCTTGGGACACGGACTGCGTGACATTCACATTGATAGGGCTTGAGCTTGTGATTGGGATTGCTGTTTGGTCTGAAGCAATGGTTACGGGAAGCGAGCTACCCATTGGGGCTGACCCGAGAGCGATTGGTGCGCCATCTACTGAAGTAAGGTCAACAGCTTGAAGGGGTACGCCAGATGACTGCACAATCAGTTGGTTCGTAACGGGGTCCATAGCTGGACTGACCAACACGCTATTGTTCAAAAACCCCACGGAAAGAGCGTTATTATTGTTTGGGACAGGAATCGGATTTCCAACTTGTCCACCGTAGGACGAGCTTTGCAAATGAATGTTTAGCCCATCTCCACCCGTCATTGGATCAACGGTAGAGAGAATTGGCGTACCATCCGCCGCGTAGGTGTTAGATGCTGTAAGGAGTTTGTAATCCCCTGAAGCAGCGTCTTGAACTCCTCCTATCGTATTTCCTCCAGATTCTAAAATGTACGAAGAAACGTTTCCTGATACAATTTGCGGCTGAGTTTCGCTATCGTACAAAACCTGAAGAATGTCAGAGGCTGATTGCCCTGCGTTTGAGCTGAAGTAGGTAAGCGTGTCGTTTGGAAATGTTGTGGTAGAGAATGTCCCACCGAATCCGGCGGGTTGCGAAGCCGCAGAATAAACGAGTTTGCCAGTAGTAGTGTTGATTACTGCCAACAAGCGTTCAGGCTTGAAAGCCCCACTCATAGGCACAAAGCTGACTGTATTGGTGCTTGGTGTAAAAACAAACTGTATTGGGTCTAATGTAATCTTCATGGGTTTACCTTATCCAAATATTAAAGCATTGACGATGGTCAAATAATAGTTTTCTTGAGCCGCCGTTACTCTTCCCTTTGCATCAATCGTCGCCCCGGTAACAAGATACGAACCCGCCGTTACTCCGGTAGCGGGCAAGCTAACATCTACCGCGCCAGTCGTGGGGCTGACCGTAATAGATGCGTCCGCGCTGTTTACCGATGATACGCCCCCTCCTGTTCCATTTGATGCAACCGTAATGCGTCCCTTGGAGTCTACGGTAATGTTTGCGTTGGTGTACGCGCCCGCAGTTACGCCAGTGTTTGAGAGCGTAGCCGCAGCCGATCCCGGACCCGATGCAGTTACATCGCCAGTAAGAGCAGTGATATAGTTCCCGGCGGGCTGTTTCCCTGCAAATGTGTTGTAATCTGCGCTCGATAAATACCCATCAGTCGATCCTGAGGATTGGGTAATCGACAAGGTTCTGTTTGCAGAAAGATCACCGCCGCCTGAAAGCGGAGCGGTTGTGCTAATAGTCGTTGTTGTATTTACCTTGTTTGCAAGTGCCGGGACGGTTGGTAGCGCCGCAGTTCCGGAAAGATCGCCCGCAAGCTGAATTTTACCCTTAATAAGGGTGGTTGCGTCCGGCGTAGCTCCCGCGACGATGGCGCTATCCACATAAGTCTTTACCGCGTTTTGCGAAGGGTAGAGCGTATCGGACGTGCCAAGAGATGTGTTTGTGGATTTGTTCGCTACGTTCTCGGGCGTGTACCCCAAAAGATCCTGCTTGGCGTTCAAAGCGGTTTGGGTAGCTGTAGAGATCGGCTTGTTCAAATCGCTTGTGTTATCGACGTTCCCAAGACCAACATCCGATTTGGTCAATACAACCGCGCCAACGTAACCGTTTACGGAAGTGACCGGGGCGGGGGTTGGTGTCTGCCAAGACGTATCGTAATTGGTGGATGAGTTTTTGGTAAGGACTTGCCCAACCGTTCCGCCAGTTGGTACGCCCTGTCCTACCGGACCCTGCGTGCCTTCGGTTATAATCTCAACAACATTTTGTTCGACAACGGGTACAACGGTAACGCCATCAGCGGTAAGGACTTCAATGGTCGTTTGAACCTGATCCGCGACAATGACATTCTCGCTCACCTAGTCACCTCCGGAGATAAGTAAACCGTCCCCTGCATCAGTCGTTTAATTGCCGACCCGGTATTCAGTTCAATATCCCAAGTGTAGTTTGTAATCGTGTTGGTGAAGTCTACCGCCGGATTCACAACCATCGCGGCTGTGTTCACGGCTGAAATCTCCAAGGTAAACTTGCCCAAGTTAGCAGGAACGGCTTGGTTGAGAATTGTGCAAGTAATGGTTTGAGCAATTGTGGGATCAGAATACGAACGCCTGATTTGCGCGGCGAGAGTCATGCCCGTCAAATTGATCGGCGCTCCGGATGCGTCCTTATAGGTACACTCCCGGAAAAAAGTCGCCCCCTGCTCGATGTATAGATCGTAAATCCCTGCGCTCATAGTCCACTCAATTCACAAGCGATAAGCCTGTCCCGTAGTTTAAAAACATATTCAGAATAAGCCCTAAAACTTTTTAAGTCCATGCAATGAGCATTTTTGAACATCGGATCGCCAATCGGAAAAGTTTTCGATGTATTTGGCGCTACGATCTCATTACAAACAAAAACAGAATCGCCCGGAGTCCCGTGATTGTAAGACAACGTGCAGGACCATCCCTGCGGGTGCTTGGGTAGCTCCGCGCAACTGCTCAAGAAGCTAAGGAAGGTTGCGAGTGATAGTTTCGTTAAGGCTTTGAAGGTCATCATTCCCCCCTTGTAGACCATCAACTGCTTTTTTTAAATTGTTTTCCTTTACGCGTTCCTGCTCTTGCTTGACCAATTTAATCAGAGATATGATTAAACTTGCAATTTTAGGCAACGCAATAATGGTTTGCAATACGAGAGAAATCACTTCTTAACCGCCGCGATCAGTTTAAACAATTCTGGCCCAATGTGCGCCATGATGTCCACTGTCTCGGCAACGCTGAGGTCTTTAACTTCGGATGGAACTTGGTCGATCCCGTTGTACGCTTCGAGCAACTTAGCCTTGAGCGCCTCGTTTGCTTGGATCTTGGTCACGATTTGGAGAAAGTCGGTAGCTTGCACGCCATCTTTAAATTCTTCAGCAAGAAGCCCTGCAATCGAAATCAATCCGCCCAACACTTCTTTCAACTCTTTATTGTTCATTTTCCCTCCGGGTAATAATCAGTTGTCCCTCGATCTTAGCAAGACTTCTCTCAATAAACGAGAGCTTTTCCATGATCCTGTTATCTAGCGCTTCGTGCTTTTTTTCTTGGTTTGAAACTTGGGACGATAAGTCTTTCACTTTTTCAAGGGCTGTAATCAACCGCCCCTCTAGCCGTACAAGCCAAATCAATGCCGCAGTTCCAGAAAGAATAAAACCTGTAAGATCAAGAGGCAGATTCATTCCATCATTTTACTCGCGTCCACTTCTTATTCAAGCCCTGAAAATTGAAATTACGCTGCCCCAAGGGTTTTGAAATGCCCAATTCATGCGTTTTGGCGATATGCCCCAAAAGCTCGTAATCTTTAATCCCGTGACACTCGCCCTCGATCCACGAAATATTTGCCAAGTCAATCGTCGTTAAAATGTCGTATTCGGCTCCCTCGCAGTCGATCTTTACTAGGTCAATCTTATCAATGCCGTATTCGCTCATAAACTCCGAAATTGAGCGCACTTGGATGTCCTGATGCTTTTCCCCTGCCCCAACATCAAACGTCGTGTAGCCGCCAAAATTGTTCGCATCCGAGGACTTGTTCAGGGATAGCCCCTTAGTCTCATTCGACAACCCAAAGTTAAACGTCTTTATCCGATCAAAGCCCTCAACATTCTTTTGCAGTATCGAATAATTTTCCGCCTCCGGCTCGAACGCGTACACCGTCGCGTAAGGGTATTTGTTTGCCAGCACTAGCGCCGTAATCCCAATGTTTGCCCCAATATCAAAAATGATCTCCGGGTTAAGCGGCAAGTCCGGGAAAGTGTATTCCGGCTTCCAATTCTTTTGCCCGCAATAAAGATTGGCGTTGATAATCACCGCATCGCTTGTGCCATCTCTGAAGTAAATCGTGCGATCGCCTACCTTGATTTGTGAAAGATTCATAGTTTCGAGATTCCCCATTTTGCAAACTCCTTTGGATCAGGCAACCACTTCTCTAGGTGATCACCCACGTTTTCAGCCGACACTTCGTTTTCAACATTCGGGCAGTAATCCATAATGTCCCAAATGCCGCCTTTGCCATGATTTACCATTCGCCACATCCACTCCCCACGCCGCCAATGCCCAATATGATCCGGGTGCTTGCAAGTGGCAACAAACCCAATCCACGCGTCGGAATCAACCGCCATGTGCAAAGGCGAACTGTCATTGGTCAACAAAACCTTTGACTGTTTCAAAAGCGATACGGTTTCCATCAAAGAGAGCTTGTTTCTGAGATCAATACATTCCCGCGTATCCACGTCAACCGTACCCCTGTTGTCATCCGCATTTCCCCCAATCAGAACGGGTATGGCTTGATGGTGTAGGACTTCGTTCACAACCGAATCCCAAAACTCTTTTGGAAATGTTTTTGATTGCCAATGTCTGCCCGCGTGAATGATTACCGCATTACCCAAATCGAACTCCGGCTTGTACCCAACATCATGCAACCGCACCTCTTTGTCCGCGATTGGCAGAGTAAGGCGAAGCGCGCACATTGAAGGGAAATCAACACAATTGGTTAGCATATGACTGAAGAACTGCCACACAAGGTTAGTGTCGTTTGGCGGCGTAATTGTCTCGAACGTCAAATATTTGTCCGGATTAGCCTTTTGCCCTTTGCTTAAGTCGTACACCTTTTCAAATTCCAAATGCTGAAAAAACTCCGGGCGCTCGCTCTCAAGGCTAATCTTACATCTTCCCTTGAAAGTGTTGATCGCATATCGCAAAGTCGGCTCCGCGCAAATCTGATCGCCAAGACCGCCCCAAGTCCTAAACAATAAGTTTTTTTCAACTCCGTTTTGAACCGCCAAAGTCGTGCGAAATCCCGGCAACATCATTGCAGGAATCTGCAAGGAATCCATTTTCGTATAGTTTGTTTTTTCCATAAACAAACCATAACTGATTGTGCAAAATTTGCAAGGTTATTGGGAGTACGAAATTGCTAGGCTTTCAAGCTCGCCGAACGCCACATTTGTACTATTGAATGTGCTGTATGCGGTCGAGAATGTAATCGTATAGGAAGTCCCCGGAGTTACATTAATTTGTGTGGAGCTTGGGAAATTGGGTAGATCTGAGGTTTCCACAATCGGTAATTTAATTGTTGCAACCAGTGTTGGCGTGCTTCTTGGAGTATTATCTCCTGTCCCTAGTTCTCCCGATAAATTTGAACCCCAAGCATATACATTTCCGTTTCTTGTTACAGCGTATCCTATAGCGTTACCAATTTTATAATCCACCACATCTGAAAGTGTAGAAATAAGAGTTGGAAAAGATCGTGCCGTTGTATCTCCTTGCCCAAGTTGTCCGGAAGCATTTGCCCCCCAAGAGTACAGTTTTCCGTCAGTTGTAAGCGCTAAAGCAAAACCCACGCTTGTATATGCTTTTACCGAGACAAACTTTGCGGTCCCGTTGCTTATCATTACAGCCGATGAGCCGTAAAACGCCGAAGTTCCGCCGAAGGACCACGCATAAATATTCCCCGTGTCGTCTAATACAATTTGCTGCGTTCCCTCTGCGAACTTAGAAAAGTTTAAAGCAGAGGCGATCAAAGCCGGACTTGATCTATTAACCGTAGTGCCATCGCCCAAACCCCCGTTAGATGCCGGACCCCAAGTGTATAATTTCCCCGCGGTAGTAATCCCCGCCCCAATTGCTATTTCTTTCCAAGATAATCCTCCGGCAATAATGGTTGGAGAACTTTTGCTAAGAACGGTTGCAGGATTTTCATTTGTCCCAAGATAACCAAAAGAGTTCCATCCCCATGCGTAACCTACGTTGGATGTTGTTATCCCGTAAAAAGCGCCCCCGGAAGTATTGCTATTAGACCTGATGCTTAAAAAAGTTAGTCCTCCCACCACAAGTGTGGGGCTTGAAATTTGATTTACTCCCCCAACTCCGGGAAGTTGGCTCGTCCCGCCCTCTCCGTCTTGATTGTGTCCGGCTGCATAAGATTGCCCTAAAGTGGTTACGATTTGAGTGGAGTCCGCAACCGTTGCTATTTGCTTTGCCGTAAAAGTCCCTAACACAATAGTGGGTGAACTTTTTGCAACAACCGTGTCGTTTGCTCCAATTTGCCCTTGCGAATTTTGTCCCCAAGAAACCAAACGATTTAAATTATCTAAGCCCCATGTTTGATTTAGGTTGACCACCATGTCTGCTTTAAATAATTTTTTCAATTGAACTGAGGTGATTATTGTTGGCGTGCTTCGATAAGTTAAATCGCTAGTTCCGCATTGCCCAAGGTTGTTTTGTCCAAATGCAAAATACGCGCCTGACTTATTTAACCAACAACTGAAATTTGCCCCTAAGCTGCCCGTGTAATTTCCAATATTAGTTTTGTATTTTGGAGTTACAACAATCTGCCGAACCCCTGCCGGGGCTATCCATGTTCCACTAGAGGTTACTGTTTGAGTTGCTGTATTCGCCATATTATTGCTCGTATGTGATAATTAAACGCTCAATGTCCCCGTATCCAACTTGCGTTCCATTAAATGTAGAGTATTGGGAAGAAAACACAATGCTGTATGTAGTCCCCGGAATAACCGTTATATCCACTGAGCTTGGGAACGGCGCTTCGGGTGGTGTTACAATTTGTGGGAAGATTGCCCCCGCCAATAAAACCGGGCTGCTTCGGGCTGTCGTATCTCCCAATCCACACTCCCCGTTGGCGTTTAATCCCCACCCGTAAATATCTCCGCTTGTGGTGTACGCAAGAACGGAGTTTCCAATAACCGCCACTCTGCGGAATCCAAGACCTGAAGTCCCCAATACCAACGCCGGAGAGCTTATAGACGTGATGTTGTTTTGCCCTAGCTGTCCGCCTTGGTTACGTCCCCAAGCATACAAACTACCGTCCGCCGTAATCCCATACGCGTTCTGCCCAAGACTTCCGGGGCTAAAATATACAAACTTTAATCCACCAACTACAAGCGTTGGGGAGCTTTTACGCGGTATGGTTGCAGGATCTTCATTGGTCCCCAATTGCCCGTATTGATTCGATCCCCACGCATACAGCGTCCCATCGGAGGTAATCCCATAGGTTGAGTTTTCGATTGTGTCCCAAATTTTGAGAAATTGATACCCGCCCGGAATCAAGGTTGGTGAACTTTTGTTGAGCAAATCACCTACCCCGAGTTGCCCGGAATCGTTATCTCCCCACGCGTATGTGTCGCCATTGGTTGCGATTGCGTAAAAACTTTCGTCTGTAGTGTTAAGATACCCGCCATACAGAGCTTTAAATGTAACCGCTCCGGCTACTACCGCGGGAGAACTCCTTGTTGTTGTCGTTCCATCGCCAAGCTGTCCCACGGCATTAGAACCAACGCACCATACTTGCCCCGCTGCCGATAGAGCGCATACGGCATCTCGTCCAACAACGACGTCTTGAAATGATACTGCGCCTTGAACCAAGGTAGGCACGCTTCTTGGAGCAATATCCAGAACCCCAAGTTGCCCTAAGTTATTAAGCCCCCACGAATACCAATTCCCGTTTTTGGTAACTCCCGCCGCAGTCAGTCCCGAACTTCTAATCACATCAAATAAAAGCCCGCCTGAAACTATTGTCGGTACGCTTTTAGGCACAACCGTTCCGTCTCCGATTTGTCCGTTTGCGTTTGCTCCCCAAGCGTAGGAAACCCCGCTAGAAGCAATTGCATAATTGGTATCGGCTGTATTGTATGACGAACAAATTTTTAAATATGTGGTATTGGCTATCGGAGTTAATGCCGATTTGTTTGCGTTATCGCCAACGCCCAATCTTCCTGTAGTATTCAATCCGCAAGCATACAAAGCGTTTTGTTGACTCAATAAGAACGTGGAGTTTACCAATTCCGGTTCCAGAAACGAGTATTCGGCTTTTACATTTATCGACGCCACTCCCGCCGGGGCGGTCCATGATCCACTTGCTGTAATAATTTGTTGCGCTATTTTTCCCATATTATTGATCGTACTCTATGGTTAATGAGCTAATCGCCCCACTTGACACTGAAACCTTGCCAAAGGTTGAAATCTTGTCGCTGATTGTCACGGCATAGCTCGTTCCGGGAACGACCGTGATTTGCGTCCTGCTTGGCATTGGACCAAAAGATTCTGCGTCTTCTTTTAAGGTTAATCCACCCGGCATAATAACTGGAGAACTTCTTGTGTCTGTAACGCTACTATAAAACGCGCCCCAAAAATATATTGCCCCTCCATTTGTAACCGCTTTCGGAAATCCGTTTCCTCCCACACCTCCAATCATTTTTTTCCAAGAAAACCCCCCTAACACCAATGCGGGAGAACTTCTTGGGGTGACATCACCAACGCCAAGGTTCCCATAAATGTTTCTTCCTAGTGCATATAATTGATTTGATTGTGTTGTAATAAATGCTGATCCAAGCCCATCGCTAAACACATTCGTTGCGGTTAATCCACCAATTATTTGATTTGGAACATTTCTAAATGTGGTGTCATTAAGTCCGAGTTGACCATTTATATTTTGTCCCCAACTCCAAACTTCTCCATTTGACTTTAAACCATAAGCCGACGAACCTTTGCCTACGGCTACCAATTTCACAAACGTGTGTCCGCCCGAAACCAATCCGGGAGAGCTTGTTTTAAAAACCGCTCCACCATCCCCTCTGATCCCGCTAATATCAACGCCCCAAGAATATGCCACACCGCTTGAGTTAAGTGCCAAAACCGCGACCTGTGATCCAGTTCCAATCGCGCTAAAATCTGTCCAAGTCTGACCGCCAATCACCAATGCGGGCGAGGTTCTATTTGTTGTGTCCCCCGTTCCTAGTTGCCCATCGACGTTGCCGCCCCAAGCGTAAATTTGCCCTGTTGTTGTAAGCCCAAAGCAGGACGTTTGGACTCCCGCAATGTTGGATGGTGCAACTGCAATTTGTACTTTTTTAAATTTTAACCCGCCAAGAACTCTAACAGGCGACGATTTTGAAACAGTCGTTCCGTCGCCAAGTTGCCCAATCGCATTGTTTCCCCATGCAAACAAATCCCCATTGGTTGTAAGTCCAAATGTGGTTGTTCGGTTTGGAACCCCTTGATCGTTTTCGCTGATTATTTCTTTAAAAGATAGCCCTCCCAATACTGCGGTTGGAACGGATCGCGGAGTCGTATCACCAATGCCTAAAGACCCTTCTAAATTGCTCCCCGCAGCGTATGTAATTCCATCCTTTCCAATATAAAAAAAGGAAGCAACCGTATTGACTCCTGAAAAAACTTTGTACGTTTTTAATCCTTGAGCAATAACGATTGGTGACGTCGAATCTACAAGTGTTCCAATTCCATTTCCAAATGCCCCTGCCGCATTTTGTCCAAACCCATATACACTCCCATTTGTTGCATTAAAGGCAAATGCAACCAACCCCGCATATTGATCAAATGGCGCATACGTTGGCGTTACAACAACCGTTGTTACCCCGGCGGGCGCTGTCCATGTCCCCGTTGCTGTAAATGTTTGTATCGCTGTTGCCATAAGCTCCTTAGATCAACCAATATGCGGTTCCATCGTAAAACACACCGCGGCTCCAATACGGAGCATATACAACATAGTTAGATGCCAACCCCTCAATATTTTTTCCGTTCGGATTGATTGTCAACGGGTTTGTCGCCAACGCTCCGCCAACGTCTTTGAAATAAAATACGGCAAAGTTTGGCGGAGTGGCGGGCATTGTTACTGTAAACGCGCCCCCGGTAGTGTCCACTTTAATTACTTGGTTAGCATTAGTATTCGACAAGGTTGTAGTTGTAGAAATTAACGTGGTTCCGCTAATCCCGCTTCCCGCACGTTTCCAGTGAGTCGCGTTTGAAAGAGCGTTACCCAAGTTGTTGTCAGTCAATGAAACGTAGGTAACTCCAAATCCGTCCTGAACGATTGAGCCGATAAAGTATTCCGTTGTCGCATCATACTCCGGCGTTCCAAGCTGCATGATGTATGCAAGTTGGTATGTCATTAAATAAAACAACGCGTTCATGTCTTCGATTGCAGGGCTGTTTCCACCAACTACCCCGGCAAACCATCCTTGGAGATATTGTCCCAACCCCTGAATCGTCAGGGGGTTTGTTGTATAGTTTGGCGTTCCGTTTGCCAAAGATCCGTATTGCGCTATCTCCGTTCCGCCCGCCGTTGATCCGAAAATCTTTTGTAAATATCTTGTGTACCTTGGCATATATTCTCCTTATACCGCCATTTGATAAGATAGCCACTTCCAAGTTGGCTGTGGCGAGCTTGCATAGCTATTAAATGGTCTAATGTTCGTTGTGTTTGCCAAATATGTCCGCATCCCGAAAAACAATATATCCGATGTATAAATAACCGTTTTTCTAACGCCCATCGGCTTCGGCAACAAATTTTGAATCAAAACCGCTTGGATAAGCGCAATACTTCCAATGTCCGAATCCAATAAGAATGAAATTCTCATGGTCTTATGATCGAAAATATAAATGGAATTGGGGAAGAACTCCGCCAGTGGCGGCACAAAATCCCCAAGGGCAGAGCCGCTATTGTTCACGATGATTGCAAATTGAATCAAGGTTCTAAGCTCTGCATCGGTCAAAGTTACGGTTACGCCCAATCCTGATGAGGTTCTGGTAACTCCCGCATACTTAGCCAATACGTCTAGCTGAACCCCGGAGGCAGTTGATAAATCAAACGCGCCTTGAACGGCAACTGGCAATTGATCCATTACAACCATTTTTACCAACGCCTGAATCGTGGCATACGCCTTTGGCTTGTTGGCGTATTGTATAATCAGAAGATTGGCGTAATAGTTAATAATGTCGTTTGTTGTCATTAGAATATAGTGAAGCTAATGTTTCCGCTTGGAAGGTTCATTTGACCGTTGAATGAACTAGGCGAAAGGATGTTAAAGAACGTCACGTTATTAGCTGAAAGCCCGTAAGTTGCAGGGAATGTAACCAAGCAATTCGGATCAATTTCTTGAATCCAAGTTGCCACTTCGTTAATATCTACGGTTTCCCCAACCCCAAGAACAAACTTGGAAGGAAGTCCCGCAACAATCGCCGCAGACAACGGGGGAGTAATGCCATCAATAGATGTTAAGCCAACCTTGAGGAAGATGGGTTGGCTAATTACGGTGTTCCATTTTACCGTAAAAATAGACCCATCATCTTGGGTGATGTTGTAGGTTTTTAAGCTCGGTCCAAGAATTGTATAAAGACCGCACCCGGCATTTCTTTTGTTGTAAATAGCGGTTGCAACATCGACGTCTGCCACGGTTCCGCCAACGATTACCCAAATTGCATGAGGGGTAATGCCTTTTGCGTCAACAACATCGCCCGTGTTCTCGTAAACAATTGCGGTTTCTACCCCTGAAATGTTTTGAAGCGCGGCAAGCAATCCGGACAAATACCCTTTAGATGCCAACGCAACCGATCTTTGACGCCGTACTTTAAGTTGTGCGTCCGTTTCTTGGTTAAGACCAAGCGATGTGTATGGCAAAGGGTTAATAACGCCAGTGACACCAATTACAATTGTGACCGGAGTGTTAATGGTATTTTGCTGTGTAAGCGTTGCCCCCGGCTCTGCCGCTCTAAAAGACAGAGATGTAGTGCTAGTTCCAACCGTAGAAATCGTGGTTGTAATTTGCAAAAAGTATTGAGTTCCCGCGGAATCCGAAACCGTGTATGGATCGTCAGGGTGTAAATCTAACCCCTTGAGCGTAATGCTTTGGCTTGGGGAGAGCGTGGTTGTGATTGAAACTGGCGTAATAGTGTATGTACCACCAAGACGCTGAATCCCGTTAATTGCAACCCTCTGATCGAGTACATTACCTACGGCAAGGTCCGGATCAAATCCGTTATAGATTTGGGTAAGAAGACTTTCCAAATCCAATACGGATTGAATGAAAATCATCATCATTTGCCCGTCCGGGGTATCCGGATCGAGGTTAATGTCTGCGCCGTAAATTGCTTGGAAATCCGCTGTGAATTGGGCAATCAATTCCGATGATGTGGCGGTTTGTAATCCTGATGAGGTAATTATGTTTGGCATTATATCCCTCCGCCCAAAGTGACCGTACCATTTAGACTCTTATTGGTGGAATAGTCAGTAACCACCTGATACGAAATCGTTATAAGTCTATCTTGGTTCAAATTCAAAGAAAGAGCAAGCAAAGCCGTTACAGCGTCAGTATTAAGAATTGTGCCGGATATGGCAAGCTCTAGCGCCAACCTGTTTTTACCGCCAAGCAAAGTCCACCAATCAATGCCCCCATCTTTGTCAAAAAAGCAATCATTTACAAAGCATAATAGTCGGGTATCTATGTTTTGAACAATTGCGTCGTTGTCTCTCCTGTAATTGTTTCGCCCCTTGCCGTAAGTCCAATCGTGGTTTGAATCCAATGCTCGTACAATCATTCCATTAACTCCCCGAGTTGTGCTGATAAATCGTTAGGCACTGTTTTAATTGCTGCCACAAGAGTTAATGCAGCCGTAGCAATTTGCGGAGCCGTTGTTGCGGTGCTTGTGGTTTGTGCGAAGGTTTGTAGCGCGGTAATTAAATTATTTAAAATTGTATATAGATTTCTGGTTTGATTTTTAATTTGAATTTTATTCGCTCCGACGCCCACCGATGCTTGATTGTTTTTTAATACAACCCTCGTGGAATCATATCCGGCTATTGGATTATTAGACGATCTAATGCCGACAAGGGCAATTCCATCATTAAGGCTGTGAAGTCGATTGGAGTTAAGCGGCAACGCCTGTCCGGTCGCAAACCAATTATCAATATCTCGGTCATTAAAAAGAATAAGGCAATCATCCCCGGCGGCAATTGGGAACGTAAGAGATCCCGCTCCGCCACTCATAACCACAACTGGAACGTCCGCCAATACCGGGTATTCTATATACTCGTCTGAATATGTCCCATCTTCGTTTCTTTTAAGAAACGTCTTGGTGTAGTTAATGCTTGCGGTGCAAGTAAGGTTTGCAGAGTTAAAGGTTTGAATTTTGGCAATCGCGTGGCAGTTGAAATCGAGCTTCAACCCCCGCAATCGCTCATCCAAGAGTTGCGCCAGTGACATTTCCGCCGCCGGGGTAATCCTACTAAACGGTGTTGGTTCTGTTACTTTTCCTGTTGGCATTACAATACCCCCGATAACTGCCCAATGGTATAAGACCCGGCAAGCGATAATTTGGTGATTGCGGTTCCCGCAACCGTTTGCGAGATCGTTCCCTTATGCTCTAACCCAACGACCTTGTATTCCCCGTTAAAGTTATTGATAAGAAGTCGATCCGTTGTTGTATTGTTGTTAGATGCGGTTTGAGAATCTAGGGTAATCTTTTGCCCAATTAGGATTCTCGGCTCCATAATCATCTCGCAATTGACCAAGGTTTCTTGAAGGATTGGTGTGTTAATCAACCCCGTTTCGGCGCTAATTAAGTTAAATGTACCATCAAATGTTTCGTTGTCTTGAAGAACAAAGAGCTTTTGATTATCAATAAAAAATGTTCTTCCAGTTAAATTTTTAAGGATTTCAATGGCGTTGCCCGCGTAGCTACCCGCTCTCTCTGTGACGCCCGGTATCCTGCCAATTGCGCCTCTAGTAATTCCAAAAGGCTCTAGTTGTTTTGCTATTTTTTCAACAATGGCTTGGTATGTACTTCCTGCGGAATAGTCGATTTGTACTTCGGCATTTACGAACGCAAACCCGGCGTCCATACCTTCAATTTCAGTAACAAACGTGACGCCATCTCGATAGGAATAACATCTAAAAATGGTCCCATCAAAAATGGTGGATAGGCTTTTGCCGTATCCCACCGAAAGCGTTAGCCTCCGGTTAATGTCAAAATCAGTAGAATCCTTGCGAAGATTGTTCCGAGTGTTTGGATTTAGGTTATAAATCTTAATGCTGCATTGATTTGCGTCACCAAACTTGCTGCGGCGAATGTCGAACTCCATTGTATATGGCAATGTAAACGCTTGAAACTCCCCATCAAGCCCTTGCACCAATAAGTTGTAATTTCTAAACAACTTATCCATTACTTAAATAGTCCTCGTAAATCTGCAGTTCTTCTTGGGTTAAAATATACATTTTAAC
Source organism: Bacteroidota bacterium (assembly GCA_027490225.1). Taxonomy (GTDB): domain Bacteria; phylum Bacteroidota; class Bacteroidia; order M30B66; family M30B66; genus JAIXYK01. Next base: position 16,221 of record JAIXYK010000064.1, on the reverse strand, counting down.
TTCGTTGGAGGAAAAGTCTTGCTGTTGGGTTGGCTCAAATCCGGTCCTGCTAGTTACCGCTATCCCAAATGGTATTACATTTTTATATTGGTACAGTAGGTTAGGGCTTACGCAAATCTTCAAACCGCGAATCTCGAAATCTTGATACCGGATCAAATTGAAAACCCACCCCGATTGAAGCGGCAAGTATTCCATTTCAATGTCCACTTGTGTTCCATCTTGCAAAACAAGCCGCTGTTTTTGTTTACCGTCGGAAGTGATGTTTTGCACGTCGAACATGGGTTATCCTACAATGTTGGTAATAACGCCATCCGCCGATTCGGTGGATAACGCCAAGTTGTTTGTTCCAAGATTTACCGTATCTATATATTGAACCGCCGCCCGCTCTTGATATGGATTGGTAACGTACACGGGATTCACATAATTGATTTGTTTAAAAGTAATTTCAAAATCCGTAATCATTCGAGTGTCGGCATTTTGAATTGCTCTCAGGCTTTTGATCGCCATGTTTTCCCAAATCCTCCACGGCGTTTGCACTGTGAATAGCGCCCTTTGATAAAACCACCCGTAGAACCTAGCAAAGTACACTTGTTGTTTAGTTTTTTGCCTCTCCTCGCCAAAAACCTGTTGAACGGTTGATAACGTATTCGCCAATACCTGATATGCCAGAATCGCGTTGTTAATGTTAATTAGCGCGCTTGTTGTTAGTTCTGGCGCGTAGGGTGTTAATACGGTGAGTTTTGATTGGACAAGATTTACAATGCTAGTTACGTCTGGAATGTAATCCGTAAGCTCTCCAACAAAGCCTTGAACCGTAATGGTATCCGGCTTAATTGCGATCTGATCGGAAATACTGTTGTTCGATTCAACAAAGTGATCGGTGATGTCGGCTTCAAGTGTCGCCGTGTTTTCGCCTTCATAATGAAACAACAACCCTACGTTTCGCTTGGCGGGGGTTGGTGTCCCCGGAGCAATTGGTGTTGACTGCGCCCAATACCCAATATCATTTTGTGGGCTAATAAAAATGAGATTATTGAGAGATGTAATCCCCGTTGTAATCCCTGTCGTGCCACTTAAAATGTTTTGAGCGTTTGTCATAATTTAGTTTTTCCGAGTCACCGATGGCATTTGTGCGCCCGCCTGTCTGATACCCGACGTTGTTCCGCTCGCAACCGCTTTTTTGACCGTTTCTGCATCTCCTGTTGCGGTAATGGTTTGGTTAAATGTCATTGTGTTTGACTGTGATCCCTTGAATGGAACCGCCATGCCCGCAACCGGACTTGGAAGCAGTTCCGGGGTTGGATATATCATTTTTGCAACTTTTTCTGTCCATTTGTCCAAAAATGGATCAAGCAACTTCAATCCCTTTTCAAACAAGCTCCCTTTTCCTTTACCCAACATTCCATCTAGGTATTCAAAAAATGCTTTCATTGCTTGCATCGCCATGCTGATGCCATCAAAGGTTTTTTCAAGTATTTTAAAAACTCCTAGCTTTTCGCCAAGAATGACGAGCTGATCAATCATTTTTACGAGCTTGTCAATAATCACGGTGATTTGCTGAATTAGCTTTGGGCCGTGGTTCGCAATGATACCGCCAAAAGCCTTTTCTGCGCGATACTTCATCTTGTCCCACATTACATTTACGCGCTCTAGCGCCTTGCCTTGTTCCGGTGTATAAAAGTCTCCAGTAATCTTTTGAATGTCCGCAGTAGACCGCCGCATGGCTTGGTACATCTCCGGACCAACAAGGTTTTCAAATAGAGTTTGCCCAATCCCAACGTCCATTGTTTTGGCAATACCCATCATTTTTTCCATGAGGTATGTGGTGTCGCGGATTCTGTTTAGATCAACCCCGGCGCGTTGGAAAATAAGTGCCATGTTTTTCGGCACTCCGCCGCCCATGATCATTGTGTTTACGGCTCTTTGTAAATTCATGAAGCTCTGTTGGACAACATCGCCCTGAACGCCGAAGTTAAGCATTTCCTTTTGCCACTTTTGAAGCGTGACCATTGAAATGCCCGTAGCTTGTTCAAACTGATATAGCTGCGCCCCGGCTTTTGCTATTGGGGCAACGTAGCCATCAATTGCGCCATATACTTTTTTAGAAACCCCAAGAAATGCGTTTGCCCCGTCTGCGGCTGCGCCAAATGATTTGGTTACGGCTCCGATGGTTTTTGTGAAAGCCGCCTGTCCAGTCAGACCAATTTCAACAAACATTTCACCAATCTTCATTCCATCTCCAAATATGCAGATTCGTAATTATTTACGAACTGCTCATAGTGTAACGCTTGAATCACCTCTCGAACATTCATTTCTTTCGCTTCCGCCAGTGACCCATAGCCTCCACGCACCAAGCGGAAATAAATCAATAAGTTGTCCTCTTTTGCCTCTATGCTTGGCCGGGAATGGCTTTTTTCAAAATATCCCCGTACTGTGCAAAGAGGCTTTTCGTAAAAGGCATGATGTTTTCCTTGGCAACCTCCAAAATAACCGTCAGATAATCCTGTCGCGCCTGTTCCGGCTCAAAGGTTTCATCGGTAATTTTAAGCCCATTATAGGTCGCCTTTTTCATGCACTCCCAAATGCAAGCCTCAATTTTCTTTGAAGCAAGTCCAGTTGCCACAATGTCTTTAATCAGGTTTACGTCTATCTCCATTTCGGCGTTTAGCTTCAAGATTTTCGCTTCTTCCGAAACGGCTTGAAATAGCTCCTTGGCTACTGCGAATGGGGATAGTGTAATCTTCAGGATTGCGCCACTAGGCAACTGCACTTCTTTCATTTACGGCTCCGATCAGGTGATGATTCGAGGTGCATTGCTGAATTTCAGTTTATATTCAGAAACGCTTTGCCCAACATCCCCCTCGACGTTGCTCTTAGCTGCCACTCGCTTGATGAAAATACCGCCAGAAACCAAGTAGGTATCGCTCTTGATTTGCCCGGTTCCATCACCGATCTTTTTGATGAATTCACCAATCATCAAAACAGTTCCGGCAAAGTTTTGTTCTTGGGCAACCAACAATGCGTTCAGAAATTTATCGTCTGCCGATCCTCGGATTAGGCGAAGGGTAAGCTCCGCGTTCTTTCCGGTTTCATTGAGTGCATAAATGCTGTTGCCGTTTTTGCCTGTTTTTACGTCGGCAATGTTGTTTGGGTATTCCAAAACCGCAACATCTCCGTCTGCCAAGTCAGACAAAATGCGGTTGTTGATTACTAGCGTATCTTGTCCCGAAAGTGCTACTGTACTCATCTTTCCTCTCCCTTATGCGTTCACGTTTACAATTACGTTAGAGCTATGAACCGCTCCTGCTTCTTTAAGCGCAATCTGAATCAATGGCGCTTGTCTTGCTGCGCGAGAAGCTGCGGTTTGTTGAGCAACCGGAACGCTGTAAATGTAGAATCCGGTTTGCGCGATGTTATCCAAGAAATCATTAAGATCGCCAAACGTACTTGCGCTAGTCCACTGTCCGGGAGCGCAATACTGATTGGTTACGGCTTGCTGACAAACGGCGCGGTATGCTGCCTTCAGTGCAGAAATCCCGTTTTCGGTTTGTGGAATCTTGGTAGAGCTTTGAGCAAGAAAGTTAAACCCTGCAACCTGAAGCGCGATAACGAAGTATTGAAGGTTATAAACCTGATCGAAGAAGCTGTTAGCTCCTGAAGTCAGAACCTTTGGAACGCCCTGAATGGATGCGTAAACATCAACCCCTGCGTTTTGGCAGTTAGTGTAAATCGTTCCAGTCATAGAGGTGTCCGCCTGAACCCCAATCAAATCCTTTAGCTGCATGGTTTGGGTAGTATTGCTACCGCTAAAGTTTGTTGAGAGTCCGCGTCCTGCGTATGATGCCATCATTACAAGCGCATCAATTTCAGCCGCAGACCCGTAGTACAGCCCGCGCGACTGATCGAATCCGCCAGTTCTGAGGAGGTCCATCATGCCACCCGGAGCAACATCGGCTGAAGTTTTTGTAACGAAGAACGCAACCTTGTTGAGCGTCTGAACCACTGCCGCTGCCGCCAACATATCGGCGCTTGAGAAGATAGATGTTCCCATAATGCCGAAGTATTGAACGGTGTCTTTTGTTCTAGTAATTGCTGCCCCAAGAGTTTCCCCGTTGGTGGATGCTGCAATCGTGATTGTGACTGGCGCGGAAGCTCCATCAACCATCGTGTTGGTGTTTGAGGTAAGAAGCGGAGCGTTTGTTTGAACGCCAACAAAGGTGATTGTCAGACCCGCAGGAATTGATCCAGTAACTTGAACTTGGGCAAGTGCCGGGATCGCCTGAAGTGCGGTTTGAACTGCGGAGGCGGTAGCGTTGTACTGAATGGCGGCGGTATCAGTACCGTCAAAGTTAAGTTTGAAACTTCCGGATACCGGAGTTCCACCAAAGGCGATGGTTTGAACTTCTTTGACCTGTTGAATCACAACCAAGTAACCGCCGTTTGCAAGAATATTTGGCTGTTGGGAGAAAACCGCAAGCGCCATTTTGTAGGTGTTTGAAGCGGTTCCAAAGTCGGTTTCTACTTCATCCGGGCTAAAATAAATCTTGTATCCATCAACGCCGAAAGACACTGCCGCTACTTCGTCAGAAAACAAGGCGATGTTTGAAGTATTAAGCTGCCCAATTCCTGCGGGACTTTGAGAAACCGATACATTGATCACTGTTGAAAGTGGTAATTGTGCCATTTAATCCTCCTACGGATTCGTTATTACGCTCGGTTCATCAAAATCATCAAAGTATTGAGTCGAGCTAATTCTCTTTACTTGATATTGTATTCCTACCGTTATTGTAAATCTATAAGGAATTGCGGTTCCACTATCATATTCCAATACCGATAAATTATTAAAACTGTTGGGCAGCTTGGCAATGTGAAAATTATTCAATTCTTGTTGGGTTTCGGCATAGTTCGACGCCAATGCCAAAATCACTTCCTCTTTACGGTCCCTTGCTTCCGGTCCACGGCTGTAAATATCAATCTGAGCCTCCGCGTAGCAATTAGTGGAAATGACCTGCGAATCTGATGCGGCGTCAAAATAATTCGCAGACCCGAACGGTTTAACCATGCTTTCGCCAATGACCACGAACATATCGTAATCCGTCGGCATAATAACCTTTTGATCCCAAAGCCATACACGCCCCGCAGGAAGCCCCAATTGCCTTTGAATGATGTCGGCCAATAGATGCAGTGGGGTTCCAACAAAGACGTCCAGAACGGCACTCTTGCCCGTAGAATCGACGACGCGAATAACGTCCTTACCAACCTTATATCCCGACGAATAAACTCCGGAATTGGTAATGCTTCCGTTACCCAATACCGAATAGGTATATGGGGCAACGCCGCCCGCGCCCATTACTGGCATACTAATGCCCATCGCAACATTGGTGCTATTGGATAAGATTTGGAGACTCATTTCTTAAAGTCCTCCGAACACTCGTATTGAATGTACCCATACGGCTGCCAATCGTATTTTTGCATAACCCTATAAGGGGCATTGTTGTAATAAAACAAATCGTCCGGGCTTAACTCAAGGTCCGTTGAAGTCCAAACGCTAATCATGTTCCATCGGCGTTCCCCAACTGGCAATACGGTTAGCTTTGATGGATCGACCGTTTCAACGATCCCTTGAAATACTACCTTGGTTTGCGTTTCAATCGTTTCAAAATTCACAATAACTTTTTTGACAACCGTAAAAGTGATTGTTTGAAACCAAGACGTCAAATTCATTTGGGGCAGCGTCGGGGATATTTGGTCTAGGGATCTGCTATTGGCATTGGTTATTAAAGGTTTCATATCTATGCCATCCAAATGACTTCATACGCAATAGATCGTTGAAGCTGTCCGCTCTCTACTAGCGTTTGATGGTTTTGTTTAAATGACATTACGGATGGCTTCCACTGACCATATCCTCCAGTCTTAAAGGCATCTAAAACAACTTTTTGCCCAACAAGACCAATCATTTTAAAAAATGCAGGATCGTTTGTTTTTGTAAAAAACAGTTTACTCATTTCTTCTTTGTAAAATTTCTTTTTCTCTAACTCGGTTTGGAATTTTAATCTTAAAGGCATCCTGAGAAATGATCGGACTGGAAGTCGTTTGTTTAATTCAGGGGAATATCTACCAAACTCATGTTTATAGCCAATCTCAGCATTTGTAACTGCATTTTTCCCGTTTAATGCTTTGGTAGAGTTTGCCTCTAAAGCCATTTGCCTGTTGTCATGCAATATTCCAAGTTTAACCTTTGTTTTGGATTTTAACTTCTCTTCAAACTCTTTCATTTTTCTGAAGTCAAAAACGATAGCCATTAAGGTTGTGTCCCGCCCGGAGTTGAAAACATTGGGGCAACAATTCTTGGGAATACCAATGAAAGATACTTTACCCCATAATACGTCTTGCCGAAGTGACTGAGCATGGGGTTTTGAAGCATAAAATCAGGAATAGCCAATCCCTCGGAAACTGAGCCAACGGACTTGGAGTTGGTCAACCAAGGGAAGTCGCCCGCGATACCTTGGGTGGACGCCCGAAGATCCATTACGAGGTAATGCGCGGTCAAATAAAGGTATGCGATGGAATATGTATTTTGATCAGAGAAAAGGGCTTCGTTGAAGTTTACGCCCGCCTCTGCAATCGCTTTGCTAATGTCGGAATCCAATACGGTATTGTTCGCGGTTCCGTATGGGAAATCACGGGTGAAGTGCATTTTAAAATCGCTAACTGTCGGTGTAACGAACGCCATGATTCCCTTTCTTTAAAATAACGCCCCGACACTCATTAAATGCCGGGGCGCTTGTGGTTGCTACGAGTAATTAGTAGCTGAAGTAGAGCAATTCAGCAGGGCGATAAGCCTGAACTCCGGTGAACTGGCCGTAACCTACGTTCTGGAAGTTGAAGTTATCAATGCTGTTTGCAAGGGTATTCGAGTAATCAACCGGAATATCCATGCGGAGAGACTCTTCGTCATAGTTGAGAAGAGCGTAGCGCTGAACGCCAAGTCCGCTGTACGCGTTGTCGCCGTAAGCGTTTGGAAGGATCTTGAAGTTTTTGTTGCGGCAAACCAACTGGAAAGCCTCTTCAAGAACTTGCAACTTGGTCTTGATTGGGAACGCTGCATCGGTGAGAGATGCAAGTCCGTTGTAATCCGATTCAGGGATAATGAAGTGAGTCGGATATGCAGTGCGGTTACAGTTTGCTCGATACGCTTCTACAAGAGTTCCGAGAAGGGTATTGAGGTTTGCAGCGGTCAAGCCCTTGATTGGGGCAGTAATCGCAGTGGTGTTGTTGGTAACGCCAACTTGGTTATAAAGACCAAGTACGGAAGAGTCGCCAGAAAGCCCAAGGAAAGCAACTTTCTGAATACCAAGATCCCAATTGCGCTTACGAGCTTTTTCTTTTGCAGTCACGAGATCCCAATTGCCGGATTTAGCGGCAAGCTCAAGATCAAAGATTGACCAAGAAATACCCTTCGCCCAATTGCGAACTTTCACAGTTACCGAGTCAACGCCCGCGTCGCCTTGTGCAAGTCGGGAAGAGTTTCCGCCAGTGTTGATAACACCAGTCGAGAAATCTTCACCGAGTTGGTAAGAACGATAGGTCACGAGGTTAGAAGACCAAGCGCCTTCGCCAACGCGCACCGGGAGATAGTCTGCCGGAGCAATTTCAAAAAACTTTTGCTCGGTGACTTTCTTTACGATGGTAGTCAGAGTGGTGATGTTGATTTCATACCCAAGTGCGTTCACTTGGCGTTGAAGGTGATTTGCAACCAATTCTTCCCGCTTATTCAGGAGGATTGGCTCGCCTTTGCTATTCAGGATTTTTGACATTGTTTTATTCTCCTATGTGGTTAGTTGTTAAGCGATTGCGCCCGGAAGGTCGATGATTACGCGAATCAGTTCTCCAGATGCTCCTGCGCGATCAAGAGCGCGACCAACGATACGATTGGTTGCAGTTGCAGTTGCAACTTTGTTACCAGAAAGAACGATCATTACGGATGCGTTTGCAGCGATAGCCGCGGACGCTTCCATATACATTGCAGTTGAGCGAGAGAAAGCGATTTCCACTTTATCTCCGGCTGCAAAAGAGATGTCCTTAATGTCGTATGCGATGAATCCGAATACATCATCGGATGCCGCAGAACATTCCACCACGTTAGGGATACCGCCCGCAGTGCTTACGATTTTAACCGCTTGTCCCGGAACAAGACCGCCCGCAGAGCTTGAATCAATCTCGCAGGAAATCACGTTTGAGGGACCAACTTTCAAGTCAATCATGCCCTTGATGGCTTCGAGGGCAAATTGGTTCATACTAAGTGCCATTTGTTTTTCTCCTTTTTAAATGGTTATTATGATCCGTACCTAGCTTTCCCTCTAGCCACTTTATCGGCGGAAAGCTCAATGGCTTTTTCCGATGTGATGGCATCCAGTTCAGCATTTTTCAAAATATCGAAGTGGTTGGATTTCTTTTCTTTCTTCTCCTCTTCGATTTCTTTCTCTTCATGCTCGGCAAGTGCAAGGGCTTTTTTCTTAGCTTCCTCGTCGCTCATAGCATCTTCCATCTTTTCTTTTCCCTTGTGGGAATCAATATCAACGTGGATTTCTTTTTCTTCGTTCTTAGCGGCTTCTTCTTTCTTCTCTTCCATTTCTGGCTTCTTTTCCGCTTCTTGCTTCTTGGTCATGCCTTCGAGCATTGACATGATCTCGTTCAGCTTCATTTTCTTGCCGCCATAGTTCACATAGTGTTCCATGTTGCACATTGGGTGCTCTTCTTTGGCGTTCATTTCCATCTCGTCGGACTCGTTGATTACCTGTGCAAGAGTCTTTTCTTTTTTGCTCTTGGGGAGAATTACGCTCATTTCGTCGAAATCAGCGCCATTCTCAATTTTAGATTTTTTGAAAAAGCTGAACATTGATTTTGCTCCTTTGGTTATCGAGTTTGAAAATTTTTTCAATTCAGACTCTTTTTGGTCATTGTAGTTCTTAAACTCTTCCGGTGTCAAAATAATTGATTCCTCGTAACGAGGGTTTGGAACGAGCGCAAGATGTTCGTACTCGGCTTCCTCAACCTCCTTGAGATACTCAACGCCATGCCACAATCCCCCACCGGAAAATTTTTTAGGGATATAAGCATTGGACAACTTCCAACCTGAACGGATTGCTTCATGACCGCGATCCGAAACGACGATAAACTTTGCCCAATGTTTGCCATCGGACTTATTAAAGAATGATTCGACAACGTACCCGTCTGCCTCTGCTTGGAGATTGTCGAGGTTTACATCATCAACATGGGTGACGTACAGGGGGCGCCCGGTGAAAGTTGTGTCCATGTTCTTAATACAGTTTTCGCCAACGAAAATGCGGTACGGCTGCCCATTATTGATTTGGGGTTCTTTGTATTCGGCTACACCTTCGACCATGTGCAAACCGTAAAATACTTTTGGCATGGTTTTTGCGTTTTCTATTTTCATATTATTTTTTCTGACAAGATCCTTTTTCGTATGGTTTTTTGCCCGGAACTGGCTCGTAACCCTCCCAACACCTGTTGTCCATTGAATCTTCTTCTTCGTTTTTGGTCATGTCTGAAACTGATTCTTTTGACCACATTTTGCAGGACCAATACGCGGGAGTGGTTTTGTCTTTTTGGGAATCGCAGTGATGGCGCGCCCGGAATGACTTCTTTGCCTCCGGATCATCCCGTTTGATTTCCATATTGGGATCGCCGAAATTAACTTTAACCACGTTCCCTTTTGGGTTCTTTACATAAACGGAAAACTTCTTGGGACCGTCGGGCGTGCGGAACGGCTTATCAAGTTCAACTTTCTTTCCTTGATACTCGGCGTTCTCAACGCTTCCGTACTTCTCTTGACCGTTTTGCAATGAAAATTTCATTCTCTTGATTATTCTATCACAGGAACCGCAATGCAACGGCAATTATAATCTTCTCCGGGGTGGTTTCTCCGTTGCGGCTTGCCGGGCATGGTTGTGATTGGTGGATCGTCCCATGAGAAAATTTTGCCATCTAGGGCTTTGTGCGAATCTCTTACCGGGTGATTGGGTGATCCCGCGACCGTTCGCCATTCGTATTGCATAACGCCCGCGTCCCGCATTTGGGATTCACGGAACTTGGCGGTCATAAGGTTGTTTTCTTGGCGCGCCCAAAACGTAGCCTTTTCCCTACTAACTCCGTAGCTTTGTTGGAGGGCATCTATGAGGTTCTCATATCGGACGCCCTGCAAGGTTAATCGGGTGATCTTAGCTCGCAGAGCAACAAGCTCTTCGTCTAACCAACCCTTAATGTCTTTTTGGGTATTGGCAGTATATTCGCGGATAATTAGATTTTTCTGCTCCTCGGTCAAAGTTGGGGTAATCCCAAGCGGACCGAGGGAGCGTTTAACTTTTTTCTCTGCTTTAGAGAGCGATGCGTCAAAAATTGAGTCGGCATTGAGCTTTTCGGAAATTTTTGCGGTGTCGAACTTGGAGAGGGCGTCGAGTAGCTTTTTCGTTTTCTCTTCCGTTCGTGCAACCGCCAATCCAATCTCCACCCGCATTACTACCGGAATTGCGGAGATTGGGATAGACCACGCTTCCTGCCGCCTATCCCATTCGGCGCCGAGACTCCGAAGTTCCCTTGTGAGAGTGGAGTCGAACTTACCTCTGAATTTTCCCCTAGAATAAAAAATCTTTCCAGAACGTAACGCGGAAATTACATCTTCCTTCGCGTTTTTTATGGAACGCTTTTTTACCCCAATGATCCCCAAGAGAGGTAAGTAGACCTCACTCTCAAGCAGTGCCTCGATTTCTTTTGCAAGCCGCTCCTCATCCTGAACGTCGGCGTCTACGGGCTTTAGCTTTAACATTAAGACTCTCTGCGATCCCGAAGGACGAGTTTCTTACGGCTCGCGTCCATTTGGCGCTTCATGTACGGATCGGGTTCCGGCTCAACTTCTTCGGGAAGTTCTACCTTGAACGGCTCCTGTTGGATCTTCTCCAAGTAACCCTCGTCCACATACTGAGAGATTTTATTTTGAATAGTGCGAACGGATAGCTTGAGCGCGTCCGCAGTTCTTGTCCGGTTCCACTGATAAAAGCGGAGGGCGGTAATGATAACTTCTCTTTCGATTTCCTCTAAACTAATGCCGGGTTGCCAGTTCATGATTATTCGATTCCTTTCATTTTTTTGTAAATCGTCATTACTACCGGATACTTTAATTTTCCGTAGGTTTTTACGCACTCTTCTTTTGCTTTTTCCCATGCTTCCTCGTCAACTCCCCCCGGATTTTGAATTGCGGTTTCGGTGATGTGTGGCAACACGGTTTCCGCGTCCTCTGGAATAATATCGTTTTGGTGTTTGCGAATCTGCCCCTCTTCAACGCTTGGGCTTTCGGAATAGCTTTCAACCAAGTACCCTTTACCGAAATGATCCTTTATACGGTCACGCGCCGCCGGGGTGAGCTTCTTCACCAAGATCGCCTTATCGCCCTCGTCGGTTTGCTTCCAAAGAACGACAAACAGGCGCTCGTTATCCTCGATCTTTTCTTTTCTGCGCTCGTACTGCTCGCGTTCTTTTACTTCTTTCGAGGTTTTCCCCGCGGTCCGAAATACGCCATCTTTATCGCGTGGGTGTTTTTCCTTCTCGAATGGGATTTTGATATTATCCGATTCTTTAAAGTAGTTCAGTTTGCGCTCGTATCGCTTTTCGGACTCCAAGGTTGCGGCGCGAGAGTATGATTTCTGTTGTCCGGGAATCTGATCGCTACCATCGTGCGCGGAATCCTCGTCGTAATCGCCAACCATAAGGTCTTTGTCTTCGAGCTTAAGCGGCAACAAATCGTCTTTGTTACAGGCTTTCCGGAACTCCACTGAATCCATCTCCCCGCTTTGGCGAGCCGCGATCAAGCGGTTAAACTTTTGGGTTTTTACGTTTTGCTCCTGTTCACCCGATAGAGTTCTAAGCGGCTTGAATGTTACCGAGATGTCATTTGGCACAAACCCAAACAACTGTTGGCAACGAATCTCAACCACTTTCAAAATGTCATACTTACACTTTGACCGAATCTCCGACTCGATCATGGCGTTGTAGTTTTCAATATCGTCTTCGCCGGAGTTAAATCCGGAGGCGCTGATCCCAAAAATCTTGGTGATCGGCATACGAAGATCGGATGCAATCTGAATCCGGATCTGTTCTAAGATTTCCGCAATCCCGGAGAAGGACAACTGCTTTTGAACGTAGTCGTCTTCGGAATCCATCGTAATCGCGTTTTGGTAGTTCTTTTGTTGGTTTGCCAGTTGCACGCGCTGTTGGATTTGTTGCGTCCCTTGGGAGGATAGCAACGTGGTTGTCAGGTTCTTAATCTTGAAAATATCGAGCTTGAACTCGTCTAGGACTTCAAAGCAAAGATCGTTGGTCTTGAAGTATTGGTTAATTGAGCGGATCAAGGATTCCACAACTGACAATCCCCAACCTCGAAGTCGTGGGCGGATGAAGGATGGCGGTTGGATACCTTTCATGCGGAATACGCGGGATTTGTGGAGTTTGGTTCCGTAATACGCGTAATACTCGAATTTTGTTTCTTGCAAACTTGGATCATACGATTCGGTGTTTTGTTTATCCCAAAACAATTCCCACATATCGACTGCGCGAAACTCAAGTGGGGTATCTTTTGTGATTGCGGTTGTTACGAGTGGAGTCATTGGGTCTTGGTCAGTAATCACCACAACGCCCGCGCCACCATACAGGCGGTTCCACTTAAGCGCTTGCCCGACGGTGTTAATATCGTCGTTTCGGTCAATGCAGTTCATGAGTTCCGACAACTCATCTTCGGAGAGTTGCTTGGTCTTGATTTCAACGCCGCCGCGAAGTCCATCATCGACCGGGACGCCAACAACGGTTTGAATGAGTCCGTGTTCTGCGTACAACTCGGAGAGGAGTTGCCGCATATTGGAAACAAGATACCAACGGTTGTTGATAAAGGTTGTATCTACTTGGTCAAGTTGCGTGCCAATCCCGCCCGGAGTAAACCCCATGATGGCTTCGGACAACCCGTTAGAAACGGAGTTCGGGAACGGAACTCGCTCTTTGGTGTTTTTTACAATCTTTGGTTTTTTTGCCGCTGTCGGCTTTTTGTTTTTCATACCTCTCCCTATAACACATCGAGGATTGAATACCCCGTCGCTAGTTCGTTAAAAGCTCCCGAAAATGCGTCTACTTGGTCATCATGGCTTGCATCGGGAAAATTTTCCAGTTCATTTAAAAAAGAATCATTCCATGAGGCTTTGAGAATTTTAATGTTCCCGTGTTCACATTGGGCGGATACGGGGAGTGCGCGGGTTACTTTGTCTTTAGCGGGTTTACGGACTCGGATATTGAATCCTGCCAAGAGCCGCACATAGTTATCAGCATCTGCGACACCCGCAGAGCCGGGATCTTGTTCAATTGCAACGAGGCATCCGAACCCGTCTTGGGTAGCGGTATTCCGCACTATTCGTTCCACGTTAAGAGGGGATTCACGGACTCGCACAACGTCTGCGACTACCCAAGTACCGTCCTCGTATCGGTGCAGTTTTAATCCGACGGTATAATCCGGATCTCGGTTTGTTTCGGAGGGCTTGGTTGCGGCGCGGTCCCAATATCGAATGGTCATGATTGGGCGAGCGGGCAGGGCTTCAATTACTTCAAACCAAGTGCGCTGAAAGTATTGTCCCGCGGCGGAGCGCACGTTCCAATTCCCTTCGAGGAGTCGAGCGCGTTCAACTCGGGATAGAGCTTTCAGTGAAGACAAATACGAGGGATCTTTTTCGAGGAGTAGTTGGTTGTCGTAAATCTTTCCGGGGATAAAGGTAACGGATTTTGGTAAAACGTCTGCGCCGTATTTATCCATAAGCTCTTGGCGTGAGCTTCCCCAACGGATCTCATCTTCGACTCGGATAAAGTATCGCAGGACTCCGGATCGCTCGGGGATTGGGTATCCGTGTTCGTCGATCCACCAATCAATGAACCGCCTGACCCAAGAGTCGGTATCTGGGTTACAGGTAGCGCGAACGTATCCGGGGATACCGGACATGGATCGGTTCCGGGAGAGCATATAGAAAAACTGCTTTTCGGTGAAATGGGTAACTTCGTCAAACCCGATGAACGCGATTTGGGCGCCTTGCCAGTCATAGATGTTTTGTTCGGTCTCAAGGTGCGCGAACTTGAGCTTACCGCCGGACGGGAATAGCCATTCCAAGTAGGATTGCCGGGGTACAGCTCCCAATGGGGTGTATATGTCCGCAGATTCGTCCCACAGCCCTCCTTGGTTCCGAACTTGAACGGAAGTACGTCTGAAGATAACGCCCCCAAAACGGGGATTGTGGAAGTGTCGCAGTGGTTCCAAGAGCAGGGCAAAAGATTTACCCGCTCCGGCGGCTCCGCCATATATGGCAATGTCGGCTTTGGTGGATAAGAATTGTAATTGGGGACCGGGCTGAGGAGATAAAACTTTATTCGCTTTGGGCGCGGCGCTCATTCAATCTTCTCGGAGGGTTGCTCAAACACCACGGTTGACGGTTCTGATCTTCCATTGTCCGGCAACGAGATCAATACTTGAACGGCTTGCATGGTCATTGGGTTATCCGGGTCGCCAGAAAGCTCGATGCGTTCTTTGGGCTTTCCAACGACTCGCTCAAGTAACTTATCTAGAGTGTATGTCAACCCTTTTTGAGTATCTGCAAGAATGGCTGATATTAGATTTACTTGGAGAATGGAAGTATTGGGATCGTTCAGAATAGCGGCAAGCTCTTTGCGATTGGCTTTCAAGATCATCTCGCAGGTTTCTGCAAGCTCTTGGGTTCCCATTTTCTTTAAGGCTTGAACGGCGCGATCCACTTTGCGGTTTCCCGCGTTACCAGATTCTCCTTTGCGCCAACGCGTCGCCACGTTCGAGTTTGACATAAAACAAAGTTAATCCGTTAATCGAATAGATGCAAATAATTCGCAGATAAAAAACAAAAGAAAAGAGCGATCAGTTATTGCAACCAATCGCTCGTTTCGGTATTGTGTGTGTGTGTGATAAATAAAGAACTGGATCAATGTATCCGGTTCTTTATTTTAAATCAACACAATATGTTCGGGTAGGAACATCCTGTCTGTCGCGGGTAAAGTGGAGATTGCACTCCAGAGAAGATAATCGTTCTTCTCATAGACCGCAGGGCTAAAGCGCGTGAGCGAGGGAACACACCTAGACGTTGCAAACGGAATCTAGGACTACCCCTGTAACGAAGGTGAGAACTCGTCCGAATTGGAAGATGGGAACTTAATCGTTAGAGGATAGGTGAAGGGATCACCAATCTATTCTAGAATTGTATCTTAGAATCCCCTCCCTGTCCTCTGGCTCGAATCTGAACCGATTGGAAGCCTGAGAAGCAAAAGTGATGCCCCCCTCCCCTACCTCATAAGAAAATCCCCGGTAATAGAAAACGGATTGAGTAGTTAAGCAAATTAGTCAAGTGGGCAAAAATGGTAGAGATTTGCGGAAGGGTTACTTTTCAGCTAAACAAAAAAAGTTTCTATAATCCGGACTCTGGCACAGAACTTGTCTAGTTGAGGCCCGCAGTGAACTCGGTTGCGGCACGCACCTTGCATACTCCAGAATCCTGAATGATTCCCACGAGTTGCGCCCCTTACAGATCCTGGCACACCTAGCGCGCTTAGGCGTTTGGTTCTCGGGTTCCCCCTTCCCCCCCATACCCAAGCGTTCCCGCCCCCTGAGATGCGCTGCCTTGGGCAACTGCGAGGGGTTCCAGCCCGTTCGGTATAGTAGACTCCGGGGCTTGCCTGTAAGGGCTTGAGGGGCTTTGTGAATTCGGTCTTGGGGTTGTGCTTGGGGGTGTTCCGGGTGTTCCCGATTAAGCGGCTCCGGTAAGGCGTTGTAAAATATTTTCACTTGGGGCTTGCACTCTAGGGCGCCGTGATATAATCTTGTACTTGACCGTTGACTTTAACACTTGAAAGGAACCACTTATGAACGACGCACTAACCACCGCACACAACGCAGAAGTAATCTTCGTAAACCACTCCGGGGGCAAAGACTCTCAGGCAATGCTCGCGTACATCATGCGTCAAGGCTTCAAGGGGCGCGTTGTAATCGTACATTCCGACTTGGGCGAAATGGAATGGGAACCTATGCACGGTTTCATCACTGCGAACGGCTACGGTTGCGAAGTTCATGTTGTGAAACCCGCTCAAGACTTTTTC